>JAIJTS010000025.1 GCA_022732885.1 Atopobium sp. | reverse complement strand
CCGCATTGAGACTCCTGCACTTGAGCAGGTAGACACCTTTGTTCACGGTATTGGTGAGTCAACCGATGTAGTACGCAAAGAAATGTTCCGTGTTTTTTCAGGCGCGCTACTTGATGATTTGCTGGCTGCCGGCAATGAGTCCGGTCTTAAGCCTCGTCAGCGTATGGCTATGCGTCCTGAGGGAACTGCTGGTGTGGTCCGTGCTGCCGTTGAGCACAACTTTGTGCCACAGGGAGGAACTCCTGCAAAACTTTGGTATGCCGAGTCAATGTTCAGGGGAGAGCGTCCTCAGAAAGGCCGTCTGCGCCAGTTCCACCAGGTAGGTGTCGAGTGGCTTGGAGCCTCTGATCCAGCTGCCGATGCAGAGTCCATCATCATGTTGATAAAGTTTTACGAGCAGATGGGTTTCTCGCCAGCTGATATGAAGCTCATGATTAACTCCATGGGTGATGCGGAGTGCCGCCCAGCATATCGCGAGAAGGTCAAGCAGTTCATTCTTGATCACAAGGATGAGATGTGTGAGGACTGTCTTGAGCGCGCGGAGATTAATCCACTTCGTGCGTTTGACTGCAAAAATGAGAGCTGTCACGCGGTTATGAAGGACGCACCACTGATTTCTGACAACCTGTGTGATGATTGTCGCGCTCACTATGAGCAGGTCAAGGCATATTTGGACGCTGCTGGTATTTCATACGTTGAGGATCCAACGCTTGTTCGCGGTTTGGATTACTACACACGTACTGTCTTTGAGGTAGAGATTCCAAACGCTGGCATTGGCGCTATCGGCGGCGGCGGCCGTTATGACGGTCTTGCTGAGCTTGAAGGCGGAAAGCCAACCCCAGGCGTTGGATTTGCTGTTGGCTTTGAGCGCATTATACTGGCGCTAGAAGCTCTTGGTGTTGCAGCTGAGCCAGCGGCTCCAAGCTGTGTGTATGTTGCTTGCGCAGGTGCTGAGCAGGCTCCTGTTGTATTTGATACCGTGCTGGCATTGCGTGAGGCTGGCATTAGATGTGAGGCTGATCGTACTGGTCGTTCGCTGAAGGCTCAGTTTAAGCAGGCAGATAAGATGGGCGCAACGCTTTGCGTTGTTATTGGTCCAGATGAGGTTGAAGCTGGTGCGGTAACCCTTCGTGATATGGAGTCTCACGAGCAGGTACAGGTGCCTGCTAACCAGCTTGTTGCTGAGGTTAAAGCAAGACAGTAACAGCTAACAGTTTCTAACAGTTAGTAGCTTCGATTCCTGAAACCTCTCATGTCTTAGGCATGAGAGGTTTTTGTTTAGGTGGCAAATACCGTTTATAGAATAATAGAAGCCGCTTACGATAGTTACCAATAGAACCGATTAAACGTAAACGGTTTAAGTTCATACTAATACTGTAGAAGCTTATTTATAGCTTTATAACTAATAAGCACCTTCATTTATTTGTAATTCAAAGAAATTGTAGGTGAAGAAATGAAAAGAGCGTACCGCTTTATTGTTTCTATAATAGTTGTCTTAATTGCACTTTCTTCGTTTTTGGTGGGAAAAGGGTTTTTAGAAATTTTTACTTCCCGAAAATTCGATTCTTGGCTTTCTGATCAGCCGCAAATTTATACTTCACAGATGTCTGATGAGACAAAAGAAACGTTTGTGTCAGTTGTTAGGGTTTACGCACAAACTCACAAGATGATTCTTATAACTAAGAAAACTGAATCAATTACTGAAGGGCCTAGGATATTGACCGTTGGCGTGCTATCTTCTCCAGGTAGTGAGGCTAACAGCTTTGATTCCTTTGATATTCTTGGCACCCAAGTTATAAATAGGCAAAAAATCAATGAACTTCTAGGACATTCTTCAGAGTCATACCTTGGCTACGGAATGGATACTAACAATAAAGTTGGTGACTTACCATATGTTTTGGGTTCAGTTTATTTCAAATTAGATCAAATTACTCCTGGCTATAATTTGGGAAATTCTTGTGTTGTTTTAGGCCTTTCTCCTGAAGAATTTGATGAGTTGGTTAATCAGATTTCAGAAGCCACTGGCCTACATAAAGAAAAATTTATTACAAATTATTCAGGATCAGCGGTTGAAATTGGACTCTTCTACTACGTTGCTGGGGTAACTTTTATAATCTTGAGTATATCGTTTTGTTTACTGACGTATTACAACTCATTACAAGAATTAAAGAAGCTCGGTGTCCACGTAATGCTTGGCTGGAGTAAGAGCGATTACGTCGTTCACCATTATTTTTTCTATTGTGCTTTAGCAGCTGTTTTACTGCCGTTAGCCCTTATGTGGACAATGGTTAATTGTTCCGGATTTGATATTACTGGCAGTTTTTTACTGTTTACGTTTACTTCGGCAATGCCATCAATACTTGTAGTTGTGGTTTCGGTACTAATTTCTGCGGCTCCACTTCTAACAATCCGACCTGTAGATGCAATTTTAGGAAGACTGTCGCAAAAGGGCCTGTACGTTCTAACAACGATAATTTACGCGCTTTGTTGTGTAGTGGTTTTTGCTGGTTCTACGTATATGGATGCTCCTATAACAATGTACTCAAATCTACTATCCACTCAAGAAAATTGGTCTGTATATAAAGATTGGTATATTGTCCGAAATCACGTTGCACAAGGTAATTTCTTCAACGGCAGGCCAATGGATAAAAGCAAGGAATTATTTGATTGGTATAAAATCCACGAGCATGATAAAGGCGTCTATATTGCTCATGTCAATCAAATAGGCGAAGCAACTCTAAATGCTTATGGAATAAATTCTGCAATTTTAAAGCCATTTGATGTTCTGATTGCATCCCCGTCTTATCTAAAAGAAATCGGGGTAGCGTTGACTGATGAACAAGTTAAAAAAGCGGAGAATGGAACGAGGATTTATCTCGTTCCAAGCTCGTACTCAGAAGAGCAAAAAACTCTGCTAAGAGAACTTGTGGCTAGAAGCGACAAGATATTTGAGTCCGATATCGTTACACCCTATATGCAAAATCCTTCATCTGAATTTATTGAATATGATACGAGCAAGGGATTTTTTACTTGGTCAACAAGTATAGATAGCCCTTCTATAAGCACAAACGTCGTAATTAAAGTGGTAACGTCAAATAATATGGTCCCCAGTGAATCAGAGAGCTTAGTTGCTACGGGGCTTGATAATAGCTATATCAAATTGTCACCTGAGGCCGCATCAAATTTGTTGGATTCCAGCGGTGTTGTAGAGCTCTCTGATGACGGATTTGGAACACAGTTTAGTTCGATAGAGAGCTTCATAAAGGACTACAGAAAATCTCTGCAGGAGCTCTTCCTCTTATTCGGTGTTGTAACTGTGCTTATGTTTGCAGCTATAACGGTGATTCAAATAAGCATGATTTCAATTGTTCAAAGATTGAATGAAAGAAAAATTGCCGTTGAATGCATGTTGGGATTTGGCATTTACAAGCAATACATAAATATTTTGCTCATAGTGAATCTTATTGCACTTGTTGGAACACTTTTCATGATTGCCATAGGTTCAACTCTTGGAATAATAATGGGCTGCTTGATGTTATTGATTTCCAATTTGACTATCAGTATTTCTGCAAATAGAAGCACTATGAGAATCGTTCTAGAGAATCTCTCTAAGGAGTAGTTATGAAAACATTTCTACAGGTAGATACTCTCAATAAGTCATTTGGAAGCAACACAGTTCTTCATAACATTTCATTTGAGGTAGAAAGCGGAGAGTCAGTGGCTCTCGTGGGCCCTTCTGGGTGTGGAAAATCAACGCTTCTTAATATCATCGGTCTTCTCGAGACATTAGACTCAGGCGCAATCAGCCTTGAAGGCAGAGCATATCCTTCGATCAACAGTAAAAAAGCAACACTTATGAGGCGTACAGAGATCAATTATCTATTTCAGTCTTTTGCTCTCATTAACGACTGGAAAGTAAGCAAAAATCTCTTACTAGCGCTCCAATACACCAAGCTTTCAAAGCAGGAACAGGAACGTCTTATTAGAACTGCTTTGGAAAACTACGGGATTGGCGAGAAGTTCGATGCGGTTGTAAATGAGCTTTCTGGTGGAGAAAAGCAGAGAGTAGCAATTGCTCGAGCAATGATAAAACCGGGTAATTTAATCCTTGCTGACGAACCAACCGGATCACTTGATAAGGCTATGGCTACTATTGTTATAGACAATTTGCTAGATTCCGTTCATGCAAACCATAAAACGCTTCTTATGGTCACACATGATATGGGTATTGCTCAGCGTTGCGATCGAATTATTGAATTACCAAAGCATCAATAGAAGTATTAACGGCGTAAAACACATCTAGCGTAGCGTTGTGAATTAGAAGTGTTAAACAGCTCGGTCTTTAGCAACTTTTGTAGAGGATTGGATGCAGTTGAGCTTGTAGTTGAGCTTGTCTATTTTGCATCTTGCGCGCATTGACATGAGCAGTTACGAACATCATCAGAGGTAAGACCAAGCCAACGAGCGCGGTGACCGTCAATCTTTGCTGGCTGGCGATGAAGCCACAAAGAAATTCCCAGAGTCCAAAGAGGCAGCAAATAGAGGAAACTTGCAGCTAGAAGACTCATAGAAGGCGCGCCAATTGCAGAGAGTACGGAGATATTTGAGATGGACCACGGTACCAGAGGAGCAAGAATTACAGCGCTATTCTCGATATCCAAAGCAAGGGCGCTAGAAGAATTTTCTGCGTTCTCGCATAAATCGTTTGTCAGCATAATGGCCAAGGTCTGGTTACAAGAAACCATTGAGGTAAACATGCTGGTAATCAGAACGCCAAAAAAAGGCGTGGAGTTATCGGAGAGGTCAGCCACCAGCTGGCACATACGGCGAAGCAGTCCAGTTGTCTGGAAAAGACCAGCGTAGCTTGAAGAAATGGTCACGATTGTCAAGACGTTCATCATGGAGAAAACGCCACCACCATTAACCATGTTTGCCACGGTTGCTCCTGGAGCGCGAAGGCCAAAGAGCAGAATGACTGGTAGATCTTCAAGAGGAACACGCTGGATGTTGACGCAGAGAATACAAGCAAGTATCAGGCTGGATGCCATGGTAACAATGACATCAACTTTAAGAAGCGAGAAAACAATCACAAGAAGAGCTGGCGTAAGTGAAATTAAAGAGAGCCTAAAGGAGCGGCTGAGAAGACCAGTGACATCGGGGATTGTTCCTGTGTTTGCCATAAAGAAATCCCAGGCCACGTAGATAACACACGCAGCAATAAAAGGCACTACGCTGGTACGAAGCATGCGGTTGATGTTCTTGGAAAGATTGGTATCGGTAAGTTGTGAAACAAGAATTGCACTGGTAGACATAGGGGAGCAACGGTCACCAAAGTAGCTACCTGCAAGAACGGCGCCACCAATAAAGAACTCGCTTGCCCCAATTGCCTTACCAATAGACATGCAGATGATTCCCATAGTTGCAGCAGTACCAAATGCGGTACCCAGAAGCATAGACATCATGGTGCAAAGCAAGAATGTTGCCAGAATAAAGATAGATGGAGAAATAAGAGAAGCAGAAATGCTGACAATCTCTGGAATGGTTCCTGCAGCACGCCAAGCTGCACTCATGGCGCCTACAACAGCAAACAGCACAATAATTGTTTTAACTTCCCAAACAGATTTAAATGCTGCTAAAAGAAGTGTTTTTGCAGAGATTTTGCGAGAGATTCCATAACCAAAAAAGAGAAAGAAACCAATGGTCAAAATAGATGTAAGAGGAAAAGATAGGGCTGTGCCTACGATGAGCATCACCGCAAAGACACTTAGTACTATTAGCTCTATCATGCACCCACTCCAAACAAATTTCTTATGTAAATAGAGTAGGCAACTAAAAAGTTGAAGTCCAACTGTTTTCAATGGTTATAATTACAAGTAATTTTTGTAATACAGTGGGAGCAAAAAATGAACTTTCAAACTATGGATTATTTTGTTGCCGTTGCAGAAGAAAAAAGCTTCACTAAGGCAGCTGAACGCCTGAGCGTAACTCAACAAACGCTCTCGGCAAATATAGCATCAGCAGAAAAAGAACTAGGCTCTAAACTGCTGGAACGCACGGTCCCGCTGTCCCTCACGTTTGCAGGAGAAGAGTTCTTACGCTATGCCCGCAGGTTTCAAGCTCAGCATCGCGCAATGGAGCAAGAGTTTCTTGACATTGCGGGCAATGAGCGAGGCCGCTTGCGTGTTGGTGTTACTGCAACTCGAGGCCACATTATTATGCCAAGCTCTATTGCTGCTTTTCAAAAACTGCACCCAAACATCTCCATTGAGCTTGATGAGGGTGAAAATGACGAGCTTGTTGAGTGGTTGTCCGAAGGTCAGCTTGACTTGATTGTCGCAACAGTCAATTCGTCGTCGTATGACTTAGTCGTCAAAAAGCTGTTTGACGAGAAGATCGTTCTGGTTGTTTCTCAAGCTCTGCTTGAATCTTTGTATGCAGATAACGTTGACTCTGTTGTCACCCAAGTTAAAAAGACGGGAAAGCTCACAGCCTTGGAAGCTTGCCCCTTTCTAACAGTTGGTAAGCGAGACATTGCTGGTAGTTTTGCTCGCCATGCGTTTGCTGAATCTGGTATTTCTCCCACCATCAAGGTCATGTCTAGAAACTCAGAGACGCTTTTGGCGCTTGCCATGAGAGGCGTTGGTGCGTGCTTCTTGCCGTCTGAGTTGGTTGCTTCATCTAACTATGATTTTGAAACTTCTGGCCTCCACATTATTGAGCTGGGAAAAGAAATGTCGTATTCGGTCAATGTTGCTTGGCGACGTACCGATCACGTTTGGAGCATTATCGAGGCGTTTGCTCAAGTTCTTTCTGAGCATCGCTATGTGGTTAAGCGAGGTGAGTAGTGTGGAAGCTCTTCAGTCTGAGAATAACCTTGAGATTTTGTACCAGGATGAGTATCTTCTTGCCGTAAACAAACCTGCGGGAATTATTGTTCACGCAGACGGTACCCATGAGCCTTCGCTTACCGATGTAGTTTGCGAGAAACTCCGTGTACTTGAGAGCTCAAGTCAGACAGACCTTTCCCAGGTTCAAGCTTTGAATCGTCTTGATAGAGAGACCACAGGCATTGTGCTTTTCTCGCTCAAAAAAGAAACGCAGCCGCAGTTTGATCAGCTTATTGCCTCCAAGGAGCTTTCCAAAGAGTATTTGGCGGCGGTTAAGGGAGCATTTGAACCACATAAACTGCTAATAGATAAGGCTATTGGAAAAGATAGGCATGACGCTCAGAAGATGAGGGTTTCAGCCACAGGCAAGCCTTCTCAAACGGAGGTGCGTCTTATTAAGGTTGCATTGTCAGCACAAGGTCAAACTCAAAGCTTGTTACTGGTCAATTTGCTGACAGGAAGAAAGCATCAAATTAGAGTGCATCTCTCGTCACTTGGATTTCCTCTGGTGGGGGACGCGCTGTATGGAGGCGTGTCTTCTTTGCAGCGTGGAGCAAAAAAGAAGCATAATGCGCAGCCGTTAATGCTCCACGCATATCGCGTTGGATTTATTCATCCAGTCACGGGCACAAAAATTGTGATTAAAACGAATATTCCAGAGCGATTTTCTTATTTTGGTGCCACCGAGGAGGGCTTATAGTCCATACTTTAAGCTAAGAACATTCATTCATTTTATGCTGATACGTTACCCAGACGTGCATAAAGTGAACGAGGAGGGGGAGAAATGCCTGGCACAATGCGAGGTGTATATACCAACCTGACTGAAATCCGCAGGAAGGTATTTAAAGAGGTTTCAACGCTTGCGTATGAAAAAGCAGACAAAAGCGTTGATGAAATTGCTCGTCAAATGGAAGAGCTGCCTTACAAGATTATTCCTGGTGATATTGCAACGTACCGCGAGAGCGTCTTCTTAGAGCGCGCTATTGTTGGTGAGCGTATTCGCATGACTATGGGCTTGCCTATGCAGGGCGTTGATCAACCAGAACATATTTCTGACGGCCTGGAAGAAGCCTCTAGACCAGAAGTTTATTATCAGCCACCGCTGATTAATATTGTCAAGTTTGCGTGCAACGCATGCGAGGACAATGTGTATCGCGTTACCAATGCATGCCAGGGCTGTCTTGCACACCCTTGTCGAGAGATTTGTCCAAAAGAAGCAATTAGCTTTGTAGACAAAAAGGCATACATTGACCAGGAGAAATGCATTCAGTGCGGAATGTGCTTCAATGTTTGTCCGTACCATGCAATTCATCACCACATACGTCCATGCGCAGCCGCATGCGGTATGGACGCTATTGGCTCTGATGAGCACGGTCGCGCAGATATTGATTACGAGAAGTGCGTATCTTGCGGTCAGTGCCTGGTCAACTGCCCCTTTGGTGCAATTGCCGATAAGAGCCAGATTTTCCAGGTAATTCAGGCTATCAATGAGGGTTATACCGTTGTTCCTATTGTGGCTCCTTCGTTTGTTGGTCAGTTTGGCAAGGGTAGCGTTGGCCGTCTTCGTGAGGCATTCAAGGAGATGGGCTTTGCCGAGGTAGAAGAGGTAGCAACAGGTGCTGATCTCTGTACCGTTCAGGAAGCAGAAGACTTTGTCAAAGAAGTCCCAGAAAAGCTGCCATTTATGGGAACAAGTTGCTGTCCTTCCTGGTCTGCCATGGCTAAAAAAGAGTACCCAGAGCATGCTGATGCAATCTCCATGGCACTTACTCCCATGGTTTTGACTGCTCGTCTAGTAAGAAAGCAAAACCCAGAGTCCAAGATTGTCTTTATTGGACCATGTACTGCTAAGAAGCTTGAGGCTTTGCGTCGTTCTGTTAAGTCTGAGGTTGATTTTGTTCTGACCTTTGAGGAGCTTGCGGGAATGATGGAGTCTAAGGGCATTGATTACACCAAGCTTGATGACGATAACTCCGACTTTGAAAACGCTTCTCATGATGGCCGCGCTTTTGCAGTAGCCGGTGGCGTTGCAGGCGCTGTAGTTAACGTCATTCACCAGAAGTATCCTGACAAAGAAGTTCCTATTATGGCTGTTGACGGCCTTGCTGAGTGCCGAGCTATGCTCAAGGACGCCGTTAAGGGTAAATATCCAGGCTACCTTCTTGAGGGCATGGCTTGCCCAGGCGGATGTGTTGGTGGCGCTGGAACGCTGAGCGCTGTTAACCGTGCTGCAGCGGCAGTTAAGCGTTATGCAAAGACTGCTTCTTCTGAGCTTGCTTCTTCAAATAAGTACAACGATCTTATTCCAGAGCTTGCTGGTACCGTCTCTGCTGAGGTTGAGATTGCTGAGGTCCTTGAGGTTCAGAAGCCTGTTGAGTAGACACGTTCTCTCAAATTAAACGTAAAACGCCGGTGCGCTGCATCGGCGTTTTTTATGAGAAATGCAAATCAATAAGGTAATCTACCAGGTAATAAAAAAGGATCTGCGATTAACAGATCCTTTAAGTTTTAGCTGAGAGATAGTCAACAAAAAGCTGATTATTTTGAATTACTCAGATTTTTCGTTTTTCATGGATGCATAGAACGTTGCATGCGCAAAAACGTCTTTAATAGTTTTTCCATTAATAAAAGGAAGCGCGAGAAATTCGTCTACCGTTGGAACTAGTTCAGAACAATCTACAAAGTGGTTTTTTGAGTTTCTGATACTGGTGTCTTGAGCTCTCCATGCCTCAAAATTGACATCAGTGAGGTAATAAACCTGGTGTCCGACTTGCATGTACACAGAGTGATTACTGTGCAGGTACTCTACCAGGTCTTCGTAAGAAATCTGGAGAACCTCAGAACTTTTCTTGCCCATGATGCAATCCTTTCCACGTCGCTTGCGCGCAAATTATGGATGCAGTTTTATAGACTATACCGCCCTCAGAATACGCTTATTCAGACGAATTAAGAGGCATAGGCAAGCGGACGTTTTTTCTCGCTCAACGGCAATGAACGCATGATTGTAATTTTTAGTGCTACTATTTGAGAATTTCTTGCACCATTTCTTCTGCAGTATCGCAGAGTGTGGTGGCACCTGCAGCTAGAAGTGTTTCTTTATCTCTAAAGCCCCAGGTAACGCTAATGCAGGGCATGCCGCTGTTGCGTGCTGTTGCAACATCAACCTCAG
>JAIJTS010000009.1 GCA_022732885.1 Atopobium sp. | reverse complement strand
AGTATGGTGCAGACGCAATGCGTTATAACCTGCTTACGCTTATTACCAACAACCAAGACGTCAAGTTTGATGCTGTTCTTGATAAGAAGACTCGCGAGCTTATTGAGTCTCCAAGAACCGATCAGGCACGTTCATTTGTTACTAAGATTTGGAATGCAAGCCGCTTTGTTCAGATGAACCTTGACGGTTACACTGCCGGCATGCCAAAGGCAGAAACGCCAGAAGACGCATGGATGTTCTCGCGCCTTGCTAAGGTTGTTGCAGAGACAACTGAGCAGCTTGAGACTTACGGCTTTGGTGAGTATGCTCGCAACATTCAGTCTTTCTTCTGGAATGATGTCTGCGACTGGTACATTGAGCTCTGCAAGGGCCGTCTTCTGGACGGAACTCCTGATCAGCGTCTGCAGGTTCAGCGCAACCTTGTCTTTGTTCTGGACGTCAGCATGAGGCTTTTGCACCCAGCCATGCCATTTGTTACCGAGAGCGTTTGGGATGCTCTTCCTGCATCTGGCCTTTTGAGCCACGATGCAGAGTTCCTGATGATCTCTGAGTGGCCAGACCCACAGAAACTTGCCAACTTTGTTGACGAGGCGGCTGAGCATAACTTCTCGCTTGCTAAAACG
The DNA here is from genome assembly GCA_022732885.1 of Atopobium sp. Lineage (GTDB taxonomy): Bacteria > Actinomycetota > Coriobacteriia > Coriobacteriales > Atopobiaceae > Lancefieldella. The sequence continues at coordinate 62,774 of JAIJTS010000009.1, read as the reverse complement.
GTTGTTTCTGCTGTTCGTTCTTCTCGCGCTCGCTATAGGCTGTCTCCAAAGACAGACCTTGCTGTTGTGGTTAAAGCTCCAGCTCAGGATGTTGTAGCGCTGAAGGAGCAGGCAGCCTTCATCCAGAATGTTGGCCGTGTAAGCTCGCTTGAGGTTGCTGAGGCTCCTCAGAAGCCCGCTGGTTCTGTTTCTGTCACCGATGCTGGCCTTGAGATGTATGTTGTTCTTGGTGAGCTTGTTGACCTAGCTGCAGAGGCTAAGCGTCTTCAGAAGGACCTTGAGTCCTCAAAGAAGGAGCTTTCTGGTGTGGAACGTACCCTTGCTAACGAGGGCTTTGTTGCTAAGGCAGCGCCTGAAGTTATCGAGAAGAAACGTGCACGCGCAGAAGAACTTAACAAGCTTGTTGCTCAGCTAGAGCAGCAGATTGCTGACTTCTCATAGGCAAAACTTGATGCGGTGTAACAGCCGCATCATGTGTTTAGTACGCGCAAACAGTCCACTTTAGGTTAGGAACAACATGTCTGAGGTTAAATCCGATATCGAGATTGCTCAATCATCCGAGATGCTTCCCATCTTTGAGGTGGCAAAGTGCGCAGGTATTCCAGAAGATCTTTTGGAGCCTTATGGCCGCTATAAGGCAAAGCTTGATGCACGTGCTTTGGCAGATAAACCTCTTCGCGGTAAGCTTGTGCTGGTAACCGCCATTAACCCAACGCCAGCAGGTGAGGGAAAGACTACTACCTCTGTTGGTCTGGCTGATGCTTTGACTAGCCTGGGACAGTCAGCTATGTTGGCACTCAGGGAACCTTCTTTGGGTCCCGTCTTTGGCGTCAAGGGCGGCGCTGCGGGTGGCGGATATGCCCAGGTAGTTCCTATGGAGGACATCAACCTTCACTTTACCGGAGATTTCCACGCCATTGGTGCTGCAAACAACCTTTGCGCCGCCATGCTGGATAACCACATCAAGCAGGGCAATAGCCTCAACATTGATCCACGCCGCGTGGTGTGGAAGCGTTGTGTTGATATGAACGATCGCCAGCTCAGAAACGTTGTTGACGGCCTTGGTGGCATTGCTGATGGCATGCCAAGACAAGACGGCTTTGATATCACAGTTGCCTCCGAGGTCATGGCTGTATTCTGCCTTGCTTCAGGCATTAAAGATCTTAAAGAGCGCCTGGGCAGAATGGTTATTGCCTACACCTATGACCGCAAGCCTGTTACCGTCAGTGACATCCACGCAGAGGGTGCTATGACGGCGCTCCTCAAAGACGCTATTCAGCCTAACTTGGTACAGACGCTTGAGCACACACCTGCTCTTGTCCATGGCGGTCCTTTTGCCAACATTGCTCACGGCTGCAATACGGTTGAGGCAACAAAGACTGCTCTTCGTCTTGCAGATTACGTTGTTACCGAGGCTGGTTTTGGTGCAGACCTTGGTGCCGAGAAGTTCTTGGACATCAAATGCAGAGCTACTGGTCTTGCTCCATCGGCTGTTGTTCTAGTGGCAACTGTTCGTGCTCTTAAGTACAACGGAGGCGTAGCCAAGGCAGACCTTAACAAGCAAAACGTTGAGGCTCTTAAAGAGGGCATTCCTAACCTGCTTCGTCACGTTGATAACATCCAGACGGTCTACGGTCTTCCTGTAGTTGTTGCTATCAATGCATTCCCAACTGATACCGCTGAAGAGCTTGCTCTGGTAGAGGAGGAGTGCAAGAAGCGTGGTGTAAACGTTGTCCTGTCTGAAGTTTGGGCAAAGGGCGGAAAGGGTGGCCAGGCTTTGGCAGAAGAGGTCATGCGCCTCTGCCAGAGTGAGTCTAAGCTCACCTTTGCTTACGATGTCAAAGAATCTTTGAAGCAGAAGATTACTGACATTGCCACCAAGATTTACCATGCTGATGGCGTTGAATTTGCTCCAAGTGCTGCCAAGCAGCTTCAGCAGCTTGAAGAGCTTGGCTTTGGTGAGCTTCCCATTTGTATGGCAAAAACGCAGTACTCATTCACTGATGACCAGACTAAATTGTGTGCTCCAGAAAACTTTAAGATTACCGTGCGAGAAGTTCGTGTTTCTGCAGGTGCAGGCTTTGTGGTCTGCCTTACTGGCTCAATTATGACCATGCCAGGACTTCCAAAGGTTCCTGCCGCAGAGCACATTGATGTTCTTGATGATGGAAGAATTGTGGGTCTTTTCTAATGTCTTATCCCTCTTCACCTGAAGAAGTAGCATTTACAACGTATAGTGCAGACTCTTATGCTCAACACCTTGCTGCTAAAGAGCCTATTCCTGGCGGTGGTAGTGCTGCCGCTTATGTAGGTGCGCTTGCAGTATCTTTGGCTTCAATGGCCGGTGTCTATGCACAAGGAAAACCTGCCTATGCTCAGCATGAAGAAGATCTTGCAAAATACATTGCCCGAGCTGGTGCGCTTCGCCAAGACTTTATGGAGTTGATGGACGAGGACTCTCGTCAGTTCTTGCTGGTTTCAAGTGCGTTTAGCGTGCCTAAGGATGACCCAAAGCGTGCAGAGATTGTTGAGGATGCCCTTAAAGAGGCAGCTCAGCCACCACTAAAGGTTATGAGAAAAGTATGCGAGTCCATTGAGCTTCTGGAAGAGATGCTTATTAAGGGTTCCCGTATGCTTTTATCCGATGTAGGCTGTGGTGCTGCTCTGGCACGTGGTGCTTTGATTGCCGCTTCTCATACGCTGTTTGTAAACACTCGTTCTATGCATGATACGGCGTACGCGCAAACGCTGCTTGATGAGGCGGATAAGCTTCTGGGCACCTATGTATCACGCGCTGATGCTGTAAGTGATGCGGTAAGCGCACAGCTAAGACAGGAGGCTTAATATGAGCTCAGAGACTATTTCACAGGAGCTTCGTGGTGCTCCTGTTGCCAAGGCAATAACTGAAGAACTTGCTGCTCAAGTCCAGGAGCTCCGTGCACAAGGTGTAACTCCTAAGCTGGTTATTGTACGCATTGGACAGAAAAGTGATGACCTTACCTATGAGCGCGCGGCATATACGCGTGCAGAGAAGGTGGGCTTTGAAGTTGAGACCATTGAGCTTCCTGAATATGCTACACAAGAGCAGGTAAATAGTGCGTTTGATCAGGTTTCCGCTGATAAATCTGTGCATGGTTGTCTGCCTATGCGTCCATTTCCTGCTGGAATTGATGAGCATGAAGCCCTTCAGCACTTAGTTCCAGAAAAAGATGTCGATTGCGCAACCGATTCTATGCTGCTGGCAACGCTTTGTGGAACTCCTGATGCACTAGGACCTTGCACTGCAGAGGCAGTTCTCGCGCTTCTCGATTTCTACCAGGTGCTTCTTGAGGGAGTGCCTGTTGCAGTTGTTGGTCGCTCTAATGTCATTGGTCGTCCGGTAGCTGCGCTTTTAAGCGCCAGAAACGCTACAGTAACGGTATGTCACAGCAAGACCAAAGACCTTGCCGATACACTTAAGCAGGCAGAGGTTGTGGTTGTTGCTGCAGGTCGTGCGCACCTAGTTGGAGCTGACTACGTAAGAGCCGGTCAGACTATCATTGACGTGGGTATTAACTGGGATGAAGATGCTCAAAAGCTTGTCGGTGACGTCAATACAGAGCAGGTGGCACCACTGGTAAGTGCTTATACTCCTGTTCCTGGTGGTGTAGGTAGCGTAACTACGGCAATTCTTGCTCGTCATGTTGTTGCTGCAGCTCAAAGAACGCTTGCGTAAGAGTGAAAGGTAGGTTGCCTCGTGGCAGCAGAGAATAACTATAAAGAGCTTGACCAGGAGCGCGTAAAAGCTGCGGTTACTGAGTTCTTGCTTGCTATTGGCGAGGATCCAGAGCGAGAAGGTCTGCTTGACACACCAGACCGTGTTGCTCGTGCTTGTGTAGAGCTCTTTGGTGGCATGCAGGAAGATCCTGCAGCTCACCTGCGTAAACAGTTCCACGAAGAGGGCAATAAAGAGATGGTTATTGTCCGCGACATTCCTTTTTCGTCTACCTGCGAGCATCACATTTTGCCTTTTGTAGGCAAGGCGCACGTCTGCTATATCCCACAAAATGGCCGCATTACCGGCCTTTCCAAGATTGCTCGCTGTGTCAGCGGGTATTCTCGCCGTCTGCAGGTACAGGAGCGCTTAACAGGCCAGATTGCAGACGCCATGGTAGAAGAGCTGGATCCTCTGGGTGTTTTGGTGGTTATGGAAGCCGAGCACACGTGCATGAGCATGCGCGGCATTAGGGCAGCGGGCGCTTTGACCACCACGTCTGCGGTTCGCGGTATTTTTAAGACTAACGAGAAAACCCGTGCAGAGGCTATGCGTCTGCTTGGTCTATAAGAGGTTTGTGCAATGAGTTATTCCGTTCCTTTTTCTGTGCCTAAGCTGAGCTATGAGCAGTCTTTAAAGGTACTTCACGATACAAAGAAGTTTGGCATCCAGCCTTTGCTAGAGAGCGTGGAAGACATGCTCAAAGAGCTGGACAATCCTGACCTTTGCTTCAAGAGTGTTCAGATTGCAGGCACTAACGGCAAAACGTCTACCTCTAGGTATACGGCAGCCCTGCTCAAAGGAGAAGGTCTTAAGACTGCTCTGTATACGTCTCCTGAGCTCATCAGCTATACCGAGCGTATGGAAATCAATGGCACACCTGTCTCTGAGGAAGCCTTTGCTCACGGCGTCTCTGCAGCTCAAGTAGCAGGGGAGCGCGTCAATGCTCAGCGAACCGCCTTGGGTGAGCGTCCTTATGACATTACCGAGTTTGACCTGCTTACGGTTGCCGCCCTGGTTGTCTTTGCTGAAGCAGAGATTGATGCCTGCGTGCTTGAGTGCGGTATGGGCGGCAGATGGGACGCAACAAGCGCCGCTCAAAACATCACCTCCGTTGCCATCACGGGCGTTGGCCTGGACCACACGCGCATCTTAGGCGATACCCTAGAGGCTATTGCTGGCGAGAAGGCTGCCATTATCAAACCTGGTCGAACCTGCGTGCTTGGTGTGGGAACGACAACTCCTCAGAGCGTCCAGGACGTTTTCTTGTCCCAGGCAGCTTCTGCGGGCGTTGTTCCAACCCTTCTTATAGCTGACAAGCCAGAAGACGTTGAAGGAGAGGTTTCTGCTGGTCAGGCATCTGACCATCCAGAGCTGCCTCACGCACATTTCTTCATTACCAAAAAGCCTAAAAGCATCGGTTTTCCGCTTGAGCTTACGGTTGTCACGCCACGTGCAACCTACGAAGATCTTGCCGCACTTAAACCAAGCTATCAGGCAGCAAACATTGCCCTGGCAACCTGCTTGGCAGAAGATTTTCTGGGTCGTCCACTTGATGCCGAAAAAGCGTTTTTCTCCACAACCAGGTGTCCTACACCCGGTAGGTTCCAGCTGCTTCAGCCAAAGCCTTTGGTGCTTATCGACGCAGCTCACAACCCCCAGTCAGTTGAGACATTCTTAACAGCTATCCGCTCAATTGAGCCAGAAGTTGCCAACCGTCCTATGCTTTTGACTGCTGTTTTTGCAGATAAAGACGTTAAGGGCATCGCAGAGCTTCTCGCCAAAGAGTTCCCAGAGGTAGCGGTAACCCAGACAGACAACGATCGCGCCATGGATGCAGATGAGCTTGCTGAGCTGTACAAAGCCTGCGGCGCCAATGTGGTAGCTGTCTACAGAAGTGTCCCCGAGGCAGTGGACGCCTTGCGCGAGAAGGGCTTTGTGGCATGTGGAACAATTTCACTTGCTGGCGAGGTTGCTGCACAATTTAGCGATGCTTTGGTAAAATAAATTTATCTGCGACATTTCGCTCATTTTTGAAGCGGTTTGTCGTACGATTTAGGAGAGAACAAAAAGCCAGCAGAAGGGGCTGTCAGATGCAGGAGATTCTTGATCAGATTATTACACCTGAGGTACGTATGGTTATTTACCTCATGGTTATTTGCGTCGTAATGCTTTATATCCTTTCCATCATCTACGTTATTCGCGATGCTCAGCGTCGTGGCGCAGAGCCTTGGTGGATGTGGGCAGTCATTTCTGTTGTTCCTGTTGTGGGCCTGCTTGCATACGTTATTTTGCGTCCAAGCAGCTACCTCATTGACCGTGAGGAGCAGGACTTGGACATTGCCCTTCGTGAGCACCAGCTGTCTCACTACGGCATTTGCCCTAAGTGCTCCGCTCCAATCGACCGCGATTTTATCGTGTGCCCAATCTGCAATACGCAGGTTAGAAACGTTTGTCCAACATGCCATCGTCCTCTGAACGCAGACTGGAAGGTTTGCCCTTACTGCCGTACTCGCATTCAATAACGTTTGGTTTTATTCTTTATGATGGCAAACTGGTGTTTTACAACAGAGACTATGTAGGCGTCTGCTCCTAAGCTCCTGTGTGAGCAGAGTAGGCGCCGTGCCTGTTTCTATGAGTAGCTACCTCTGAGGGGTTTTACATGAAGGTTTTATATAACGACGGCCATGTGGGCGAGATTAACAATCCAGCTGAAGAGCTTGAGGTTATTCGCCACGATGCAGCTCACCTGCTTGCTCAGGCTTTGAAGCGTCTGTATCCTCACGCACAGTTTGCCTATGGTCCAGCAACCGAAAACGGCTTCTACTATGACGTTGATCTTGGAGACACCAAGGTTAACGAGGACGATTTCCCAGCTATTGAGGCTGAGATGAAGAAGATTGTCAAAGAGAACCTCAAGATTGAGACATTTGAGCTTCCTCGTGATGAGGCTATTGCCTACATGAAGGAGCGCGGCGAGTCTTACAAGGTTGAGCACATTGGTGATCTTGCTTCTGACGCACACATTACCTTCTACAAGCAAGGTGAATACGTTGACATGTGCGTTGGCCCTCACATGCTCTACACCAAGGGTGTTAAGGCCTTCAAGCTGACCAGCATTTCTGGTGCCTATTGGAAGGCCGATAAAAACAACAAGATGCTCACCAGAATTTATGGTGTTGCGTTTGGTTCTAAAGAGGAGCTTGCTCAGTACCTTAAGATGATTGAAGAGGCCGAGAAGCGCGACCACAGGAAGATTGGTCGCGAGATGGAGCTCTTCATGATGTCTGACTTCGGTCCAGGCTCTCCATTCTGGCTTCCAAATGGTATGGCTCTGCGCAACGCTCTGACCGAGTACTGGCATGAGATGCAGGCTCGCTTTGGTTATCAGGAGGTTCAGACCCCACTGATCCTCTCGCGTTCCCTTTGGGAGACTTCTGGTCACTGGGACCACTACAAAGAGAATATGTACACCACCACGGTAGATGAAGAGGACTTTGCCATTAAGCCTATGAACTGCCCTGGTGCTTGCTTGATTTACAAGTCTAAGCCACGTTCTTATAGGGATCTTCCTATGAAGTTGGCTGAGGCTGGTCTTGACCACCGCTATGAGATGAAGGGTGCGCTGCACGGTCTGTTCCGTGTTCGTGAGTTTACTCAGGATGACGCACATCTCTTTATCCGCCCTGATCAGATTACTGAGCAGGTCACGGATGCATCTCACCTCATTACCGCTTACTATGCCCAGTTTGGCTTCCCATATCGTGTTGAGCTTTCTACGCGCCCAGAGGATTCTATGGGTTCTGATGAGGATTGGGAGCGCGCAGAGCAGGGCCTCAAGGATGCACTTGAGTCCATGGGCATCGATTACGTTATCAATGAGGGCGACGGTGCTTTCTACGGTCCTAAGATTGACTTCCATCTGACTGATTGCCTTGGTCGCTCTTGGCAGTGCGGTACCATCCAGCTTGACTTCCAGCTGCCTCATAACTTCCAGCTTGAGTACATTGACTCTGACGGCACCAAGAAGCAGCCAATCATGATTCACCGCGCTGGCTTTGGTTCCTTCGAGCGCTTTATTGGCATTTTGACCGAGAACTACGAAGGTAAGTTCCCTGTCTGGCTGAGCCCATGCCAGGTCAAGGTTCTTCCTGTTTCCGAGAAGTCTCGTCCTTATGCGCATGAGGTTGCCGATAAGCTTGCAGCTGCTGGTATTCGCGTTAAGGTTGATGATCGAGACGAGAAGATCGGCTATAAGATTCGTGAGGCTCGCTCACTTGACCGCGTTCCTTATATGCTTATCCTTGGTGAGCAGGAGGTTGAGGCAGGAAACATCTCTGTCCGCGACCGTTCCAACGAGACTCACACAGCAGAGCTTAGCGAGTTCATTGCTCAAGTTGTCAAAGAGAATGCTGAGCGCGTTGGTTAAGCAGGCTTCAGATAAAGCACAGGTTACGAGTGGCACCGCACAGGATCGCGCAGGTGGCACGAAGAGTGTCTGCGCAACCGATGACGTGACGCAAACCGCAGCTGACGTTCTAGCTGAATACGTAAAAATGACAGGGGCAGGCCGTGCGCGGCTTGTCCCTGTTTCATATGCATACGAACTTCTCGCCATATTGGTTGCGGGCGGTGCAACTGTTGTGGAGCCGCTTGCTGGCGTGCCTGTTGAGGTGTGTGACATCAAGGGCAGAGCTGCAGCAGGGGAGCTGCTGGTGGCAGACGTGCGCATGATTGGTGCCGAGTTAAGCCCCGCGTGCCGCTTGGGAGCAGAGCTTGCTGTGGCTACGGACGCTCGGGTGCCGGAATATGTTGTCGTGTGCCTGCGGAAGTGCTGCATACCGTGGGTAGCAGAGGCGGTTGAATCCAAGGCGTGTTCTGCAGAAAACGTGACGGTTTCTGCTACGGGAGCGGAAAAGCAGGCGAGTGCACGGGCTTCTCGCCACGCGGCGAGCGACGCGGCGCAGGTGGTTGCTGCGTACCTGGCGTGTCATCCGCGCGTCGAGGCGGTGCGCTATCCAGGTCTCAAGACGGATCCGAGCTTTGTGCGCGCAACATCACAGTTGGTGGGCGGATTTGGCCCATACGTGGATTACATGTGGAAAGAATCGCCGGGTCAATGGCATAGATTTGTTGCAACAGATGAAGATGTAAGAACACAGATTATAAATTTTGAGCGACTCGGTTAACGGTAAGTTCTTGTATAGCAGACCTTGCTATAATTTGAATTAATGTTCCTAAACAGAAGGGGATTTTATGGCAAAGAAGGCTACTCAAATTGAGGATGTTGATACTTTGCTTAAGCGTCTCGAAGAGATGCGCGAGGCACAGGCAGAGTTTGCAACATTTACTCAGGAGCAGGTCGATAAGATTTTTTATGAAGCTGCTCTTGCGGCCGAGAAAAATCGTATCCCTCTTGCTCGCATGGCAGTTGAAGAAACTGGCATGGGTGTAATGGAAGATAAGGTAATCAAGAACCATTACGCAGCTGAGTACATTTACAACAAGTACAAGGACATGAAGACCTGTGGTGTCGTAGAAGATGATCCAGCTGCTGGTTATCGAGTTGTAGCCGAGCCTATGGGTATTGTAGCTGCAGTTATTCCAACTACTAATCCAACTTCTACCGCAATCTTTAAGACACTTCTTGCTCTCAAGACAAGAAACGCCATTATTATTTCCCCACACCCACGCGCAAAAGAGTGCACTATTGCTGCTGCTCGTATTGTTCGCGATGCTGCCGAGAAGGCCGGCTGCCCCAAGGGTATTATCGACTGGGTACCAGCTCCTACCATTGATATGACCGCAGCAGTTATGAGCAACGCTGACATCATTTTGGCAACTGGTGGTCCAGGTATGGTCAACGCAGCTTACTCTTCCGGTAAGCCAGCTCTTGGCGTTGGTCCTGGTAATACTCCTGCCATTATCGACGATACCGCAGATATCAAGCTTGCAGTTAGCTCTATCATTCACTCCAAGACATTCGATAACGGTATGATTTGTGCTTCTGAGCAGTCTGTTACCGTTCTTGATAGCGTATACGATCAGGTTAAGAAGGAGTTTGCTGATCGCGGCTGCTACTTCTTGCAGGGTAAAGAGCTTGATGCTGTCCGTAAGACCGTTATTGTCAACGGAGCTGTAAACGCAGGCATTGTTGGTAAGTCTGCTTACTTTATTGCTAAGACCGCTGGAGTTGAGGTTCCAGAGAAGACCAAGGTTCTTATCGGCGAGGTTACCTCTGTTGAGCCTTCAGAAGAGATGGCTCACGAGAAACTTTCCCCAGTTCTTGGTATGTATCGTGCAAAGAACTTTGATGAGGCTATTGCTAAGGCTGAGCGTCTTGTTGCTGATGGTGGTTACGGTCACACCAGTTCTCTTTATGTCAACATTAACGAGAAAGAGAAGATTGCTAAGCACCAGGAGGCAATGAAGACCTGCCGTATCCTGATCAATACTCCTTCCTCTCAGGGTGGTATTGGAGACCTCTACAACTTCAAGATGGCTCCATCCCTAACCCTTGGCTGCGGCTCCTGGGGCGGCAACTCCGTCTCCGGCAACGTTGGCCCACAGCACCTGCTTAACTACAAGTCTGTTGCAGAGAGGCAAGAGAATATGCTTTGGCTTCGTGTACCTGAGAAGGTCTACTTCAAGAGGGGCTGCATGCCTCTTGCTCTCCGTGAGCTTAAAGAGGTCTATAACAAGAAGCGTGTCTTTATTGTTACAGACCAGTTCCTCTATAAGAGTGGCTTCACTAAAACTATCGAGGAGACTTTGGACTCCCTAGGTATTGTTCATTCTTCATTCTGGGATGTCGCTCCAGACCCCACCCTTCAGAGCGCTCTTGAGGGTGTAGCTCGTATTCGCTCCTTTGAGCCAGACTGCATCATTGCAATCGGCGGCGGTTCAGCTATGGATGCAGGTAAGATTATGTGGTCCATGTACGAGAATCCAGAAGAGAAGTTTGAGGACATGGCTGCAGACTTCTTGGATATCCGTAAGCGTGTCTACAAGTATCCTAAGATGGGCAACAAGGCATTCTTTGTTGCAATCCCAACTTCTTCTGGTACCGGATCCGAGGTTACTCCATTTGCCATCATCACCGATGCTGACAATGGCGTTAAGTATCCTCTTGCAGACTATGAGCTGTTGCCTAACATGGCTATCGTTGATACCGACAACATGATGAGCCAGCCTAAGGGCCTGACCTCTGCTTCTGGTATTGATGTTCTTACTCACTGCCTTGAGGCATTTGTCTCCATGATGGCATCTGACTACACAGATGGCATGGCTCTTCGCGGTATGAAGCTGGTCTTTAAGTACCTACCACGTGCTTACGACAATCCAAACGATGTTGAGGCACGCGATCATATGGCAAACGCTTCCTGCCTAGGTGGACTTGCATTTGCTAATGCATTCCTCGGTGTTAACCACTCCATGGCTCACAAGCTGGGCGCTTTCCACCACATTCCACACGGTTGGGCAAACGCAGTTATTCTTACTCGCGTTATGCGTTACAACGCAGCTGAGCGCCCAACAAAGATGGGTACCTTCCCACAGTATGATCATCCACATACCCTTGCGCGTTACGCCGAGGCAGGTCGTTTCTGCGGCGTTACCGGTAAGGATGACCGTGAGGTCTTTGAGAACTTTGTCAAGAAGATTGAGGAGCTCAAAGCATACATTGGTGTCAAGGAGACCATCAAGGATTACGGCGTAGATGAGAAGTACTTCCTTGATACTCTTGATGCGATGTCTGAGCAGGCATTTGATGACCAGTGCACTGCTGCAAACCCACGCTATCCACTTATCTCTGAGATTCGTGAGCTCTACCTTGATGCTTACTATGGTCGTGAGCCAGGCTTCTACGAGGACTAATTGTTACATGCGTGTCGCAATCGCGTAGCACGTAAAGCTTAAAACAAGAGCCGGTTACCTAAATCTCAGGTAACCGGCTTTTTAGTTAAATAGATTGGTTGTACGCACGGTATCTTGGCGTACTTATGAATAGCGTATGCAAAGTCTAAACGTGACGATAAGTTACAAACTTGAAAGCAACTCCTTCTGGAGTCACACCACCGTCTTCCTCGTTACAAACTTCCCATGCAGAATCCTCGTCCAGGTTAGGGAAGTACGTATCCGCATTAACTACGGTGTCGTGCTTTGTAACGTACGCATAAGAGCACTTGTCGAGAAGAGTGCGGTAAATTGAGGCGCCACCAATAAGCCAAACCTTCTCCGGTGTTTCATCTGCAACTAAACGGAGCGCTTCCTCTGCCGACGACGCAACCTCAACGCCTTCAACCTGATAGTCAGCGTTTCTAGAAATAACAATATTGCGGCGGCCTTTAAGTGGGCCTCCCGGGAAGCTCTCCAACGTCTTTCTGCCCATAACAACTGTGCAACCGCGTGTGTGCTCAACAAAGTATTTCATGTCGGCCTTATTGGGGATGAGAAGGCCTCCTTCGCATCCGATACCCCAATCGCGTGTTACAGAAACAATTGCGTTCATGTGGTTCTCCTGGCAAATAGCGTCTTAAATGAAATACGAATAATAACGTCAGTGGCTGTGTAGCTGTTACCTGAGTATAGTGCTAGCCGTACTTGCTACACTCTCTAACTTAAACGGCAATTGGAATGTTTTTGACTTGTGGGCCGTGCTGATAATCCTCGACAATGAGGTCATCAGTAGTAAAGGCGTAAAAATTAGTGACGTTAGGGTTAAGGCTTACCTTTGGAGCGTCAAAGGTTGGGCGAGAAATCAATTCTTTAACAATGTCTACGTGACGATCATAAATGTGAGCGTCTGCAATCATGTGAACTAGCTCGCCAGCCTCCATGCCGCTGACCTGTGCGACCATCATCAGCAAGATTGCGTACTGGCAAACATTCCAGTTGTTAGCCGCAAGAATATCTTGGCTACGTTGAACAAGCAGCAGGTTAAGTGTTGGTTTGTCCTTACCAGCTTCCTGAGTAACGTTATAGATTGCGTTGAATGCGCAAGGATAGAGGTTCATCTCTGAGAGATCAGCAAAGGTGTACAGATTGGTCATAATTCGACGACTAAATGGATTCTCTTTAAGATCTTTGAGCACGCGATCCATCTGATCATAATCGCCATCAGCATAGTGAGAAACCTGTCCAACCTGGTAACCGTAAGCTTTTCCAATGGAACCAGACTCATCAGCCCAAGAGTCCCAAATGTGAGAATTAAGATCATTAACGTTGTTGGATTTCTTCTGATAAATCCACAAAACTTCGTCCATAGCACTTTTGAGAGCAGTACGACGAAGTGTTAGTGCAGGAAATTCCTCACGCAAATCATAGCGATTGCAGACACCAAACTTTTTGATTGTGTATGCAGAGGTACCATCTTCCCAGGTGGGACGTACCTTCTCGCCCTCGGTAGTAGTGCCATTTGCAATAATATCGGAGCACATATCAATAAAAATACGATCAGCTTTGCTCATAGTAAATCCTTTAAATCAATATCGAATACTAAAACACAAGGTGAAACTAAAATTTAAGTGTTAGTAAAGATGTTAGCTAGTTGTTGATGTTGTTACCAATTGCTATCGGAATAAGCGCTGTATGGATCCCCAAAAATCGGATTTGAGGAAGACTGATTGTTTGCAGAACAAGATCGCCCTAGTCCCGAGAGCAGCATAATAACTATAAAAAATAACAGACCCATAGGAAGGGGAGACCCGTCAGGCATCTGAGATGGATCGTTGGGGTCAAAATCAGGGCCCTCACCGTCAAATTCATGCCTGTTGTGCCTGGTATCCTGGTTGTCGTCTTTCTTTGCCATCAATCCTCAATCAAACGCTTATACTTTGATGATACCCGTCGCTGCTCAAGGATTTCATGGCGAGAAACCCCTCTTATTGCTACTTCACATACTCTGCAAAGTATTTTGCACCCAATACTTTGCAAACCCTTGTGTTGCTCGTTTTACTAGCAGCTTACAGGTGCTGTGACGCAAAAATATCGTTCCAAAACGTACCAAGTTGCTTGATGAGCTCAACGTCTGCAGGTAACCACTGTACGTCAAGAAGCTCGTTTTGGGCAAGCCAGCAAAGCTGTGAGTGAACAGTTGGGTCTAGAATAGGTTTCTCAGACTCTCTTAACGTGCAGATATAACAATCCATGTGCAGGTCAAAGGTAGGATAGGAGTACGTTACTGTGTCATAGAAAAAAGCACCTTGAACACTGCAGTGCAGCTCTTCCTGAATTTCTCGACGCAGCGCCTGCTCAGAAGTCTCTCCAACCTCAACTTTTCCGCCAGGAAACTCCCAGAATCCAGCGTTATCTGCGTCAGCTCTACAGGCCGCAAGAATTTTGTTGTCTTTATAAAATATAGATGCAGCTACATTTACTGTTTTGTTCTTGGCCATGTTATCCTTCCAGCCTTACTGTGGCAAAGATAGCAGAACTCTTAGCGTCCTTAAGTACTACCGAGAAACCCGTCTCATCGGTGTATACCTGAGAAGTGATGGTATCGCCCAAGTGTGCCTGGCTTCTGTACTGAACCACAATGCGACGAAGCTTGTGAGAATAACCAAGAGCCACAAGCGTGTCAACAGCCATAAGCACGTACTGGGCATTGTTGACATGCTTGTTTGTATCCAAGTGCTGCTGAGAAACAAGTATGTCTGGGCCTTCAACAGCGGCTCCCTCGAGTGCGATTTTACGAGGGGTTGGTGGCAAATCAACACGAGGTTCACCAGTGATGTAGATGCTTTCACTTTCTGGAACGCGAGCAGCTTTACCTTCTTTAATGTTCATTAAATACCAGGTAGAATCAGCCTTAACAATGGTCGTACCATTTTCATCATTGATGATAAACGATCTTGATGCTTGAAGACCTTTCATCTGATATGACCAGGTGCCCACACAGATCTTCTCGCCAAATTGAGGAAGACGGTCAACTTGAATTTGCCAAGTTGCCAGAACCCAAGCGTATCCTTCGCTGGTTAGCTGTTTGAATCCGCGACCAATATCTTCCGAGTGAAATGTTGAGCAATCCTGTAGGTAGTTCATAACACCTACCAGGGAAAGCTTTCCTGTTTCATCGCATTCGCTGTATCTAACTCTGCTTTCAATGGTGTACATATAAATCCAAACTCGAAATCACTGATGTGCTGAGGTATAACAATATGCCGAGAAGCTCGTTTAGTTGTCCCATGGAAACGAATCTGGTAAGCAATCTTTGACTTTCTGGGTAGTGTTGTCAAACTTTTGCTTGGTTACCTGGACTTTCTGGGAAACCTCTTTAGCCTTTTGAGTGGCAAGAAGGGTTGCAGTTTGAGCGGCTGCGCTTGCTTTCTGTGATGCGTTTTGAGCCATCGCGTCAACTTGCTGTGATGCATTTTGTGCAGCTTCTTCAATCTTCAAAGACGCATCTTGGGCTACAGCTTCAACTTTGTGATGAGTAGTTGGCCCGTTCCAAAGAAGACTTGCCATAGTGTCCAAAAAATAGAGTGTGACCACAATAAACGCTATGACTGAGATAGTGTGGCTAGAGAAAAGCGTTAAAACATTAAGCATCGCGGGAACTAGTACAAAGACTGAAGTAACAGAAAATGCTCCAAACACAGCGCTGGCTTGGGGACAAATTCGACCATGTAAGTTGAACTTGAACATAGAGTAGTCCCACCACTTCTTTTTAAAGCGACGCTCCAAAAAGAGGCCGGTTGAGTACTCAATAACTGTGGCCAAAAATCCGCCAACAATAAAAACAATAAATGGATTAGAAATCTGACCAAGCACCAGCCATACAGCAAGCGCGCCTATGCCATAAATGGGACACGTAGGCCCAAAAAGAAAGCCGCGTTTGGTAAATTCTCCTTCAACAACAGAGCAATAGATGGTCTCGTACACCCATCCACCAAAAGAAATCAGCGCAAAAGTTATGACCATCTGAGGCAGATACTGTACAAAGAGCTCAATATTCTTATCAAGTGCAAAGAGTGTGTGCAGTGTCTCAGTCATGGTACTCACGAGAAGTTTCTGTAATCCGTGTAGTCGTTGAACTGGTCTGGTTCACTGTTGCTTGTGCCCTGAAAATCACTTTCAGGAGTCGAGAAACCCGTTGGACGGAAACCGTCTTTTTTGTATGGATTGCCTGTTAGTGTTTCTGCAGTTGAACAAGCTTTATCACAGGTTGTAACAATCCATGCCTCTTTGGTATGAGGTGGAATGGGGACAAGAGGAAACATATGATGCAAGATAATGTCTTCCTCAACAGGGGTTAAATCAGGAAAATCTTTGCGTGCATTATCAAGTGCATGGCGAGGGTGGGTAAATCCGTGCCAATTGTCTGGTGCGGCCTTGTGATCATGCCAATCGTAGAGGTAGTAGTCATGCAGCAGCGCGCCGCGTACAAGAGCACGCTCATCAACTTTAATTCCGGCATTCATTGCAAAGGCAAGGCTGCTATATGCAACTGCAATAACGTGGTCAAGCGTGCTGGTAGTTCCATGTTGTGTAAAAGTTGCAAGCTGATAGAGTCTTCCGGACTTCAAAATAGGTGTTGCAAGCTCATCGAACTTCTCGCGAATTTTAGAAACGTCAACCAAAAAATATCCCATCAACTGCGCATACACATCAGAAGAATGTATGCGTAACTTAGTAATGTTTCTATAAAAGGTTAATTAATCCGGTGGTTGTATGCAATCTTTTTGGTCGAATGTTACGAAAACGAAAGAAAAGAAAACACAGACCGCAAAAGCATCAACGTGTTGTTTATCAGCTATTATGCTTCTTTGCTGTAAGGGCTCATATGGTCTACAACAATATTTACCGCACCTGGAAGGCAACGAGCAGAGTACGCATAAATATCATGGCAGGTGACCTCGCCATTTACTTCTAGGGGCATGGGTGTTGATGATTCAACAATAATTTCTTTACCACTAAAGCTATTAAGGTAAGGCCTACCAAGTGAGTTCCCCGTGCGATCAAAAAAGCCAGAGAGCAGTGGACGTACCAGCTTTGCGGTCATATGAGTCTCAATAACAATAACTTCAAGTAGGCCGTCGTCCATACGATTACCAGGAGCTAATTCAATCCCTGCTTGCATCATAGAGCTGTTTGCAATAAGGCATCCAATGCCTTGAAGCTCATGTACTTTGCCGTCAACGGTGATTTTAAAGTTGTGAACTGGCGGCATAAGGTTGGCAAGGGCAGCAGTAAAGTATGCGGCCTCCCCAAAGGTTCGTTTGTGAGGGATAGCTGAACGCATAATTTCTGCATCAAGTCCAGTTCCAGCCATTAGAGGTACGCCAGCAATATGGGTTTCTCCTGACACGGTAGTCCAGGTAATTTCTCCCAAATCAAGCTTGGCAGTCTGAAGATTTCTACAAGCTAGCGCCAAAGCATTAGGTTCAGGTGCGTTTCCAATACTAGCTGCTAAAAGATTGGCGGTACCAGAAGGGAAGACCAAAATAGGCGTCTGGCATCCTCTAAGGCCGTAGAGCAAACTAGATACCGTGCCATCGCCACCTGAGAGTACCACTATGTCAAAATCTTCAGGTTGAATGGAGCTCAGTATTTCACTTGCGTACCAAGGGCTTTTGACAATCTTTACCAGGCATTCGTCACCACTCTTCAGAAGAGCTCGCTCAAATTCAAAGATTGCGTCAGAGCTAAAACCTGAGCAAGGATTGTGAATGATGAGGGTTCTCATATATCCTCCGAAGATTTATAACAAGCTGGTATATCATTTTGATGCATATGAGTGTATCGCTTTATGTTAGGTACTTAATCGGCAATTGGACGGACGCATTGTATATAGCAACCTCAGAAGAACTTTTTTCATTTTGTGAGCAAGCAAAATCTTCTCATATCCTTGCAGTTGATACAGAGTTTCTTCGTGAGAAAACTTACTTTCCTAAACTTTGTCTGGTTCAGGTATCCACGGGTTCAGAGATTGCTGCGATTGACCCATTGTTAATAGACGATCTCACACCACTTAAAGAACTCTTGGAAGATCCAAAGATTGTCAAGATTTTCCACGCGTGTTCGCAAGACCTTGAGGTCTTATTAGAAAAAATGGACTGTGCGTGCGCGCCTGTATTTGACACGCAGGTTGCAGCCGCGTTTTTGGGTCTGCGTCAACAGGTGAGCTATGCTGGACTGGTGGAGAATTTTGCCAACGTAAAGCTAGCCAAAGCCGAGTCATTAACAGACTGGTCAAAGCGACCGCTTGATAAAGAACAGCTGGTATATGCTGAAGATGATGTCAGATATCTTCCTGCTATCTACCATCAAATGGTTGAGAAGCTCATCAAGCTTGATCGCTTGAGCTGGGTAAAACCAGAGATGGACCAGCATACAAATATTGATCAATATCGTCGAAACCCTTATCAAGCATATCTTCGTTTGAAGCGCTCTGGTTCGCTTACGCGCAGACAGCTTGCAATTGCTCGAGAAGTTTGTGCTTGGCGAGAAGAAACTGCGGCTAATAAAGATATCCCGCGTAAATGGGTGCTTTCTGACGAAATTATTATTGAGATTTGTCGCCGTGTTCCCACAACACCAGATAGACTACGCAAAATACGTGGTACCGAGCAAATCTCTCAAAATGGGGTAGGACTTCTTTTGGAAGCAATCAAGCGTGGCCAAAAGACTCTTGCTGACCAGTGTCCAAAAATAGAACATCATACTCATCCTACCGCTGGCTCTGAAGGTGTTGTTGAGCTTATGTATGCCCTTATCAGGATTGTTTCAGAAAAAGAGGGAATAGCATCTCCTTTAATTGCTAATAAAGATGATCTTATAGACTTACTTTTGGACAAAGACGATGCTCGACTTAAAAATGGGTGGCGCTATCAATTAGTGGGCAAACAGCTCATTGGATTACTTAATGGTGAGGTTGGACTAACGGTTAAAAGCGGTCAGGTGGAACTGTTGTAGAAACAAGACGCAAAAAAGGGTTTTTCTTACTTTTCTCGACTGTACGTACTCTTGCAAACCTGACTTTTTGTCCGATGAGTTGGGTATACTTTTTGTAACACATAGATAGGAGAAAATATGTATTACTCTGGTGCGATTATCCCATATGTCATTTTGGTGGTTGCCTCTTTGACACTCGGTCTAGGTACTCAGTGGTATATCAAGCATGAATTTAAAAAGTACTCTTTGGTCCCTTCAGGGTTTAGCGCCAGTGGTGCGTCTGTTGCTCGCGCCATGATGGACGCAAACGGAGCAGCTAATGTGGGTATCAAGAGAATTTCTGGTGAGCTTACAGATAATTTTGATCCACGAGACAACTGCTTGCATCTCTCTGATGCAAATTTTTCGGAAGGCAGTGTAGCTTCGCTTGCTGTTTCTTGCCACGAGGCTGGTCATGCTGTTCAGACAGCTAAGATGTTTATGCCTGCACGAGTTCGATCTGCTCTTGTTCCTGTTGTTAATCTTGCATCTGCAGCTTGGATTTATGTGTTTATTGCTGGCATTTGGCTAAATATTTCTGGTATGACAGTACTAGCAATTTGGCTGTATGCATTTACCTTCCTGTTTCACGTTGTTACGCTTCCTGTAGAGATTGATGCCTCAAGGCGTGGATTAGCTTTTTTGAAGGCAAATGCTCCTGCAGGTTTTGATTACGCTGGCGCTAGAAAGGTGCTTATTGCTGCTGCTCTTACCTATGTTGCAGCCGCTATGGTTTCCGCACTCCAGCTTTTGTATTTGCTTGGTTCTTCTAGAAACAGGAATTAGCAATGGATCAGATTCAAGAGAAAGAAGATTCTGTTCTTTCAGTATCTGATGCAGTGCTCTTTGCAAAAAATGAGGTTGCTTCAATCCCGTCTATGACGGTAGTTGGAGAGGTTTCTGGATTTAGAGGCCCAAACTATAAGTCTGGCCATTGCTACTTTGACGTAAAAGACCCAGTTAGTTCTATGGCGGTTATTGTTTGGTCAAAGATTTATGCCGCTAGCGGCATTACGCTGCAGGACGGCATGAGGATTCAGATGACAGGAAAGTTTGATATTTACGCTTCAAGCGGAAAACTTTCTTTCCATGCCCGCACTATTCAAATCGCTGGAGAAGGAGACCTTCGCCAAAAGGTAGCGCAGCTTGCTAAAAAGCTAGAAAAAGAAGGCCTTACAGACATTTCTAGAAAGCGCTACATTCCAGAGTTTTGTACACGTATAGGTGTGGTAACTTCTCTTTCTGGCAGCGTTATTGATGATGTTAAGCGCACGCTTGCGCGTAGAAATCCTTTGGTAGAGCTTGAGGTTTCTGGATGCGCGGTTCAGGGAAGCCATGCGCCTGCAACTATTATTAAAGCGCTTCAAGTTGCTGCAGCTACGCAACCAGATGCAATTTTGCTGGTTCGTGGTGGTGGATCTTTTGAAGATCTTATGTGCTTTAATGATGAGGGAGTGGCTCGCGCTATAGCAGCGTGCCCTGTTCCTGTTATCACGGGTATTGGCCATGAGCCTGATACCACCATTGCAGATATGGTTTCTGATAGAAGAACATCTACGCCAACTGCTGCTGCAGAGTCTGTGGCTCCTGCTATTAGTGAGTTACAAACTACGTTTAACAACAGAATTTCTCGCCTTGGAAATGCAACAAGAAAGATTTTGCAGTTCTATAAAACGGGACTTGCCTCTGTTGAACAGCGTTCTAACCTGGCAATGAGAAATGCTTTATCAAGTAAACAATATCAGCTAGAAAAGCTCTCAGATCGTCCTTGTTTGAAAGATCCTGCTTATATTATTTCTACAAGGACAGAAGACCTCAATCAGACTGAGCAGAGGTTGATGGATGCTTTGCCAGCGCTTCTTGCAAGAAAGAAAGAGATGCTTTCTGTTGAGTCGCAAAGGCTTACTAGAGCTAGTGCTGCCATGCTTCATCCACATGAGGCTTTGCTGTCCTCTCTTGCAGGAAAATTAGATGCGCTTTCTCCTTTAAAGGTTCTTACAAGGGGATATGCATATGTCCAAGATGAAAAGGGATCTGTCATTAAAACGGCCAAAGATGCCTCGGTAGGGGATTCTCTGTTGATCAAAATGACGGATGGAACAATTAAGGCAACTGTTTCTGATATTGAGCTTTCATAGATAAGGGGAACAACATGGATACTAAGAAGACTGAAGAACTTACTTTTAAAGATGCTTCTATTGAGCTTGAGCAGATTGTTCGTAAGCTTGAGGGTACAGATTTAGAGCTTGAAGAGTCTTTGGCTTTGTATGCTCGCGGGGTTGAGCTGGTAAAAGATTTGCGCGAAAGACTTGATACCGCTGAGCAAAAGGTAAAGGTTTTACTTGATGAGTCTCAGGCAGGAGCTGCAATTACCGATACAACCGCAGCGCCTTCTACTGCATATTTAGATGAGTAAGGGAGAGGCTATGTCTGATTGTATTTTTTGTAAGCTGGCAAACAAAGAGATTCCTACAGACTTTCTTTATGAGGATGAAAATGTTGTAGCTTTTAATGACTTGCATCCTCTGACTCCTGTCCACGTTCTTGTTGTTCCTAAGAAACATTATGACAACATCATTGATGGTATCCCTGCTAACACTCTTGAAAGTGTCACTAAAGCTATTGCTGCAGTAACAGAACAAACGGGAATCAAAGAATCTGGTTTCCGCGTAATAACTAATACCGGTAAGCATGGCGGGCAGTCAATTAATCATGTGCACTTCCATGTTTTAGGTGGCAGGCAACTTGATGATTCAATGGGTGAAGAATAAAAAAATTCAAGTTTTTTGCTCGTCTATTTAACTCCAAGGTATCTTGGGGTTTATGATGTCATGCGGTTATGTTTGATTGAAGTAGGAGAGGAAGACTTAGTAGTCTTTTCTGCTTCACGGAAAGAGGAGACACATGAACGTACTGGTTATCAACGCAGGCAGCTCATCTCTTAAGTACCAGCTTCTTGACGTTGACACCCGCGAGGTTTACGCAAAAGGAAACTGCGAGCGTATCGGTATCGAAGGTTCTTTTGTTGGTCATGAGGAGCTTGGTGGAGAGAAGCAGAAGCTTGACGTTGCTCTTCCAGATCACAGGACTGCTATTAAGCATGTCTTTGACATTCTTAAGACTATCGATAAGCCAATTGATGGTATTGGTCACCGTGTTGTTCAGGGCGGTTGGTACTTCCCAGAGTCTGCTGTTGTAGACGATAAGGTCCTGGCTCAGGTTCGTGAGGTTGCTCCACTTGCTCCTCTTCACAACTATGCTGAGGCTGACGTTATTGAGATGTGCCGTGAGCTCTTCCCAGAGGTTGGCAATGTAATTGTCTGCGACACTTCTTTCCACTTTAATATGCCAGAGAAGGCACATCGCTATGCCCTTCCTCGTGATGTTGTTGATAAGTACCACGTTCGCAAGTATGGCGCTCACGGTACTTCTCACCGCTACATTTGGCGCGCAACTAATGAGTTCACTAATGGTCAGACTCACAAGCTGGTCAGCTGCCACCTTGGCTCTGGCGCTTCTCTTTCCGCTATTGAGGACGGTCATGATCTTGAGACCACTATGGGTCTTACTCCACTCGATGGTCTTATTATGGGTACTCGTTGCGGCACTATTGACCCAGCTACCGTTTTCTATCTCTCTCGTGTTGGCGGTTACTCCATCGACGAGATTGACACAATGATGAACAAGCAGTCTGGTCTTCTCGCTCTGTCTGGTCACTCTGATTCTCGTGACATTGAGGACGGAGCTCATGCGGGCGATAAGAACTGCCAGCTTGCACTTGAGATGTTCTACTATCGTACTTCCCAGCTCATTATGGAGATGGCTCAGGCTATGCATGGCTTTGATACCATGGCGTTCTCCGCTGGTATTGGTGAGAACTCTGATGAGATGCGCCTTGGTGTTGCCAAAGAGCTTGAGTGGATGGGTGTCAAGATTGATGAGGAGAAGAACAAGGTTCGCTCCGGTGAAATCCGTGACATCTCTGCTCCAGACTCAAAAGTTCGCGTTTTGGTTGTTCCTACCAATGAGGAGTATATGATTGCTCTTGACGTTCAGGAGCTTCTTGGTAAGTAATTTTTACTTACAATCTAAGGATTTATGAACTCCCACATTCCATGTGGGAGTTTTTTTATGAAGACATACTTACAAGTTTTTTAGTTTGAATAACGCATTTTATAGAGCTACAAAATGAAAGGCATTACGAGGCGTCGCGTCGTGTCCAACTACCTTGCCGCAATATACAAAACCAGCATGTGTAAGTGTTGTAGTCATAGCAACATTGACTTCGTGAGTATCTGCCCGAACGTTTGAGTAGTTCTTGCAAATCCAATTGAACATAAAGGTGGCAATTCCGCGGCCGGTATATGTAACAGCCACTCGGTGAATAACAACGTAATCCAGGTCGTTTATCCATGCACCTTCAGTAATATTTACATATGCCTCGTCAGGACCGGGTAAGAGCGAGAAACAACCAAGAATTTCTTTTGGTTTATTGTCTTCACAAACTACAAAAAGGCCGTTTCTTTCAAGATCGGCTGTAGCATCTTCTAAAAGTGGATAATTCTTGGTCCACTGGAATGTGTTGTTATGCTGAGACATGGTCTGGCGGCCGATGTCATATAAATCTGCAACAACCCCAAGGTCTCTACTATTTGCTCTTCTGATGTGCATTAGAAGACTTTGATGCTCAATGTTTTAGCAATACTTTGTTCTGGATTAAGGCACATGATGCCCGGCTTATGCTCAAAGACGCCGTCGGTATCAACGGTGTCTGCAATGCCGCACCATGGCTCTAGAGCAACAAATGGACAACCAGGAGCAGCACTCCAAATACCCAGGTAATCAAAGTCTTCAAACTCCATTTGAATGCCATGGGCCTCAGAGACAGTTTCTGCATTAGCTGCAAGCGTAATGCGTCTATCGGGAACATCCTCAAGCGTGATGGTTTTCTCGCGATCAATGAGTTCCCAAGATAGAGGAAGCGTGTCAGAGTCCACAACAAGCTTCTGAGGTGTAGCGTAGTCACATAGACCCTCATCAGTAATGGATGGACCATAGCTGGTCCAGGAGCGCGTAAACAAGAGGTGATACTGGTCTAAAGAGGTCGACTCAACACCCGGTACAGGAATGTTGAACGCAGGATGCGCGCCAAGAGTGAATGGCAGCACAACGTTTCCCGTGTTGGTGACCTCATATGTTTGTGTCAACGTATCGCCATCTACCGAGAAGATCAGTCTCAGCTCAAAGTCATAGGGGTAAGACTTGCGAGTCTCTTCGGTACTTTTTAGCTGGAGTGTTACAGATGAGGTACTTTGCTCGACAACATTAAACTGGTTGAGGCGAGCAAGTCCGTGGCGAGCAAGGGTAACGGTGCCTTCTGCAGATTCTGCCTTGCCGTCTTTAAGCACACCAACAATCGGGAAGAGGATGGGGGCACGTCTTGGCCACCAGTTGGCATTTCCTTGCCAGAGGTATTCCGACTTACCTTTTTGCAAGCTCATGAGCTGTGCGCCCATGGTGTCAATTGAAGCGGTAAGAGAGCCGTTAGAAATAGAAATAATTTCAGACATAGATGCCTCCAGCTAAAGAATAAGCCAGTCTCTTTTGAGACTGGCTTAGTATACCAAGTTAGAAGGGCAGAAAGACTAGTTGTTGTCTGCCATCTGAGCTTGAACAGCGGTGATTGCAACAACGCCAACAATATCGTCAGCGGAGCAACCACGCGAAAGATCGTTAACAGGACGAGCAATGCCTTGAAGGATTGGACCGTATGCCTCAGCACCACTGAAGCGCTGAACAAGCTTGTAACCAATATTTCCAGCCTCAAGGTTAGGGAAGACCAGGATGTTTGCGTTTCCAGCAACCTTAGAGAATGGAGCCTTGAGCTTACCAACCTCAGGAACAAGAGCTGCGTCAAGCTGAAGATCGCCGTCGAGTGCAAGCTCAGCGTTCTTCTCGTGAGCAAGCTTTGTGGCCTCCTGGACCTTCTCGGCAGTTGCACCACCAGCAGAGCCCATAGTGGAGTAGGAGAGCATGGCTACGCGAGGCTCATCGCTCATGAATGCACGCCAAGAATCAGCGGAAGCAAGAGCAATCTCGGAGAGCTCCTCTGCAGATGGATCAATGTTGAGACCGCAGTCAGCAAAGAGAAGGGTGCCGTCCTCGCCAAAGTCAGTAGTGGTGCTCATGATGAAGAATGCAGAAACAAGCTTGGTACCAGGAGCAGTCTTGATGATCTGCAGTGCAGGTCTTAGGGTGTTTGCGGTAGAGTGGCAAGCACCAGAAACTAGACCGTCAGCGTCACCCATCTTGACCATCATGGTTGCAAAGTACGTAGCGTCGTTCATCTGCTTGCGAGCTTCCTCAATGGTGACGCCCTTGCGAGCACGAAGCTCAGCAAACTTCTGAGCATATGCCTCATGGCGCTCGTCAGTAGTAGGATCTACCACAGTTGCGCCTGGAACATCAATCTGATCAGGATTGCCAAGAATGATGACCTTTGCAATACCTTCTGCAACAATCTTCTTAGCTGCATCGATGGTACGCTGGTCCTCGCCCTCTGGAAGTACAATAGTCTTTACGTCGGACTTAGCGGTTTCTTTCATACGGTCAAGAAACTTGCTCATGTGTCGTGCTCCAATCATACTTTGATATCTGCGTCTCGTTGCGTTTTGCACTTCTTAACTTAAAGTTTCTAAAAAATACTGACACCAACAGTCAAGAAATACATTTTCAAACTAACTGAACATTTTACGCCTAACGGAGGGGCTTTGTACCCCGCATGACTCAGTTTATGGCCACGTGTTAAAATGAGTTAAGTTTCACTTACACATCCTGCGCATTTAGGCGCACATGGAGGTTTACATGTCTATCAATCATGGTCTTCCTGCTGGGTTCAACCCCGACAATTACAACGTTCTTGTTGTTGGAGCTGGCTATGCAGGAGCTGTTGTTGCTCGTCGTATGGCAGAAAACTGCAATTCAAAGGTAGCAATCTTTGAGCGCAGAAACCACATTGCGGGTAACGCTTACGATCGCCTTGATGATGCGGGCGTTCTTGTTCACGAGTACGGTCCACATATCTACCACACCATGAGTGACCGCGTTCACCAGTTCCTCTCGCGCTTTACTGAGTGGACTAACTACCAGCACAAAGTTCTGGCTAACATTAACGGCCAGCTTATGCCTGTTCCCTTTAACCATCAATCTTTGAAGCTTGCCTTTGGAGAAGAGCGTGGCGAGAAGCTCTATCAGAAGTTAGTTCTTACGTTTGGAGAGAACGTCAAAGTTCCAATCATGGAGCTTCGCGAGAAGAACGATCCAGATCTGGAAGAGATTGCCGATTACGTTTACGAGAACGTTTTTCTGCACTACACCATGAAGCAGTGGGGAAAGACTCCAGACCAGATTGACAAATCCATCACAGGTCGTGTTCCAATCTTTGTTGGTGATGATGATCGTTACTTCCCAGGTGCAACGTATCAGGGCATGCCAAAAGAGGGTTACACTAAGCTCTTTGAAAACATGCTTGATCATGATTTGATTGATGTCTTCCTTGATGTTGACGTCCGCGACATCATGAAGCTCACCGCTTCTAATGTGAGTGTTTGCGAGAAACTATTTGCGGGTGAAGTAATCTATACCGGACCTTTGGATGAGCTTTTCAACCTTGATCAGGGAGCTCTTCCATATCGTACGCTTGATATGCAGTTTGAGACGCTTGACCAAGACCAGTTCCAGCCTGTTGGTACCGTCAATTACACCACTAGCGAGGACTTTACTCGTATTACTGAGTTTAAGAACATGACTGGTCAGGTTCTCCCTGGTAAAACAACTATCATGCGTGAGTACTCACACGCATATGTTCCAGAGAGTGGCCAGACCCCTTATTACGCTATTCTCGAGCCAGAAAATCAGGAGCTCTATCGCTCCTACAAGAATCGCACTTCTGGCATCTTAAACTTCCATGCAGTTGGACGTCTTGCTGAGTATCGTTACTATGACATGGATGGCGTCGTTGCTTCTGCACTGGAACTTTCTGATGAGCTTATTGCTCATCAGTCATAGGGAGCTTGCATGAAAAAAACAATTACTTTTGGTATTCCATGCTATAACTCTTCAGAGTATATGGATCATTGTATTGAGTCTATTCTTGAGGGCTCTGATTATGCTGATGACGTGCAGATTGTTATTGTTGATGACGGTTCTTTAAAGGACGATACTGCCGCTAAAGCTGACGCTTGGCAGGAGCGTTATCCAAACATCATTAAGGCGGTCCATCAAGAAAACGGCGGCCACGGCATTGCTGTTATGAAGGCTGTTTCTCACGCTGATGGCGTGTATTTCAAAAACATTGATTCAGATGACTGGGTGGATGGTGACGCTTTAAAGACCTTCCTTCAGCAGCTCCGTACCTTTATTGCCTCTGATAATCCCGTTGACCTAGTGCTTTCCAACTACGTTTACGAGCACGTAGAGGATAACACCCAAAACTTTGTAGATTATCGCGACGCTGTTCCAACTAACAAGATTATTGGTTGGGAAGAGATTGGCCGCTTTAAGCTGTCTCAGTACCTTTTGATGCATGCAATTACCTACCGCGTCGAGGTGCTGCGTTCTGCAAACATTCAGATGCCTGAACACACCTTCTATGTGGATAATGTCTACGCCTACGTTCCATTCCCTAAGGTAAAGACTATCTACTACGTTGACGTTGATTTGTATCGTTATTTCATTGGTCGAGACGATCAATCAGTTAACGAGAAGGTCTTAACAAGCCGCGTTGATCACTACTGGCGTGTTGCTCGCAATATGATGCACGCATATCACATCTACGACGATATTTCTTCTCCACGTCTTCAGACGTACATGATGAGTTACTTCACTATCATCATGGCTATCTGCTCAGTCTTTTCTAAAATGAGCGACCGCGAGGATGCTATGGACCAGCTGGAGGAGCTCTGGGATGAGCTTCGCGCTTATGACAAGAAGATGTACCGTAAGGCTCGTTATGGTCTTATAGGCACCGCTACAAACCTTCCTGGTAAGATTGGCCAGACAGTTACTATTGGCGGTTATCGCGTGGCTCAGAAGGTTGTAAAGTTTAACTAACGGCTCGGGTATATCCAAAAAGTAAAAACCCTCGTATCTAAGGGGATACGAGGACTTTTTTGTTATTGCTAGAAGCGCTGTTGTGTTTACGTGGCACCCTAGTGTTTACGTCCCGCTAGGGCGTGTTCTAGATAGTCATGATTGCCGGTAAATTTAACTAGCTCGCGAGAAAGCAAAGAAACAGGGAGTCCCACGACATTCTCGTAATCTCCCTGAATGCTCTGTACCAAAAAACGGCCGTTACCCTGAATGCCGTAAGCACCAGCCTTGTCCATTGGCTCACCGGAAGCAACGTAGGCAGAAATTTCATCTTCAGACAGTTCAAAGAAGGTAACATCTGTAGTTTCTACAAACGTTACAGCGACAACAGCTGGCGCTCCATCAGGAGAAGGGGACTTAAAAGCCTTAAAGCGTCGCAGCGCAACACCAGTGGAAACGTGATGAGTCTGGCCAGAAAGCTTAGAGAGCATGTGTTTGGCGTCTTCGGCATCTGCAGGCTTGCCAAAAACCTGGCCGTCGTCTGTCCAGACAATGGTATCAGCGGCTAGAACAATCTCATTGTTAAGCTGCTCAAAGTTTGGCTGTTCCATGAGCTTATAGCACACCGCAATAGCCTTTTCTTGAGCCAGACGTTTTACCAGTGCAAGGGATTTCTCGTCAACTTTTTGAGTTTCATCAATATCAGCAGGCATAACCTGTGGATCTATTCCCATAGACTGCATAAGCTCAAGGCGCCTAGGGGATTGTGATGCAAGAATCATATGTGTTCCTATCATTTGAGGTTTTGCTGATACTGTACCCAAAAAAAGAAGCCTGATAGGCGAGAAACCCATCAGGCTTACATACTAAGAAAGAAAAACTAAGCTAAAACTAGTCAAGCTCAATAGCGCTGACTGGGCAGCCGTCGCAAGCCTCCTGTGCAGCATCCTCTGCAGCCTCAGGAACCTCTTCCTCAATAGCGTGAGCAAGACCGTCGTCGCCGATCTCGAATACCTCAGGAGCAGTGCTCTCGCAGAGACCGCAACCGATGCAATCCTCATTAACTGATGCCTTCATAATACATTCCTCTCCGTATCTCGAGCCCCTTACTCGAGTAATACTTATCTTGCATTCAAGAGTACTTGATTGCAATGTATTTTTTACACGTTTCTTTGTTGTTATGCAACAACAAAGGTGCAGATAATTGAAAGAACATTACTTAGAGTGGTAAGCACGTATCTGACCTGCACAGACAAAGGGTTTATTTTTTAGTACAACCGCCCTATTCAGCGTAATGGTGTATATAGAGTAATAAGGCTTTTGCTTTCTTCTTTCATCAGTGGGTTCATACGCCCCTTCTTACCATTTTCCACGTTTAAGCAGGCAAACGTTTTCTACATGGAAGGTCTGTGGGAAAAGATCTACCGGAGTCACACTCACTGGTTTGTATGAGCCAATCTCAACAAAGCGCTTAAGGTCACGCGCAAGTGTTGCGGGGTCACAAGAAACATATGCAATAGCACGTGCGGACTGCTTAGAAAGCTGCTGAATTACCTCAGGAGCAAGTCCTGCTCGAGGTGGATCAACAACAATCACATCAGCGTCTGTATCGGGGAATTCTCTACCTGCGTCTCCACCTACTGCATCAACGTTATCAAGCCTGGCCAGTTCAAGGTTGCGGCGAAGATCTCTGACTGCTGGACCATAGGCTTCAACCGCAGAAACAAATCCCGCACGTTTTGCAAGAGGAAGCGTGAAGGTTCCAGCTCCACAGTAAAGATCCATTGCTTCGTCATTCGGCTGAACATCTAAACCAGAAAGTACAAGCTCAACGAGTTTCTCGGCACCCTTGGTATTGACCTGGAAAAAAGAAGGAGCAGAGAGCAACATCTTCTGGTTGTCAATCAGCTCACTCCATGAGCCAGAGCCGCTTAGACGCTCAACTCCCACAACACGACGCGCTTTACTAGGGCCTTTGGTCATTACGCGAACAACGCTTGTTGCCTTTACGGCATCGCCTAAAACGCGAGCCACTTGCGCGCGTGGAAAGCCGCTCGGAGCGGTCCAGAGCGCCACTTCAAGTTCTTTAGTGCGTCTAGACACTCTGATGCCAATGCGTTCTATATCAAGCTCGTGAGAGCCCGAGAGGTAGGAGAGGGCGCCACTTACAGCTCCAACTGCCTTTTGGTTGCTCTTATCTAAGAGCGGACAGTCTTTAATGCGAACAATGTCTTGCCCGTTAGGCGCATACATTCCTACCAGCGTTTTATTGCCATTGTGCTTAAATGCAAGTTCAATTTTATTGCGGTATCCCCATGGCTCACCAGGGGAAACAATATCCTTTACCAGTTCAGAGACATCGTCGTGTGAAAAATGGCCAATGCGTTCAAGAGCCGAGACTACGCCGTTACGTTTCTCGATAAGTTGCTGCTCGTAGAAAATATTGCCCCAAGGAGTGGCGCCCGTGAGCGTCACAAAAGGATCGGGATGGGTCTCTCTGAACGAAGACGCTTCCAAAACCTTTACAAGCTGTGCGCGAGAAAACCTGTCTGAGTCCTCAGTAATCTGTACACTGACGGTATCTCCAGGGACGGCGCCACCAGAGATAAAGACCGTCTTACCTTCTGATGTATGAGCAATAGCGTCTGGACCATAGCTCATACGTTCAACATGTAAGGTGAGCTCAGACACTTAGTAGACCATTCCCATTGCCTCGCGAACCTCGTCGAGCGTGGTGTTAGCAATAACGTTTGCACGAGCGTTTCCGTCGTGGAGGATATCGCGAATAAGATCTGGCTGAGCTGCAAACTCCGCACGCCTCTGACGAATTGGCTCAAAGTAGGTGTTAACGGCATCAATGACGTAAGCCTTGAGCGCTCCACCGCCACCCATGCCAATCTCGTCAGCAATCTCTCTTGGATCACGGCCAGTACAAATGCCAGCAGTGGTAAGAAGCGCAGAAACGCCAGGACGATTGTCTGGGTCAAAGGTAATCATGCGCTCGGAGTCAGTCTTAGACTTCTTGATGAGCTTGGCAGTTTCTTCAGCTGTCATAGAAAGCGAGATAGCGTTACCGTAAGACTTGCTCATCTTGCGACCATCAAGGCCAGGAATCAATGGGGTAGAGGTGAGAAGGCCAGAAACCTCTGGGAATACCTTTCCGTAGCGCTCGTTAAAGCGACGAGCAATCTTAGAAGTAATCTCAATATGAGGCAGCTGATCGCGACCAACAGGAACAACATTTCCTTTGCAGAAAAGAATGTCGCACGCCTGGTGAATGGGATATGTCAGCAGAAGGGCAGTAAGAGCATGGCCAGAAGCTTCTTGCTCTGCCTTAACAGTTGGATTTCTGTGAAGCTCTGACTCGGTAACAAGTGAGAGGAATGGCAACATGAGCTGGTTGAGAGCTGGAACTGCGGAATGCGTGAAAATCATAGTTTTCTCTGGATTAATTCCGCAGGCCAGATAATCAATAACCATATTGTAGACATTGTCTGCAATATGCTCAGTGGTGTCTCTGTCTGTAATGACCTGATAGTCAGCAATAATGATGTTGGTATGAACACCAAGGTTTTGAAGTCTTACGCGCTCAGCAATGGTGCCAAAGTAATGCCCAAGGTGAAGCCTTCCAGTGGGGCGATCCCCGGTAAGCATGGTGTAGTTTCCGGGATGCTCCGGCAAATCTGCTTGAATCTCATTTGAGCGACGGAGCGCCGCCTCGTAGCTGCCCTCATTTGGCATAAAAACTCCCAAACTTTCAAGTTCGTGCGCAGCGCCTCACTTAGACGCCCGCGTTCTCTAGTCAACAGTGCTTATTCTATCGCAAAGACGGCCGAGCGCCTTTGAGGCTGGCGCGGACTTCTTTCCAGTTGGGATAGAAGGTGGCGAGAAGTGCATAGAATTCGCGGTTGTGTCCGCGAACGTAGAGGTGGGTGAGTTCGTGAGCGATAACGTGCTTCAGGGCTTCTTTGTCATGTTCGGCGAGCTCAAGGTTAAGTGTGATGGTGCCTGTTTTGATGTTGCAGGATCCCCAGCGGCTTTTCATGCGACGTACTTTATACCGTGAGGCGTGCTTTTGAGCTTTTGTTTCCATGGCGGTGGTAAGTTCAGGCAGGACTGCGCGCATCTCTTGGGCGAGAAACTCATCAAATGTTTTACGAATGGCTTGCTGTGAAGTTTCGGAGGCAAGGTCGTCCAGGTAGCGGTTGGGAAGTGTGATAACAACGTCGTGTGCAAAGATGTGTGCCGTCCGCTTGGGTCCATGAATGATGTGCAGGTTGTACGGGTGTCCCCAAACGCTCACCGTATGTCCGGAGGCTATGGGAGTGGGAGTTCGGAGGTCCTTCTCGCCAAGTGGAGAGGCGTGAGAAAGAGCGGCGCTGATCCAATCAGATTTGGATTCAACAAAGGTGATTACAGCCGCTTCGGAAGTGTGCCACGGATAGCTCACGTTAACGCGACCTTCTCGACTAACGCGCAGATTGATGTTCTTGACGGCCTTGCGCGTGAGTTCTACGGAAATGCCTGCTATCTGTACGGTCTTTGTGGTCACATGAGTCCTTACCATGATTTGGTTGATGGTTCGTAACATAGTATTACACGCATATGACGCAGGAAATAGGGGAGGCAGTATGGATAGATCGGTCCTGTGCGCCTGAAAGCAAAGCTTACAGATTATGAACTTGGTGTGTTGATATTATAAAAGTTTTGCGATATTGCCCTCTAACAGTGCGATTTGTTATCCGATAGATTATATATAGACTGTGAGGATTTATTTATAAAGTTATTCGGGGTTATTCAGGAGTCACCATGAAAAGAAAAGGTGTAATTTCAAGGATTATTCTTGTGGCGCTCGTAGCATTTTCAATGTCTATGCCGACTCCTGCGCTTGCGGAGATGAGCGCAGAGTTTGGGAGTACTCCGGCACAGGGGTTTGCAGAAGTAGTCGGTACCACGGCTTCTGCACAAGCGGAGAAGAACAACGGTTTATCTACTGAGTCATCCGCTGAGCCGAATGAACTGAAGGATGATAATGTCAAGCATGAAGAAACTCGCACGGAGGTAAACTCCACATCAGAGGCACCTGCAAGCGATTCTTCCGAAAGTTCCACCAACTCTCAAACAGAACCTGAAAAAACTCAAGTCCAAACTCAAACCAAGGAGGATTCTCAGAAGAACCTTGTCCAAGAGACTTGGACAACAACTGCTTCTGACGGCACTCAGATAACGGTCTCGGGAAAGCTCCCTTCCGGCGGTAGCGTGTCAGCTGTTCCGACAAGTGCCCCCATTAAAGGTCAGACAACACTTCTTGCCTTTGATATTACCATTCGCGATGCCCATGGAACAAAATGGGAGCCGGCCGGTTCGCCAATCGCCGTAAACATTTCCTCCTCCCGCATTTCCGGCAACTCCATCTCGGTCTGGCATATTTCTGACAGTTCATCCGTAGAGCAGGTGAGCAGTCCTACATCCGCTGCAGGCTCCGTGTCTTTTACGGCAAAAGGTTTTTCGGTCTATGCCGTAACTACGCCTGATACGCACTTTACAAAAACGTATCGTTTTCATGTAATAGATGCATCCGGTACCGATTCCATTGTATTAACTCAGAAACTCTCTGATGATGAGCGCTTGATAGAGCCCGCTACTCCATCCGAAGACGGAACGTTCCGCGGATGGAAAACTTCTTCGGGATCTACCTTTACTGACTTTGGTAAGACTGCCGCAGAGCTTAACGGCGCTGCCCTTGATGCTGCGGCTGAAGCATCCCCGGTTGATTTGTATGCATCTTTCACTGCATCCAATCGCCATGTCGTTTACTTCATGTCTGTTACCGATTCAAACCGCGTGCTCAGTGCGGTGACGTATGCGGATGGCGACACCATTCAAGGTAGCAGTATTCTTCCGCTCGTAAACACCGGCAATCCTGAAACGCAGGCCGTGGGCTGGTCTCGCACAAAAGGAGCAACCCAGCCGGATGCAAGTCTCGGTACCGTCAATGGTCAGGATGTCTATCTTTGGCCTGTTGTCAAAGCCGGATATAGCATCACCTTTGATAGCGCCGGCGGATCTTCCATAGCCACCGAGTATGTTGATACTGACGATGTAACCGTTGCGCCGAGTAATCCAACAAGAACCGGATATACCTTTGCAGGTTGGAAGACTTCCGATGGTACGGCTTTCACTTTTGGCTCAAAGCTTACCCAATCCATTCACCTCACCGCTTCATGGACGCCGAACGTCAATACGGTCTATCATGTGAACTATTGGATACAGAAGTCTACTGATCCTTATAATGCGGCTTCAGCTGATAAAACCTATACTTTATATACCGTCCAAGGTTATACGGCCGCTACTGACGCTACCGTCTCTCCGGCAACTACAGATGTTGCATCAAAAATTGCCGCTATCAATGGCCAGTACTACGGCCATTTGCTCATTGATACCGAACGGAGCGATAGCTCGGCTACTGTTGCCGCAGATGGTAGCACAACGCTAAACGTGTACCTTGATCGCTCGCTGGTACGTGTTAATTTTTACAATAGTGCAGCTGACTATACCAATGACACCGATAAAACAGGGGTTGAAAACTACTCAGGCAATGCTGCCCATACGTTCTTAGGGCTCTACGGTGCAACCTTTACGCCTGTTGAACCGGAAGCAGGATATCGCTGGTTTGACGGTTCTCTCTGGTGCGCCCAAAGTCCTTCTAGCTTTAAATCACCAGGTAGCAGTAATCGTACGGCAAGCCGTATCGATTTTTATCCTTATAAAGTGAATCTGACCAAAGACTTTGCCATATTTGCTGACAATGCAGACGGGAACGGCTACAGTGCATATAATGCTTCTTGGATACCTGCCGATGGAACATTTATTTTCAGTATAAATCAGGCAATGTATTCATACGTCAAGTACGGCTATTACACGCCTACCGGAACTCCTAAAGATCCGAAAGATCTAAACCTTGATACCGACGTTACTCAGTGGTTTGATATTTCTAAGGGAGAAGGTCCTGCGATATATGATGCTGCCAGCGGAGATGTTGTTTTTAAGCCTCTTCCTACAAAATATCTTGTTATGGTCAGAAAGCGCATTACCTATAATCTGACTCTCAAAAACGCGGCAACTTCCGTTACCTCTGAAACCACAATCTC
The DNA here is from genome assembly GCA_022732885.1 of Atopobium sp. Taxonomy (GTDB): domain Bacteria; phylum Actinomycetota; class Coriobacteriia; order Coriobacteriales; family Atopobiaceae; genus Lancefieldella. The sequence continues at coordinate 27,848 of JAIJTS010000009.1, read as the reverse complement.
ATCTGAACAGCGTAAATATGGAGCTTCGTTAACCGACATCTCAAACTCAACGCCAAGTCGTCCTGCCGGATTGCCACAGTACTACCGGTTTGTCGGCTGGTATCGAAATGCTCAGTTGACCATGCCTCTCACCTCTGATAACTCCATGCCCTCAAGTGATACCTCTCTGTATGCCAAATGGGAGCCGGTACCCGTTAATGTCACGTATGTGTACAACAATGGAACACCCAACAAGACCGTGTCAGTACCCGCGCAAACAACCCTCGATGAACCAACGGGGGTAACGCGCGATGGCTATGTTCTTGTCGCATGGCTCCGAAACGATGGAAAGCCGTATCGTTTTGGAAGTCCCGTGACAGAAGACATTACCCTTACGGCAAAATGGGTTCCGATAAACCAGGCCCACACCATCACCTATGATCTTGCCGGTGGTACAGGCTCTGTTTCAGATCCGATGCACTATGCCGAAGGCTCTGATATTCGTGTGCTTGATGCTTCCGGTGTGACTCCTCCTGCAGGTTCCCGTGGATTCATTTGCTGGGTTGCAAGTGACGGAACACGCTACTATCCGGGGGATTTGATTCCGATAGGAACCTCGGATATTTCCCTGCGCGCCGTGTGGGCAAACTCCAATGCCGTACGTCTTGCATATGATCTCAACTACGAAGGCGCTACCGGTCGTACATACTCAGATTTCGTTGAGTCAAACGATACTCTTACCATTGATGCGGCAGATCCGGTGCGAGCAGGATATCGCTTCTTAGGCTGGTCTATCTCAAAAGAGGGTGGCACACTGCTCCATCGGGGCGATAAGGTGGAAGTTGACACCATAAATGCAGAGGGAAATGTACTTTATGCTCAGTGGGAACGTATTGATGAGCCGACGCCTACTGAAAATAAGACTGCTTCAACAAAGGTTCCCGGTGCACTTCCCGATACGGGAGATAATTCGCCGGCCATGATTTTCTCGCTTGCTGCTACCGGTCTGCTTGTGTTTGTAGCATCTACTCTGCATCGTCGTCGCACAGAGTCTCAGGTATAGAGCCGCGATTACGATTCAGTGGTTACGGAAAAGCAGTAGTAAGAAGATAGCGATAACAGTTGAGAAGGGCACAGCAAAACGCTGTGCCCTTTTTGTGATATGTCCGTCGGCGTCTGTGTCATTGTTGTTTAACGGTGATGTTTAGTCACATTGCCCCAACTGCACATATTTTCCCTTAGCAAATGCTTGTTTCAGAGCTGTAATGCCAACGGCGAGAAGCAAGAGAGCAAACGACCATACTGTCAGAACAATAATCGCAGTCATAGGTTTCAGATTGACACCTTTTAATACTTGAAATGTTGGCCAAATCCCAAGATAACCAACAATGTTTCTTATATCAAAATATGTCATGGTAAGAAAACGAATCAGGGAGGTATTGAAATCCCTTACCGAGAAGCACCTTGGATAGAGAGGCAAATATACTAACACTGCTGTTACTGCACAGGCAATAAGAGAGGATGTTAAAATAAGACGCCCATACGAGGGAATCTTTTATAACAAGCTGAAACAATTTTTTGCAATACCACATATCTTCTCCCGGCCGCAGTGGGAAAAGAACACAATGGACGCCGCTACTGTCTATTTACAACAAATCTATTACGTTTTAAAAACCATGTCTATAATACAATTTTATTTAATACTTGCTTCTGAGTTGGATTCTGATTCAATTGAGCCAACGGAACTGACTGAACTTCTGTATATGAAGCAGTTTCAGGATGTCAATCATACTTTCCAGATTTTTGTCTACGACAGTGGAGGCTCAACGGAGAGTATTAATGATTGATTTTCATGTCTCACCTTAAATTGCTACCAGCAGCTAAATGGGCTGCTGGTAGTTTTATGAAAGTCGTTTGCGTTCAAGGGCACGGGCGATAAGGATTTGCTTGCGCAGCTCTGGAATCTTTTTGCCATCCATGGCAGGAGTATCAGAAAGCCTGTAAGGAATGCCCAGCTCTTCGTACTTTTTTACACCCATAACGTGGTAGGGAAGTACATCTAATCCAATAACGTTATCCCAGTGAGCAATAATCCTACCAACACCGGCAAGTTCTTCTGGTGAATCAGTAATGCCAGGTACTACTACATGTCTGATAAGTACTTTAATGCCCCTACGATTAAGCTCATCACCAAACGCAAGCGGTCTTTCTGAACCAACTTCGCAAAGACTAATGTGGCCCTTTGGGTCAGAGTGCTTGATGTCAAGAAGCACTAAATCAGTGTTATCAAGAACGCGCTCAAATTTTTTTGGAGTTTCAGGATTGTAGGCAACACCAGAGGAGTCAAGACAGGTATGAATACGGCCTTTGGGATCATTATGTGCTGCCTCAAAGAGAGCTCCAACAAACTCTGGTTGAGCAAGTGGTTCGCCACCAGTTGCCGTAATGCCACCGTTTCTATAAAAAGCTCTATTGCGGTCAAAAGTGGTAAGAATTTCTTTAACTGATGCTTCTGTTCCAATACCAAATTGCCAGGTATCCGGGTTATGACAATAGGCACAGCGCATCGGACACCCCTGGGTAAACACAACCAGGCGAGTTCCAGGACCGTCTACGGTACCAAAGGTCTCAATAGAGTGGACCCGCCCACAAACTGTGAGCGGGTCATTGAGATCCATGTGAGCATCAGAACAAGACATGGACAAGAAATTCTTAGAGAGCGTCGTGGAAGGTACGAGAAATGACGTCGTCCTGCTGCTCTTTGGTAAGGGAGTTGAACTTAACAGCGTAACCAGAAACGCGAATGGTCAGCTGAGGATACTTCTCTGGGTGAGCCTGAGCATCAAGAAGAGTGTCTTTAGTAAAAACGTTAACGTTAAGGTGGTGACCGCCCTTCTCGGCATAGCCATCAATCATGTTTACAAGGTTGTCGATCTGCTCGGAAGCTACTTCATTGGACTTCATGTGTTTCTCCTTACGAGTTTGTTGGCGAGAAGCAACGTGTAGATAGATCTTCTCGCCAGGGCTTGTTATTTACGATCCTCAGCACCCTCAGCTGCGGATGGGTCTGCCTCACAGGCGCAATCAATCTTGTTCTCAATCTGAATATCAAGATTCATATCAGAGAAGTCGATGTGCTCAAGGTCTAGCTCGCTACCGTGGAAGTAGACGTCAGAGCCCTTGCCAAGAGCGTTAGGAATGATTGAGAAGGTATTGGAAATACCGTCCTGCGCGTCGTTGAATGGAAGCTTAGCAACGGACGCTAGAGATGCTACGGCACCGTGGGTATCGCGGTGGTGCATTGGATTAGCACCAGGAGCAAAAGGAACACCTGCACGACGTCCATCAGGGGTGTTGCCGGTAGCCTTACCATATACCACGTTAGAGGTAATGGTCAGAATAGAGGTGGTTGGGACAGAATCACGGTAGGTGTGGTTCTGGCGAATCATGTTCATGAAAATCTCAACAATGTCATGAGCAATGGTGTCAACGCGGTCATCGTCGTTGCCATACTTAGGGAAATCTCCCTCTGTGATGTAATCGGTAACAAGGCCTGTCTCATCGCGGACAACTCTTACCTTTGCGTACTTGATTGCAGAGAGGGAGTCAGCTACAACAGAAAGACCAGCGATGCCTGTTGCAAACCAGCGGTGGACGTGCTCGTCGTGGAGAGCCATCTGGATGCGCTCGTAGCTGTACTTGTCATGCATGTAGTGGATTGCATTAAGAGCGTTGACATAAACGCCAGCAAGCCAGCGCATCATGTCTAGATACTTTGAGAAGACATCATCGTAATCAAGGTACTCGCCTTCAACTGCACGGTACTTAGGACCAATCTGTTCGCCGGTTTTCTCGTCACGTCCTCCATTGATTGCGTAAAGCAAGCACTTGGCAAGGTTTGCGCGAGCACCAAAGAACTGCATCTCTTTACCAACGCGCATAGAGCTGACGCAGCAAGCAATTGCGTAGTCATCGCCGTGATAGACGCGCATAAGATCATCGTTTTCATACTGGATAGAGCTGGTGGTAATAGAGATTTTTGCGCAGTAGCGCTTGAAGCCTACAGGAAGCTTGGTGGACCACAGGACGGTCAGGTTAGGCTCTGGGCTGGTACCCATGTTCTCAAGAGTATGGAGCCAACGGAAGCTGGACTTGGTTACCATGGAACGGCCATCAACGCCAATGCCGCCAATCGACTCAGTGACCCACTGAGGGTCTCCGGAGAAGAGTTCGTTGTACTCAGGAGTACGAGCAAACTTAACCATACGAAGCTTCATAACTAGGTGGTCAACAATCTCCTGAATCTCAGACTCAGTAAATGTACCACGAGCAAGATCGCGCTCTGCATAGATGTCCAGGAAGGTGGTATTGCGACCAATGGACATTGCAGCGCCATTCTGCTCTTTTACAGCAGCGAGGTAGCCCAGATAGAGCCACTGAACGGCCTCTTTGAAGTTCTCTGCAGGACGGCTCAAGTCAAAGCCATAAATCTCGCCAAGCTGCTTAAGCTCCTTGAGAGCACGAATCTGTTCAGAGAGTTCTTCGCGGTGACGAATGGTTTTCTCGTCCATGATGGTGCTTGTGCCATTTTTCTGATTTGTCTTATCGGCAATTAAAGCGTCAACACCGTAAAGAGCAACGCGACGATAATCGCCGATGATGCGGCCACGACCGTATGCGTCAGGCAGACCAGTAATAATGTGTGAGTGACGGCATTTACGCATGTCCTCGGTGTAGACATCAAAAACGCCAGCATTGTGAGTTTTGCGACGATAGGTGTAGAAGTCAACAATCTCTGGGTCAACCTCATAGCCGTATGCCTTGCATGCTGCCATTGCCATGCGAATACCGCCATCTACCATAAGGGCGCGTTTAAGTGGCTTGTCAGTTTGAAGACCAACAATCTGCTCAAGCGGCTTATCAATGTAGCCAGCCTCATGGGAGGTGATAGTGGAAACCTGCTTGGTATCCATATCAAGTACGCCACCGTTTGCGGTCTCTTGAGCAAAGAGATCCATAACATCTGCCCAAAGCTCTGTGGTAGCCTCAGTTGGGCCAGCGAGGAAGGAATCATCGCCATCGTATGGGGTGTAATTCCTTTGAATGAAGTCACGGACGTCAATTGCTTTTTGCCAGTTTCCACCGACAAAGCCGTCCCAAGCCTCCTGTGCTGGTGTTTCCTGCATAACAGACTCCTTTTTACATGAATGTAAGTCCATGTTTAAGCTGAGCGTGTTGAGTGGGGCTTGTCCGCTCAGCAGTGTACAAATAGCAACCTTGAGACTAATTTTTGACAGCGGATATATCCATTGATATAGAGCATCAAATATTAGTTTGTTATGTCTAACTTTACTCAATATGTAGTGTTAAACAAGTGGAAAATACGCAATATTTTGACAAGTTAGATTTGGTTTACATTTATGCTGGTCAATAATTTGCTAAATAAAAAGCTATATAAAAAATGTTTGAAAATAGTCGCATTTGTAATGACGCATGCCTATTTCTTCTCAAAATGTTCATAGAAACGTTGCTATTCTTAGCTATAAAGGAGAAGCTATGAATTCTGTAACGACAAAAAAACAAAGCATGCGAGAAGAGTGTCTGGCAGCAAGAAAAGCTCTGACTGCACATGAGCGGTCAGAGCTTGATGACTGTATTACTCAGAAACTTCTTACAACATCTGAATATGAAAAGGTATCTACTGTTTTAACGTATGTTTCTGTTTCATCTGAAGTTTCTACTAGGCAGTTTATTAAGCAGTCTTTAAGTGATGGTAAAACTGTTGCAGTGCCTCGTTGTCTGCCTCAACATCGTTTGGAGTTTGTTGCTGTTACGTCATTAGAACAGTTTATTCCAGCGCCTTTTAATTTGCTTGAACCGCCTAAAGAACTACCTGCTTTAACAGAAGATACTATTGAAGCCTCAATTTGTATTGTACCTGCACTTCTTGTTGATATAAAAGGATACCGTCTAGGTTATGGAGCGGGATTTTATGACCGGTTTCTGTCTACGTATCCTGGCAAGAAAATTTGCCTTGCTTACCATTCAAATCTGAGCAAGGTATTGCTCCCACATACAGAATTTGACGTGCCTGTAGATATGGTAATAACCGAGTCAAATATACTTACATGTGCATAAAAGCCTGTTATGTTTTTTCATTACAGAGGTGTGATTTTCAGACAAAAATAAGCAGTAGATTATCCTTCAGCTTTAAGGTGAGCTGCCATCAGCCGGATAGCCTCTCTATAGCTGTCAATTCCCTTACCAGCAACCGTAGCAAAGCAGGCATCTTTGATATAAGAAATGTGTCTAAAGTCTTCACGAGCAGAGGTGTTTGTGAGGTGCACTTCAATCATAGGGATTTGAACAGCAAGTGCAGCGTCTAAAAGAGCGATTGATGTGTGCGTATATGCTGCAGGATTGATGATGATACCGTCATAGCTTCCTAAGGCATCTTGGATTGCGTCAATAAGATCGCCCTCATGATTTGATTGATAACAGACACAATCGGAAAATCCTTGAGATTGAGCTTCTGACTTACAGGTCTCTATAAGGGTTCTGTAGTCAGCTTTGCCATAAATCTTTGGTTCACGAATACCCAGCATATTGATATTTGGGCCGTTAATAATAAGAAGGCGAGGAGATTCAAGGTCATCCTCATAGTATTCTTCAAAGCTATTATCATTTAGGTCAGAGGTAAGGTTGTCAAAGTTTTCATCATCTTGATCATCAATACTTTTTTGAGTCAAAAGTGAAATGAGCTTATCTACCTCTTCATTTTGTTGTGTGGCGCAATTAACGTGCTTCTCGTCTATGGAATAAAAAGTCTTCTCTGGTTCATCCAAAATGCGATTGAGTGCATCGTTTACTTGACATACAAGATTGGGACCAAAAACTACTTCAAGTCCGTTAGCACCTTTTCCCACAATGCCAAGGACGCCAGTGGCTGTGGACAGTTGGTCATAATCTATAAGCGTCATATCTTTAATAGAAAGACGAAGTCGTGTCATACAGACTTCATTGTGAGTTAAATTTTTTGACCCGCCGATAGAGTTAAGAATTTCTTGAGCAATAGCATTGCCATCCATCGGATTTCTCTCCATGTTTAGTCTCATATCATATAGTTATCTATTTTGACGGATTTGCCTCTTCCGTAATTACAGTAAAGGCAAATGTTTGAGTCACTAGTATAGGGGCTTTAACGTGCATAGATATTAAATTTTTTACCCGTCCGGTAAACGGTCAGAAAATAAGTGCAAACGTTTCCTATTTTTTATACAGTGCAGTAAAAAGCCCTTTGGCATCTGCGTCTGGATTGCCTAGACAAGAAAAAGTTACACCTGCCCAAGCTTCATAGAGCGATAGGCGCTCTTTGGCAAGTTCTTGTACGCCACGGCTTTGCGAGAGCGGTCTTTCTGTAATAGCCAATTTTTCAAGAGGGCGAGTTAAATAGATAAGCTTGCCATTTTGACGGAGGAGTTGATAGTTTGAAGGTGTAACAACTACGCCGCCTCCGCACGATATCACCGCACCAGTCATGTTAGAAATCTCTTCAATCACCGTATGTTCTAGACGTCTAAATGCCGTCTCACCATGTGTTTGTAAATAGGTTGACGCGTCGCAGTGAGCCTTCTGTTTGATGAGAAGATCAGTATCTATCCAGGGACGATTCAGAAGTTTTGCTAGGGCCTCTCCTGTAGAAGTCTTTCCAACACCAGGCATACCAATAAGCACAATGTTTTCTTTTGAAGCATGGAGCTCACGTGTAATGGTTTCTATTTTCAAGCCTGAAACTTCTTGACCCAAAAAGAGTGAGCTTGCTTTTGCCGCTTGAGCAACCAGCATTTTTAGCCCGTTTGTATTAGGTAGACCAAGACTTTCTGCATCTAGAAGAAGCTGAGAGCGCAGTGGATTATAGATAAGATCAATTACGTATTGTAAAGAAGTAAAAGAAGCTAACTCTTCTTCTGAAAGAGGAGAAACACCAGTGTGAGGAGACATTCCTACTGGCGTTGCATTAATAAGAATATCAGCATCATAGTGGAATACAAGCTGGTCATATGTAATTGCGCAATCAATAAAAGAATCGCTTACTTGAGGGTTTCTGGAGACGCCTAAAATATATGCGCCACCTTTTTTGAGTGCATAACAAATTGCTTGGCCAGCTCCACCAAAGGCTCCTAAAACAATCGCCTTCTTATGGTTTAAGTTGACCTTGAGACTTTTAATAAGATATTCAAAGCCGTACACATCTGTGTTATCAGCTGATATAAAGCCATTTACGTCTTTTACCAGCGTATTTGCTGCCCCTATAGCTTGCGCATCCTTAGAAGCTATGTCCGCAAGTGCGCAGACATCCTTTTTGTAGGGAATAGTAACGTTCAAACCCCGCCATGGTTGGTCTTTAAGAAAACCCTTTAGCTCATAAGCAGAAAGCTCGTGAAGCTGGTAGGGAAATGACCCCAATTCTTTATGAATTTCTGCAGACCAGCTATGGGAGAGTTTCTTGCCAATAAGTCCAAAAGGAGCAAGGGGAGCTGCAGGGTTGCTTGAGGTTTGCTGTGCAGTTTTAAAGCTCACAAGAGGTCTCCTGAACTGTTTTTGCAGTCTTCATTAAAACCTCAAGTAACCCTAAAGCATACGGTTCAAGTTCGGGTGAAACAGAAGCTTTAACCTGGTCTCTTTTTGCATCTTCTCTTAAGGAATCAAGAACAGAGAGCCCGTGCTCTTTTTTGTAAGCGCCAATCTGTTTGGCAACCGTAATCCTTTGCACAAAAAGGTCAAAGATTTGTGCGTCGATAGAATCGATTTCCTGGCGAAGAGTCTCTAGCTGATTAGTCATTGTCATATCCGTTCTGTTCAGAAGGCCAGGAATACAAGGTGTCGAGAAGAGCTAATGCAAATGCGCTTTCAACGCAGGGTACAGCACGTAAAACTGCCGTTACATCATGTCTTCCTTGAACCACAAGCTCTTCTGGCTCCATAGTTTGAAGGTTTACCGAATGTTGAGGCAGCCCAATGCTCGAAATAGGTTTTAATGCACATCTAAACCAGATGGGGGCTCCTGTTGAAATGCCGCCCAGAATACCTCCAGCATGATTAGTGGTTGGAACAACTGTGCCGTTACGCACTTCGTAGGCGTCATTATTCTCGGATCCTAGTAAACTTGCAACACCCATACCACTGCCAAATTCTATGGCTTTAACAGCGGGAATGCCAAAGACTGCAGTGGATATTGTATTCTCAAGTCCATGAAAATGAGGGCAACCAATGCCCGCAGGTACACCTGTTGCTGCGCATTCTATGATGCCGCCAACAGTGTTTTTCTCTGAGCGCAGCTGAGTAAGGAGCGCACGGGTTTTCTCGCCAGCTTGAGCATCAAGGAAAGGAAGTTCTTGAGGTGAAGCTTGTAGCAGCTGATCCATTTGATGAGCAAGTAACTTGTTAGCTTCAAGTGAGTTGTCCACAAGCTCAAGGGGAGTGTCGGTAACGTCTTTTATTTTGAGAACGTGAGCTGCAATTGTAATGCCCTGAGCGTGTAAGATTTGAAGTGCTATGCCTCCAGCAATGCAAAGAGGAGCGGTCAATCGTGCAGAAAAATGCCCTCCACCCGTTTGCTTATATGAGTCTCCCCATTTTGCCCAGGCAGAAAAATCGGCATGGCCTGGCCGTGGGACAAGTTTGGTAACTGAGTAATCTTGTGGACGAACATTATTGTTTGGCAGCTCCACTATGAGCGGAGAGCCGTCCAACACGCCGTCGGTTGATATACCATAAATAAACTGCGGACTGTCTGATTCTCTACGTGGCGTATCCCACGGGTGCGACGGGGTCCTTCTTTCAAGAAATGTCTTAAGAGAGGCTAAGTCAACGGTAAAACCAGCAGGTAAACCTTTAATTGTGCATCCAATTTTTGGGGCATGAGATTCTCCAAAAATAGACACTTTTACTGTTGTTCCAAAAGTTGAGGTCATCATTTATGACTCCATGCTGTGACAGACGCCACCAAGCTGCTTAAAGTGCTCAAAGAAAAGCGGATACGACTTATTGATAGCCTCGGCGTGAGTAATTATTACAGGACCCGTTGCATATGAAGCTAAGATAGATGCCATCATCACAATACGATGATCATTGCATGAGTCTACGATACAGCTTGTGGGTTGTTTTCCTCCGGTGATAATAAGCGCTGCTTGATCTTCAGAAAGCTCAACAGTCACTCCAAATGCTTTAAGCGTGTCGCAAATACTTTGAACGCGGTCAGACTCTTTAAGACGTAAGCGTTGAATATCAGTAAGCTTGCTTGTTCCAGGGATAAACGCTGCTAATGCAGCAAGCACTGGAGCTAGGTCGCATATCTCAGAGATGGAGATGGTAAATGATCGCAGGTGTTCCATCATGCTTGCGGCGCTTTGTTGATGGCGAGAAACCCGTGCACCTACAAGCGATAGCGCGGCCAAAATAGCCCGGTCTCCCTGAACGCTTTGCATGGAAAGTCCTGTGACCTCAACGCCTTGACCTATAGCGCCAGAAACAAGCCATGGAGCAGCGTTTGACCAATCTCCTTCAATTGAATAAACGCTTGGAGAGTCGTAGTGTTGAGATTCAATAGTGTAGATGGCACTTTCTTGATCAAATGGTGCGGCAACGCCAAAATCTCGCATAACTTTTTCTGTGATAGCTACATAGTTTTTTGACAGAATGGGTCCTGTAATCTGAATTGTTGAAGATTGATTCAACAAAGGTAGTGACAATAAAAGTCCAGAAATAAACTGAGAAGAAATATCTCCTGGCAGCTTAAATGAACCACCATTAAGCTGACCAGAAACCTCAAGAAACTTTTTTTCTTGCCAGCTAAAAGACATACCGTGGGCAGAAAGCTCTGAGATAAGAGGTTCAAGAGGTCGCGAAAAAAGTCTTCCTTCTGCAGTAATGGTGGCGTTTACGTGCAGTGCTCCAAGAAGGGGGAGAAGAAATCTGAGCGTGGTACCAGATTCTTTGCAGTTAAGCTGCACACTTTGGGGACGATTCTGGCCCTTTGCAGGAACAACCCTAAATCCCTGTTTGGTTCTAGCAATAGTTGTGCCCAAAGCTTTAAGACACTCAACAGTTACCAGAATGTCATCAGAGATATAAGGACACGTAATGTTGGTAGTGCCGTTTGCAAAAGAAGCGCAGATGAGCGCGCGATGAGCGCATGATTTTGATGGGATGGCCTCTACCGTTCCAAACAAATCATGAGGTGTTATTAAAACATCCATACTGTGCACGCTCCGTATCTTATTGCTTGATGTAAGAATACCGCAGTTGAGTGTTATAGAAGGATGTGGTTAAAATGTTTGAAGATTAAAGGAGGAAGCAAGTGAATAAACCTTTTAGCGCCGTAACTCAGGTTTTACGTGGCTATACATACAATCAGGTTAAAGCTGTAGTTGAGGTTCTTGTTGATTCTCCTGTACATAACGTTGAAGTAACCATGAACACGCCAGAAGCTGCTTTGTTAATACAGAAGCTGTCGAGTGAATATGGATCTGATATCAATATTGGTGCCGGTACTGTACTTACTCTTGAAGAATTACAGATTGCCTATAAGGCCGGTGCAACTTTTGTTTTAGCGCCAACGCTGCTTTCTAAAGAGATGTTTGACTACTGTAAAGAACATGAAATTTTAAGTGTTCCAGGAGCGTTTACACCAACAGAGATAGCTCATGCATTTGCTCTTGGTGCCGATGTTGTCAAAGTATTCCCAGCTAATGAGGTTAGCTATGGGTACGCAAAGAAGGTGTGTGAGCCTCTAGGAAATTTGCCTCTTATGGCGGTTGGTGGCGTTACAACAGATAATGTTGCTGAAGTATTTGCTGGCGGATATGCCTATGTAGGAACTGCAAACGGTATCTTCAACAAAAATGATATCCTGGCTGAAGACAAGGCTGCTCTAAAACGGTCATTAGACAAGCTTATAAAAGAGTTAGAGCGCCTAGGACGTTAGTTTGTTGCAAGCTCAATGAGCTGCTTGAGCTCTGTAAATGACTTGCGCTCAATACGTACGTCACCAATGCCATAGATAAGTGCCACATCAATTGAATTAGCGTGGCTTTTCTTGTCATGTAGTGCTGTGCTATAAAGCTCTTCCACAGTAAATGACGTGCTGGTAGGAAGGTTGTAAGCTTGCGTTAGCCGGGCGATTTTTTCAGCATCTTCGTAAGAGCATAGTCTAAGTTTGGAGCAAGCCTTTGCCATCATGTTGGTTCCAGCGGCTACACAAGAGCCATGACCAAGTTCAAAATTGCTAAGCGTTTCAATGGCATGGCCAAGCGTATGGCCCAAGTTAAGCAGCTTTCTAGAACCTGCCTCTTTAAAATCTATTTCAACAATTGATTTCTTTATTTCAATGCACGCTTGAATGAGTTCTTGTCTATGCGAAAAGTCAATGACCTGCATGGGGTTTCTCGCCAAAGTGATTTTATTGAAGAGATTATTCCCAGAAAGTACGCCGTATTTAATAAGCTCTCCACAACTATCCTGCAAAAGGGGCGCTGGAATAGAGTTTAGTAGCTCAAGGTCAACAATAACTGCCCTGGGATTATAGAAAGCTCCTACAAGGTTTTTTCCAAATGGTAAATCAAGAGCAGTTTTTCCACCAATAGAGGAGTCAATTATTGCTAAAAGTGAAGAGGGGATGTGGATAAGCGCACAACCTCGCATGTAGGTTGCTGCAACAAACCCCGCAAGGTCGCTAATAACACCGCCACCAAAAGCTACAACAATGTCTTCTCGCGTAAAATGGTTTTTTGCAAGGGTTTCAATAAGCTTTTGATATGAATCGAATGATTTTGAGTGTTCACCCGAGGGTATCGTAGCAGTAGTAACCGAGTAACCAGCCGTCTCTAAAGAGGCGAGGAGTTTTGCGCTATAGAGTTTTTGTATATTTGGATGAGTGACAACAAGAATCTTAGAGCCTGATGTGCTTGAACAAATGAGTTTGCCAGCTTGTTCAAGCAGATTGTGTCCTACATAAATTGGATATGAGTCAGTCGTAAGATCAACAGTAATAGTATTCATGAGCTCCTCAATTGTTGATTTGCTTCATTTTAACATGGGAAATTGCTAGAAGGAAAATTACGCAAACCTTTACAAAGGGCGTAAGTGGGCTGAGGTATACTTATGCACCATGACTCCGTAGCTCAGTGGATTAGAGCGTTTGCCTCCGGAGCAAAAGGTCGTGGGTTCGAAACCCACCGGGGTCACCAAAAGCAAAAAAACCGGCCATTACTGACTGGAGATTGTTCATATGTCATTGCAAGGCACTGAGGACAAGAATATAAAACGTTTTGAAAAAACGTATGAAGGTCTGACATCAAAAGAAGTTGCAGAAAGAGTATCTGCAGGTAAAGTTAACACTAATACAGACGTCAAAACTAAATCTATTGCTCAGATTATTGCGGAGCACAGCTTTACGCTTTTTAACATAGTTAATGTTTTGATGGCGCTGCTTGTTGTTGTAACCGGACAGTATAGAAATGCGCTGTTCATGACTGTGGTTCTTGCAAACCTGGTTATTGGTATTGTGCAGGAGGTCCGCGCAAAGCGCATGATTGACCGACTGTCTCTTATGACAGCTCAAAGTGTCTGTGTAATTCGTGACGGCAAAGATACCTTTATCAAACCAGATGAGCTTGTTATTGACGATCTTGTACGCTTAAAAACAGGTGATCAAATTCCCGCTGACAGTATTCTTGTTTCAGAGCACGTTAGTGTTGATGAAAGTTTACTTACAGGTGAGGCAGAGCCTGTGCAAAAAACCACAGGAGATGAGCTTCTTTCTGGTAGTTTTGTCGAGAGGGGCAGTCTTGTAGGTAAGGTGTGCCGTGTAGGCCAGGAAGGCTATGCAGCACGCATTAACGCAGAAGCAAAATTTGTTAAAGAGATTAACTCAGAGATTCTTTCTACCATTAAGTCAATCATTCGAGCAGGCTCTATTGCGTTAATTCCTTTGGGTATTGGTCTTTTTGTACGTACATATTTCATTGGTCACGCCGATTTAAATGAAGCGCTTCTTTCGATGATTGCTGCAGTTATTGGCATGATTCCTCAAGGTCTTGTTCTTCTCACCAGCTCGGTTCTAGCGATTGCCACCATCAGACTTGGCCAAAAGAACGTTTTGGTTCAGCAGCAATACTGCATTGAAACGCTGGCACGCGTAGATACCCTTTGTTTGGATAAGACGGGTACTATCACCACGGGAAACATGGAAGTTGCCCGTGTTTTAGATGCTTCGTTTACGCCAATTACTGAGGCTGCAGGCGCTCTGCAAGCAGCTGTAAACGTTGTCGGCGCAAATAAAGATGACGCCAACGATACGGCTACAGCAATTCTTGCCTATGCATCCAAGCAGGGGATTCAAAGCAAGCGTCCTTCTCGCGTTGTAGCGTTTTCTTCCAAGAGAAAATACTCTGGCTGTGTTACTGAGGACGGACAGGCATTTGTTATAGGTGCGGCTCAGTTTGTACTTGGTTCTGAGGCAGCGGACGTTATTGCATCGTCTGATGCTTTTGCGTCCATTGAGCGCGTACTGGTCGCTTGTAGCGTTGACGGCTTTGATCGAAACGACGCACTGCAAGGAACACCTCAGCTTTTGGGCTATGTGGTGCTCAGGGACCAGATTAGGGAGACCGCTCCACAAACCATTGCGTACTTCCTTGAACAGGGTGTTGACCTGCGTGTTATTTCGGGCGATGACCCTCGTACCGTCTCTGCTATTGCTGAGAGAGCGGGAGTCCCTCATGCCGATGGTTGGGTAGACGCAACTACGCTGCACACAGAAGCAGATATTGCAGCAGCTGTCGAGAAATACCACGTATTTGGACGTGTTACGCCAGAACAGAAGCGTGAACTTGTGATTGCGCTCCAAAATCTTGGCCACACGGTTGCCATGACCGGCGACGGCGTGAATGACATCTTAGCTCTGAGGCAGTCAGACTGCTCTATTTCTGTTGCTTCAGGCTCTGCAGCAGCAAGAAATGTTGCAGAGATTGTCCTGGCAGATAACGACTTTGCTCATATGCCAGAAGTTGTTGCTGAGGGTAGGCGCTCTATTAACAACCTTCAGAGATCCGCTGCGCTTATTCTTGTTAAGACGGTTTACACTGCAGCGCTTGCACTTTATTGCATTATTGCGCCACCGTACCCCTTTATTCCTGTTCAGATGTCGCTGCTTTCCTTTGCAACCGTTGGTCTACCATCGTTTGTGCTGGCACTTGAGCCTAATCATGACCGCGTAAAGGGTAACTTCCTAGTCAACATTTTGCGTAAGTCACTTCCAGCTTCTATTGCGGTAACTATCACTCTTGCACTTCTTATGACTGCAGGTCATCTGTTTAAATTGAACCTCTCTCAGGTGTCTACGATGGCGCTTATTACCACCGCAACAGTTGGCTTTGCACTACTTAGAAGAATTTCTTTACCACTTACTAAGCTTCGCGTCGTACTTCTACTTACGTGTATTGCTCTAGTTATTGCTGGATGTACGGTGGCGCAGGAATTTTTCCGAATTGCACCTCTAACCACACGTATTTTGCCGTACTTGGTAATTTGTCTGGTGATTTCCGTTATCATCTTCAGCAGAATTTCTGAGCGTTATATCCACAACTACACAAAGGATCGATTCTTTGACTTGGTTGTGAGATTAATGGGAGGAAAGTCAACTTATAGCTCTTCTGCTGATATAAATGATTAAACTGAAGCACAAGCAAAGAGTTGTGGAGGGTGTATGCGTTGTCCAAACTGTGGATCTGAGGTTGATGAGGGGGCTTTAACCTGCCCTCATTGTCAGATTGATCTAAGTTTGACCCAAAGAATTCCTGTTACTCAAGCTCACTGGTGTCCTCATTGTGGTGCCTTGGTGACTGGTGACGCAGAAAATTGCCCAAAGTGCGGTCTTCCTCTACCTCAGGTTGAATCTACTACTCGGCCAGCTAGAGCCATCAGACCTACGCGCGACATTAAGCTCCCAGAAATTGATAAGACTCCAACATCTGGCGAGAAGACCAATTCGCTCGCAGATGCTGAACACGGCACAGCTTCTGCTGCTGCAGCAGATCATACAGTCCAACAACAAATGGCAGCCGATGATGTTGATCCAGATGCTACCAGCGCGTTTGCTTCGGTAAGCCGCAGGCCAGCTCCTCGTTTTGAATCAGCTATCCCTTCAGAGCCTTCAAAAGAAAATCTCCCAGAGGCGGAAGGAATTCCACGTACGCGTGTTATTTTGCTTTCAGCACTTCTCGTCACAACGCTGATAGTTGCTGCTATTTTTGTCATTACGCACCCATGGAATCCTCAGGCAACAGATAATCGCGCAAAGGTTGAAGCACCAGTCTCATCTACTCCAACCACCACGCCTGTTACACATCTAAAAGGTCAAGACTCTGGAGCTGATCAACAAAATACAAGTTCAGACGCTGTTTTTGATGCTCTTACTAGTGATTATCAGAAGCTAGGGGACCTTTCAAAGCGTCTTGATGATAATGAGAAAACCTTTGATCAGGTGGCAATTACTGGCTCTACTCAGGAGCGTTCTGACGGTCAGCAAGAAGCTGAGCAGATTTCGCTGGATATCAGTAACGTTATTTCTGACCTTTCTAGTCTTGATGATTCAAATGGAAATTATCGTCAGTCCATTGAAAATCTAACTAAGCTTGGTAACTGGCTTCGTAATCGTTCTGATGCTTTGAATGAGGGATGGAAGCAATCTGTTGCTTCATCCAATCCTTCTCAGGACAAAGAGAATATCTTGGCGCCTGTAGATAACATCCGAGATTCCAGTGGTTCCAGCTCATATCAAAAACTATTTGATGAAAATTACGTGAATTGGAAACCGCAAAAGTAGTAAAAATTCACTGTTTATCTGCTTTAATTTCAAAAATCTCATCATACTGGTAAAATAACTAGATTAGAAAAGAAGTTCTCTATCACTAAGGGTTTCTCGCGTTTTTTCTTCTCTTAGATGTAAAGAAGCCTGGAGGAATTATGTTTGGATTTGATCCGTTATACACGCCAGAGCGTCAGGTAACTGGTACTGAGGTAGCTGTTTTTAATACCAACAAGGGAATCATTAAGGTTCAGCTTGACGGTAAGAATGCTCCTATTCATGTAGCAAATTTTTGCGAGCTCGCAGAGTCTGGCTTTTATGACGATACTAAGTTTCATCGACTTGTTCCTGGCTTTGTTGTTCAAGGAGGAGATCCTAATACTCGTGAGATGAGCGTTGAGGACGTTGTGCTTGGCAATCCTGGTCCTGATGGTATACCTGGTACTGGCGGTCCTGGTTATCGCATTAAAGAGGAGTTCAGCACTAATCCAAACAACTCTCATGTTGACGGTGCGCTTGCCATGGCTCGCTCTCAAGATCCAAATTCTGCAGGATCTCAGTTTTATTTCTGCCTTGGTCCTCAGCATGGCTTAGATTCTGGGTACACCGTATTTGGCACAACTATAGAAGGAATGGATGTCATTTCTCAGTTAAAGATTGGCGATGTCATCAATTCAATTAGAATAGAAAACGCTTAAAGCCAAGTCGCACAGACTCTTGGAGGATATTGTGAATCAACAGGCATTTGAGTTAGGTAAATCTGCATATGATCAGGGCGACTGGTTTGTAGCTGTCAGCCAGCTTGATGTGGCCAAAGAGCCAGGTGAGGTAAATGGCCAAATTGACCATCTTCTTGGTAATGCTTATATGAAGTTGGGACAGTTTGACTCTGCTGCTTCTGCGTATCAATCTGCACTTTCTGATGCATCTTACGGCAAGGTTGGCGCTCTCTCTACCAATCAAGGTCGTGCTCTTTTGGCTGCTGGTAGGGTGCAGGAAGCAATTGCTGCTCTTACTAATGCTGTCCAGGACGTCTCTTATGCAACTCCTTATAAGGCACAGCTTGCTTTAGGCTCTGCGTACGAGAAAATTGGTGATACTCGTAACGCTGGAATTGCTTACAGAAACGCTGCGGTAGACGAGAAGAACCCTAATCCTTCCTCTGCTCTCTGCAGCCTAGGCGCATGCTTTATGGGTTTGAACAGACCTGTTGACGCAGTTGAGGCATATCGTACCGCTATTGATTTTGCTAATCCTTTGGATAACTCCAATAAGATTTATGCAGATCTTGGTCTTGCTTACGTTGCAGCTAATCGTATGTCTGAGGCAGTTGATGCTTTCACCCATGCTACTGCAGACGGTGTCTTTGTTCTGTCTGATCAACAGCAGTCCGCTTTTGATGCTGCTCGTAAGGCTATTACCGCTATTGCTTCTGATAAGCCATCTGAGACTGACGCCTTTCTTCAGGCAGCTGGCTATGGTGCCTACGACCCACTTGATCCTACAGGTATGTCTGGTGAACTTATTCCTTCTGCAGAAGATACTGGCTTTTTCCAGATTACTGAACAGGAGATTATTGAGCAGGACAAGAAAGATAAGAAGATTAGACGTAAACACCGTCACACTGGCCTTAAGGTCTTCATTACCATACTTATCTTACTTATCTTAGCTGTTGGTGGTGCTGGTTATGCCTACTATCGTGGCTACGGATGGCCAACCCAGCAGTCCGTTGTTCAGGATATTTTCAACGCTAAGGCACAGGGTACCGATATTGGTCGCTATGTTTCTAGCTCTGTTTCTAGCACAACGCTTCAGCAGATTTCCAATAGCTTGCCATCAAGCTCTGCCGTCACCATTAACGGCGTTGATCAGAGCATGACACATTCAACAGTAAATGCTTCTGTCAGCCTTTCTAACGGTGGTAACGTTGACTATACCATTGAGCTTGTTCGTGATGGTATCGGCTGGAAGGTTGCAAGCGTTACCACCTCGTATGTAAGTCAGAATAACCAGAACTCTGGTACAGCTTCTGGTACCAACAGTTCTAATTCAGGAACTAATACGGGAACTAATGGATCTAACTCTTCTAATTCAGGAACTAATACGGGAACTAATGGATCTAACTCCTCAAATTCCTCTAATAGTTCCTCCAGCTCTTCAAAGTCTGGCAACTAGTATTAAACTGTTTTAACCGTTCTTTCTGCAGGATTATTACGCACACGCGTAGCACGTTTGATTGGATATCATGTCTATCTTCGATTCGCTCTTCGGAGAATATGGCGGAGACCTAGCCATCGATTTAGGAACTGCAAACACTCTTGTTGCAGTTCGTGGTCAGGGTATTGTCATCAATGAGCCATCGGTTGTTGCAATCGATAAAAGTGAGAGCCGCGTTTTGGCCGTTGGCGCTGATGCAAAGCGTATGATTGGCCGTACTCCTGGTTCCATCATTGCTGAGCGCCCTCTTAAAGACGGCGTCATTGCAGACTTTGATGTTACTGAGGTTATGCTTCGTTACTTTATCGAGAAGGCACGTGAGCGTAAATATCCTTGGTCACCACGTCCACGCGTAGTTGTTTGCGTTCCTTCTGGCGTTACATCTGTCGAGAAACGCGCTGTTTTTGAAGCAACTATTCAGGCAGGCGCTCGCCAGGCATTCTTGATTGAAGAGCCTATGGCTGCAGCTATTGGTGCAGACCTTCCAATTGAGGATCCTACAGGTTCTATGGTTGTAGACATCGGTGGCGGTACTACTGAGGTCGCCGTTATTTCTATGGGCGGTATTGTTGTCTCGCAGTCCATTAGAACTGCAGGTGACGAGTTTGATCAGACTATTCTTGAGCATGTTCGTGATGCGTATAACCTCTCTATTGGTGAGCGCACCGCAGAAGATATTAAGATTAAAGTTGGTTCAGCAGCACCTCTTGCAGAAGAGCTTGATGTTGAGGTTAATGGTCGTGACGTTATGAGCGGTCTTCCAAAGACTGTTCGCATTGAGTCAGAAGAGATTCGTCGTGCGCTTGATCGTCCTCTTGATGAGGTTACCAAGGCTGTTAAAGATGCTCTTGATGTAACTCCACCAGACCTTGCCTCTGACCTTATGTACTACGGTATTTTGCTTACTGGCGGCGGCGGAATGCTTCGCGGTCTTGACCAAAGACTGCGTGAAGAGACTGGCGTACCAGTTAATGTAAGTCCAACTGCTCTAGAAAACGTTGTTACCGGTTGCGCAAAGGTTCTTGAAGCTAATGCATTGTCCGGTGGATTTGTTCAGAGTGCAGGCCAGTAAATATGCCTTTGTCTAATCAGATCCAGGGTGCTTCATCAGGCCTTGGATCTAACAATAATAAACATACGGGCGGCCGTAGTTTTATTATTCTTTCGCTGCTTTCAATTGTGTTATTGACGGTAAGCGCTCGTATGGGTACAGGGGGTCCACTCGAGATGGTTCGAGGTGGCTTCTCTACTATTACTATGCCTTTTAGGATGGCAGGCTCTGCTATTGCCATGCCATTCCAAGGTATTGGTAACATTTTTAGCAATTTAACTGCAAATCAGCAGACGCTTTCTGACCTTAAGGCAGAAAATGAGCAGCTGCGCTCAAAAAACGCCGAGCTTGAAGAGACAAATCAATCCACACAGCGCCTGCAAGGTCTTCTCGACCTTAAAAATACCTATAACTTACAGTCTACAGGCGCCCGTGTTATTTCTGGTTCCACGGACTCGTTCAACAACACCATTGTGATTGACAAGGGAACTTCGTCTGGACTGGCTGTTGGCATGCCTGTTGTTGATAGTGGTGGCGTTATTGGCCAGATTATTGAATGCGGCCCTACCACCTCTACTGTCAGACTTATTACTGACGAGAAGAGCGGTGTGGCTGCTATGGTACAAAGCAGCAGAGCACAAGGTATGCTGATGGGTTCTGCGTCAAGGCAGATTACTCTTAACCTGATTAACACCAACCAAAAGGTTGCAGTGGGCGATACAGTAGTTACCAGTGGACTTGGTGGAGTATTTCCTAAGGGACTTCCTCTGGGTAAAGTTACTAGTGTTGAGGCTGCTCCAGGCTCGCTTTATTACACCATTGTTATAGAGCCTTATGGAAATGTCAGTAGCAACGAGGAAGTAATGGTTATTACGTCTCTTTCTGAGGAGCAAAAGGCTACCGCAGCTGATATTGCAGAGGCTGATAAGCAAAACACTCCTACGGCAACTGACTCAGACAATAAGGATAAAAACTCAAAAGATGGATCTTCCGGATCTTCATCTAATGGCTCTTCTGGAAACAATTCTTCAAACGACACCACAAACTCTCAGCAGAATGCAACGGTTGCTGCTCCAACGGGTAATACACAACATAACAGTGGCAGAACAGATTAAGGGGGATGTATGCAGGTTTCTGACAGAAATAAAAATACACGCAGCATCACCGTTCTTGCTGTTATTTGTTTTGTTTTGCAAATTGTGCTTACCCCTCAGGTGTCTTTTGGCGGGGGAGTTATCAATTTTGCTTTGATTTTCTCGGCAGCTATTGCCTTAAAATATGGCGGAAAAACCGGTGTTGTATGTGGGTTTGTTGCAGGTCTTATCTATGATTTGACTTCTGCTAGTCCCATTGGTCTTATGGCACTTTTGCTTGTGGTGAGTTCTTATTTTATTGGTCAAGAGGTCAGAGATCGTATTTCTGGTAATTTTGGCACCTCTATGGGTCTAGTTGCAATTCAGTGCCTTGGGGTTACCTTTATGTACCAACTTATTAATTCTTTGATTGGTCCTGGTGGCAACTTCTTTGAAGGACTGCTGTTTAAGTCTTTACCTACTGTGTTGTTTACTATTTTGGCAGCTCTACCTATATTCTATGTTCTTTCACACTCCCAAAGATCTCGTTCGTCTTTGGGCGGATCAACGCTCTATCGCGGATCTCATCGAGCTCCACAGCGCCTTAAATAAGGGGTTAGCATGAATTTCACCCTTGTTATCCTTGCTTGTTGCGCTGTTGCAGCAATCGGTTTAATCATCGTATATCTTACCTTTGGCAGAAAAGACTCTCCGTTTACCTTTGATATTGGTGGCGGAGCTCCTAAAGCATCAGGCGGCTCTGATGGCTCTGCCGAGAAAACCCTCTCGTCCAGACTTATCGGATTTGCCATTGCTGTCGGTGGCATGTTTGCCGTGCTTATTGGTCGTCTTTGGACTATGCAGCTCTTATCGTCAGCTGATTATACTGAGCAGGCAGAACGTAACCGTACACGCACCGTTACTACCGCTGCACCTCGCGGTCGTATTTTGGATAGAAATGGTGTGGAAATTGTAACTAATAGGCCAAGTCCAACGGTAGTAGCACGAGCAGACGTCGCAGAAGATTACGTTAAACTGCAGATTCTTGCTAATCTTTTGGGTATGCCAATGCTGGCTGTACGTAGAAAGATTTTGGATACCTCAGACGGTGCTCAGGCACTACGCACCGTTGCTGTTGACGTATCTAGGCGTGTAGTTGCTTATATTTACGCCCATGGCGCCTTACTTGATGGAGTGTCTATCGAGGAGCGAACTCAGCGCGCTTATCCAAACGGCTCTCTTGCAGCTCACGTTGTTGGCTACACCGGCACAGTTACACAAGAACAGCTTGAGAGCAGTAAAACTGCAGACGGCGGTTTTGTGTATGCACATGGCGATATTGTGGGACAAACAGGCGTTGAATATCAGTATGAATCTGCGCTTCAAGGCGTTCGTGGAGAGCAAACGGTGTATGTTGACGCGGCTGGTAATGTTCTCTCGCATTCAACGTCTATTGCTCCACAGAGTGGTTCTGACGTTGTTTTGACTATTGACTCTAAGATTCAAAAAGCTGCAGAAGCATCGCTTGTGAGCGTTATTAACACCGTTAGGTCTCAAGACTTCCGAGGACGTAGCGCAAGCGTTGTAGCACTTGATTGTACCAACGGCGAAGTTATTGCTATGGCAAGCTATCCAACTTACTCTCCGTCAATGTTTGTTGGAGGTATTTCTAGCTCTGACTGGGATACTCTTTCTTCCGAAGAAGCAAATTATCCGCTGATGAACCGTGCTATTGCCGGTCAGTATCCGACTGGTTCTACTATTAAGGCGCTTACAACTTTTGCTGGACTTAAATACGGTATTTGTGATGGAAATTCCAGCTGGTATTGTACGGGTTATTGGACTGGATTTGGTGAGCAGTATGGCATGCACTGCTGGCTTCTTTCTGGTCACGGTACTGTTAACCTCATTACCGGTATTACCAACTCTTGCGACATTGTTTTTTATGAGATTGGTAAGGGATTCTTCTACAACAATGATCATCCTGAGGGCATGCAAGAGACATTCCGCGCCTTTGGACTTGGAGCACTATCTGGAATTGACCTTCCAGAAGAAGCCTCTGGCCGTGTTCCTGATGCGAAGTGGAAGTGGAATTACTTTACCAGCTCGCCTGACGATGCACGTAAATGGCAAGGCGGCGACAACTGTAACCTTGCTATTGGCCAGGGCGACCTTCTGGTAACTTGCCTTCAGATGGCAAATGCATATTGTGGCATTGCAAATAGAGGTCCTATTTATAAGCCTCATGTTTTGAAGAGTATTAACGCCAGAAACGGCAACGGTTCTGTTATCGAGTACAAAAATGAGGTCATTCTGACACCAGATGAAAAAGATGAACATCGAGACATTGTTGCTCGTGGCCTTTATGGTGTTGTATATGAAGAAGCCGCACATCAGACTATCCATTGGACTAATCTTGATGTCACTGTTTGTGGTAAGACGGGTACTGCTGAGCAGCAATCAGTTGGTGAGCCGGTTGGTTGGTTTGTTGGTTATGCACCTGCGGATAAACCTCAATATGTCGTAGCTGCAAATCTTGACTGTGCTCCTTCTGGAGCGGGTTCTGGCATGTATATTGTTCGAGATGTTTTTGGTGCAATTTATAATCAGCCAGATAATGTTGGTAGGTAAGGAGGCGAGAAATCCATGGCGCTTGATTCATCTGCGGTTACAAAACAGAAAATGAACTCACCTTTTAGAAGGCGTGGAGGTATTCCTTCGGGAGGCCTAGCTAAGAAAGAAAAACTTTCGGGTAAGAATATTCTGAGAAAACTATATTTAGCGCAGCTTGTTCCCGCGGCACTACTCGTCTTGATTGGTATTGTGGTTATTTGGACCGCATCAATGAACATAGCCGAAGCTAGTTTTCCAAGGCATCTTTTGGGCATTGGTCTGGGTCTTATATTTGCCATTCTTATGTGGCGCTATGACTATAGAGCTCTTGCAAATATGACAAATGTGTTGCTTGTCAGTGTAATAGTCCTGATGATTTTGCCTAAAGTTCCAGGTTTTGGCGTCTCGGTTAAAGGCATGACAGGTTGGGTTAATATCCCGCTTGTTGGTTTTAGATTCCAGCCATCTGAGCTGGGAAAAATTGTCACTATTTTTCTTATGGCCTCAGTATGTGCCCAATATAACGGAAAAGTAGAAACGCTTAGAGACTACGTAAAGCTTTGCGGAACTTTGTTGGTTCCGTTTGGCTCTATTATGCTTTTGCCAGACTTGGGAACTGGTCTGATCATTTTGGTTATCGGAGCTACCATTATTATTTGTTCGGGCGCAAAACGTTCTTGGATTTTGATAACTGTTTTCTTACTTATTGCCGTTGTTGCTCTTGTTGTTGCAACCTCTATGATTCCTGGTATTCCTCACATTCTTAAGGAGTATCAGATGAAACGCCTTACCGTCTTTTTGGATCCATCTGTTGATCCTTCAGGAGATGGTTATAACTTGCAACAGGCAAAGATTGCCGTAGGTTCAGGCGGTTTTATTGGAAAAGGTCCTGGTAATGCTACGCAGGCAAGTGGACGCTTCTTACCCGAGGCGCATACAGACTTTGTTTTTGCACTTTTCTCAGAAGAGTTTGGCTTTTTTGGCGCTTTTATCATGCTTTTACTTTTTGCGTGGATGATTTTTGCAACTATTCTTTTTGCCATGAAGACCGAGAATACCTTCTCTAAACTGGTGCTTGTTGGTTGTGCAGCTATGTGGTCTTTCCAGGTATTGCAAAACGTTGGCATGTGTATTGGAATTATGCCTATTACAGGTATTCCTTTACCTTTTATTAGCTTCGGATCAACATCAATGGTTGCCCAGCTTGTTTCTGTAGGAGTTGTTCAGTCGGTTTACAGACACAGAACCAAGGCGGCATAAGCTATGGCAAAAAGAAATAGCTTAGGCAAGCTTGCAACTTCTGTACTGCAGGAATTTTGCGGCTCACTCTCATCTCTTGAGCCAACCTACACACATATCTATGTTGATTCTTTTGCCTCTGAAGAAGTAATTTTTGCTGTTCATACCTATTTTATGCCTGAGAGAACAGATGCTACGGTTCGTGTTTCCAAGCTTGCTGATGGCGTCTCGTTTACCTCTGGAGGAACTGGTCGTACGGGAAAGAACGCCGCTATTCCTGATATTGCGGTGCTCATTCCTACGCCAACATCACAGTATGAGGACGCCCTTACTATGTTGGTAAGTCATTCTATTCCTTGTGCGGTGGTTGTTGAGTCTTCAGTTGAAGCCCCTAAAATTGCGGATACGCTTTATAACACGGGACTTATTAGCATTATTGCGGGCACTACTGAAGAAGTGCTTTTTGACCGACTCTCTTCATGGATTGCAACTGCAACAGAAAAATCAGTTTCTTTTGCGGCTGCGTATCCTCTATGCAGGACTCAAGTAGTCAAGCAGATAACTGCTGCCTGTGCTAAAGAAAATGCAGCTATTGGAGCTGTAGCGTTTGTCCCTGGTTCTGATATGCCGTTAATGACCGCACGACAGATTAGACTTGCGCTTGATATTACCGCTGCTTATAACATCAATATAAGTGTTGAAACCATTGCTGAACTTCTCGGCGTTGTGGGCGCGGGATTTGGATACCGCACCGTTGCGCGTACCGTTGCAGGCACGGTTCCTGGATTTGGCTGGGCTCTTAAGGCTGGCATGGGGTATGCAGGTACTCACACTACTGCTCGTGTCGTTCACGCGTACGCTCGCAAAATTGCCGAGAACCGCAATGGGGTAGCAGCTGATTTCACTAAGTCCGGTGCTTCAAGTGTTTCTACAAACACAAGCACAACAGCAGATTCAAATTCACAACCAAATACCGTAGAGATAGCAACCACACAGTCCCTCGCTAAAAGATAGAAAGTAGACTATCGTGCGTGTTAAACGAGAAAATCTCTTCCATCTCATTGAGCCCATGCTTCCACATGTCGAGAAACCCTCTAGATACTTGAATCACGAGTGGGGAGCGGTAGAGGAGCAAGAAGGTCCTTTTCATGTGTGTATGGTCTATGCTGACGTATATGAGGTAGGTCAGCCTAATCTTGGTGTTGCTATTCTTTATAACGCTTTGAATAAGGCGCCTCATATTTCTTGTGAGCGCGCCTATCTGCCTTGGACTGATATGGCAGCTCTTATGCGCAAGCGTAATGTTCCATTGCTTTCTTTGGAGGGTGCTGCACCCTTAGCATCTTTTGATGTGGTTGGTTTTACTCTAGCTCATGAAATGATTGCTACCAATATTATAGAAACGCTTGATTTAGCAGGTATTCCAAAGCTTTCCGAAGAGCGTGATAAAGAAGATCCGTTTATTTTTGGCGGTGGTCCTTCCGTTTGGAATTCTGAGCCCGTAGCTCCGCTTTTTGATGCCATTTTATTAGGCGATGGCGAAGAAGCACTGGTAGAGATGTGCGAGTGTGTGAGGACTTCCAAGTTTGAAGGGGTTTCTCGCCAAGAGATTTTGTACAGGCTGTCTCAGATTCAAGGTGTGTACGTGCCATCGCTCTATCAGATTGTGCATGATGACACCGCAACACGCTGGGGTTACGCGGTGCCAAAAGAGGGAAGTGGCGCTCCAAGTGTTGTCTATAAACGCTGTCTTCCAGACCTTTCTGTGACAGACCCCGTGGCTCAGCGTATTGTTCCGTATACCGAGATTGTGCAGGATAGGCTTGCTCTTGAGATTCAGCGCGGCTGTGCTCGTGGATGCAGGTTCTGTCAGGCTGGTATGACGTATCGACCTGTCCGTGAGCGTCCTGCTCAGCAGATTGTCAAAGCAGGTGAAGAAGGCCTTCTGAAGAGTGGCTATGATGAGGTTTCACTCACATCGCTCTCTACAACGGATCACTCTCAGTGCGGCTACATTCTGCGCCGTATGAACTCTGATCTGCGTAAACGTGGCGTGCGTATCTCCATTCCGTCGCAACGTATGGACGCATTTGGCGCGGAAATGGCAGACGCTGTTTCTACGTCAAGGCGCGGTGGTTTGACATTTGCGCCAGAAGCGGGATCACAGCGTATGCGAGACGTCATCAACAAAAATGTTTCCGAGGATGACCTTGAGTCTGCAGCTAGAAACGCATTTGAAAATGGCTGGCGCCGCATGAAGCTCTACTTTATGATGGGCCTTCCAACCGAAACTGACGAGGACATTAAAGCCATTCCCGCAGTTGCAAAACGTATTTTGGACATTGGTCGAGAAATCGGTGGTAAGGGCGTTACCGTTTCTGCCTCTGTTGCCGTGTTTGTTCCTAAGTCTTATACGCCATTCCAGTGGGTAGGTCAGATTTCTCGCGAGGAAGCTCAACGTAGACAACAGCTGCTCTTGTCTTCTAACCATGATAGGGGACTCAAGATTGCCTATCATGATTCTGGCACTTCGCTGGTAGAAGGCGCGCTTTCAAAGATGGGGCGCGACGGTTTTGACCTGATTTATCAGGCGTGGAAAAATGGTTGCAAGTTTGATGCGTGGACCAGTGAGTTTAATCTTGATGCGTGGAATGCAGCTGCAGAAAGTCTGGGTTTCTCGCTATCTGATATTGCAACAGAAACCTTTGATATCCAGGCAAAACTTCCATGGGATCACACATCTTGCGGTGTCTCCAAGGGCTATCTACAGCGAGAATATCGTCGAGCGATGGACGAGGTCACCACACCA
>JAIJTS010000008.1 GCA_022732885.1 Atopobium sp. | reverse complement strand
GGTATTGAGGTTGGCCAGGTCTTCCAGCTTGGAACCAAGTACTCTTCGGCGCTTAACGCTACCTTCACCGATGAAAACGGCGAGGAAAAGCCTCTTGTTATGGGCTGCTATGGTATTGGCGTTTCTAGACTGCTTGCTGCTGTTGTTGAGCAATACAATGACGAGAAGGGCATTAAGTGGCCAGTCTCTGTTGCTCCTTATGAGGTTTCTGTTCTTTGCCTTTCTGATAAAGATCCAGAGATTTGGGATGCAGCGGGTGCTGTAGCTGACGCCTGTGTTGTCGCTGGTCTTGAGACTGTTGTTGATGACCGTGCAGAGCGCCCTGGTGTTAAGTTTGCAGATGCAGATCTTATTGGTTTCCCATGGCAGGTTATCGTGGGCAAGAAAGGTGTTGCAAACGGCATTGCAGAGGTCAAAGAGCGTGCTACCGACAATCGTTTTGAAGTTGCCCTTGATGAAGTTGGATCTTGGTTGGCTGAGAAGATCCTTCCAGAGCGCGAGCTTTAAAAAAGAGCGCCTGGTTTTTAACCAAGCGCTACATCAAGAATCATCATAACCGTAAATCCTAATGCAAAGGCAAGTACTCCAACATTTGAGTGCTTGCCTTCACTCATTTCTGGGATAAGCTCTTCTACAACAACGTACATCATGGCACCAGCTGCAAAACTTAATAGATAGGGAAGTACGGGAATAACAAGCTCTGCTGCAAGAATGGTCAACACCGCTCCAATAGGCTCAACTATGCCAGATAAAATTCCCAAAATAAGCGATTTACCTTTAGAGACACCACCTGCATGAAGTGGCATAGAAATAATGGCACCTTCAGGAAAGTTTTGAATAGCAATTCCAAGTGCCAGAGCCATTGCACCTGCATACGTAATATTTGAATTTCCCGATATCCAACCTGCAAAAACAACACCTACCGCCATTCCCTCAGGAATGTTGTGGAGTGTTACTGCTAGCGCCATAAGCGTTGATTTCTGCCAGCTTGTTTTAATACCTTCAGCCTCATTGTCTGTTTCTCCTAGGTGAAGGTGGGGGATTACATGATCTAACAGAAACAAAAAGAGGGTACCAATCCAAAAACCTACTACTGCAGGAATAAAAGCAAATTGTCCCATTGCTGCAGAAGATTCAATAGCTGGAATCAATAAACTCCAGATAGATGCAGCAACCATGACGCCAGCAGCAAAACCGGTAAGAGCACGCTCTACCGTGCGATTCAAGGCTTTTTTCATAAAAAGCACCATTGCCGCACCAATCGAGGTTCCTGCAAATGGAATCAAAATACCTTGTACAAGTTCTATATTCATTCAAAACTCCAATAATATGTACGTAATAAACAAACACTATGATTCGTGTACCCAGCATTCTTTATGCAAATTCGCTTTCTATGCCATCAATTACAAAATTGTCGAGAAAAACAGAGCTTTTGTTTGCTATAGTATTTTCCGCACCTCGTTCGGGGAATTAGCTCAGCTGGGAGAGCGCATGACTGGCAGTCATGAGGTCAGGGGTTCGATCCCCCTATTCTCCACCACGCATTCTGGCGGCGGCATCAGTCGCCGCTTTTTCTTTCTTTTGGGCTCATGGCGCAACGGTTAGCGCAGGGGACTCATAATCCCTGGGTTGGGGGTTCAAATCCCTCTGGGCCCACCACATACTCTTGTGGCGAGAAGCCCCTTAGGGTTTCTCGCCATTCTTTATATTGTTTCTTCTACATACTGATTCAATGTATAAACCTATCAAAAACAGGTAAAATAGCAAAAAGTTGTAACTTGTAGATAGGGGAAGCATGACTCCTGAGACTCGTAACATGAAGCTTTTTAGTTTGGCTCTTTTGATTGGCGGACTTTTAGGCATCATTAATGTTGTTGTTCTTGTAATTGGCTTTGGTCCATCAATTGATTCCGCTCTCCTTTTGCTTGCAAGTATGATTTCTCTCTTTACAGGAGGATATGCAGCTAGAGAAGCAAATGTTCCCAATAGAGCTGCGGCGGCATTCCCTATGATTTTTGGATCTTGCTTTGTGCTAGCAGTAATTGTTGTCATTCAACTGGTTCTAAAGCCTACTATTTCATTGCAGCTTATTGAGTTGCTTGCATTTTTTGCAATAGCAAGTGCTGTCACTCATGGGTCTCATAAAGTTAAAAAGTTTCTTGAAGCTAAGTAGGTCAAGTAAATAGTATTTGCCTTTAAGCCTAGCAGGTACGTATCTTGTAAACTAATATGTGATGAGCATTTTTGTATTGTGTATATAAGTTTAGGATGGCACTTTCTTCTATAGTTTGCTATTATTGCAAGTCGTTTGGGCGATTAGCTCAGGGGTAGAGCACTTCCTTCACACGGAAGGGGTCGCTGGTTCAAATCCAGCATCGCCCACCATAGAATTCTTAAGGCCTAGGTTACTAGGTCTTTTTTAGTACTTAGTTACAGTATTGAATATTATTTTGTTCCGTTTTTATCTTATTATTTTTTTCATAGACGTAATGCAAAAAAGGAGAACCATGGTAGATTCAACTAACACAGCCAGCTCTATTAATCCAGTTGAGCAGTTTGATATGTACGTTGCCCACGTTGGTATTAACGCAAGTAATGCTGATGAGGCAGAAAAGATTGCAAACCTGTTTACCGCTTTTATGGGGCTTCCAACTATTGAGCAACCTCCTTCATTTTTTGCTGGAACCTTAGTAGAGGTGATGAAGCAAAATGGTCGCGGAACAAAGGGTCATATTGGCTTCCACGTTAACAACATTCCTGCGGCCGAGAAATACTTTGCTGGTCGTGGCTTTGAAATCGATGAGTCCTCTAGAAGGCTTAATCCAGATGGCAGTACATTTTTGGTTTACTTCAAAGAAGAGATTGCTGGTTTTGCTATTCATCTGACCATGGATAAGTAGAAATTTTTTACTAAGTTTTAGTTTGTATGGCGAGAAGGTCTTTCAAGTTCAAAGATTTTCTCGTTTTTAATGAGAAGCAGATTTATATTTTTAAGAATTTTATTGTGGATGATATGAAAAATTTAATAATTTGCAATTTTGAATGTAGTTTATATTCATTTTAATGTTATTTTCTTTTATCATTTGACTGAGAAAATAGTAATCCTAAATGGATTTGGAAGGTCTGAAGTGAAAAAGTTCAAGTATGTAGCTGCTTCAATTTTTGTCTTGATATGCTGCGTAATTGTAATTGGAGTTCCAAAGATTGCGTTTGCAGCAGGGGATAATCAGCTTACCGTTTCTGTTACAGATGATTATTACTCTAAACCGGTTGATGGTGTAACTATCACAATTACTGATACAGCTACTTCTTCCGTTGTTTCAGAGCAAATCACTGACGCAAACGGCAGAATTCAGGTTACTCTTCCTGATGGAACTTATAAGGTTGAACAGACAAAGTTCAAAGCTGGTTATGTTATCAATCACTCAGCTACAAATGTAACTTTTTCAGGTGTTGCTGTCGGCAATAGCGATCATCAAACCATTAACATTGAAGATGTTCATATTATGGGCAGACTTTATGTTGATGGACAAGACATTCCGTCTTCTAGAACCATCACTGATGTTCAATTTGACATTGAAGATGAATTTGGAAACAAAATTGCCTCAGGCATCCAAGGTGGTCAGAGCGTTACAGTGCCTGTAACAGGAAGCTACACGGTTATTCCAAAAAATTATCCTTCTAAATATTCCTATAATTCCTCTGCAGTGATGATAGATTCTGTCTTTGCTTGTACTCCAAGTAGTACAAATGGTATGGTTCCTCTGCATGCAGTAACGTTCCCTTATGCATCAGATACACGCCTTTTTGAGCAGGAAACAAGAGCTACAATTAAATTTCCAATAAGACGGGGAAATATTATTGTCAGAGTAGTTGATCAGCACGGAAATCCAATTGCTGGTGCAACTTTAAAAGCTACTCCTGCTTATTATCCTGCAGCTGGTATTCCATCACCAGCATGTCCTCCTTTTATGGGTGGCTTTAATACTCCAGATCCAGCTTATTTACCAGGTACTGAAACTCCACGTGCTATGACTCAGACTCCACCGGCTCCTGGAGTTCCATATACTCAGACAGGTGAGCTGGCTAGAGATGACGATGATAATTATCTGCTTACCACAGGTCCTGATGGCACCGTAATTATTCCAGATTACCTTGTTGAGAGTGGATCAACTATCACTCAGCTAACTACTCTGGATGGTTACACTATTGATGATCCAAATCCTCAGGTAGGTGAGATTACTGGTTCTAATGAAACAGATACTGTTACTTTTGTGAATCGTAGACCAGAGCCACCTGCCCCTGAACCTCAGCCAGAGCCTCAGCCGGAGCCTACTCCAGAACCTCAACCACAGACTCCAGAAAAGCCTAAGACTCCTAAGAAAAAGAAGGCCGTTCTTCCAGACACATCTGATATTTCTGGTATCACTTCTTTAATTGTTGGAATTACAGGTACATTAAGTTCTTTGGCTGGCGTTTCAATGTATCGTAATAAGAAGCGTTTTTAATACGGCTAGATTTGGTGAATCTGTTTAATACAGTCTTGTAATTATCAAGTGAACAACTTGTGTTTTATTGATTGAATAATACATGAGTTGTTTACTTGGTTTTACTTTTGAATGTTTAAGTAAGCTAACTTTTGTAATTTTAATTTTGAAATAATTGTGTTTAGTATTGGATATTATCTTTAATTTAATGTCTAATTCCCTTATTATTGATTAGAGATATTTACAACTACCTTTCGGTTTTAAGGAATTGAATTGAAGAGATATAAAAACATCGTCCTTGCTATTTTTGTTGCGCTGACGCTTGTTGTGTCAGTTATCGCTCCAAGAATTGCCCTAGCAGACTCTAATGAGATTAGTGCTCTTGCTGTTGATAAATACACACGTGAACCAATTGAGGGTGTACATGTTGTAATTTATCAAGGTGGTTCTACTATTGTGGCCGAAGGTGACACAGGACCTGATGGCTACTTTAGACCTTATCTTCCACTTCCTGACGGCGCTTATACAGTTGTACAAACCTCTTATAAAGAGGGCTATGTTCCTCAGGTTAACTCTGTTTCTTACGTTTTTGAGAACGCTTCATCGGGCTTAGGTGATGTGGTTGTTGCTGAATTGGAGAACCAGCCTCTGGGCTACATCATTGTTAAGGTTGTTGGTAAAGACGGCAATCCTATTGCTGGTGCAACTCTTAAGGCAACTGCTGCAAATATTGCACGTTCCGCTGTTCCAAACCCTTTATTTACTCAGACCGGTATTCTCACCATGGAGGCTGACGGTAGCTACTCTCTTACAACTGGCACAGATGGTACTGTTTTAATTCCTAACCTCATCGGAAATACCTCTACTACCATTACTCAGCTCACCACTATTGATGGCTATCAGATTGACACCACGGTTCGTGTTGGCCAGATTACTGGTACAGCGACTACGGATACGGTAACTTTTGTTGATCCCCGTATTCCTGCTCCTACGCCAGCACCAACTCCTACTCCTGCTCCAGAACCGCAACCTGAGCCAAAGGCTCCTAAAGAGAAAAAAGTAGAAAAGAAGACAGTTTTGCCAAATACTGGTGATAATTCTTCTACAATGCCTTTGATTATCGCTGTTGCAGGTGCAACTATTGTTGTTGTTAGCGCTGCTCTATTTTTGCGTAAAAAGCGTCAATAAATCTTCACAAGCCTAGCTTCATTTACATAATTCACCACGTAAATCAAGTGAATGACTTATACTTATCCAGTTCAGATATGTATGAGGAGTTCACTTGATTGCTCTTGCGGATAAGATTTCTAAGTCATTTGGTGGCAGGGTTCTTTATTCAAATGCAACACTTCAGCTCAATGCAGGAGAGCGTTGGGCTTTAGTTGGTCCTAATGGTGCTGGTAAGACAACGCTTCTAAAGATCATTATGGGCCTGGAATCTGCTGATGAGGGAACTGTTTCTTTTGCAAAAGATGCAACTCTTGGATATCTTGAACAAGAAACAGAGCTCATGGGAGATAAGACTGCTCTTAATGAGGTCATTGAGTCTGCTCATGAGATTAAGCAGTGGGAGAGAAAGGTTAATGATCTCTCACTCAAGATAGCCGAGACTCCTGAAGGCGCAACTCTTAATAAATACCTTGAAGATTATGCTCATGCTATGGAGCACTTTGAACATCTTGGCGGGTACGAGCTTGAAAGTAGAGCCCGTCAGATTCTTGCAGGACTTGGCTTTCCAGTAGAGGATTTTGACAAGCCTGCTAAAGAGTTTTCGGGCGGCTGGCAAATGCGCATCTCTTTGTCAAAGCTGCTTTTACGCCGTCCTGACGTTCTTCTTTTGGATGAGCCCACTAACCACTTGGATTTGGAATCTGTTCAGTGGCTCGAGAGGTTCTTATCGTCATATGACGGAACGGTATTACTAGTAAGTCATGATCGCTCGTTTATGGACGCCTGCGTAACGCACGTGGCGGCGCTAGAGAATCGCATGCTTGTTACGTATACCGGTAACTATTCTGGCTATCTTCATCAGCGAGAAGAAAATCTTGAGCAACTCCGCGCTAAACGCGCAGCTCAAGAGCGCGACATTGCTCATATGGAGACCTTCATTGAACGCTTTAGATATAAGCCAACCAAGGCCAAGCAGGTTCAAGAACGTGTGGCAAAGGTCGAGAAAATCCGTGAAGAGTTGGTAGTTCTTCCTGAGCAATCTCATCACATGCATTTTAGGTTTCCGGAGCCTCCTCGAACAGGAGATACGGTTATTTCTCTTGAGGGTGTGGCTAAATCTTACGAGGATAACTTTGTCTACGACAACGTTGACCTCAAACTTTATCGAGGAGATCACGTAGCGCTTGTAGGTCCAAATGGCGCTGGTAAATCCACTTTGATGAAGCTTATTGCGGGTAAACTTTTGCCAGACGCAGGAAAAATCAGTTTGGGTCAAAATGTCACCGAAGCCTACTATGCACAGCATCAGCTTGAAGAGTTGAACCCTGCAAATACGGTACTTGCAGAGCTTGATACGGTGGCTGCAGGCTGGACTACTTCAGAAGAGCGTAGATTGCTCGGTGCTTTTCTTTTCCATGGCGATGACGTTGAGAAACGTGTAAACGTTCTTTCTGGTGGTGAGCGTGCACGCTTAGCGCTTGCAAAAATGCTGGTTTCTCCAGATCCACTGTTGCTTCTGGATGAGCCAACTAACCACTTGGATATTGACTCCGTTGATGTTCTAGAGAAGGCACTTGTTGACTTTCCAGGAACCATCATCTTGATTAGTCACGATGAGCATCTGGTCAGGGCTGTAGCTAACAAAGTTGTGGACGTTCGTGATCACAACGTTACGGTCTATGATGGTGATTACGATTACTTCCTCTATAAGCTCGCGGAGCTTCAGGCGGCAGCACAGGGAGAGACGTCGAGCAAAACAATGTCTTCGTATGGAACTTCGGGTGCAAGAGCAGTTAAGAGTGCTGGTCCAGAGGCAGGACAAGCCGCTGGGTCTTCTCGCAATGTAAAGACTAAGGAGCAGAGGAGAGCTGAGGCGGAGGAGCGCAATCGTAGAAGTCGTGCGCTTAGGGAGACTAAGAAGCGGCTGGACGAGGTTGAAGCTGCGCTGACTCCTGCGCATAAACGATACGATGAGCTTATGACGCTTATGGCCGATGAGGCGCTCTATAACGATCAACAAAAATTTGATGAGTGCATGGCTGAATACCAAGCGCTTTCCAAAAAAATTCCTGCTCTTGAGGCTGAGTGGTTGGAGCTTTCGGAAAAAATGGAAGCAGACATTGATGAGTAGGTAGTTTTACCAATCTTGGGTAAAATTATTACGTGATCATGGTTTTGGAAGCTAACCTGTATTGTTTTTACTGATTTTGAGATAAGGATTGTTGTGCCAGCTGCTTTAACATCAGTTTCATCGCTTTTAACAACGCTTGCTGAATTTGCGCTGGTAATTTTTGCCATCGTGGTTCACGAGGTTGCCCATGGCTTTGTCGCATACAAGTGTGGCGATCCTACAGCAAAAAACTCGGGTCGTTTGACGCTCAATCCGCTGGCACACATTGACTTATTTGGTACGGTACTTCTTCCGTTCATGTTGGTGTTGATGGGCGGGCCAAGTTTTGGTTATGCAAAGCCTGTTCCCTATAACCCTAACTACCTCAAAAATCGTCGTCGTGACGAGATTTTGGTAGCACTAGCAGGCCCTACCTCTAACATATTGCAGGCGTTTCTCGGCGCGCTCCTGTTGCGTTTGATTAATGCGTTGGTTCTTGCATTTGGCACAGTGTTTAATCCGCTGGTAATGTACTATGTTTCGTCGCTGGTAGTCTTCTATATCCAGATTAACGTCAGCTTGGCGGTTTTTAATATGCTGCCTATTCCGCCTTTGGACGGCTCAAAGCTGCTTCTGTATTTTCTTGGCGAGAAGAACCGTCAAAAGTTCTATGCCATCGAGCCCTATTGCATGATTGCTGTGTTGGGACTCATGTTCTTTGCGCCCGGCTTTTTCTCGTCCATAATCGGTGGCATTTCTAACGTCATTTTGAGTCTGCTTGCGAGAATCATCTAATGTCGTACAAAGTAAACACTGCAACATATTCGGGCCCTTTTGACCTGCTACTTCAGTTGGTAAGTAGGCAGAAGGTGGCCATTGGATCCATATCTATCTCTGAGGTTGCCGATCAGTATCTGGCAGAAGTTGACGCCATGGAGGAGCTAGATCTGGACGTTGCCAGTGACTTTGTGCTTGTTGCGTCAACGCTTCTGGACATGAAGGCTCATGCCCTGGTACCTCAAGAAATTTCGCTCAAAAGCTCATTTGATGAAGATGAGTATGATGATGAACTTGACGGACTTTCTCCTGATGAGGCACGAGAAGTTCTTATTGCTCGTCTCATTGCCTATAAGCAATTTAGAAATGCTGGCGCTGCGCTGGGAAGCCGTATGGAAACAGAATCGTATATGTTCCCACGCTCAGTGGGACCAGATCCAGATTTCTTGAACCTTATGCCAGACTATCTTGAGGGCATTACACTGAGAAGCCTTGCTGTCATTTGTGCGGATATTGACTCAAAACGTGAGACATTCTTGCTTGAGGCAGAACATGTTGCTCCAAAAAGGCTTCCTGTGGCTTTGACAGTGGCTTCAGTAGACCGGTTGACTCGTTCTAAGGGCAAAGTAACCTTCTCGGAGCTTCTGGACGGTCAAGATTCGCCAGAGATTGTGGTTGCAAACTTTTTAGCTGTTCTTGAGCTCTTTAAGCGCGGTCTTGTACGCGTTCAACAAGATGCTATCTTTGGCGAGATTGAGATTGAACACATAGAGGGTGCTGATTCGTATCAGCTTGATGAATCGGTTCTTCTGGAGTTAGAAGAGCTTTCTGGTGATGAGCCTGATCTTGAGGGATTTAACCTTTCTCAAAATGCGCTTCAAGATGTCCAGCAGACGCTTTTATCGCTCACTCATACGCCCGATGAAGTACAGGAAGAGGCGGAATAATCTATGGCTGAAGAGCTTACCTATTTAGATTCCGAGTCGCTCAAAAGCGCTCTTGAATCGTTACTTTTGGTTGCAACAGATGCAATTACTACGGCAGACTTTGCTAAGGTTACCAATGCAGCCCCTGCCGAGGTCTCCGAGGCTCTTAAAGAGCTTGCAGAGGAGTATACGCGCTGCAATAGAGGCTTTCAGCTTAGAGAGGTAGCTGGTGGATGGCGTCTCTTTACGCACCCAGCCCACCATCAGCTGGTCAGCGACTTTGTCCTTTCTTGGGATACGCGTCGCCTTTCTCAGGCTGCTCTTGAGACTTTGGCTGTTATTGCCTATCACCAGCCGGTAACACGCGAGGGTGTCCGTGCTATTCGTGGCGTTAATTCCGATGGTGTCATCTCTTCACTTCGCGAGAAAAACCTTGTACGTGAAGTTGGTAAAGAGGCAGATAGAGGACAAGCCATTCTCTATGGCACCACGGCGCTTTTCCTAGAGCGCTTTGGTCTCAAGTCTTTGCGAGAGCTGCCACCACTGGAAGACTTTGCTCCTGACGAGGAGTCCAAACAGTTTATTCGCGAGAGACTCTCTGGTAGAAGCTTTACTTCAACGCTTGAAGAAGCCGCAGAAGACATTGACGATGAGCGCTCCCTTTTGGGGGATACCTACGATACGCAAGAGGATGCATAAGTCGTGGCAGAAGAGCGTATTGTTCCCATGCGTCTGCAGCGCTTTTTGGCGCGTGCAGGAGTGGCTAGTCGCCGCGGCTCTGAGCGTCTCATGACGTCTGGCCGCGTTACGGTAAACGGCCAGGTAGTCACTGAGCTTGGCAGTAAAGTTGATCCGCTCGTAGATGTTGTTGCGGTTGACGGCATTGTCTGTTCAATTGCCGAGAAACCCGTCTACTTGATGCTCAATAAACCTGCAGGCTACTTGACCACCATGAAAGACCCTCAGGGCAGATCAACTATCGTAGATATGGTCCCAACTGACACATACCCAGGACTTTTTCCGGTTGGACGTCTTGATATGGACACCACGGGCCTTCTGTTCTTTACCACTGACGGTCAGATGGCACAAGAACTCCTGCATCCTTCAAAGCATGTATGGAAGCACTACGTTGCTCATGTAGTAGGAACACCTACAGAAGAGCAACTTGATCGCCTCCGCGCAGGTATTGAGCTTGAAGATGGTCCTGCGGCTCCTGCTGAGGTTGAGATTATCTCTGATAATGCCAAGATGAAAGCACTTCTCGCCCCACAAGGTTTAGGAAAAACTGGTGGAGGGGAGCCAAACGCCCTGGTGAGTGTCACTATTAGGGAAGGCAGAAAGCATCAGGTCAAGAAGATGCTTTTGGCCATTCACCACAGGGTTCTTGCACTCCACAGAGATACGTTTGGCCCGCTGCACTTAACAGGCGTTAAAGAAGGCGAATGGAGACTTCTTACAGAAGAGGAAGTTGCTGCTCTGGAGCGCACTATTGGCAGAGAACCTGGTGCTTCTCCCATCATGCCTTTAAGTGCCAACAAGTAACTACTAGTCGCACGATTACAGAGCGTGCGTCAAACGCCTATAACACGCCCAGAGAGGAGACATAATGCAGCCATTTGAAGTTCCAGCTCAGGTTCATCGCATTTTGTTTATGCGCCACCCAGAAAGCGTGGCCAATACTCAGCGCTTTTTTAGCGGTAGAAGAGATGTCGAGCTCACTGATCATGGCATTGAACAGCGAGAGCGAGCTGTTCGTGCGCTTGTTGCATTTCATCCAGATAGAATTTGGACCTCTCCTTTGTCTCGCTGCAAAGATATGGCTCAGATAGCCGCGGCCGAGCTTGGTATTCCCTGTGAGGTTAAAGATGATCTTGCGGAGATGGATTTTGGCATTCTTGAGAGTACGCGTTTTGCTGATGCAGAAAAGATTTTAAAGCCGTACGGCCTCACGTTTCCTTGGGCTTCAGATGAAAACGGTCATTCCATGCCTGCTCCAGAAGCAGAGTCATATGAGCACGTAAGAAGCAGGTGCCGAAACATTCTTAACGAGTTCTCCAACCTTTCTGGACGTACCGTTTGTGTTTCTCATGGCGGCTATCTGCGTTCTATGATGGCGGAAATTTTTGGCATCCCAGGTAGCTTGAGCTGGAATGTACATCTTGCAAATGTCTCTTCAATCTTCTTTACTAGTACAGGCGGAACAGATTTCAAGCTTGGTGGATTTAACCTTGATCCAGAAGAGGTTATTCGCCGTTCTACTGAGCCAAGTTTTTACGATTTTCGTGACATTTGGGGTGTCACTGAGGGGGATAAGTAATGATTGTTGCTATTGACGGCCCAGCAGGCTCCGGAAAGTCTACGGTTGCTCGCGCACTTTCTGATCGCCTAAATCTTATTTTTCTTGATACAGGCGCTATGTATCGCTCGGTAACCGTAGAATGCCTACGTCAGGGCATTGATATGACTGACACCGAGAAGATCATTCAGGTTGCACGCAGCATTAGCATCTCTTTTGGTAACTCTGCAACTGGTCAGACCGTCTATGCAAATGGCTCTAACGTTACAGCAGAGATTCGTACCCCAGAGGTGGATAGAAACGTCAGTACCGTTGCGGCTATTCCTGAGGTCCGCGAGGCTATGGTTACACTTCAGCGACGTGCTGGCGAGAATGGCGATGTAGTTGCTGAAGGTCGTGACATTGGTACCGTGGTATTTCCAGAGGCCGATGTAAAGGTTTTCTTGACTGCAGACCCTGCCGCTCGCGCTCACCGTCGCGCTGTTCAGCGTCAAGGTGGAGATGCGGCTACTGGTAACGATGCCAAGGTAGACGCCAAGAGCGAAGAGAAGATTCTTGAGGATATTAAGGCTCGTGATAAGGCCGACTCTGAGCGTAAGGCGGCACCACTTCGAGCGGCAGAAGATGCCCATCATATTGACTCTTCTTCGCTATCTGTTGAAGAGGTTATTGCAGCCATTATTGCCCTGCACCCAGGTCTTGGTAAAAGAGATGCTCGTAATCACAGATCTTCTCACCAGGAAAATGGATCAGAAAATAACTCTTCTGATGACGGGAAGTCTCACACAGAAGAGTGTAAGCGCTCTGAGAAAAAATCTTCTATAGCAACAGCGTCTAAGCGTTTGCGTCCTTTTGGCGGAAACTCATTTGACGATTATTACGACACAGCCCTTGCTGATTTTCCAGTAACAGCCAAGTTCTTTAAGTGGTTAGCAGTAGGTGTGCTTGGACTGATTACAAAAATCTGGTTTAGGTGGCGTTGGGAAAATGACCAGCTCTTTGTAGGCGATAAGACCCCTCGTGTTCTTATCATGAATCATCCAACGTTTTTGGACCCTATTGTTACCGTTGTTCACCTGTTTGTTCATGGCATCCCCGTTAGGACCATTTACAAGAGTGAGTTCAACAAATTCAAACCACTTCAGTGGGCGCTCTCTAGACTTGGCGGTATCCCAGTAGACCGTGGAACTGCCGATATGAAGGCAATTCGTCGTGCCACTACTGCGCTTTCTAGGGGAGAAATGCTTCTGATCTACCCTGAGGGTACACGAGTTAGAAGCAATACAGAGCGTGGAGAAACTCACGGAGGTTTTGCCCTTATTGCCCAACTTGCTAAGGTAGATGTTCAGCCGCTGGCCATTATTGGTGCTATTGATATTAAGAAAAAAGGCTCTCCGTTGGTTAAGCCGGTTAAGGTTTATTTTCGCGCTGATAAGAAGGTTTCTTTTAGTGATCTGACTTCTACTAAACGAAAAGATCAGGCAAAAGAGATGGAAGAAATGGCCATGGAGCGGGTATACGAGCTACGAGAT
Source organism: Atopobium sp. (assembly GCA_022732885.1). Classification (GTDB taxonomy): domain Bacteria; phylum Actinomycetota; class Coriobacteriia; order Coriobacteriales; family Atopobiaceae; genus Lancefieldella. The sequence continues at coordinate 51,424 of JAIJTS010000008.1, read as the reverse complement.
GCAATGCTCAAAGAGCATCCCGGAAGGAATTAGTTCTGGTGCCTACTATTAAAATTGCCGATGAAGCCGGTGCTTGTTATGGTGTAGAAAGAGCTCTTCAGATGGTCCAGCAGGCCGTCAAAGACGCTCATGCACCTGTGCGTACGCTTGGTCCGCTTATTCATAACCCTCGTGTTGTTACTTCTCTTAAAGACCAGGGTGTAGAGGTAGTTGATTCCGCTTCTGAAGCTGCAGGAAGTGCGCTATTGTTGCGCACCCATGGCGTAACCCCTCAAGAAGAGCAGATTGCCAAGGACGGCTGTGTTGACGTGCTTGATGCAACTTGTCCGTTTGTAAAGAAAGCTCACGGAGCTGCAGAACTTCTCGCCAAGCAGGGCTATGCCGTGTATGTGGTGGGAGAGTCCGGGCATCCCGAGGTAGAGGCAACTCTTGCCCACGTACCAGGCTCTTTGGCCATAGACTCTGTGGAAGAGGTTGCTGCTCAGGCAGATGCTATGAGAGCTGCAAAGAAGGTTGGTTTGGTAGTTCAGACCACCATGAGCGCAGCAAAGCTTTCTGAGGTGGTTAACGCGGTTCTTCCGCTTGTTGACGAGCTTAGGGTTATGAACACCATCTGCGAGGCCACTGCAGGACATCAGGACTCGTGCATGAGGCTTGCAAAAGAATCCGACGTCATGATTATCATTGGCGGCAGGATTTCTGCTAATACCACTCGTTTGGCTGAGATTTCAAAGCTCTATTGCCCTTCAACCTACCACATAGAAGGCGCTGATGAGCTGGAGGCTTCTTGGTTTGAAGGCGCGGAGCATATTGGTATTACTGCAGGTGCTTCAACACCAGAGGCTCATATCAACGCAGTTAAATCAGCTATTGAACAAATCGTAGGCGCCTAATATGGAACAGCGCGCAGACTACGGCAATACAAAATCTGGTGGACTTGGTGCGCTCATTGAGTCCGTTGAAGAGGGTAGTCCTGCGTGGAAGGCTGGTCTTGAGCCAGGCATGATTATCGAGAAGGTCAATGGTGTAGTACCAAAAGACCTGATTGATTGGCGTTGGGAAGCCGACGGCTCTATCTGTGAGCTCGAAGTTTCTGTTCCTGGTGATGATGAGCGCTACGAGTGCGTGCTTGAGCGTGAGTCCGGAGAAGACTGGGGCGTTGATTTTGTTGATGTGCTCTTTGATGGCATCAAGACGTGCGTAAACGCTTGCCAGTTCTGCTTTATGGCCATGCTGCCAGAGGACATGCGCCCTTCACTTTCTATTAGAGATGACGATTATCGCCTAAGCTTCTTGCAGGGCAATTTTGTTACGCTCACTAATCTTACCGATGAAGACGTTGAACGCATCATCTCTCATAAGCTTGAGCCTATGAATGTCTCGCTACATGCAATCTCACCTGATGTCCGCCGCAATTTGATTGGTGCACGCGCTGCTAGGGGCATTGAAGTTCTCGAGAAACTCATGGATGCTGGTATTGAGATTCATGGCCAGATTGTTCTCTGTCCTAATATCAATGACGGCGAAGAACTTGATAAAACACTTGATTGGGTAGAGGCTCACCAGCAGATTACCTCGCTGGCCATTGTTCCGCTTGGCTACACCAAAGATTCCAAACGCTTTACGCATTCCTATTCTGATGATGTGGAGCTGTCTCGTTCTGTAGTCAAAATTGTTGAGCCTTACCAAAAACGTGCGCGCGCCTCTTTGGGCATTACGCGTTTTCAGCTCTCTGACGAGTTTTACGTAGACGCCCAGCTACCTATTCCACCTGCGTATACCTATGACGGTTATCCCCAGTTCTATGACGGTATTGGCATGCTCAGAAGCTTCCTCGACGAGGCTGAAGAGGTCTGCGACACTATGCGTATTGCGCTTGATGAGGCAGATACGTATCTTTCCACCCGTTCTCGCCAGATTTTGTTGATTGTAGGCGAGGCAGCTCAGCAAACCATTCAAACCTTCTGTGATAATTGGTCAGCTAACGGAAACGTTTCTACCTTTGCTGTGCTCAACGATTTCTTTGGTGGAGACGTTAATGTCACAGGACTTATCTGCGCCGTTGATCTTCTCGCTCAGGTACCAGAGGACTTAACTAATGTCTTGGTAGTGCTTCCTGAGGTCATGTTTAACTTTGATAAAGTCACCCTTGATGGCATGTCACTAGACGATTTAACTGCGCAGCTAGAGGCTCGCGGAGCAAAAGTAATCATGTCAATTCCTGGTCCCACAAACATTGCTCAGTCATGCATTAAAGCACTCAAAGAGTGGGATTAGCCACGTATTGCTGGTATCATTAAAACAACTGAATGAAAGGTGAGACATGGCTAAGCCCATTGTTGCTATTGTTGGACGCCCTAATGTTGGTAAGTCCACGCTGGTCAATAGAATTGCCGAGAAACGCGATGCAATTGTGCACGAGTCTAGGGGAGTAACCCGAGACCGCTCATACCACGACGCTGACTGGAATGGTCGTGAGTTTAAGCTCATTGATACCGGTGGAATTGAATCAATTAAGTCGCAAGATCGCTTTGCTCCACACATTCGTGAGCAGGCGCTTCTTGCCTGTGAAGAGGCTGACGTTATTGTCTTTGTGGTAGATGGCACTACGGGCGTTACTGACGAAGACGAAGAAGTTGCTCGTATTGTCCGCAAGACTACCAAGCCCGTATTTTTGGTGGTAAACAAGAAAGACAACCCTGCAACTGAGCAGGACGGTCTTTGGGACTTCTACGCACTTGGTTGCGGTGAGCCTCTGCCTCTTTCTGCCTCACATGGTCACGGTACTGGTGATTTGCTGGACGACATTGTCAACGCTTTTCCTGAGGCTGATGAAGAGCCAGAAGATGACGGTATTCTTAACCTTGCAATTATTGGTCGTCCAAACGTGGGTAAGTCTTCGCTTGCAAACCGCTTGGCTAACAAAAAGCGTTCCATTGTTTCTGATGTTGCTGGTACAACACGTGATGCTATTGACACCATGATTGAATGGAAAGGAACTTCTATTCGCCTTGTTGATACCGCAGGTATCCGTAAGAAGAGCCAGGTACACGAGGATGTTGAGTACTACAGTCTGGTTAGAGGCCTGCAGGCAATGGACCGCGCAGACGTCTGCCTTCTTGTTGTTGATGCCTCTGTTGGCGTAACCGAGCAGGACCAAAAGCTTGCAAACATGGCCGTCGAGCGTGGATGCGCGCTGGTGCTCCTGCTTAACAAGTGGGACCTTATTGACTCTGAATCAAAGCGTGATGAGGTTGCAGCATCTGTGGCAAAGCGCCTGGCCTTTGCTCCTTGGATTGCTTCCATTAACGTTTCTGCACTTACTGGACGCTCTATTGATAAGGTTCTTTCTGCTGCTCTTTCGGCTGCAGAGTCCCGTGCTATCCAACTTAAGACCTCTGAGCTGAACGAGCTTCTCGCCCAGATTAGAGAGGGTGGACACACGGTTTCTGACCGCGGACGTCGTCTCAAGATTCAGTATGCTACCCAGACAGGCTCCAAGCCTCCTGTTATCTCGTTCTGGTGCAATGCTCCAGACCTTATTGACGATAACTATGAGCGCTTTATAGAAAATAGGCTTCGCGAGAAGTTCTCTCTGATTGGTACACCTATTCGATTGAAGTTCCGTAAGAAGGTTGAGTCTAACTAATGGCTGGAATTGTTGTTGCTCTTATTTTTGGACTGATTGCGTTTGCTTTGGGCGGCATCCCATTTGGTTTGATTATTGCAAGCGTTATGGCACATGAAGACATCCGTAAGCTTGGATCAGGAAATATTGGTACAACCAATGTTGCTCGAAACGCTGGTAAAGCAGCAGGTGTTCTTACGCTTTTGTGCGATGCGGGCAAAGGCATTATCAGTGTCATGCTAGTCCGTTGGTTCTTGGGAGCCCAAGGTTTTACTCCGCTGGTCTCGGGAAACGAGCACGCAGAGGCAGAGCTCATCATTTCTTTTGTGTATGCCTGCTGTGTACTTGGTCATATATTCTCCCCATGGCTTCATTTCCATGGAGGTAAGGGAATTGCAGTTGGATTTGGTGGTGGACTTGCGGTAAGTCCACTTGCTGCTCTGGTAGCCCTTGCTGTGTTTATTACGCTTGCCGTACCAACTAAGTACGTTTCGCTTGGCTCTATTGGCGCTGCAGTAGCTATACCTCTATTTTGTCTTTTGTTTGGAATGGATCCTGTAGCCACCATTCCAGTGTTTGTAGTTGCTGCTTCAGTTATTTGGGCACATCGCGAGAATATCAATCGTCTTAATGCTGGTAACGAAAGCAAATTCTCATTTGGTGATAAGAAAAAGGATAAGTAATTATGAAAAAAGTTGCTGTTATTGGTTCGGGCTCTTGGGGCACCGCACTTTCAACACTACTTGCTTCTACATCTGACAAGGTTGTCATTTGGTCAAGAGAGGCTGATGTTACAGAATCCATCAATAGAGATCACGTTAACTGCAGACATCTTTCTGATTCTGAGCTTCCTCATAATGTTGTATCTACTACCAGTGAAGCAGAAGCTCTAGCAAATGCAGATGCTGTTGTTATGGCAGCCCCATCTGCTTTTCTTCGCTCTGTTTGCGCTGCTTGTGCACCTTATCTTGACCCTGAGGTTGATGTTTTGATTCTCTCAAAGGGCATGGAGTCTGGTTCTCATAAGCTTATGCACGAGGTAGCTGCTGATGAACTTGGTCACCCAGAAAGAATTGCAGTGCTTTCTGGCCCAAATCATGCTGAAGAGGTTATCAAACAGGGAATCTCTGCAGCTGTTGTAGCCTCTGAAGATGCCGAGGTTGCTAAGCGCTTCCAGGCACTGCTTTCTCGACCATACTTCAGAACATACATTAGCTCTGATGTCCGCGGTGTTGAGGCTTGTGCAGCGGCTAAAAACGTTGTTGCTATTGCCTGCGGTATTGCTGTTGGGCTAGGAAACGGCGACAACGCCCTTGCTGCCCTGATGACTCGAGGTCTTGCAGAACTTGGTCGCGTGGTGTGTGCTATTGGTGGAGATCCACTTACCTGCATGGGTCTTGCTGGCATGGGAGACCTGGTAGCAACCTGCACCTCCAAGCATTCTAGAAATAGAACCTTTGGAGAAGCTCTGGTCAAAGGTAAAACCTTACAGTCTTATCAAGAAGAAACAGGCATGGTTGTTGAGGGCGCTCAAGCTGTTATTGGTCTTTATGAGCTTGGTCAACAGATGAATGTTGAGATGCCTATCACTGCTGCTGTTCATGCGGTGCTTTATGAAGGTGCTACGCCAGAAGATATTACTTCTCGTCTTACAAATCGTCTTCCTAATGAAGAATTTTATGGAATGACTCGATAGGAGAGTTTTAATGAATAATGTTCTGGTGGCACCATCTGTTCTATCCGCAGATTTCTCCAAGCTTAAGAGTGAGCTTGATTCAATTGCAAACGCTGACTACATCCATTACGACGTGATGGATGGTCACTTTGTTCCCAATATTTCGTTTGGACCAGATATTTTCTCGTACTGCAAAAAGTCCTCTGAGCTGCCCATTGATGTCCATCTGATGGTCACCAATCCGTCTGAGATTGCACCTCTGTTCTTAGACCGTGGTGCTGATGTGGTTACTTTCCACTACGAGGCTGAAGTTCATGCACATCGCCTTATCCACCTCATCAAAGACTCCGAAGCCAAGGCTGGTATTTCTCTTTGCCCAGGCACTCCCGTAAATGTTCTTGAGGATCTTATTGAAGACCTTGACCTGGTGCTTATCATGACAGTTAACCCTGGTTTTAGTGGTCAGAAGTTTATTCCTCACTCACTTGAGAAGCTCAAGGCTCTGAAAGCGCTCTGCCGTAAGCACAACGTTAATCCTCTGATTGAGGTTGACGGTGGTATTAGTGCCGCTAACGCAGCTGATGTTGTAGCCGCTGGCGCTGATATGCTTGTTGCGGGTAGTGCTGTGTTTGGCCAAGATGACCGCGGTGCAACCATCGAGTCAATCCGCAACGCTGGTGAGTCCGCCCTTACTGTTCAAGGCTAGACTGCGCCTCAAGCATTAGTTACGCCAGATTACCAAGATTAAATCAACAGAAACACGTTATGGATTACGTATACCTAGACTATGCTGCCTCAGCTCCAATGCGCCCAGAGGCACTCAATGCCGAGAAAACCTATGAAGCTTCACCTATTGCTGGGGTGAACCCAAATTCTTTGCACTCGCTTGGTCGTCAAGCAGCGCGAGAGCTTGATGGTGCTCGTGGTGTTATCGCACGCGTAGTGGGTGGTAAGTTTAGAGCTCCTGACGTGATCTTTTGCTCCGGCGGAACTGAAGGCAATAACCTCTCTGTTCTTGGAATGGCAGAAGGCATTCGCAACAAGGATCACAAGCGCAACACGGTGGTTTTCTCGGCAATTGAACACGATTCTATTTTGGATCTTGCACCGGTGCTTCGCGAGAAGGGCTTTGAGGTCAGAATTGTTCAGCCTAACCGTCAGGGAAAGATTGAGGCTTCTGCACTTGAGAGTCTTTTGGATCAGTCGGTAGCTCTTGTTTCTATCATGTATGCCAACAATGAAACGGGCGTTATTCAGCCAGTTGCAGACCTTGCGCGTGCCGCTCATAAGGTGGGAGCACTTTTCCACACTGATGCTGTTCAGGCTTTTGGTCGTATTCCTCTTCAGGTAGAAGACGTAGATGCCCTCACTATAGCCGCCCATAAGATTGGTGGTCCTTTGGGTATTGCTGCGGTACTTATGCGTTCAAAGGTTCCCTTTAAGGCCCAGAGCTACGGCGGGGGACAAGAGTCTGGCAGACGTCATGGCACACAGGACGTACGGAGTGCTTTGGCCTTTGCTGCCGCGGCTCAGTGGTGTCAGGACAACCTTACACAAACGCAGGAGAGCGTTGCTGCGCGCGCCAATAAGGTGTATGAGACTCTTTGTGCTTCTCCTAAAATTATTCCAACTACAGAGGCTTACGCTGGCAAAGATCACATGCCTGGTACGGTCAGCATTGTGGTTCCCTCAATAGACTCAGAGACGCTTATCTTAAAGCTTGACCAGGCGGGTTTTGAAGTCTCAGCTGGTTCTGCTTGTTCTTCAGGTTCTCTTGATGCAAGTCATGTTTTAAGTGCTATGGGCATCTCTAGAAACGAAGCTTTAGGAAGCTTGCGCATTACGTTTGACGAGCGCGTTTCTGAGGCTAACCTTGATGCCTTCTGTGCAACCTTGCTGCAGATTGTTGGATAAATTTTTCACATACTAATCTCTGCATTAGGTATGTTCTGCGTCTGATATCTCCTTATTTACGGTAGACTAGATGAGTAACCGTATATGAGGAGGCCCTATGAGTGAGTCTGTTAATCTGATGCAGCTCCAGGATATTGATTTGCAGCTGCTAAAACTCGCATCCAACTTGGCCTCAATGCCCCAGGTTCAAAAGATTAAAAACGCCCAACTTGCAGAGAAAAAGATTGCTTCTCAGCTTAAGCAGGTACTTGGCGTTAAAAAAGACGTAGAAATTGATATAACTGATCTCAATGAGCAGCGAGCCCACTATGTCCAAAAGACAGAAGAGGTTTCTGCTGCTGTAGAAACTGCTACCAATCATCGTGCTCTTAGAGACTTTGATCAGCAGCTTTCTTCTTTGGCAAAGAATATTGAGAAATGCGATTTTAAGCTTGCAGCAAAAGCAGAAGAGCTTGAGAAGTGCAAGAAGGCTTACCAGACAGCTCAAGACTTGCAGGTAAAACTTATGAGCGAGCGCGAGAGTCTCTCTGAGTCTCTTGAAATTGACTCTGCTGCACTTCGAGCAGAGATTGTTGAGCTCTCTAAGTCTCGAGAAGAACTTGCAGCTCAGATTTCTGCGAATACGCTTGAGCGTTATGAAGCCGCACGTAAACGTTTTAAGGGCCTGGCAGTTGAGCACCTTGTAGGTAATGTTCCAAGTGTTTGTCGCGTCAAGCTGCAGCCAAGTTCATTCCATGATCTTCAGCACAGCTCTGAGATTGCCGAATGCCCTTATTGCCATAGGATGCTTATTACTTCTACAGCGTTTGAAGAATAAAGGATTTTCTCGCCATGTTGAATAAAACCGCTCAGTCTTCTGTATGCCTTGTGGTATGCGGAGGAATTGCTGCATATAAAGCCTGTGAAGTGCTCAGAGGCCTTCAGAAAGCGGGCTGCGACGTTCGTGTTGTTATGACAGAAGACGCAGCTCAGTTTGTAGGAAAAACTACCTTTGAAGCTCTTACACATCATGAGGTAGTGCAGTCGCTCTATAACAACACTGAGACTCCTGTTGCCCACGTAGATCTTGCTGACTGGGCAGATTGCATGGTAGTTGTACCAGCTACCGCCAATATCATGGCAAAGATGGCTCACGGCATTGCTGATAATGCCGCAAGTACAACGCTTCTAGCTGCTCATACGCCAGTTCTTGTGGCTCCTGCGATGAATACGCACATGTGGGAAAATCCAGCTACCCAGGCAAACGTGGCACTGCTACGTCAGCGCGGCATCCAGATGGTTATGCCCAATACAGGCCGCCTTGCCTGCGGTTATACCGGAGATGGAAAGCTTGCTCCGGTACAGCAGATTGTTGACGCAGCACTAAAGGTCCTATCCGGCAAAGATGCTGCGCCAGTTACGCAAGATCTTGCAGGTAAAAAGATTCTTATTACCGCAGGACCAACTCACGAGAAGATCGATCCAGTTCGCTTTATTGCCAACTGCTCAACAGGAAAACTTGGCTATACCGTAGCTAAAGTCGCTGCTAGTCGTGGAGCAGACGTTACACTTATTTCTGGTCCCACACATTTGGAGGCTCCTCAAGGAGTCACTATTCAAAGAGTGGTATCTGCTGAAGATATGTATAAGGCGTGCGTAGACGCTTTTGATAACGTTGATGCTGCTATTTTGACGGCAGCTGTTGCCGACTACACACCAGCTCATCCAGCAGACCATAAGCTCAAGAAATCATTAGAGTATCTTGAGTCTATTGACCTTATAGAAACCACTGATATTCTCGCCAGTCTATCTAAGGTAAAGAAAGATCAGGTTGTCGTAGGTTTTGCAGCCGAGACAAATAACGTCTTGGAGCATGCTCAGGCTAAACTTGAGCGTAAAGGTTGCTCCATGATTGTGGCAAATGACGTTTCTAGACCAGACTCAACCTTTGGTTCAGATACAGACCGTGTAGCTTTTGTGACTCCTCAAGGTGTAGAACAGCTTGAGACTTTGCCGCTGGCAGATGTAGCTTCTGAGCTTTTGGACCGTGTATCCAAGATGCTTGAGGAGTGTGCATAGCGTGCGACCAGAAGAACTTTTTATTGGATGCCATCTCTCGGCAGGTAAAGGCTGGGAGGCAATGGGTAAAGATGCTCTTTCTATTGGGGCAACTACCTTTGCTTTCTTCACCAGAAATCCTCGTGGTGGCAACGCTAAAGCTTTAGATGAGGCTGATGTTGCAAAGCTTCGTGAGCTTCTTGAGGTCAATCACTTTGGACCTTTGGTAGCGCACGCCCCCTACACCATGAATCTGTGCTCGGCCAAAGAGGAGACCAGGAATTTTGCTCGTCGAGCACTCACAGAAGATCTTGAGCGTATGGAGTATCTGCCGGGTAATTATTACAACTTCCATCCTGGTAGTCATGTAGGTCAAGGCTCTGACGTGGCAATTGAGCAAATCTCGAGTGCGCTCAACGACTGCTTATTTGAAGGCCAGCACACCATCGTGCTTCTTGAAACAATGGCAGGTAAGGGCACAGAAGTTGGAAAAACATTTGAAGAAATTGCTGCAATTCTAGACAAGGTAGACCACCCTGAGCTTATGGGCGTGTGCCTTGATACCTGCCATGTTCACGATGGCGGCTACGATATTGTAGAAAATCTTGATGCGGTTTTAGATACATTTGACCAGATAGTTGGCTTAGATAAGCTCAAAGCGTTACACCTTAATGATTCTAAGAATCCTCTTGGAGCTCATAAAGATAGACATGAGCAGATTGGCAAGGGCTTTATTGGCCTTGAAACATTTCGAGCTGTGGTGACTAATCCGCGCATCAATACGCTTCCTATGATTTTGGAAACTCCTCACTCTGAGCTTTCTGGTTGGGGAGAAGAAATTGCGTTACTTCGTTCTTTTTTAGGTGATAACTAGTGGGAATTCTGGTAGGTTGCGAACAAATTTCTATGGAATGGCCTGGTAAGAAGGTTCTTACCAACCAAACTATTGGCGTTAATGAGGGTGACCGAATTGGTGTTGTAGGCAAAAACGGTGACGGTAAATCAACTCTCTTAGATCTTATCGCTCATAGAATTGAACCTGATTCTGGTAATGTAATTTGGAGAAGTGGTATTCAAGTAGGCTATATGGGCCAAACTGATTCACTTTCTGATATGCAGACCGTTTGTAGTGCTGTTGTAGGTGATACACCAGAGTACGAGTGGGCATCTGATGCTCGTATTCGCAAAATTATTGACGAGCTTATTGGTGACTTGGACTGGAATGGCCTGGTAGGAGAGCTCTCAGGAGGCCAGCGTAGACGTTGTGACTTAGCTCGACTGCTGGTAGGCACCTGGGACTTAATGCTTATTGACGAGCCTACCAACCACCTTGACCTTCATGCTATTCAGTGGCTTGCTAACCACCTTAAAAATCGCTGGTCAGAAGGAAATGGCGCTCTCATCTTGGTTACGCATGACCGTTGGTTTTTGGACGAGGTCTGCGATCACATGTGGGAAGTCCATGACGGGGTAATTGACCCGTTTGATGGCGGCTATTCTGCCTACATTCAAGCTCGAGTTGAGCGTGATAGACAGGCAGCAGTGATGGAAGAGCGCCGTCAGAATACGCTCAGAAAAGAGCTTAACTGGCTTGCCCATGGCGCAAAAGCTCGCACGTCAAAGCCTAAGTTTAGGATTGACGCCGCCATGGAGCTTTTGGCTGAAGATCCTCCGCTTAGAAATACGCTTGAGCTTAAGCGCATGGCAGTTTCCAGGCTGGGCAAGCAAGTTATTGAGATGCATGATGTTTCGTTTGCTTACAAGAATGCTGCGACGGCTATGGACGCAGATTCAAGCATGCAGACAGATGTACCAAACTCACAGGTAGACGTTATCAAGCACGTTGAGTGGCTCATTGGTCCTGGTGACCGCTATGGCATTTTAGGCGAGAATGGCGCTGGTAAGTCCACACTTCTTGAGCTGATGACACAGCAGTTGCAGCCGACGTCTGGTGTAGTAAAGGTGGGTAAATCTGTCAAATTTGGTTGGCTTTCTCAGCAGATTGATACGTTTGCCACAAAAGAAACGTGGACTGTTCTTGAGCTTTTGAGCCAGTACAAAACTAGCTACCTGGTCAACGGCAAAATGCAAAGCCCTACGCAGCTGCTCGAAAGCTTAGGTTTTGACCGCCGAGAGTTCACCAACCGCTTGCAAGACCTTTCTGGAGGCCAGCGTAGACGCTTGGCGCTTCTGTGCGTTCTTCTAGAAGAGCCAAACGTGCTGGTACTGGACGAGCCTGGCAATGACCTGGACACAGATATGCTGGCTGTCCTGGAAGACCTTCTGGACTCATGGCCTGGAACTCTTCTGGTTGTCAGTCATGATCGATTCTTGATTGAGCGCGTTACCGATGACCAATACGCCCTCATAGATGGCAATATTCGTCATGTCCCCGGAGGCGTTGAAGAGTACCTCAAGCTTGTTGATGCAACAAAGCAGACGGCGAGAAGATCGGGGGAGTTGTCGGGTGCACGCGGAGGTTCAAGTGTGAATGAGCCGCGAGAAAACGGTTCTTCTCGCCAGGAGAGTGCAGTGCTGAGCAACGCCGAACGTCGCGAGCTCAAGAAGCGCTTTGACTCAATTGAGCGCCGCATGAGCAAGGCCCAAGAGCTGCCCGAGCAGATCAGGGAGCAGATGAGTACCGCTGATGCGACTGATGCGCAGCGTTTGATGGAATTGCAGCAGCAGCTTAATGAAGCTGAAGCTGCACTTACAGAGCTTGAAGATGAGTGGTTAATGCTTGCAGAGAAACTTGGAGAAGCATAAATGAAAGAATTGCTTTCTAGGTTTGTTTGGCCAAAGTATTGGCGTAAAAGTTTTGTTGCTTTGCTTTGTAAGGGTGTAGAGGTCATCGGAGACCTCCTTACGCCGCTGATTATTGCTCGCATGATTGACTTAGGTATTCATGGTGCAAACATATATGACATTTTTCGCTACGGAATTTTGTTAGTAATTATTGCAATTGTGGGCTTTAGTTTTACTCTTGTTTGTCAAAAAATCGCTTCCATTGTTTCTCAGCGTACCGGAACTGACCTGCGCAATGAGCTTTTTGAAAAGATTCAAGAACTCTCTAATGCCGATATTTCTGCTCTTGGAACAGATACTCTGGTCACAAGACTTATCAACGATGTCAATCAGGTGCAGGTAACCATTGCTCTTGGTATTCGCCAGCTGGTCAGATGGCCAATCCTTGCTGCTGGCTCTATTATTGCAACCCTTATGCTTGACGCTCAGCTTGGCATGGTCTTCTTACTGGCAACCGTACTTGTTGTTGCCATTTTCTTCTTTGTTGCACGTAAATCTACCGCGCTCTTTACTGAGCTGCAGAAGCGCCTTGATACCGTTTCTTTATATATGCGTCAAATGCTTTCTGGTATTCGCGTTATTAGAGCCTTTAGGCATGAGGCAGAGGAGAAAACCCAGTTCTCTGAGGCAGTATTAGCTCAGACGCAAACGGCTACTGATGCTGCAAATTATTCGGCGTTGCTAAACCCTGCTACTTTTCTTGTAATGTACTTGGGAATTGCTGTTACGCTTTGGCTTGCGGCACCTCAAATTACTGCCGGCACGCTGTCCCAAGGTACCATAGTTGCGCTTGTTAGTTATATGACCAGCGCGCTTATGGCTATTGGATACGTTGCTAATCTGGTTATTATCATTACGCGCGGAACTGCTTCTGCTACGCGCGTAATGGAAGTGCTTAACACCACACCAACACTTACCGATAAGGACAACAAGTTCATTAACCTCACTGAACCTGATTTTACTGGCACTGCTGTAGTTTTTAAGGATGCCTCCCTTGTCTATGACGGCGGAGGAGAGCCTGCACTTTCTGGCATCAATCTTTCACTGCAGGCTGGTCAGACGCTGGGAATTATTGGCGGCACGGGCTCCGGTAAGTCTAGTTTTGCTTCCCTTATCCCGCGACTTTTTGACACTGAAACCGGCTCTGTCAGCGTTTTTGGTCACGACGTCAAAACTTACACGTTTGAGCAGCTACGCTCTCTTATTGGCTACGTTCCCCAGCATACCTCACTGGTCAGTGGAACCATTCGCACCAACCTCTGCTGGAAAAATCCTACTGCCACCGATGAAGAACTTTGGGCAGCACTTGAGGTTGCTCAGGCAGCAGACTTTGTGTGCGAGAAACCCGATCAGCTTGACAGCATTGTTGAGCGCGGTGGCAAGAACTTCTCTGGTGGACAGCGTCAGCGCTTGACCATTGCTCGTGCGCTGGTAGGAAGCCCACGCATTGTCATCTTAGACGACGCTGCTTCCGCACTTGATTTTGCTACGGATGCACATCTCCGCGCTGCACTCCGCAAGCTCAGTGCAACCACTACAAGCATCATTATTTCGCAACGTGTAGCTGCAGTTATGCAGGCAGACAAGATTCTTGTTCTTGACCACGGCAAACAAGTTGGATTGGGAACACACAAAGAACTTCTCGCCACATGCTCGCTTTATAGAGAGATTTGTCTCTCGCAGCTGCGTCCTGAGGAGGTGGAGTAATGGCCGACATGTATTTTGGCGGAAGCACCTCCGCTATCACCTCAAACGCACCTGAGCACGGCAAGGGCGGCTCAGCAGAGGCTATCTCCATGTCCGCGGCAGAAGTTACGCGCCGACTAGCGGTATGGGTTTCTCCGCACGGAGGATTTCTGTTTCTTGCGGCAGTCTCTTCAATCGCAACCGTGCTTTTGCAGCTCTGGGTACCCATCATTGTAGGTGGTGCCATCGACCAGCTCATTAGACTGGTACAGGGCGGCGAGGCAGCACTTTTGCCTACGCTTGCTCAGCTCTCGCTGGTAGTGTTGCTTGCAAGTGCTACGCAGTGGCTTGCTTCTTGGTCTACCAATAAGCTCACCTATCTGGTCACTCGTGACCTCAGAGAGGCGGCACATACCAAGGTGACAAACCTGCCGCTATCCTACATTGACTCACATTCCCAGGGAGATTTGCTTTCTAGGGTAGTAAACGATGTGGACCAGCTTGGCGATGGCCTTCAGCAGGGCCTCACGCAGTTTCTTACGGGCGTGGTTACCATTATTGGAACATTGTGCTTTATGTTCTTTATGTCGGTTCCAATGGGCCTTGTAGTTGCTCTGGCAACACCACTTTCCATTATTGTGGCGTCCGTCATTACCAAATACGCAAGTTCTTCTTTTAGCAAGCAGCAGAGCTACCAGGGCCAGCTTAGCGGATACGCAGAAGAGATGGTCTCTAACCAGGGGCTTATCACCGCATTTGCCCACAAGGACGCCATTATCGAGCAGTTTGAAGCTATTAACGAGAAACTCCGTGTGGTAGGAGAGCGTGCACAATTTGCATCATCTCTTTCTAACCCCTCTACACGCTTGGTAAACAACTTCATTTACGCGTTAGTAGCTGCTCTTGGTTGTATCTGCGTTCTAACGGGCGTTCCTTCACCGCTTACCATCGGTCAGGTGCAGAGCTTTCTCTCGTATGCCAACCAGTACATGAAGCCCTTTAACGCTATTTCTGCTGTTGTTACACAGGTTCAGACTGCTTATGCAAGTGCTCGTCGAGTCTTTGATCTTCTCAATGCTCAAGAAATTAAGCCTGATCCAGTTGACGCTGAAGTCATCCAGGATCCACAAGGCTCCATTGAATTTGATGATGTGGCGTTCTCATACGACGCTCAACATCCACTGCTCAGCCATATCTCGTTCAAGGCAAAGCCTGGCCAGAAGATTGCGCTTGTTGGCCCTACTGGCTGCGGTAAGACTACCCTTATTAACCTGCTGCTTAGGTTCTATAGCATTGACTCTGGTGCAATTTATGTAGACGGTCATAACACGCAAAAGCTCAGTCGTGCGTCGCTTAGAGAGCAGTTTGGCATGGTGCTGCAGGATACGTGGCTCTTTAAGGGAACCATCAAAGAAAACATCCGATACGCAAAGCCTGATGCCACTGATGAAGAGATTATCGCCGCAGCTCAAAAGGCTCAGGCCCACGAGTTTATTCAGCAGCTTCCTCAGGGCTATGACACCATGGTAGGAGAGTCTGGTGGATCTTTGTCCCAAGGTCAGCAGCAGCTTTTGTGTATTGCCCGCGTTATGCTTGCCAATCCACCTATCCTGCTTCTAGACGAGGCAACCTCAAGCATTGATACACGAACAGAGCAGCTGGTTCAGAAGGCATTTGACACCATCATGAACGGTAGAACTTCGCTGGTTGTTGCTCACAGGCTCTCTACCATCCAGGGCGCCGATTGCATTCTTGTCCTTAAGGACGGCTCAGTTCTTGAGCGAGGAACTCATGATGAACTTTTGGCCAAAGGTGGCTTCTACGCCAAGCTGTACGAGAGTCAGTTTGAAGGTACGGACGCATAAATTAGAATGGAATTTTTGAAAGAGCCAGCACCTTGAATGGGCTGGCTCTTTCAATGTCACCTGTAATTGACAAACTAAATTTTTCCAGCTCGACAAGCTGGTTTTTAAGCTTTAGTTATCGGAATCCAAAGTTCCATTTTGTAATCTTTACAAACTGGAAGTTATTTTTGCAAGGTGATAAGTCCTGCACAGTCAGACATTTTTTCAAATCGCATTTCTGGAAATTGACCTTTTAGCTCATCCCATACAAAATAAATTTCATCACCGTCCCATTCATCTGCCGCAATCCGCATACATTCTTGAAGTAATGACCGAGTTTCAAATGCTATATCTCCGATATATATACATCCCCCCTCGTTCAACAGCTTAAATAATGATGTAATAAAATCTACTTTTTGAGAGTCTGTAAGATGATGGAGAGAATATGTAGCAATGATCGCGTCATACTTTTGTTTCTGTATAGGTTCCACCAACCCATTGGAAAAATCGCCTACATACAAACTTGCTTTAGGCATTTTCTCTTTTGCAATTTCAATCATTCTATCTGAAAAATCTTGTCCGTAAATCGTACAGCCGTTTTCATATAATCTTGAAGTCAGTACTGCTGTTCCAAACCCAATATCTAAGACAGTCTTCGCAGATGAACAAATTACACGATTATAGATTACATTAAGAATAGATTTGTAGCCTGCAAAAGGATACGAGCCGTATTTGTCAGACAAATCTACACTCTTATCATAATCATCTGCCCATAAATCAAAACCTTTTTTATCTTGCATATTTCACCTCGATAACTTCTAATTTGTCTACACCGCTTTAATCTTCTCATATATCCATACAAGTTTTATAGATCTCATTGCATAGAAATTTATACCTTGCTAAATTCAACAAATCCCAATTTGTCACTTTGTCTATGCTATAACTTATATCAAACCAGTTTTTAATAAACTACTTCTATAGTTGCATGACAAGGTTATAACGATAAAGCGATAAAAAAAGAACCCTGCTCGGCCTCGGATATTAACCGGGGTGGCGCAGGTTCTTTGACTAATATACCACATATAAAGAAAAGCCGATATTTCACGGCTTCGAGAAATTCTGGTCGGGTGGACTGGATTTGAACCAGCGACCCCTTGACCCCCAGTCAAGTGCGCTACCAAGCTGCGCCACCACCCGTTTGCTTTTGATACGATAGCATTCCAACATAAATTGAGCAAGCAACACACGGTAACCAAAAAGATAAGTGAGTCAGATATGGATAACTTCTTTCAACGTGCATTTTCAGTGGTTAAGCAGATTCCTGAGGGCAGAGTAAGCACGTATGGGCAGATAGCTCAAATGATAGGGGAGCCAAGAAAAGCTCGCTATGTGGGATTTGCTATGCATCAAAGTCCTGGTGTTGCTGGAGGCGTGCCTTGTCATCGCGTAGTCTTCAAAGACGGATCGCTTGCTCCCGGATTTGCCTTTGGTGGACCTGATGCTCAAAGAGAGCTTCTTGAGGCAGAAGGTGTGCAGTTTTTGGAGAACGGCAAAGTAGATATGAAACATTATCTTTGGGAAGCATAAAAGGTTGAAACAAATAGGCGCCCGTAAATGCTAGCGCCTTTTCTGATAAACGTGGAACGTGCAACACATGCAGCATTAAGAACGCTTATAAGAACTTCTTACGCAAGTGGCTTATATGCGTCATCAACATTGATGTGACAATAACCGCCTGGATTCTTCTTCAGATAGTCCTGATGATATTCCTCGGCAAGTACGTAGTTATCCAGTGGCTCAACCTCGACGGCAAGCTTCTGACCAAAAAGAGTCTCCTGTTCAGCAACAATGCGCTCAATAACAGGCAGGTCAGCATCGTTTGTGTAATAGATGCCCGTGCGATACTGCCTACCAACGTCGTTACCCTGCTTGTTTACTGAAAGGGGATCAATAACCCTAAAGTAATAACGCAGGATGTCATAGAGGCTTACTACGCTCTGATCATAGGTTACATGCACTGTTTCTGCATGATCTGTGGCCTTGACCTCTTGATAGTTGGTGTCCAAGGTCTTTCCGTTCGCATAGCCAACCGTAGTAGCAGTAACACCCTTAATTCTGGAGAAGTACTCTTCAAGTCCCCAGAAGCATCCTCCAGCTAAATAAATCTCTGCCATAAAAGCCTCCTTAGGCTGCATTGTTGTTATAAAAGTTTGAAGTGACTTCGCTTTACTTCAAAGACACCTTCTTTACTTAAAGAAGATATTACCGCGCTGAGGGCGCTTCTATCTACACCAAGATAATCTGCAAGCTGTTGACGATTGTAGGGGATGTCAAACTCTGTTGAACCTACTGCTTGTGAGCGAGTATTCAAGTATGCCATCAGCTTGCCACGGATACTTTTTGGAGCGGCATCTTGAATACGACGGCTTAGCATAATGTTTTTTCTTGCAATAGAAGCCATAAGATTTCTAGTGATAATGTCTACGCCGCCACAGATATCACACGTTCTTGCAGTGATTTGCCTCACGTCCAGCAGCAGAATATCCGATTTCTCTGTTGCAACGACCGAGGTCAAAAGTGGTACGTTTCCAAGGGCTGCATACGCCTCTCCAAAGGTTTCTCCCGTATGAAAAGCTCCCATCACAGAGATATTGCCCTGTGCGTCCGATCCTTCAACATGGATAGCGCCCGAAATTACAATGCCAAACTGATGCGCCTTATCGCCAGCACATAAAATAATTTCTCCAGGTTTATATGTGTGTACCACCGCACATAAATGGTTCATAAGAGCATCTAGTTGCTCTGGCTTTACGCCTTTGAACACCGCAGTGTTGAGTAAAAATGAAGGCTTAATGTCGTGCAAGTTCATACTCTCTCCAAAATTTCCTCTACCAGAAATCCTTTTGTTGTAATTACAACATACACTATTGCACATTCCTGTAATCATGAAACCCAGAAGAGCAAATCTCTTCTCGCTATATGGTTTTATGGAGAGGAAAAATAGTGGATAACAAGATGTTCTGTTTCCAGTGTGAGCAGACCGCTGCATGTACTGCTTGTACTGGCGCCGCTGGTGTTTGCGGCAAGCCTTTTGACGTTGCGTTTGCTCAGGACGAGCTCACTGGCGCTCTGGTTGGTCTTTCTCGCACCGAGCTTGCTGCTGGCAAGCGCTCTAACCGCGCAGACCAGCTGATTGTTGACGGTCTGTTTACCTGCGTCACCAACGTCAACTTTGACAAGGGCGCTGTTGACGCAGTTACTGCTCAGGTTCGTGACGAGAAGAACCGTCTAGCCGCAGAGGCTGGCGTAGAGCCTGTTGAGGATCTTCCTCTTGGCGGCGTTTGGTCCGACAACGAGGACATTAGGTCCCTTAAGTCCCTCATTCTCTTTGGTATTCGTGGTATGGCAGCTTACGCTTATCACGCTCGCGTTCTTGGTAAGACTGATGACGCAGTTGACGCTTTCTTTGTAAAGGCTCTTGCTGCTCTTGCTACCGAGTCCTCCGTTGACGTTTTGCTTCCTCTTACCCTTGAGGTAGGCGAGGTCAACCTCAAGTGCATGGCTCTTCTCGACAGCGCAAATACCGGCGCTTATGGCACCCCAGTTCCAACTGAGGTTCCTCTGACTATTGAGCCTGGTCCATTCATTGTTGTTTCCGGTCACGACCTTCTTGACCTCAAGATGATTCTTGAGCAGACCGAGGGCACTGGCGTTAACGTCTACACTCACGGTGAGATGCTCCCAGCTCACGGTTATCCAGAGCTCAAGAAGTATCCACAGCTCAAGGGCAACTTTGGTACCGCATGGCAGAACCAGCAGAAGGAGTTCAAGGACATTCCAGCTCCTGTTGTCTTCACCACTAACTGCCTCATGCCACCTCGTCCTAGCTACAAGGACCGCGTCTACACTACCGAGCTTGTTGCCTTCCCAGAGCTTGTTCACATTGACGAGGACGCTAACGGCAAGAAGGACTTCAGCGCTGTTATCAAGCAGGCACAGGAACTTGGCGGATACGCTGAGGCTCAGGAGCTCACCGGCATCAACGGTGGCCACAAGGTAACCACCGGCTTTAGCCACGGTGCTGTTCTTGGCATTGCCGATAAGATCATCGATGCTGTTAAGCAGGGCGCTATCAAGCACTTCTTTGTTGTTGGTGGCTGCGACGGTGCTCGTCCTGGTCGTAACTACTACACCGAGTTTGTTGAGCAGACTCCTGCAGACTCCGTTGTTCTTACCGTTGCTTGCGGTAAGTTCCGCTTCAACGATCTTGACCTGGGCACCATTGGTGGCATTCCTCGCATTCTTGACGTTGGCCAGTGCAACGACGCATACGGTGCTGTTCAGATTGCAACTGCTCTTGCAAATGCGTTTGACTGCGGCGTTAATGATCTGCCACTGAGCTTTGTTCTTTCTTGGTACGAGCAAAAGGCAGTGTGCGTCCTTCTGACTCTGCTGCACCTTGGCATCAAGAACATCAAGCTTGGACCAACCCTTCCTGCATTTGTCAGCCCTAATGTCCTTAACATTCTTGTTGAGAACTACGGCATTGGCCCAATCGGTGATGCTTCCGAGGATCTTGCAGAGATGCTTGCCTAATTGGCGAGAAACCCCCTCTAGTCCTTTCTTTAAAACGCCTTCTAGCTTTGCGCTGGGAGGCGTTTTTTTGATCGTGGATTTTGTGGATCTAGCTTAGCCATAGCTAAACTCAGATAAAGATCGATATTCTTCCTTTTGTTACGGAGGAAAAATGAAAAAACTTACACCTAGTGACCTAAAAAATCTGAGTGAAGTAGTTGATCCAAAAATACAAATTAGTCGAGCTACATTTGAGTGTTTTACTCAAATCTGCGATAACTACGACAAAGTACCTTTAACTGAAATTGAATGTCCTTCTATTAGCTGGAATGCGTTTTCATATGCTTTCTATATCGTTAATCTAAGACCTCTTAATACTCAAAATGAATTATTAGCTGCAATCGCTATATATTCTTTTTTGAATGTAAATGGTTACAATTTTGATCCCTCACTTCAAGATCTTCTGATTTATATTGATCTACTAAAATCAAATCAATATTTTGCTCACGAGTTTTGTTCATGGATCGAACTAGAAATCATGCAATAAAGCCTTATTTTAAAAGCTCTGTTTCAGCAATAAATTGATCAAAATGCCTTTCTAGCTGCTTTTCATTCGGATAAGCTTCACGATAAACAGGCATGTGCAACTGCTTTTTATTAAAATCAACGTATTCGGTTTTATCCAAAAGCCTCGATAATCTAATACGCTTACTGTCAGGTTCAACAGAAAGTAAATGTGCGTCAAAAAGAAGGTGTAAATCAGATCTTAAAAGGATTCCATTGGTAACTACTTGTGTTCTAGGTCCACGATATTGACCAATATGAGCTGCCTGCAGAACTTGAGGCACATCGTTTCCCGAAATAGCACATCTATTAGCATATGCCTTTAATAAATCATTCCTGAATTGGGTCTGACCCTGCCTACGAACAGACTCCCTGAATTCCTTAATTCGCTCGTCTGTGTCATCAATCTGCTCAATCTGATTTTGAATATCAGACTTAAGATCATCAAATCCTGCAGAAATAAAGGATGAATTATTGACCGTATTAGGATTAACTGGTCCATGTAGGGTAAACATTCCAGTTGCGCTGTTATAGCGCTCAACAAACGCAAGCCCCATTACCTTGTATTTCTTATGTTTATTTTTAATAAATAATCCAATAGGAAGACCATCATTTAGGCAATTCATCAGGAGTGTGTTGTACATCATTGACTGTACTTGATTACCTTGAGTTTTAATGTGTTCGCTGTACTCAATAGACCAAGTACCATCAGAATAGAAAATTGGTTCTCCATCTTCATAAAGACCATTACCATTTGAGGTATGGACCGAGAGAGCATATCTTTTTAATTTATAAGAGACTTTATCTTTGGATGGGCTATAAATTCCTGAGTCTCTAGATATAGGAATGCCGCCAACCGTGAATCCTTTTTCTAATCGATGGGGAAGTTTATCAATCTCGCTATCTTCATGATCAATAAACCACTGGTATGCAGAGACAAATTCTTTTGGAGCTATTCTGAAAGCTCTTTCAAGAGTTGGATTAAAGATCGTGCATTCTGTAATGATCTGATCAAACATCCCGTCTCCTTACAATTAACCTGTACAAACAGTAAGTTTTTCTCCCCATCGTGTAAAGTTCTTTAACCAAATTGCTTCACGAATTCTAAATGTTTGATTTATTAAAGAACGTTCAAGAATGAAGCTCTTCTCGATAACAGAATGTGGCATAATGCCACTGTCAAAGTAACAATTAATGTTAGTCATTAGTAGCATTTAAAAGAGGGGTTTCTATGACTAAAGTTGCAGTTATCGGTTGTACTCACGCGGGTGTTTTTGCCACATCTTCTATCCTAGGCGCACATCCTGATTGGGAGGTTCATGTCTTTGAGCGTAATGACACAGTTTCCTTCCTATCTTGCGGTATTGCTCTTTGGGTAGGTGACCACGTAAGCGATCCTAACAAGATGTTCTACAGCTCTCCAGAGGCCCTTGCAGAGGCTGGTGCTCACGTCCACATGACCACCAACGTTACTTCCGCAGACGTTAAGACCAAGCATGTTGCGTGGGAGGATCTCAAGACTGGTGAGGCTTTTGAGGACGATTTTGACTACCTCGTAGTCACCACCGGTTCTAAGCCAATTGTTCCACCACTGCCTGGTATTGACGGACCTCGCGTTCTTCAGTGCAAAAACTGGGCTGACGGTCGTCGCATTCACGACACCATGGCAGAATCCAAGTCCGCTATTGTCATTGGTGCTGGATACATTGGTGCCGAGCTTGCAGAGCAGCTCTCCGAGCGCCAGAAGGCTGTTACACTCATCGATATGCTTCCTCGAGTTCTTGCAAAGAACTTTGACAAGGCAATTACCGATCAGGTTGAGGATGCTTACAAAGAGCACGGCGTCACGCTTGCACTTGGCGAGAAGGTCATGAGCTTTGAGGACAATGGTGATTCCGTCACCGTTGTTACCGATAAGGGCTCCTACACCGCAGATTATGCAATTCTGGGCATTGGCTTCCTGCCTCGCACTGACCTCTTTAAGGGCCAGCTTGAGATGCTGCCTAACGGTGCTATCAAGGTCGACGAGTACATGCGCACTAGCGAGCCTGGCGTTTTTGCAGCTGGTGACTCCGCTTCCATTATCTTTAACGTCACTGGTAAAGAGGACTATATTCCTCTGGCAACCAACGCTGTCCGCCAGGGTCTACACGTTGGTCCTAACATGCTTGAGCCAACCGCTGCTTATGCAGGTACTCAGGCTTCCAGCGCAGTTCAGCTCTACAACTACTCCATGGCAGCAGCGGGCCTCACCGTTGAGGGAGGCAAGGTTCGTGGCTACGAATACGATTCTGTCTCCATCACCGAGAACTACCGTCCTGAGTTCATGTTGACCACCGAGCCTGTTACCGCAACACTCGTTTGGGATCCAGTGACTCGTCTAATTAAGGGCGCACAGTTCTTCTCGACACATGACGATGTTGCTCAGGCGGCAAACGTTGTTTCCGTTGCCATTGCCGCTGGTATGACCATTGATAACCTTGCAGCAGTTGACCTTCTGTTCCAGCCAAACTTCACCAACCCAGTCAACTACATTGGCTCTGTTGCTATGGCTGCCTGCGCAAAGGCCAAGTAAGCTCCAGACATAACACGCATCAAAAAAGAAGGAAGCTGGTGCAACCAGCTTCCTTCTCTGCTATCGAGCCCAAGTCTAGCTCGATTGACGTCTGTTTGGGGCGAACGTACGCCTTTCTTGAGACGATACCTTGCTTGTGAGACAACTATCTTGTAACGACGGCTATCTTGGCTTTCTGCTCACTACGGCAATGTAGTTGAGGTCATCAGCGTGATCATTAAAGAACGTAAACATATTGGTGAACATCTTAGTGTTCTCTGGCTTAAGACCGTTTCTCATGACCCTCAGGGCGCCATCAGCGCCCTCGTCCGCAATAAGTCCCGCTGGGTTCATAAGCGTCATCTTGCCGTTCTTTGTCTCTGGACAGAAACCCGCCGACTCAAAGAGGTTCTTCCAACCTGTAAGGGTAAGTGGCTTGACGTTGACGTTGATGGTTCTTGAGAGTTCATGAACCAACTCATCGTCTTCTTTGAGCAGAAGAACGTCATGGGTAAGTAGCACACCACCTGGTTTGAGCACGCGCGCGTACTCTTTTACAGCTGCCTCTTTCTGCTGATCAGAAAGCATAGTGAGCATTGCCTCATTAATAACAACATCAAAGCTGGCATCGGGGTAGGAGAGGTCAGTAGCGTCTCCTTGTTCCACTGTTACATACTGCTCGACGTTGTTTCTCGCTATATTTTCCTTTGTCTTAGGAAGTACGTCTGCATTAAGGTCAATTGCGGTTACGTGGCAGTGGAAACGTTTTGCCAGCTCAACCGTGGTTGTACCAATGTTACAAGCCACCTCAAGAATCTGAGACTCTGGCGTAATCTCTACAGAATTAAGCAGCCAATTGGTTGCCTCAATACCTCCGGGGCGCAGTCTTGTCTTGCCCATACGAAGTAAAAACTCGTGACCAGCTTCCATACTAAGACCCCTTTCATGACATAAAAGAATAAAGTTAGCTTTGTCTAACTGAGATAAGTTAAGCACATTGTTACCTGCGAAAAAAGCCAAATTAATTGCTATTTTTGAAGCAATTTAGCGGGATAGCGGCAATCGTTCTTTTTGTGCATTTTCTTTATCAGTTTATAAGTTTATAGTGTATAAGAAGTAGGGCGACTTACTAATTTTCCCAGGTATTTAAGCGGAAAACTAAGGAGGAAGTTATGTACTACTCTGCTGGAACGTATGAATCGTTTGCTAAACCAGAAAAGCCCAAAGATGCCGACAAAAAATCAGCTTATATCATTGGAACAGGACTTGCGGGACTAGCAGCTGCTTTTTATCTTGTTCGCGATGGCCAAGTTTTGGGTTCAAGAATTCATCTGCTAGAGAAACTTGAACTTGCTGGCGGAAGTTGCGATGGTCGCAAAGATATAAGCAAAGGCTTTTATATGCGCGGTGGTCGCGAAATGGACAACCACTTTGAGTGCATGTGGGATATGTTTAGAGACGTTCCATCTATTGAAACACCTGGCGTCTCAGTACTTGATGAGTACTACTGGCTCAACAAGCACGATCCAAACTACTCACTGTGCAGAGCTTCTGAAAAGTGCGGTAAAGACGCTCACACAGACAAGAAGTTCAATCTTGATAAGGAGTCTTCACTTGCGCTTGCTAAGCTGTTTATGACTCCTGAGAAAGACCTTGAGGATAAGAAGATTAGCGAAGTTCTTCCAGATTCTTTTTGGAACACAAACTTCTGGCTCTATTGGCAGACCATGTTTGCATTCCAAAGATGGTCCTCAGCTCTAGAGATGAAGCGCTATCTGTGCAGGTATTGCCATCATATTGACGGTCTTCCTGACTTCACGGCATTAAGATTTACCAGGTACAACCAGTATGAGAGCATGATTTTGCCGCTGGTTAGGTATCTTGAGAGCCATGGCGTCAGCGTTGATTACGGCATGGACGTCAAAAACGTCATCATCAGCGATACCAATGGAAAAAAAGTAGCAACCCAGATTGTTTATCAGAAAAATGGCTCTCAGCAGACTATTGATCTAACAGAAGATGATCTGGTATTTATCACCAATGGTTGCTGCACCGATACCTCTTGCTATGGTGATCAAAATACCGCTCCAGACATCAGCAATGTGAGGAACGGAGTAGGAGAGTCCTGGGATCTGTGGAAGAATATTGCCGCTCAGGCCAAACATGGTGAGTACGGCAACCCTGATAATTTCTGCAGTGACTTTGAGGCAACCAACTGGATGAGCGCCACTATCCAGACAAAAGACGAAGAAATTATTAAGAAGATTATTGACGTCTGCAAGAGAGATCCAAGAGAAGGTAAGGTCACAACTGGCGGTATTGTAACCGTCAAGGATAGTACCGATAACTGGTACCTCTCGTGGACTATTAATCGCCAGCCACAATTTAAAGCACAGGACAAGGACACTGTACTTATCTGGGTCTATGCACTGAGCACCAACAAGCCTGGTAACTTTGTTAAGAAGGCTATGCGTAACTGCACCGGTGAGGAAGTGTGCCAGGAGTGGCTCTACCACATTGGCGTTCCAACCAAGAAGATTGAAGACTGGGCAAAGAACCGCTGCAATACTACTACGTGCTTCATGCCTTACATCAACGCATTCTTCCAGCCAAGAAAGGCTGAGGACAGGCCTCTGGTTGTTCCTGAGGGTTCCGTTAACTTTGCTTTTATTGGACAGTTTGCTGAGACTCCTCGCGACACCATCTTTACTACGGAGTATTCAATCCGTACTGGTATGGAGTCTGTCTACACGCTGATGGACGTTGATAGGGGCGTACCAGAGGTTTGGGGTTCTCAGTACGATATCAGAGAGCTTCTAAAGGCAACCTACTATGCTTTGGACAAGAAAACGCTTGATAAGGCTCCTCTCTCATTCAAAGAGAAGATGCTTCTGAATCTAGCTCTCAAGGCTGTCAAGGGCACAGATATAGAGTTGCTTCTAAGGAACAGCGGACTGATTAAGTAGGGTATGGAGAAACCCGGAGAGACGCGGAGAATCCCGCAGAGTCAAAACGATTGACTACACGCGATTAAACACGTGCAAGTAACACAAAAGTGGCTGCAGATGACACGTCAAATGCAGCCACTTTTTTTACGATTCAAATATGCCACTTTGAGATAAGACTATGAGTACTGGATTACATACTATTGAGCTATTTAAAATAGATGAAACTGCATGAGTAACAAACATCAAGAAAACAATTTATAATTTGTAGAGGTAAGAAGATGTACTGGTAATGTGTCCAATTTACATCAAAATACAATAGTATTTTGAGGAGACTATAAGATGAATGACTACTTAAAATTAAATAAAGATAGATGGAATAAGGTAAACAATGACTATACCCAGCCATTGACGCATGAAGAATTAGAAGAAGCTAGAAATAATCCAATTGCCGTTGCATTAACTGTTGGCAAAAAAGTTCCAAAAGAATGGTTTGAAAAAGCTACCGGAAAAAAGATATTAGGTTTAGCTTGTGGTGGTGGACAGCAAGGTCCCGTTTTTGCCGCAAAAGGCTATGACGTAACTATAATGGATTTTTCTAAATCACAATTACAAAAAGATGAGATGGTTGCTCAAAGAGAAGGCCTAAAAATCAATACCGTTCAAGCCGATATGACAAAACCATTTCCATTTAAAGATGAAACTTTTGACATTATTTTTAATCCGGTTTCAAATGTATATATAGAAGATCTAGAGAACATGTATAAAGAAGCCTCTCGTGTTTTAAAAAAGGGCGGACTTTTAATGGTCGGATTTATGAATCCTTGGATATACATGTACGATGCTGATGTTGTATGGGACAAACCCAATGAAGAATTACTTTTAAAGTATTCAATCCCTTTTAATTCAAAAAAGCTGGAAGATGAAGGCAAAATAACCATAGACCCAGCATATGGATATGAATTTAGCCATACCCTAGAAACTCAAATTAGAGGTCAACTTAAAAATGGTCTCGCAATGGTAGATTTCTATGAATCGTGTGATAAAAGGCATAGATTGTCACACTATGGAAATGACTATATAGCTACGCTCTGTATCAAATTATAATTTTATAGAGCTCTACTTTAGAACGGCTTGAACAACCGCAGCAGCAAAGTCTCCTTGTGCTTCTGTAAGCGCTTCAAGAAGCTGTGCTACACCTTCTTCGTACACACTTGGCAACAAATACGCAGAAGCCGCCTTAGCTTCTTCAGTTCCATTTTCCATGCAGCAAGAATGAGGAGCAAGTTTTAAAAGATCAATGTCGTTACCAGAGTCACCGCATACAACTACTTCCTCAGGAGAAAGACCCATTGAGTCAATCAAAACTTCATAAGCCTGAGCCTTGTTCCAATTGTGCAGATTGATGTCATACCAACCTTTGTAGGAGCACATTAAATCAATCTCTGGGACCGCTTTTTTAAGTGCAGAAATAATTTCTATTTGACGAGCATGATCTAGCGGAACTAAGAGACCTGCAGCAAGAAAATCAGTGTTCAAAGGAATGGTTTTTGGGCCCAATACAGGAACAAAAGCGTCTGAGACAGAAATAAGATAATCAATTGTTTCTTGGGTAGTACCTACAACAACCCAAGATGATTTGAAGGAAGCATCCAATGGTTGCTGAAGAGGACCTTCCTCACAATAAGAGATGAGAACGTCACCCATAGGAGCAATAACTTCAAAAATTCGTTCCATGATTTCATAAGGAATGGCTTTTTTAAGGGCAAGTTTTCCATTTGCATATGCAAGCTTGCCGCTGCCAAAAATACCAGTTTCTGTCATCGAAACATCAGATGTCAGATAAGGAAGAGCATCATATACTGAACGACCTGTTGCTGGTCCAAATGCAATACCCGCTGATTTTAGATTTTTAATAGCCTGATGAGTTCTATCAGAAATAGTTGGATTTTTTGCCGGCTTTAAGGTTTGATCCATATCAGAAAGAACAAGCTTAATCATCAATACTTCCAATGCAAAACTGTTAAATACGTTTTTTATTAATTCTACCAGCATTTAATCATCATGCTATAAAATTAGCCGCTATCATTACCATACAGAAACAAACATAAGCTAACTATTAGAGGATTTATGAATATTTACGACCACTTTGCTCACGAGGATGAATATCCAGAGCTCAACATAGATGCAATGTCTGAGCGTCTTGCAAAGTCGTTATCGTTTAAGACGGTGTATACAGGCGCTGAAACAACTGATTGGTCGCAGTTTGATGGCCTTCAACAGCACATTGTTGATAGCTTTCCCTATGTCATGACCGCAGCTTCCAACGTTGAAGTGATTGGTCACTCGCTCCTCATTGAGATTCCAGGATCTAACCCTAAACTTCCTGCACTCATGCTTATTGCTCACCAGGACGTTGTTCCTGTTGTACCCGGCACAGAAAACGCCTGGACACACGACCCCTTTGGTGGAGATGTTGATGACACCTACGTTTGGGGACGAGGCGCTCTAGACATCAAAGACATGCTCATGGGAGAGCTTGAGGCGTTGGAGTATCTGCTTTCACAGGGTTTCTCGCCAAGGCGCTCTATCTACCTGGCTTTTGGCGAAGATGAAGAAGTCTTAAGCCATGGCGCTACCAGACTTGCAGAGGTGATGGTTTCGCGAGAAATGCGTACGGCTTGTCTTTTAGACGAGGGCACCACAACGTTTTTTGACGGCAGTGCTTACGGTGCGCCTCAGGCTACCGTAGCCGACATCTGCATCTCACAAAAAGGCTTCTTGAACGTTAAGCTTACTGCAGCTGGTCATGGTGGACATTCCTCTAATCCATTTGGTGGAACTTCGCTAGAACATTTGAGCTGCGCACTTGCTGCTCTTTCTGAGGCTAAACCTCAACCTGAGCTTAATGACATTGTTAAAGAAACCTTTAAGGTTCTTGCACCAGAAATTACTGAAGAGCCCTTTGCATCCCTGGTAGATGACGTAGATTTCAATGCAGATAAGATTGCTTTTGCCGCAGCTCAGGTCAAAGCACTCTTTCCCTTTGTAACCACTACGTATGCTTTTAACATGCTTGAAGGTTCAAGTAGTGCGGCAAACGTTATGCCTGGTAATGTGAGCGCAACTATTAACATTAGACTACTTCCTGGTGTAAGTATTGAAGGAGCCGTTGAACATATTAAACAGGTGGTAGCACAGATTGACCCTTCCATTGAGGTTGAGGCTTTACACTCCACTCCTGCAGGAAGAATAGATTCTCCAACCGGTGCCGGCTATCAAGAGCTCAAAGCCATCATGGAGCATTACCATCCCGGTGTTACTTTTGTACCGTCTTTTGTGTGTGGTGGCACTGATTCTGTTCGCTATGAGGGAATTTGCGATTCTATTCTGCGCATTTGTCCTTTTAGGCCAACGCCAGAAGATGAGGCAAATGGCGTTCATGGCATTGACGAGCGTATCGAGAAGCGCGTTTATGCCCAGGGTATTCGCGTTCTTGTGTCCTTTGTTAAACAAATGTGCCAATAATTTGCTATCGCGTAACTTACGGTAAAATAAACACAGGTTTTGTTCTACAAAAAAGGGGAGAGATTCGTTGCAAACTAGGCAGCAGCTAGCAAATCAAGTAGCATCCCAAATTAAAGAAGCAGCAGATGCCGATGCGGCAAAAGCACAGGCAGAAGGAACTATTACCGATCCAGTTGGTAGTTCTAACAATCCGTCTAACGCTATTTTTACTGTTGCAAACGTTATTACCTTTTGCAGATTAATCCTTACGATTATTTTTCTTGTAATCTTTTCTACAGGAGGAAATCGATGGGTTGCCCTTGGCTGTTATGTAACCGCAGCTGTCACTGATTTTCTTGACGGTCAGGTTGCTCGTAGAACACAAACTGTTAGCTGGCTGGGTAAAATCATGGACCCAATCATGGATCGAGTCCTTCTTATTACAGGTGTTCTTGGTCTTTTGATTATTGGCGAACTTCCTCTTTGGATTCCGCTGTTTGTTATTGGTCGTGACGTTTACCTTACTCTTGGTGCACTTGCAGTTCGCAAAATTCGCAGACGTCCTATTGATGTTGTCTATGTTGGTAAAGCTGCAACCGCTTTCTTAATGACTGGTTTTAGCCTGCTTCTATTAGGTTTTCCAGTTGTATCCGGCCTTGGTTTAATAAACGTCAGTTGGCTTCCAGGACTTAACTTTGAAAGCAGTGCCTTAGGCATCTTTTTTGTCTATATCGGAATTGTTTTCTCGGCAATTACTGCCATTGTTTATACTGTTGAAGCGGCTAAAATAGTTAAAGACAGTAAAAACACTCAAGCATAAGTTAGGTTGTTTATGACTTTCCTTCAACACAACCACGTATCTTTGCGCCAGCTCTCTCACAAGATGCTGGCTTTTCTTGTTAGCTTTCTACTTGTATTTGTTCTAGCTGCTCCCTTTGCTCCTACAACTACGGCTCTGGCAGAAAATACCTCTTCTAACAAGTCTTCCGTAACAGATGAGCCAAAACTCACCGAAGCAACTACTGCCATTGTTACCGACGCTCAAGGAAATGTTCTCTGGAGTAAAAATCCAGACCAAGAGCTTCCAATGGCATCCATTACTAAGGTTATGACAGCAATTGTTGCCCTTGATTCAGGCGTTGATCTTGATAAACCTTGTGAAATCACTGTTCCAAATTTTGAAGAAGGCTCGCAAGTTGCAGGTTTAACTGCTAACGACACCCCAACGCTCAGGCAGCTCATTATGATGATGCTTGTGTATTCCGCAAATGATGCGGCATACAACATAGCCATTAACGTATCTGGCTCTCAACAGGCTTTTGTTGATCAAATGAACAAGAAGGCCGCTGAAATTGGTATGACTCATACACAATTTCAAAATCCTCACGGCCTAGATGCCGATGGTCATTATTCTACGGCACGTGACCTTGCCCTGATGGGTCGCTATGCGCGCGAGCACTATCCGCTCATTACAAGCGCCGTACATACCAGGTCATACACTACAACGGTAGGAGGGGAGCAGCGCACGTTCCACTCAACAGATGACCTTATGGACACCTACCGGGGACTTCTTGGCATAAAAACAGGCGCAGAGGACTCCGGTACCGCCTTTTTAGGAGCTTCAAAGCGCGGGAACGTTACGCTTTATACCTGTGTTCTTGGCTGTCAAACTACGCAAGGTCGTTTTGACGACACTGCCATTTTAATGAACTGGGCTTATCGCAATTACAACCGTGTAAGCGTACAGCGAGCTAATCAAGTTATTCAGATTCGCCTTAGTGAGGACAACTTTTTGCTCTCTGCTGTAGTTAAACCGTCAACTTCCACCACGTATATGGCGTGGCCTGGTTCTAAAGACTTTACCTATCAGACAACTATGCTTTCTCCAAACTATCCAGTAGCCAACAATCAGCTGATTTCTTCAACGGACTGGTCACAGGATTCTGTACAGGTAGGCACTACTATTACGCAGGCACATCTTACGCTCTGGACTATTCCGTCCTACAACCTCTTTGACCTTTATTCGGTTACTCCATATCTCTTTGGGAGAAACTAATGTCTGAGCAAAAACGCTCTATCCTTCATACCGAGCTTGAATATCTTGGAGCTCAATTCTCAACCTCAACTGAAGGTTTTACCTTAGCCCAATCTTTTTATGGCGAGAAACCCGTTGAAGAAGCTCTGAAGGACTGTGCTCTTATTGATCTTAGTGGCATTAGTTATACGCTTGTAAATGGAGCAACTGCTCAAAATTTTGTTGAAACAGTCTTTGCAGGTAAAAAACTAGCGGTAGGAGAGGCGTCGTTTGAATGTGCGCTTACAGGAGATGGATCTCTATCTTCTATTGGGCTTCTCGCACGCTCTGGTCAAAATGAGTACGTAGTACTTGACACTTCAGAACGCTCACTTGTCCTTTCGGAATGGCTTTCTATTATTGCTTCTATTGAGCAAAACGGTATATCTCCTTATGCTGAGGTTTCTTTAGATGATGCAACTCCACTACTAACGCCCCTTCTGCTTGCTGGTAAAAAAGCTAAAAAGATTCTTATGGATTATCTGGGGGAACAGAAGCTTCCAAAAAGCTCAAACCTCTGTAATCTTATACTTGACCAAACAATCCCAGCTCTTGTAGCTAACGTTTCAACTAAGGCGGTTCCTGCATATCTAGTTATGGTTCCCCCAGTACATATAGTGATTCTTTTTAGAAGCTTGCTTTCGTTTGAAAGCGTTCATCCACTGGGACACAAACAGCTTATCGAAGGTCTCAAAAAATACCTTCCATGGTTTTTACAACTTGTAAGTAACACTAAAGTGGTATTAGCTAAAGATAAACTTAATGGTTGGGGTTTGCTCAGAAACACTGATGATTTCATTGGTGCAAGGGGAGATTTGCTATGAAATATGCAATTAATGCGGTAGGTGTTCCTGCTCCAATGGGGCCATACTCTCAGGGTACTACAGCAGGTAGATTAGTCTTTGTAACTGGTCAAATTGCAATTTCTCCAGAAGATTCAAAGAAACTGATTGATGGTGGAATTGAAGAGCAAACTACTCGCGTCATCCATCTTGCTCAGTCAATTCTGGCAGAAACGGGTTGCACGCTTTCTGATGTTGCTCAAACAACTATTTATCTTGCCGATATTAATGATTTACCTAAGGTAAACGAAATTTATAGGGAGTACTTTGTTCTTCCAGCACCCGCTCGAGCAGTTGTTGAAGTTTCTGCGTTACCACTTGGTGCACTCATCGAAATGGACTGCATTGCGTGTCGTTAAGCGTTATTATTATCTTGTAACCAAATTAAGGAGAAACCATGTCAACTGACGACATCAAACAGCAGTCACCAGACTCAACAGAGATTTTCCGCATGCCCTCAGCTGACGCTACGGTTCCAGACCTTATGGCTCAACAAAAACCAGCTCACCCTGTCCTTACTATTGTTAAGGGACCACAGACTGGTCAAACTTTTGAGCTTAATCTTCCACAGATTTCTCTTGGTAGAGATCCAAAGAGTAGTGTTTTCTTGAACGACATGACAGTCTCTAGAAATCATGCTTCTATTGATCTTTCTAATCTTGCTCTTGGCTATGCAACTATTGAGGACCTTGATTCTCTCAATGGTACCTGGGTTGATGGCGCCATTATTAACAAAGCAACGCTACGTGATGGTTCTACTATTCAGATTGGAACCTTCCGTATGGTTTTCCACACCAGTAGAGTTTCAGCTTAAGGTTAAAGGATAGCTTTATGGCTGATTCAAGTTTTCTTACTATTGGTAAAGTAGTTAAGAAATTGCAGACCCTCTATCCAGACTTGAGCGTTTCTAAAGTTAGGTATTTGCAGGATGAGGGGTTACTTACACCAACTAGAACTGCTGGTGGTTATCGTCTGTATTCCCAAAAAGACGTAAAGCGCCTAGAAACTATTCTTTACCTACAGAAAAGCCGCTTTATGCCGCTCTCTGTTATTAAAGAAGAGCTTGATAGACAAGATAAAAACCCTAAAGCTGAACAGCAAACTAAAGGTAGGACTGATGAAGTAACTCTCGACGAGGCTCCTGCAGCGCCTGAAGCTCAAGGTTCTTCTCGCCAGGCTCAACCTCAGCTTGATGGAAAACAAGTATCTCAGGCAATTTTAGGCGCTACACACGCTGACGCCATTGTTGTGCCTGTAGATGACCCTGAGGTTGTGCAGAAATATCATGCCATTGATCGTATCCCAGAAATTGTGGGATGCTCTGTTAGCTTTGTTAGACAGCTCTCCGAGGCGGGCGTTATTACCTTAAAGCGTTCTCCACATGGAAGAGATCTTGTTGACGGCAAAGACCTTACTCTGATCCGTCTTTGTAGCGAGCTTCGTCACTTTGGATTTGAGCCCAAGAACCTCCGCCAATACGTTATGGCTGCAAATCGAGAATCTAGTATGTTTGCTAAATCTCTAGTTGTATACGCCAAAAAAGGCGGGGGAGTTGAGGTAGACCATACAGATGAGACTCGTCAGAAGTTTACGGCTGCTCTAACCCGTATGTTGGGTCTTACCAATGCGGTTAGAAATGAACTTATTACCAAATTAGTTCGTGAATCTTTTAAGGATATGCACCTAGACGAGTAATCTAGGCTTATATTACTACTCTACTCAGCAAATTTTTGAATGTGAGGACATTGTGTCTACGTATGATTATGAGAGCCACATCATTAGTATTCCTGACTATCCAGAGCCAGGCGTTATTTTTAAAGATGTAACTCCACTTTTTAGAGATCCAGATTGCTTTCATGCAGTTGTTGATGACATTGCAGAGCACTTTGCAGATGCTGGAATCACCAAGGTTATTGGCGCAGAAGCTCGTGGATTTCTTGTTGGAACTCCAGTAGCCTACAAGCTAGGAGCAGGCTTTGTTCCTGCTCGTAAACCAGGCAAGCTTCCTCGCGATGTTTACGCACAGGCGTATGATCTTGAATACGGTACCAGCGAGCTTCAAATTCACACAGATGCTCTTACCTCTGACGATGTAGTTCTTATTGCTGATGACTTGGTAGCCACTGGTGGCACCTGTGTTGCTTGTGCTCAACTTGCCGAGAAGGCCGGTGCAAAAGTAGCTGGCTTTGCGTTCGCACTGGAGCTTTGCTACCTCCACCCAAGAGAGATCATTGGAAAATGCTTTGATCAGGAGATCTACACGTTAATTAAGGTGCACTAAACGGACCTACTTACATCTCATATTTTTGACTGGCAAGTTTTTAAGCTTGCCAGTCTTTTATTTGAATGGGATATTTTGTTAATCACTGTAAACTTTTAATAATTGATAGAATTTCTCCATAATTGCAGGTCAAACATAAATTATTGCAATCAATTAAGGTTGTCTTCTGACAAATAACTGCTTACATGCAGTCAGAAGTTTGTATGAGATACCTATTTCAGGGTAAACTATACAAACAATTAATAGGCTAGCTTTCCGCTAACACGGGTTTCTCGCCAAGAAATCGGCGAGTTGACTTTGATTTTTAATCAAATGAGCTATCCTAGATGGCAAAGCAAAGCAACACGTTGCCCAATTGTTATCGTGCTTTGCGGAAGGAGCTTATATGTCACAGCGCCGATCTTTCACAAGACGAGACGCTCTCTTATTTGCAGGTCTTGGTGTAGCTGCTACGCTGCTTACCCCAGCCAAGCTATTTGCAGACCCACAAAGTGATCTTGAGGCCGCATCTGCCCAGCTAGACTCCCTTGGAGCAGCTCTTGCAGAGGCCATGGATAACCTTAACGAGAAAACCTATGCACTTGACGCCACCAATAACAAGATTGGTGAGGTTCAGGAGCAGATTGCAGAGACCACGGACCAGCTTAACAAGCAGCGTCTTGTTCTTTCTGAAGCAATGAAGAGTGCTTATAAGGCAGGCCCACAGGAGACTTTAGACTTCCTCCTTGGAGCATCTAGCCCAGAAGACTTTGTCAGCCGTGTCTACTATATGGATCGCACTAGCAAGCAAGA
The DNA here is from genome assembly GCA_022732885.1 of Atopobium sp. Lineage (GTDB taxonomy): Bacteria > Actinomycetota > Coriobacteriia > Coriobacteriales > Atopobiaceae > Lancefieldella. The sequence goes on along the minus strand of JAIJTS010000008.1, from coordinate 15,701 downwards.
GGCTGACTCTATTAATACCGTTAAAACTCTTGGTGATCAACTGCAGGCTCAGCAGCTTGAGCTTCAGGCTGAGCAGGAGAATCTTCAGGCTCAGGTCGCAGAGATGAAAACCACTGCAGATGGTCTTCAGAGTCAGGTTGCAGAAGCTAAGGCTTACTATGACTCCCTTGATGCAGAGGTAAAAGCACAACTTGCTGCTCAGGAAGCTGCTTCGGCTAATAACAACGTAGCATATGCAATTGAGACTGTAACTCGTGAGACTCCATCTAATAGTTCTGAGTCAAACGATAGTTCCTCTAGCAATTCAAGCTCTAGTTCTTCAAGCTCTGACTCTTCTAATTCCAGCTCTTCAAGCTCTAGTTCTTCAAGCTCTAACTCTTCTAGTTCTAGCAGCTCTAGCAGCAGTTCTAACTCTGGTAGTCGCGGTGGCTATCCAGCTGCAGGTGGCGGTGTTGCTACCGCTTACGCTTGCATTGGCTATCCATATGTTTGGGGCGGAGCTTCTCCTGCCTCAGGCTTTGACTGTGGTGGCTTGGTTTACTACTGCTTCCTCGGTTATCGTGCAGGTACCGCAGGAACTATCGGTCGTGCTATTCGCGCAGCTGGTAACTGGCATGATTCCCTAGATGAACTTAACTATGGCGATATTGTTTTCACACGTCCTGGCTATGAGCATGTTGGAATTTACATTGGCGGTGGTCGCATGATTCACGCTGCTAACGAGTCCCTCGGTGTTATCGAAGGTCCTGTTTACGCCTGCTATGGTGGAGGACCATTCTCTGGCTAACCAATAGCCTGGTAAACCTACTGAGTTTGTACAATTTTCTGTACTAATTTTTAACTCTGTGCACGTAAAGTCGTACAATATCCAAGTACGCTTTACGTGCTTTTCATTAAGTATTAAACGCAAGGGGAGATTGTGGCGTTTCATCTCAAACATAAGACTAACGTTATTGAGCGTCACTTTTCTCGTAGGTTTCAGGTAGCTCTTATTGGAGAAGGCCTGCTTGTTGGCCTTATCGGCGGTGGCGTAGTCACACTGTATCGACTTTGCCTCTCTTTTGCTGAAGCTCAAATGCGCTCGATTACCCAATCAATCGCAGGTAATTGGCTTTATATTCTTCTTTGGTTTGCCGTTCTTCTCATTCTTATGGCGGCCGTTTGCCTGCTCATGAAGTTTGAACCCTATACATCAGGCTCTGGCATTCCTCAGACCAATGCTGAGGTTATGGGGTCTGCTGACATGCCTTGGTACCGAGTTCTTCCTGTCAAGTTTATTCAGGGTGTACTAGTTGCCTTTGGCGGTCTTTCAATGGGCCGAGAAGGACCAGCGGTGCAGCTAGGCGCTGTTTCTGGTAAGGCGGTTTCTAAGTTCCTTAAACGCAAAAGGGGAGAAGAACGTCTTCTGGTTACGTGTGGTGCAGCAGCAGGTATGTCTGCTGCTTTTCATGCGCCTCTTACCGGCACACTATTTGCTATTGAGGAGATTCAGAAAGAGTTTCATGCTCCACTGATTATCTCGGCAATGACTGCATCAGTAGGCGCTGACTTTCTTGTATCCAATGTGCTTGGAATGAAGCCTGTTCTTCAGCTTCCGTATGTGGCTCCGCTTCCTCATGTTGACTACGCCTTTGTGCTTTTTGTAGGAATTATCTGCGGTTTATTGGGCGCTCTCCACAATAAAGGAATGTTCTTTGCACAGGGACTCTACAGAAAAATCACTAAATTTGTGCCTTTCTCAAGGTTAATTATTCCATTTATGCTTGCTGGAATTATGGCTTTTACCTGGCCAGACCTTCTTTGCGGCGGCGATGCCATTATCGAGAAAATCAAAGAGCCAGCCACTCTTACCGAGCTCATGGTAATAGCACTTTTGCTGGGTAAATATATCTTTACAACTACTTGTTTTGCTGCAGGAACACCTGGTGGAACGCTTTTTCCAATGGTTGTTATGGGAACACTAGTTGGAACACTGTTTGCCCTGGTAGCTACCCATCTTTTTGGAATTCCAATGGCATATGCACCAAACTTTATTGCCATGGGAGTTGCAGGCATTTTTGCAGGGGCAGTCAGAGCTCCTGTTACCGGAGTAGTGCTTATATTTGAGCTGACTGGCTCTCTTGAGGCACTTATGGCCATGTCAGCCGTTGCTATTGTGTCTTATGTGACTGCAAATATTCTTCGTGTTGACCCATTCTACGAGCACTTACTTGCAGATTTCTTAGCTACTAAGAAAGGGGAGCCTAAACAAACATTAAATTCTGGCGAGAAAATCCTTCATGAGTTCACCATTGGACAAGGAAGCCCTGTTGAAGGCAAATTGTTAAAAGATATTCCATGGCCAGATAAAGCAAGAGTAGTTACTATTGATCGCGCCGGTTTAGAAATTATTCCAAACGGTCAAACAGAGCTTATGGCACTAGACAAAATTCTTATTATTTTTGATGAAGTATATGAAAGTGATGTCCTTTTAAAATTGAACGTAATGACTGACTCATCGGTATAGTGGTTATTGTTGTCACTTACTTTATATCAAGGGAGAGGGGCTCAAAATCCTTCTCCTATTTTTGTAATTCATTAGTTTACATAATATCGATTATCAGACTTTTATATATTAGAACAGCATGTGAGGGCTTCTGTACATCAAGAAAACCAAAATACTTTAACCCTGTATCGACTTTCATTCTCTACGTTTTATTACTTCAAAAAATGAGCCTCTGAGAGCCGTTTTAAGCCACGTTCTTACTTTGTCATGAGTAATTACACCTCTAGTAATTTGAGCTTACAAAGGCGACTTGATTACACAGCTTTCTTACATCTCTTTGATTCTAAGTACTCACTATCTAAATTATCAATAACATAGTTCTTTCTTGATCATTCCAAAATCAATAACATAGTTCTTTCTTGATCATTCCAAAATCAATAACATAGCTAATATTTAATCTTGAATTTCACATTGTCCGATTTACATTTTTATAAACCGTATTCAAGCCTTCGTAGGAACTTTCTTATAAACAATTCCAATTTCCAACTGTAACTTAAAACTACTGAACAACTCATTGAATGACACTGTTCTATTTTTGCCTTATTACTCCCCTTCTTACTTTATACAAGCAATCTACCTGCATAAATACATAAAACAGCAGGAAAACAGGGGTATGTATTGTTACAAAATACACAAATTATTGCTATAAAAGCTAAATTGAATTTCAACTAGGCTAATATTCCTAAAACTCAAAACTTAAGGAATTAAAACTCAAAGCTTAAGGAATTACATGAATATTGCTCTTATCAAACCAAGTGAAGAAAATAAAGCCAAGCTCGTAGAGATGCTTGATGAGTGGAAACATGATATCGAGACAAATCATACAAATCCATCTCCAAGATGCATTTTTAGATTTGATCACCATGACTTTGCAGACTATCTAGAACAACTAGACGTAAAGGAACCAGCTCCAGCTGGTCGAGTGCCTACAACAACCCTCTTTTGCTATAACTACGATAAAAACATCTTTGTTGGAGCTGTAAATATTCGCCATTACCTTAATGAGGGACTTCTACATAGTGGCGGACATATTGGTGATGGAATTCGACCAAGTGAGAGAAGAAAAGGCTATGCAACAGCAATGATTGCACTTGCGCTCAAAGAATGTAAGAAACTTGGTATCGAGCGTGTTCTTATGTGCTGTCGCAAAGATAATATCGGCTCGGCAAAGTCTATTATCAATAATGGTGGAATACTAGAGAACGAAGTTCTTGATGAGGATGACGTGCTTAAACAGAGATATTGGATTGACCTTTAGTAGTTCTTCTCGCCAAAGAAATAATAAGGGGACCGTAATTGCTTACGGCCCCCTATTGATATCAAAAGATAAAGCTTCTTATCGAGAAACTCTTAGCCCTCGACAGGCTGTCCAAGATAGGATGCCACAGAAGTTGCGGCAATAGCACCGTCTGCAGCTGCGGTAATAATCTGACGCAGCGGCTTCTTATTAAGGTCTCCTGCAGTAAAGAGACCAGGTGTTTTAGTAGCCATACGCTCGTCAGTAAGGACATATCCCTGCTGGTCAAGGTCTACAAGATCTGTCAGAAGCTCAGTTGAAGGTACACGGCCTACCAAGACAAAGATGCCAAAGCTACCCTCATCAAAGGTCTCTGTGTGCTCTTCTCCCGTCTGGTTATTGCGGAAAGTGATGGAGGTAAGCAAATCATTGCCATCAACTGCTGTAATGCTGGTCAGATAGCGAATCTCTGTCTTAGGGTTCTCCTCAAACTGCTTAATTGCAGTTGCGTTAGCTCTTAGGTGATCCTTGCGAACGATAAGAGTTACTTTATCAGCAAAGCGAGCGAGGAACTGAGACTCCTCTACAGCGGAGTTACCACCACCGATAACAAATACCTGCTTACCGCGATAGAACATTCCGTCGCAGGTAGCGCAGTAAGAAACACCCTTGCCAGTGAATTTCTCTTCGTTGGCAAAGCCAGCGTGACGAGGATTAGCACCACCAGAAACAATGACAGCCTTTGCGTGGTAGGTTCCCTCAGAAGTCTCCAACACAAAGAAGTTAGTTTCTGGATCCTTAACGATAGAAAGGACATTAGCCATGACAATCTCTGCGCCCAGGTCTGTAGCCTGCTTCTGAAGAGTATCTGAAATAGTGAAGCCATCAGTATTTGGCATACCAGGGTAATTCTCAACCTCAGTTGTGGTGATGACCTGGCCACCTACAGCCTGTTTTTCCAAAACAGCAGTATCAAGAAGAGCACGTTTTGCATAAATTGCTGCTGAAAGTCCTGCAGGACCGCCGCCAACAATCACAAGGTCTTTAGTAATAACATCTGCCATGATTGGCTCCAATCGTATCAATCGTAACTGGCTTCGTTATACCCCATTAGTGACAATCGTTATCAGTTATTTTTTATAAATAAATTGTACACAATCTATACACAATTAGAAAAAGCGCGACTAAGAGACAATCTTAGTTGCGCCTCTCCTAGCGCTACAACTAGTTAGCAATAATGAAATAAGCAACAAATGCGAGCGTTGCTACCCACATCAAAGGCTTTACCTTCTTAGCATTACCAGTAACAAGAGCAACAACAACGTAGAAAATAAATCCAAAACCAATGCCGTCAGAAATTGAGTATGTCATTGGAATTCCAGCAATGACCATGAATGCTGGGAAGCCCTCGAGAAGATCATTCCAATCAATCTCGGTGACCTCAGACATCATCAAGAAGCCAACAAGGACCAGTGCACCGCAAGTAGCTGCCGAGCTAACAATAGAAATAAGTGGTGCAATAAATGCTGAAGCAATAAATAATAGACCGGTAAAAATAGATGAAAGACCAGTTCGACCACCATCAGCAGCACCAGATGCAGACTCAATAAAGGTAGTAATAGAAGAAGCTCCAAAGAGGCCACCTGCAGCCGCTGCAGCAGAGTCAACTACAAGAATCTGCTTAATGTCTTTTACATTACCATCCTCTGTAAGGAAGTCTCCCTGCTTAGCAATGGCCATAGCAGAGCCCATAGTGTCAAAGAAGTCAGACATCATCAAAGAGAATGCAAATACAAGAAGAACTGGAGTGGTTAGAGCCTTAACAATACCCATGACGCCAGCTTTGTCTGTCAAGAATGGTGCGCCAAAAGTAGAGAAATCAAGACCGGATACAATGCCTGTAGGACTTGCGGTAACTCCAAGAGGAATACCAACAAGTACAGCAAGAATAATGCCAATAAGCAGAGAACCTTTAACACGAGCAGAGTAAAGAATGACAGTAGCGACAATAGAAATTACACCAACAATAAAAGTTGGAGAGAAAATGTTACCAAGAGCAACGAGTGTGGCCTCATTGGCAATGATAATTCCGCTGTTTTTTAAACCAATCAATGCAATAAAAAGACCTAAGCCAACAGAGATTGCGTGACGAAGGTTTACAGGAATTGCATCCATGATTGCTTCACGAAGACCGCAGAGAACCAAAAGGAGAATAGCTACGCCTTCAATAAAGATTACTGCCATTGATGCGTGCCAATCTCCACCTGTAATTGGAGTTAGAGAAAATGCAACAACAGCATTAACACCCATGCCAGATGCACAGGCAAGTGGACGGTTAGAGAAAAGACCCATCAAAATGGTCATAATGCCGCCACCAAGACAGGTAGCAGTAATAGCTGCCGAAACTGGAACACCTGCAGCAGCAAGAAGAGCTGGGTTTACTGCAATAATGTATGCCATTGCGAGGAATGTAGTAATTCCAGCCCTAAATTCTTGAGCGGGATTACTGCCTCGCTCAGCTACCTTAAAGAACTTCTCCATTAAGCTCTTCCTTCCTAAAGAGACTTTTCCTTTATGTAAACGCCGCAGCGCTTATCAACAAAATAAGAAATTATTGAATTCCGCTTGAACCAAATCCACCAGTACCACGATCAGTCTGATCAAGCTCATCAACTTCAACTAGCTGCACAACAGGAACTTGTTGAATTACAAGCTGTGCTATACGCTCGCCGCGCTCAATATGAATAGTTTCTTTGCTATCTAAATTAATGGCGCAGACTTTAAGCTCTCCGCGATAATGAGCATCAATAAGACCTGGAGTATTAGCCATAGAAAGACCCTTCTTAAGAGCAAGGCCACTTCTTGGCTGAACAAAACCAGCATATCCATCAGGTATTGCAATTGCTAAACCAGTAGAGATAAGTTTGCGCTCAAAAGGAGCAAGATCAACATCTTCTGCACTTCTAAGATCTAATCCAGCATCTCCTGTATATGCGTATGAAGGAAGTTCAACAGTAGGATCAAGACGTTTAATTGGTAGCTGGATATCAAAATTGCTCATTAATTTAAGCTCCTTAATTCTGCACTAAATTCATCAACATCTTTAAAATCTCTATAGACAGAAGCAAACCTAATGTATGCAACCTTATCGAGCATAACCAGGTTTTTAAGAACAATACTTCCAAGGTCTTCAGATTTAATCTCGTATTGACCTTTATCTCTAATTTGAGACTCAATCCCATCAATAAAGTGATCAAGAGAGGCGACAGAAATGTCTCTCTTTACTGTTGCAGCGACAAGGCCTCTCATAAGTTTCTGTCTATCAAAAGGCTCCTTATGACCGTCCTTTTTCACTACAGTGATAGGAATCTCTTCTAAGCGCTCATAGGTTGTAAAACGAAACTTACAGGACATGCACTCGCGACGCCTTCTAATGGCATCGTTATTCTCAGATGAGCGAGAATCAATAACCTTTGACTCTTCGTAACCACATTTTGGACAACGCATGGAATCCCCTTTTTTCGTATAAAAGGAAGATACCATTTTATGCAGGTATTAGGTGCTATCAACACAGAATTCAGGGAGAAATTAACATAAATATTTACTATTTAGATACAGAAGGAATCTCTAGAGTTTGTCCAGTTCTTAAAAGAGAAGAATCAAGATTATTTTTTTCTTTAATCCAGTTTACTTGTTGCTCCGTAGAGACACCCTCAATTGGATTGCTTTCTGCGATTGACCATAGTGTGTCATTGCTATGAACAGTAATTGTTTGTGAAGCGCTATCCATTACAGATGTAGCAAATGAATTAAGAGCAGTTGTACGAAGAAAAGAAATTGCAAACATCAGAACAAATGATGTAGTAATAATAAGACTGGCAATAAAAGCTTCTTTATTGGTAAGAGACTTTACATAAGAAATTTTTTCACGCTGAGGAGCAATAAGCCCTTTCTTTGCCCCGCCTTCTATTACCTTAAAAGCAGGCTTATACGAAGCAAGCGCTGAAGTTCCACTAACCTGATACATCTTTGACTGATTCATACGCCTCATATCATTTCCTTCCGTAATAGTTTTTACGGAACTAGTTATATCTAACATACCGGACAAAAAGTCATGTACGAACGTTTGTACTAATAATATTTAGTACATTTGTTCGTGTCAAGAAAAAAATAGAACATTCGTTTGATTATTTTATAGAACACGTGTATTATTATTAAAGAGAAAAAGGAGGCTCATATGCCAAAGGGCAAACTTAGCAAGCGTCAAGCAGCAATTTATGAATACATCTGTTCCTACACAGATAAACATGGCTATCCCCCTTCAGTAAGAGAGATAGGCGCCGCTGTTAATCTTGCATCTCCTTCAACTGTCCACATGCATTTAAAAGTTCTTGAGCAGTTTGGACTAATTGATAGAGATCCAAAGAAGCCTCGTACTATGAAGATTGTTTCTCAATCTACAAATACTGCTGACACAGCCAAGCTTGCTTCAGTGACTCAAGATATAGCTAATAATGTTATCAACCTTCCTCTGGTAGGACGTGTTGCTGCTGGCACTCCTATTCTTGCTGAGCAAAACGTAGAGGAGTCTCTATCTCTTCCAACTAGTATTGTTGGAGATTCAAGCTCTTTTATTCTTCGTGTACGCGGAGAATCAATGATTAATGCTGGTATTTTTGATGGCGATTATATTGTTGTAAAAGAGCAGCAAGATGCCCATGATGGTGAAATTGTTGTTGCTCTTATTGATGATTCTGCAACAGTTAAAACGTTCTACAGAGAAAATGATCGCATTCGTCTTCAACCAGAAAATGATTTTATGGAGCCAATCTATGTTCAGAATCCTGTTATTTTAGGTAGGGTTACTGCACTTATTAGATCTATCTCTTAGTCATAATATGGTTGCTAAGTCACAACAATCCAAAGGTAGAGTTGCTTTTTTTGACACTATTCGAGGTCTCTCGGTAGTTTCAATGATTATGTTTCACTTTACCTATGACTTGTTTTTTATCTCGCATGTAAAGCTCACTTGGTTTACTCCTCAGCTTATGCAAATCTGGATACCATCAATCTCCTATCCTTTTATTTTTATTGCTGGCTGTATGTGTGCTTTTTCAAAAAATTCTTTTAAGCGAGCGGGAATTTATGGCCTTGTAGCCTTAGCAATATTTGCAGCAACTACCTTTGCAAAAGTTGATACACCCATCACGTTTGGAATTTTTTTCTGCATGGCTTCATGCACCTTTGTAGAAGCTCTTATTTCACGTTTTACTGTTTCACTAAAAGGATATGCAGCGGCAATTCTTTTTCTTTTAATTTTTATTATTTGCCTCCCAATTTCTAGAGGACATATTGGTATAGGTAACCTGGTTTTCTCGTTACCAAAAGAGTTGTATCAAACACCGTATTTAGCTTGGGCTGGATTTCCTTCTCCATCTTTTTCATCTGGAGATTACTATCCATTGCTCCCCTATTTGTTCCTATATTTAAGTGGAGCAGCGTTTAACAGACAGCTCAAGGCAGAAGGTTATCCTAACTGGATGAATACATTTTCCCTTCCCCTTATAACAGAGATGGGAAAACATTCGCTTATCGTTTATATTTTGCACCAACCAATTTTGCTGCTCATTGCCTTATTTGTCAGTCAGGATATCATCCTCTGAGACAACATAAGGCTGTAAAAGAGCTTGCATATACGTATCGGCTTTAACTGACAGTAAAAGACCCTTAGCAACATATTGTTCATGCAAAAGCTGGCACCTCTCGTGAACGGACTTAACAAGAGCGCCTTTGTTGAATGGAATAAGAGCACTAATTACCTTGTCGCCAGCGCTCGCTATTTCCTGAATTTTATGGAGAAGACCGTTAATACCCGTACCTTTTTGAGCAGAAATAAACACAGCTTCTGGATAGAGCGCTTTAAGCATTTGAAGCTCTTGCTCATCAAGTAGATCAACTTTATTTAATACAAGAATCTGATCGCTTTTATCAGCCTCAATATCTTTCAAAATACTACGTACAACTGCTATTTCTTTTGAAAGATTCTTATCAGTTGCATCGGCAACCAATAGAAGAAGATCTGCCTCCTGTGCTTCTACCAAGGTAGATTTAAAGGATTCAATTAGATTGGTTGGAAGCTTTTGAATGAATCCAACAGTATCGGTTAGAACAATTTTTCTACCCTCATCAAGAGAAAGAGCTCTGGTAGTTGGATCAAGAGTTGCAAAGAGTTCATCTTTTGCGTATACATCTGCCCCAGTTAGCTGGTTCAAAAGCGTTGATTTACCAGCATTGGTATACCCAACAAGTGAGACACTAAACGTTCCAGAGTTCCACCTAGACTTAGACTGAACTTCTCGCCTTTGGCTGAGCTGCTTGAGCTCATTTTTTAGGGTTGAAATGCGCTTTCTAATAAGACGTCGGTCAACCTCAAGCTGGCTTTCACCTTGACCAAAACGACTACCTATACCACCGCGAGTTTGTTCGCCTACCAGGTGACTCCACATACCGCGAAGCCTTGGAAGTACATACTGGAGTTGTGCAAGCTGTACCTGAAGTCGTCCTTCTTTGGTGCGGGCGTGAATACCAAAAATATCAAGAATGAGCGCAGTACGGTCGATAACTTTAACAGGCTCGCCAAGTAATTTTTCTAGATTAGATTGCTGTGAAGGCGTTAGTTCATCATCAAAAATGACAACGTCAGCATGAGTGTTTCTCACAAACGAAATGAGTTCTTCAGTTTTACCTTTGCCAATAAATGTTTTAGGAATAGGAGCATCAAGCTTTTGCGTAAGACGCATAAAGACTTCAGCGCCATCGGTTTGCGTAAGACGCTCAAGCTCGTCCATTGATTCAACAAGTGACCAATCACTTTTGCCGTAATCAACGCCCACAAGAATTGCTCGTTCAACTTTAGGAGCTGTAGAGAAAGGAACAAAACGAGCCATAAACTCCCTATCAAGACAAAATTAATACGTTAGTTTTGACAAATATTACTGGCATTGTACGTCAGAATGCTTTGAAAGAATCTGCTCGAGGGCATCTTCAGACGTAAGCTGATCCATATCAAGCCACCTGACTCGACCATCACGTTTAAGCCAAGAAATCTGGCGCTTAGCATACTGTCTAGTGTGCTGCTTAATAAGCTCGCGTGTCTGATCAAGTGATTTCTCTCCAGCAAAATACGCAAAGAACTCTTTGTAGCCAATTGCCTGGCCAGCAGTGCTGTTTTCTGAAAGACCGGACTCAGTAAGCGCCCGAACCTCTTCAACAAGCCCCTGCTCAAACATAAGATCAACTCGAAGGTTTATTCGCTCATAAAGACGCTCTCGATTCATTGTAAGCCCCCAAATCTGGGCATCAAAGTACGGTGTATGAGCCTTTAGTCCTTCATGATGAGTAGCATACGACTTGCCTTCTTCCAACAGCTCTAGAGCCCTTACAACACGTCGTACGTTATTTGGATGAATAAGCTCTGCACTTGCTGCATCTTTTGTGGCGAGAAACTCATGTAAGCCCTCAGCACCTAGGCCTTGAGCAAGCTTTTCATAATAAGTTCGTACAGGAGACTCAACTGAACCAGAAGGAAACTCCATCTGATCAATAATCGAATCAAGATAAAGACCCGTACCACCGCAGAATATAGGTGTTTTACCAGCATCAATGAGCTTATGAGCTTCTGCGCGAGCTGCCACTTGAAACATCTGTACAGAATATTCTTCTGAAATGTCGGCACAATCTACCATCAAAAGAGGAACTTCTCGCTCTTCAACAGGAGTTTTAGCAGTGCCAATATCCATACCCCGATAAACTTGCATTGCATCAACAGAAATGACAGAGGTCTCAAGCTTCTTGGCTACCAGCTCAGACAATGAGCTTTTGCCCGAAGCCGTAGGGCCTACAATGCAAATAACCGAGCCATGAGAGCTCATCGTGGATCAGACTCCATAGTTCCACGTAAATACCAAGTACGAGCCTCATCAATATGGACATCAACAATTTTGCCGATAAGGTCTTCTGGCGTGTAACCCTCTGGCAGATTGAAGTGAACTGTTTGGTTTTTCTCGCTATGTCCCACCATGACAGTATCGTCGCGCTTGGAAGTCCCCTCAACCAGAACTGCCTGCGTAGTATTGAGATCTACCTGGTTAGCATCATGTGCCTGTTGAGCCACAAGATCTGCAAGTCTATCAAAGCGCTCCTGGATGACCTCGTGAGGCGTGTTGTCCTCGTATTTTGCCGCAGGAGTGCCTGGACGCTTAGAGTAAATGAAGGTATACGCAGAAGAGTATCCAGCCTCTTTAACTAAAGAAAGCGTTTCCTCAAAGTCTTCCTCAGTCTCTCCTGGGAAGCCAACAATAATATCAGTTGAAAGAGCAAGTCCAGGAATAGCCGCACGAAGGCGAGAAACCACATCTAAGTACTCTTCTCGTGTATAGCTGCGGTTCATCTTCTTAAGAACACGCGTAGATCCGCTTTGGACCGCAAGATGAAGATGAGGCATAACAGCTGGGGTTTCTTTCATAGCGGCAATTGTCTCATCGGTAAGATCTTTTGGATTTGAAGAGGTAAAGCGGATTCGCTCAACACCTGTTTGACCAACAGCGCGCAAAAGCTCTGCAAAGCGAGGCTTACCGTAAAGATCACGACCATATGAATTAACGTTTTGACCAAGAAGAGTGATCTCACGAACACCGTCTGCGACAAGGCGCTCACACTCGCCGATAACAGCCTCAAAAGTACGGCTACGCTCACGTCCACGAACGTAAGGAACAATACAATACGTGCAGAAATTGTTGCAGCCGGTCATAATAGGCACCCACGCGTGATACTGCTGAGCGCGGTGACTTGGCAAATCTGTGGAGAAACCCTTGCCCTCCTCAGAAGTGTCTACAGCAACACGGTCATTCTCGCCCCTAAATGCGCTGGTGAGAAGTGCTGGCAAACTTGCAAGAGCGCTGGTACCAAACACGACATCAACAGCTGGAACCTTTTCTCGGAGTTTCTCGCCATCACGCTGCGCAATGCAGCCACCAATAGCAACAACACGCTTCCCCGATGGAGGTGTAGGAGCGCTTACCATGGAAGAAGCCTGACCGTAGAGACGCTGATCAGCGTTCTCACGAACACTGCAGGTCATGAAGATGACAATATCTGCATCGTCAGTATCTGAAACCTCATTACAGCCGCACGCTTCAAGCAGACCAGAGACACGCTCTGTATCATGCAGATTCATCTGGCAGCCAAAAGTTTTAATGTGATATGTTTTTCCTACAAGCTCGGAATTTTCAATCATGCTTAACGTACCTCGTCAATTTCAGTGGAACTAACATCTGGAGTCTGCGTATCAAGAGCAGACAATGTGTGGACATAAATGGCAATTTTAATTGCAGTTCTACTCTCCCCTGCAATTTCTATATCAGAAAACGTGGGAGCACAGGTGATATCCAAGCCACAAGGAATCAAGAACCCACGGGCAATAGCAACAGCTTTGATACCCTGGTTAACTGCACCTGCCCCAATGCACTGAAGCATTACAGGCTCATTATCTTTAACCAGACCCGCAATAGCTCCTGCTACAGAAGCTGGTGAAGACTTACTTGAAACTTTAAGCAAACCCATGAGTGCTCCAATTATTGTGCGTTTGTTCTACTCTTGCGACTCAATATCAAAAGTCACAACGATTTTGTTTTTACTTACACGAACACGCGGCTCAGCCGTCAACGAAACATAGTATTTCTCGGACAGCTCAGAAAAACTATGCTCCATCTTTCGAGAAAAGCTGCTGATATCAGCCTTACTCATCTTGAGGCCCCTGTGGTCTTTCATCAAATCAACTTCGCGAGAAACCCCTTCAGATTCAGCCGAATGGCTGACCTGAGCATACACGCTGCGTAAAGGTTTTATTTGCTCAGCAATGATTCTATGAGCAGTTCTATCTGACATTGAAAGACCAAGGGACTTACAAACCTCAGAAAGCTCTATTGCATCTGCAGCAGCTCTGAAGCGCTCAAGAACAGGAATATTCTCAAAGCCTTCAACAAACAGCAGGTCAGCAATATCAAGTGACTGCGCAATTCTTCGTCGAGCTGTAGCTGCAATCTCTGCAGCAGACCCCAACATGACTTCGCACGAACCTTTTACCTCAAGAGCAAAATCACAGCAAGTACGGATAATGTTATGAGGACCTTTAACGGTTGTTTTAAGCCCATCCTCATTTAAACCACAGGCTGGCCAAGTAGATTGGTCTACTCGCTCAGAAATTTTTGTGGTGTCTACCACGACCTGAATAACAGAACCCAATCCAGGAGCTGAAGCAACAACCTGAGCTGATTCACAGTTTTCTTTAATGGAATAGAGAGCCATTCCACGGCCATGAATTCCCCAACGATCCATATGCATGCTCTCAAGCTTTGAGGTAACACGAGCCTCAAAGATTTTCTCCTGCATATCTTTTGGAATACCCTGACCATCATCAAGTATTGTGATGGTTCTTAGTGCTCCTTCTTTTGATGTTGCTACATAAATGTGACGAGCACCAGCATCACGGGAATTTCGTAAAAGTTCGATAACAATATCTTCTACAGAACGAATATCATGCTTTGCCTGTCTGCGCTCTGCTTCTGCTACGCGTAAACGAACGTACCCCGCGCCGAGAGATTCCTCGACACGGAGTGCGCGTTCACCTCCCATGGAGGCAACAAAACCTGTTAAGTCAGTAGAAGTGGCTGCCATAGATTACTTAGCAACGTCCACAGCACGAGACTCGCGAATAACAACAACACGAACCTGTCCTGGGTATTCCATCTCATCCTCAATTTGCTTAGCAATATCGTGAGCAAGGACAGTTGCCTCCGAATCGCTAATCATCTGAGGCTCAACCATAACGTGAAGCTCGCGGCCAGCCTGCATTGCGTAGGTGCGCTCAACGCCCTCATGTGCGTTAGAAATAGCCTCAAGCTTCTCAAGACGCTTGATGTAGTTCTCAGCAGACTCACGACGAGCACCAGGACGTGCTGCAGAAATAGCGTCAGAAGCCATAACAAGCATGTCAAGAACAGTGTTTGGCTCAATATCGGCGTGGTGAGCCTCAATGGCATGGACAATCTCTGGACGCTCACCATAACGACGAGCAAGATCTGCACCAATTACAGCGTGTGGACCCTCAACCTCGTGGTCAATTGCCTTGCCGAGGTCATGAAGAAGACCTGCGCGCTTAGCTGGAGCGGGCTCAAGTCCAAGCTCTTCAGCCATAATGCCGCAGAGCACTGCAACCTGAACAGAGTGAGCAAGAACGTTCTGACCGTAAGAAGTACGGTAACGAAGCTTACCCAAAGTCTTTACGATCTCTGGATGAAGATCGTGAATACCACAATCAAATGCAGCCTGTTCACCAGCCTCAAGAACACGCTCATTAACAAGGGCCTCAGCCTTCTTGTAGAGCTCCTCAATACGTGCTGGATGAATACGACCGTCTGCAATGAGGTTCTCAAGAGCAACACGAGCAGTTTCACGACGAACTGGATCAAAACTTGAGAGAACTACAGTCTCTGGAGTGTCATCAATAACAAGAGACACACCAGATACCTGCTCGAAAGTACGAATGTTTCGACCCTCACGTCCAATAATCCTACCCTTTAGATCATCTGATGGGATATGAACGGAAGTTACCGTAATCTCAGAAGCCTGATCTGCGGCAACACGCTGAATAGCGGTAGAAATAATCTCACGTGCAGTTTTATCTGCCTGTGCACGAACACGCTGCTCTGACTCACGAAGAATCATTGCCTCATCACGAACACTTTCAGAACGAACACGAGCCAGAAGCTCATCATGAGCCTCATCTTTTGTAAGAGCTGCAATGCGCTCAAGCTCTTGAGACTGCTGAGAAACAAGAGAATCCAAGTCATTTTTACGACG
>JAIJTS010000007.1 GCA_022732885.1 Atopobium sp. | reverse complement strand
GTAACGGTAACAGACGTAATCCTTTGTCATTCTATAGACGAAGCAGGTTTTACCTCTGGAGCACTTAACGATTCATTAACACCAGAAAATGCAGATAGCTTGTATCTAGTCTATACGCTTCATTTTAAAAACATAGACGCCGTTCAAAAACACACCCCAAATGGTCCGGACTATATATTACTTACTAGTTACTCAATTAATGCTGAGGGGCATAATATTTTCATGTCCCAAATTACACCTGAAAATGCCCGAATTGACAATTCGGATACTGATAAAACTAAAGGGTATTTTTGGATTAATGCAGGGGATGAATGTGACGTCAAACTTGCTTTTGCGCTATCTCCAGAAGAACTGAGGGATGTTACTTCTATTCATCTAGCAAATATGGGAGGAATTTATTCAAACGCAAAGTTAGTTGATATACAGTCTGCATTAAAAAGTGATAAATAGGTGTTTGCTATGAATTCATTGTTCAAGTCTGAATTTAAGCGACAGCTTACCAATAACCCATTATTTTGGGCATGTGTTGCAATTGGCATCTGTATTGCAATACTTGCCGCTTGGATTGAAATACAAATTGAATTAAATACCTTAGAGGCAACTCTTCAACAGGGAGATCATCTTTCCTATAACACTTTGCTTTCTGTCATTTCTGCTTACACTGCTTGGATTCCCACACGAATTGGAGATTTTTACAGTGGACTGTACTATCTCTTATGGCCACTCTTGGCTACCATCCCAACTGCTTGGATACTAAGCAGCGATTCAAAGGAAGGAGTGCTTGAACAGCAATGTCTTAGAATTAGAAAAGCTAGTGTTATCAGGATAAAACTATATGTAAGCTTTATTTCTGGAGGTATTTGCTCTGCTCTGCCTCTTGTCCTAAATTTTTTAGCTGCAATCTGTTTCTTACCGTTGTCCACACCAAAAATTTACGATGAGATATATACCGCAGTCCCAATGAGCTCTTTGTTCTCAGGACTCTTTTATACCTCTCCTCTTGCTTATGTCATTACCCTATCCGTATTAGCCTTCATACTTGGAGGGCTGTTTTCCTGTACCGTTTCTCTTTTTGCAAGTTTAACCAAGACCACATTTCAAGCAATTTTTATTTCTTATTTCCTACTTCACCTATTAGCGTTCTTAGGTTCACAATTTTCAGCGATTCTTTCCTCTGCTCAATTAAGAGAAGTAGGACAAAATGCATTCATTAAGTTGAATTTCTTTCAATTAATAAGTTCCGAATATGCTCCAACAAAACTTGGATTTTATTGCTTCTGTTTTGTTTTGCTATTACTAGTAATCTTCATTTCTTACAAAAAGACTTGTAGAAGTGATCTGCTATGAAACATCAAATTTCAAGGAACTTCACTCAGCTTTTTGATATGCATAAAAATCTTCTAGCCGCGCTTTTTGCGATGTTGTTATCTTGCACAGCGTTTATTTCTTCTTTTGCACAATTCAGCTTGATTACACAAGGAGGATATTCGTTTTCTTTGGGCGATTTAATTATCGCAATATTCTACGGATCTGCTCACACATTTTCCGTAGAGTGGACCGCGCTCTGCATCTCTCTTCTTCTCATAATCGTTATTTCAAACTCGGACAAGAATGAACATTTTTCCATTCAACGCATAATGAGATTTGAGAAGAAAACTAGATATTGGATTTATAGCTATATAGATATAATTGTATCTTGTCTCGTTTTAATTGCCGTCTATATAGCAACGTGTCTTGTTTTACTTATTTGTACAGGTAACAGCCTTACTATTGCTACACTAAATGTAGATATCTTCATTAGCCATACCGTTCAAGCTAGTACAGAATTATCGCTCACAGCCCCAGAAGTATTGATTCTTCTTGGGATTTACTATCTTGGTCTCTTGTTCTTTTGCTCTATTTACAAAGTAATAAAACTCTATACTCACAATTCACTAGCTGTATTACTAAGCGTAGCACTACTAGTTTTAGGAGAGTTTTTTCCTGAACTTCCATTCCCCTCTACATTAATGACTTTTTCGAGACTTCTTCCTTTTAATCCAGAAGGATTTAGCCTTTTGTATGCGACTTCATATTTTCTAGTTGGAATCATTTGCTTAAACATTTTTGGCCTCATTGGAACTAAAAATACAGAGTTTGGCGGTCATTATGAGAAACTCTAAAGTAATTCCATTTGGTCCTTTTGTCTATTCATTACGTGGTCCATTTTGTATCTGTGTCATCTTAATGGTACTTATCGTTGCTACATCTCTTGTAGTGTTCAATCACTCGGCAACAAGTAATCCAACATTTGCAGATAACGTATCAAGTCTATTTGCTGGAATGCCACAGATATCGCAAAGCATTTCTTCAAATGCTGCTATGCCAAAAATTAAAATTCCTTTTGCCTGGTTAATACTTGTTTTACTTCCCCATTTAATGTGTTTTCTGGCAGTCTCCAGGTCGCTAAGAAAAGATATGTATCTTGTTATGTCCTCCTCAAAGAGCTTCTATCCAATTCTTCTAACAGTAAGTTGTGTGACAGCAACTGGGCTTTATTGGATAATAGCGGGAGTTGTAATCCTCTTATTTACACTGCTCCACGGTGGAGAAATTTTATCATCAACAACAATAAGCTTAGAAATTCTCGAAGGTTTTGACGCTTCGACATTACCCGCAAATACGGTAAGTATTGTCCCATTGATGGGATCTCTATTCATTACTTCACTATCTCTTATAACACTTCAATGTTCAGCAGGATTATTTATTAAAGAGTGGCCTCCTCTCTTTTTAATAATTTCCTGGATAGTCTCCTCGATTTTCAAATTACATCCCATCCTTATTGGCAACTACATGATGTTTTCTCGAAGTTCTCTCTATATTGATTCGGCTAGCAGGGAGATTGTTGAAGGTAACCTCTGTGCCGGAGTCAATCCGCTCTACACATTAGCTTTTTGTATTGGTTCACTAGGTATTTTTCTTTATCTGTCTCTTTCACGCTTCAAGAACATTGATCAGTTTGGCGGTGAGTAAACATGTCGTACATTTCAGTTGAACATCTAACAAAAGAAATCGGAAACGATACTGTTCTCAAGGATGTCACATTATCCCTAGAAAAGAGAGAGATAATTGGTCTCGAGGGCCAAAACGGCTCTGGTAAAACAATGCTTATGCGAGCGGTCTGTGGTCTCATTAAGCCTACCCAAGGATATGTTTCTATTGAAAACAAAAAGCTCTGGGATGATATAGATTTCCCACCAAGTGTTGGTCTGCTCCTAGAAAAACCAGCACTTCTCAGCTCATATAGCGGTCGTAAGAACTTAGAGATTCTTTCGTCAATAAAACAAATCGCGTCTGAGCAAGATATTGATGCCGCAATTGAAAAAGTAGGACTTGATCCTACAGACAAAAGACCTGTTAGGAAATACTCCCTTGGCATGAAACAACGCTTGGGAATTGCCATGGCGTTTTTTGAACAACCGGATTTAATTATTCTTGATGAGCCAACAAACGCTCTTGATGAAGACGGTGTCCATATGCTCACGGAGCTCATTGTTGAACAAAGAGATAGAGGCGCAACACTTCTTGTATCAAGTCATGATGCTGAATTCTTAGAGGTTGTCTGCGATGTAATTTACAAAATGAAGCTCGGTAAAATTATCCAGAAAATCGACGTGCAAAGACGTGCATCATGAAACTAAAAAGCAAACTACCATTATTTGCAATTGTCATAAGCCTTGTACTGGTTTGTGCTCTTGGCTACAGGGTTTGGTGGGTAAATACACATGCACTAACTATCCCTGAAGAAATTTATCAAATGGGAGAATGGGTCCCCCTCGACGGAAATTTTCATTATTCGTCTTCTGAAAATACAAAGGGATATTCAATACGAATAACTGAAATTGCCCTAACCACATATGACGGCTACCTGGAAAAACATGGTATTACACCACAACAACCCAATGCTCATGGCAATCAAACAAGTGTGATAGATGTCACTATAGAAGTTAAAAATGATAGAGAAGAGACTGAGCCTGTAGGAGGAATAGATTTTCTCGGCACGATTTTAATTCCACAAGCCAACAACACCTATTACATTTGCGATTTAGGAAATGAAAACTCCCTTTGGCCGCTTGTCCAGCCAAATATAACCACTTCGCGAATTGCCATCAAACCGCACACCTCGTATGTTTTTCATGTGCCTTATGTAGTAAATCTTACAGGAGAGGAAATTTATAGAAATCCGATTACTGACACGACGTTTGATTTGCTTGTTTCTCGTTTGCCTGTAGAAAAACGAATTCGAGTGTCTCTGTAGCAGCTCTTACCATTCCTACTACAAATGGATGGATTGTTAGCTGCCTCGTAGTTTGCGCTAGAATAATACCTTACGTTTTTAAAGCGCAACGGGAGGCATCATGGGTCTTAAGTATGAAACCGCACGATATGAGGCATCATACGGAGCAATTTCACAACTTCCTTCTCCAGAGACCCCAGAGGTGGCCTTTGTGGGCCGCTCAAATGTGGGTAAGTCTTCCCTCTTAAATAAACTTATTGGCAGAAAACAGCTTGCACGAGTTTCAAGCGTCCCAGGTAAAACAGCAAATATCAACTTCTTTGACGTTGATGGCGTCAAATTTGTAGACTTGCCTGGATACGGATTTGCACGAGTTTCTCGCCAAGAAAAACAACGCTGGGCAGACCTCATTGGTGGCTACTTTGAGCAAGAGCGCAGCTTTAACCTGGTCATTAGCCTTGTTGACATCAGGCATGAAGCTCAAAAGCTTGACCTACAGATGATCAACTTTCTCCAAGAGGCTGAGCTGCCCTTTGTAGTTGCGTTTACCAAGGCAGACAAGATTGCGCGCGGCAAGCAAAATCAAGCCGCAGCCGCCCTGCGCAAGGCATTCCACATTACCCCTGAACAGACCATTATTACCTCGTCCGAGACTGGCCTGGGCATTGACGAGTTGCGTCGCCGCATCGAAGACGCAACCATCTAGGAGCATCATGGATCCAATCCACCAGCAAGAGCAAGAACACCTCTCCCATGTATATCAAAAACTTGTTGAGATTCGTGAGGATTTGGACACAACGCTCAACACCACGCAAAAAGATGCAGCTAGAGACCTACGCCAGATGAGTGAAGAAATCCGCCCGGACTTTGGCGGCGCGGACGAAACCATCGAGACCCTTGCGGCCATTGAGACGCTCAACAGCGTTATTGATACGTACAACCAGTACCACGATTTTACTGTCGAGAAACTCGGTCGCGTCGAAATCCTTTTGAGGCAGCCTTACTTTGCCAAGGTCACGCTCAAGATGCGACCTGGACGTCCTTCTCGCGATGTATACATTGGTGCGGCGGGCATCACGGACAAAGACCGCACGCCGCTCATTGTTGACTGGCGCAGCCCCGTTGCCGAGACGTATTACAACCAAGAGATGGGTACTACGTCGTACCAGGTAGACGGCAAGAAAAGAACCGTGGAGCTGGAACTTCGCCGACAGTTTGATATAACGCGCGACAAGCTAAACCTCTACTTTGACACAACGGTTGCCATTGAAGACTCTCTGCTGCTTGCCGCCCTAAAGCGTCAGCACACTGAGAAGCTACAGGCCATTACCGCAACTATCCAGCGTGAACAAAACGTTGTGGTCAGACACGAAGACGTGCCAGTTCTGCTGGTCAACGGCATTGCAGGATCGGGCAAGACGTCCGTTTTGCTGCAGCGCATTGCGTACCTTCTATACCAGCAGCGCACTACACTGACCGCAGATCAGGTGTACCTGTTTACTCCCAACGAGATGTTTTCTCGCTACATCAATACCGTTTTGCCCAGCATGGGCGAGCACAATCCACAGGTATTTACCTGGGATTCTTTCCTCAAGGCTTTGGGCCTGGCCGACCACGCATCGGGTGCTCACAACAACCCCGATTCTCTTAAGAAGCTTGAGGAGCAACTTGCTTCGCTTGAGCTCTACGAGGACGACTTCAAGGCCATTTCTGTTGAAGGCACCACGCTTATTAAGCCAGCTCAGGTGGCTAGTTCCGTGGCAAAGTTCTCGCAATTTCCTGTGGGTCCACGACTCATTGCACTTGCCAAAGACGAGCTCCACACCCGCCTGGAGCGCAGACTTGGCCAGATGGCCCACAACGACGAAATCCAAGAAGAAATGCTCTCCCTTGACGTTGATCAGCAGCTTGAGGTCTTTGGTCGCACCATCAGTCCTTCCGATGAGGAAGAAGTTCTAGCGCGCACCCGCGAGTTTCTCAACTGGCGCTTTGCCTCCGCTCACGAGGTCATCGAATCCGCTTCCTGGCTCCGCATTGACCGCATTGGCATGCGCATGCTCAACACCTCTGCGCTGAGCGGCGCCGAATGCGTTTACCTGCGACTTCTTATCACAGGAGCTGGCGAGAAAAACGTCAAGTTTGTCATGATTGACGAGGTTCAAGACTATACCGAGACGCAGCTTATGGTGCTTGGAAAGTACTTCTCGCGCGCACATTTCCTGCTTTTGGGCGACTCCAACCAGGCAATTTGGGAAGACACCGCAACGTTTGAGCAGATCGAGAAGATCTTTACCGCAACACATGGCAAGGGTGCAGTTTCTACCTGCAAACTTTTAACCAGCTATCGTTCTTCTCCCGAGATTACTGCGCTGTTTACCTCGCTTTTGAGCGAAGAAGAGCGTGGCCAGACAAGCTCTGTTCAGCGCGGTGGCAAAAAACCTGAGTTCTTTGAAGTGGTAGCTAACAACAAAGATGCTGAACGTGCTGAATACCTACAGACAGTGAAGTCCCTTATTGAGCAGGCACAAGAGTTTGACGGGCTGACTGCCATTGTGTGCACCGAGAAGTCTCGCGTTCGCTGGCTTTCCAAGCAGCTAGAGGAGTCTGCCGTCAAAGTGCTCACCAGCCACAATTCCCTCCCCGCGAAGGGCACAGTTCTTCTTGACCTTGCACTGGCAAAAGGCCTTGAGTTTGATCAGGTCATTATTGCCGACGCACAAGAGGAAGTGTATAAAGCAGACGGAATTTCTCGCCGTAGGCTCTACACCGCGCTATCTCGTGCAATGCATCACGTGATTGTAGTCTCTCAAGGAAAGATGACTTCGCTGCTCAGCAAATTGCTTTAAAAAAAGCAATTTCTACCTGCGATTTTTTGGAAATTTACTGATTGAAAAGAGACAGTTCGGGTAAATGCTAGACATCAATAACATTTACCGTTGGAGGTCAGTATGTCCGAAGATCTGATTCCTGGCGTCATGAAAAACATTGACGCAAAGACCGTAGTAACCCTTAAAGAGCAGGTTGTAAGCCTTTCTGGCCAGGTCATCAGCAAGACCCTTGCACAAAATGATGCCGTCAGTGTTACCCTCTTTGGCTTTGGTGCAGGTGAAGAGATTGCAAGCCATCGCGCAGGCGGCGACGCATTTGTCACCATTCTTGAAGGACGTGCAAACATCACCATTGATGACGATGTCTACACTCTTGAAGCTGGTCAGTCCATTGTGATGCCACTTGGTCACCCACATGCACTTCAGGCTCCAGAAGAATTCAAGATGCTGTTGGTTGTTGTGTATCCTCAGAAATAATTTATATAGCTATCTAACAGTCTGCAGCAATTTTTTCTATTTGGCCAGGTGGACAATGTGTCTGCCTGGTCAAATACTATCTTCTTTTGTTCTAATACCATGTGCAATTACAATACACACCTTATAGCAGAATGGGTATACTAATAATGTCTGTGCAATCGGCAAAATGTTAAACCTAAAGAAAGGTGAGCTATGAGCCAGATTTTTGATGTTCACGCACGTGAGGTCCTCGATTCCCGTGGCAATCCAACCGTTGAGGTTGAGGTTGTTCTTGACGACGGTTCCTTTGGTCGTGCAATTGTTCCTTCCGGTGCATCCACTGGTGAGTTTGAGGCTGTAGAGCTTCGCGACGGCGATAAGAGCCGCTACCTGGGCAAGGGCGTTCTGAAGGCAGTTGAGCACGTCAACACTGAGATTCGCGACCTTGTTATTGGTTGGGACGCAGAGGATCAGCGCGGCCTTGACCTTGCTATGATCAAGCTTGACGGCACTCCAAACAAGGGTCGCCTTGGCGCAAACGCTATTCTCGGCGTTTCTCTTGCTGTTGCTCACGCTGCAGCTGCTTCTGCTGAGCTTCCACTTTACGCTTACCTCGGTGGCGCAAATGCTCACACTCTTCCTGTTCCTATGATGAACGTCCTCAACGGTGGCGTCCACGCTGACAACAACGTTGACTTCCAGGAGTTCATGATTATGCCTGTTGGTGCTCCTGACTTCACCACCGCTCTTCGCTGGTGCGCACAGGTTTACCACACCCTCAAGGACACTCTAAAGTCCCAGGGCCTCAACACCGGCGTTGGTGACGAGGGCGGCTTTGCTCCAGACCTTAAGTCCAACGAGGAGCCACTTGAACTTCTTGCCGAGGCTGTTAAGGCTGCTGGCTTTGAGCTTGGCAAGGACTTCCGCTTTGCTATGGACCCAGCTTCTTCTGAGTTCTATAACAAGGAGACCGGCAAGTATGACCTCAAGGGCGAGGGTCGCTCCCTTACCTCCGAGGAAATGGTTGCTTACTACGAGGAAATGGTCGAGAAGTTCCCAATTGTCTCCATCGAGGACGGCCTTGCAGAGGAGGACTGGGACGGTTGGAAGGTTCTTACCCAGCGTCTGGGCAAGAAGATTCAGCTTGTCGGCGATGACCTCTTTGTTACCAACACTCAGCGCCTGAAGAAGGGCATTGAGGTTCACGCTGGTAACTCCATCCTCATTAAGGTCAACCAGATTGGTACCCTGACCGAGTCCCTTGAGGCTATTGAGATGGCTAAGCGCGCAGGTTACACCGCAGTTGTCTCCCACCGTTCTGGTGAGACCGAGGACACCACCATTGCTGACCTTGTTGTTGCAACCAACGCTGGTCAGATCAAGACTGGTGCACCTGCTCGTACCGAGCGTGTTGCTAAGTACAACCAGCTTCTCCGCATCGAGGATGACCTCGCTGATGGCGCTGAGTACCTGGGTATGGACGCTTTCTACAACCTTCGCTAAACCCGCAGGTTCCACGCTAGAAGTTACAAAGCCGCATCTCGTTTGAGGTGCGGCTTTTTTATAGGCGTATGCAATGAGTGCGACATAGATTCTAGGGGTTCTCGCCTATCGATATAACAGCATCACAGCACTTTCACTTTATTGCGGGCAAATGCTTTTCCACGAGAACTCTTGCTCATGCCGCAACATCCCACCGCGGTTATACTTGATACGTCAACTCTCAAGATTCTGAGGCACACATGCATACCACATCAGAGCACGCAATTCACACAATCTTGGTCGGACAGTCGGGAGGTCCCACCGCGGCCATCAATGCATCGCTCGCAGGCGTTGTTCGCACAGCTCATGCCCATGGACTTCGCGTACTTGGAATGCGCAATGGAATCCAAGGATTTCTTGAGGGCAACGTAATTGACCTGACGGAAGCGCTTGGACTTACAACATCTGAACCAGAAGCGTCCCAGAAAGCTGACACAAATTTTGGCGAGAAAAACCTTCAGCTCCTCAGAAAAACGCCATCAAGCTGGCTAGGTAGCTGCCGCTTTAAGCTGCCGGAACTCGCTAACAACTCCAAATCCGTAGAATCCTCCCCTATTTACCAGCAAATTGATACGCAACTCAAAAAATTCCAGGTAGACGCCGTACTCTACATAGGCGGTAACGATTCCATGGATACCACGAACAAGTTATCTTGCTATTTTGACCAGGTGAAAAGCCCCGTTTGTGTTGTTGGCATACCAAAGACTATTGATAACGATCTTGAGGGAACCGATCATACTCCCGGCTTTGGCAGTGCAGCGCGCTTTATTGCATCTGTAACCGCTGAGCTTACGCGCGATGGCGGCGTCTACAACAGTAAAAACGTAACATTTATTGAAGCTATGGGCCGTGATGCCGGTTGGCTCACAGCGTCTGCTACTTTGGCACAAGATATCTGCGGAGCCGCTCCAGATTTTATTCTTTTACCTGAAGTTCCCCTTGATGAAGAAGCTTTACTTTCTGCTGTTGAGCGGCGACTTCGCAAAAAGAACAACGTAATAGTAGTTGTCAGTGAAGGCGTTCATCACGCAGATGGTACTTTTCTTTTTGATGCTCAGTCAGTTGCAATTGATACGTTTGGACATCTTGCAGCACAATCCGGAACAGCGCAATACTTGTCACAGTTAACTAAAGACCGTCTGAACGTAAAATCTCGTGGCATTGAACTCAATACGCTGCAGCGCTGTGCTTCACATGCTGCTAGTAAGGTTGACTTAGACGAGGCAGAAGCACTAGGTGCTGCAGGAGTTGAGGCTGTTCTCCAAGGTAAAACGGGGGTAATGGTTGGCATTCACAGAATCTCAAACGCTCCATACGTTACGGAAATTCGTACTACCCCTGTTGCAGATGTTGCAAACAAAGTAAAACTTGTACCTCAAGAAATGATTGCGGAAGACGGTTTTAACGTTACCCGTGCCTCCCTGAACTATCTGCGTCCTCTGGTTGCAGGCGTTGAGGAGCCAATTTCTACTGATGGTCTCCCTCGTTTTCTTAGAGAGTTATCGTAAACTTGCTGTTTATTCTCCGAGGAATCTTACCTCAGGGTGAAGTTCAACATCAAACTGACGCTTAACCTCTGCTTGTACATGTTCAATAACCGCATGAACATCGGCAGCAGTAGCATTATCGTAGTTAACCACAAAACCAGCATGCTTATCAGAAACGCCAGCGCCACCAAAACGATAACCCTTAAGACCAGCATCGGTAACAAGCTTACCTACAAAATGACCTTCGGGACGCTTAAAAGTTGAGCCGGCAGAAGGCAGCTCAAGTGGCTGTTTTTCTTCACGAGCTCGTGTGAATTCTTCCATCTTCTCACGGATTTTCTCGCCATCTGCACGGTGAAGATTGAATGTTGCAGAAAGCACAATCATGCCTTCATTGGCTATTCTGCTCTGACGGTATCCCAGGTCAAGCTCGGATGCGTCCAGCGTAGCAAAGGTGCCATCAGCAAGAAGGACACGAACAGATTTGAGCACGTCAGCAATGCAGCCGTCGTAAGCGCCAGCATTCATAAAGCATGCACCACCCACAGAACCTGGAATACCACATGCAAACTCAAGTCCAGAAAGATCCAGTTCGCAGGCCATCTCGGAAGCCTCTTTAAGGCCAACGCCAGCCTGACAGGTTATCTCGGTATCGTCGACACTTACACCAGTGAGACCATCGGCAACAGCAATAATCACGCCACGATAACCAGCATCAGAAACAAGCAGGTCAGAACCGTATCCCAGAATAAAATAAGGAGCTTTTGCGTCTTTAACCGCAAGGAGAATCTCTTTGACCTCATCAGGGTCATCAGGGATGACATAGAGATCTGCAGGTCCACCCACTTCAAAGGTGGTATGCTCACTCATTGGCTCGTCTACCAGGACGTTCTCTTCTCCAACAATCGAGCAAAGCTTTCCGGCCAGGCTTTGTAAGTCATAGCCACTTTCAGACATGTAACACGCTCCTTAGTAAGTTACTTTTTATAGTTTATCGCAAGCGAGAACAACGTGACACTGAGGCTAGTTAAAACACAAAACTATGCTCCTTTAACAAAAATGTCCATTATCTTTTACGTTTCATCTGCTGTTAACTCTGCTATAGTACTTACCGATATGTTTCAGAAATGGTTGCAATTACCTACTGGTGGTAAGGTGGCCGAGCTTTAGGGTTTGTAACACCCCAGTTCAAAGAGCCATCAAGTCCGCGACCCGCAAAGGCGGTTAACCTGGTTAAAGTCCAGGACCAACGGTACAGTCCGGATGTCAGAAACGGAGATTTTTATGGCTTCATCCCACTCAACCCACGCAACAACCGCATTTTCTAACGGCTGGTCTACTAAAAGAATTGCTATTCTTGCCATGCTTTGTGCTGCTGCTGCAATCAGCACCATGGTGCTTCAGTTCCCCTTGATTCCAGGCGTAACGTTTTTGAAGTACGACCCATCGGGTGTTTTTGCCCTCCTTGCAGGCGTAGCTTATGGACCTGCTGCTGGTGTAATTGTTTCGGTACTTCCCTACCTTCTGCACCTCACCACTGAGTCCGGAATTTACGGCACTATCATGGCAATCCTGGCAACGCTTACCTACGTTTTGCCAGTTTCTCTGATTGTGTATAACCGTTCCGAGAAGATCAAGCAGCTGGTACTTGCCCTCATTATAGGTAGTGTTGTCAGCGTTGTTGCTTGCATCCTAGGCAACCTTCTTGTTACCCCAATTTACACCGGTATGAGTGTAGAGGCAGTAAGCGGACTGATTGTCCCCGCACTTCTCCCCTTCAACGTAGTAAAGGTTGCTATTAACAGCATTATTTTTGTTGTTATTATTCGCTCGGCTTCTTCACTCTTTGAGAGCATTACAGACGGTGAGTAATTTTTCTAACAACGCCCCAAATACACACACGTCTGAAAGCACCTCGCAAGCTCAAAATTTTTCTGTAGCTGCGACGCTTTCGGACGTGACCTTTGTGCACGGAAAAGATGTGGTTGCCCTCGACCAGGTCTCGTTCTCTATTCCTGCAAAAAAACGCACCTGTATTGTTGGCGCAAACGGTTCAGGCAAATCTACTGTTGCCTCAATTCTTTCTGGTCTTGCTGCACCTGACAAGGGAACTGTCACCTTTTTGGGAACTACTGTTGTCGATGATGGCGTCGTTGACTTTGACGCATACAAGACCGTCCGTCCTCAGCTTGGCTTGGTCTTCCAAAATCCCGAGGACCAGATAATTTGCAGTGTGGTTGCAGATGATATTGCTTTTGGTCTCGAGAACCTTCAGGTACCCAGCAATCAGATAACGCCGCTGGTAGAAGAGCAGATTGCACTTGGATCTCTTACGGAATTTGCGTCAGAAAATCCTCGCATGCTTTCGGGCGGTCAGCAGCAGCGCGTGGCCATCTCGGGTTCGCTGGTTATGAAGCCACAAATCCTGATTCTTGACGAACCTTCTGCAGCTCTTGACGTTGTTCATAGAAATAACGTTATGGGTCTTGTTAAGAAACTCCGTGCAGCTGGAAAAACTATTGTTCATGTAACTCATTTCATGGACGAAGTGGTCTCCGCTGATCACGTTATTGCTTTGGATAACGGTCGTGTTGCGTTTGAAGGAACACCTGAAGACCTTTTTGAACAGTATGAATTAGTTGAGTGTCTGCATTTGGAAGAGCCATTTGCCTACCAGGTAGCCCACGCTCTCAACAGCCGAGGAATTGTCGTGAGCAAATCACCTTTGGCTCAGCGTGTACTTGACGAGCTGACGGGGCTTCTCGCCATGGCATCGCAAGGCGAGAAGGGCGACGCAGCTAAAAGCTGTGGTGATGCATCAGTTTTAGATTGCGGAGCTGTAAGCGTTGCAGCTACAAGCAACAGCGCGGGCGAGTTGGCAGCGGTTTGTGTGCGTGACGTTACGTTCTCGTACCAGAAACCCGTGCTCAAAAACATCTCAGTTGACGTGCAAAAAGGCTCGCATGTTGCCGTTATTGGCTCCACTGGTTCCGGTAAATCTACTCTAGCGCGGCTGATTTGTGCACTTGATACACCTGATACCGGAAGTATTTGCGTAACTGGACTGGATACCCACAAAAAACAAAATCGTAGAAAACTTCACGGTGTTGTTGGCTATGTTATGCAGCGACCAGAACGCCAGCTTTTTGCACAAACAGTTAAAGAAGATGTGGCGTTTGGTCCAACTAACCTGGGTCTTTCTGCCTGTGAATTAACAAGCGCCGTGAATAGCGCTCTGGAGCTTGTAGGCCTTTCTTACAAAGCAGACGCATCTCCTTTTGAGCTTTCTGGAGGTCAGCAGAGACTTTGTGCGCTTGCGGGCGTTATGGCTATGCGTCCAGAAGTACTTGTGCTTGACGAGCCTTCCAGCGGTCTTGATCCATATTTCTGCTCTAAGCTCAGAAAAATTATTAACGCAGTTCTTGAAGATACCTGCACCGTCATAGAGCTTACGCACTCAATGGAAGACGCAGCAAAAGCTGACCAGATTATCATGCTCCATAAAGGTAATTTGGTTTTTTCGGGTACTCCCTATCAAACATTTACTCATTTTTCTGCTGAAGAATTTCATGGACTTGGGCTCGGCATTCCTCAAGCACTTACCTGGGCTAGACGCCTATCCAATGCTACGGGAATTAACCTAGGAGAGCCTTTAACCCTATCTGAGCTCATAGACACGATTGTTACTGTGCTTTCAACCAATCTTGACACCGTTCAGACAAGCAATGTTGCACAGCCACGTAGCCTCTCACAAGGAGGTTGCTATGGCGCTTAAGATTTCTGTTGGCCAGTATTATCGTGGGGATTCGCCCATTCACAGGCTTAACCCCAACGTTAAATGCCTGTCTGCGCTCCTTTTGATGCTCACAACGTTTTTTATCCGCACTGCACCACAACTTGCGCTGCTGGTAGTAGGTGCACTTTGCCTGCTAGCTCTGGCAAAAATCCCCGTCAAACAAATACTTGCGTCAATCATCCCACTTGCCTGGCTGCTCATCTTCCTCTCGCTCTTCGACCTTTTGCTTACGCGAGAAGGAACTGTACTTGTTTCTTGGTCAATCTTTACCATCACTGATGTGGGAGCATGGAGCGCTTTCCTCTACCCCATGCGCATTTTAGCTGCAATTTTGATGGGCGCACTACTTCTGCTTACCACAACTCAAACTGATCTGGGTAACGCTTTTGAAACGGCTTGTTTACCACTTACAAAGATTGGTCTGCCTGGTAAAGAAATTGCCATGATTTTCTCGCTTATGCTGCGCTTTATTCCAACGCTTGCAGAAGATGCTGTATCCATTTTTGAGGCCCAAACCGCACGTGCAGGAGAAGTTGCTTCGGGATCTCTTCCTAAAAGACTTCGCGCAACCCTCTCCATTGTGGTGGCTCTTTTGGCAAGTTCACTCAGACACGCCAACAATCTCTCTAAAGCACTTGACGCGCGACACTATGTAGCAGGAGCTTCTCGCACTCGTTGGCATAAGCCTACCTTTGGTACTCGTGAGGCAATGGCCTTGGGGGCAACCATTTGTTTTATCGCCCTTATCTTTGTGTTGGCATAGACCTGTAAAATCTGTATTTTTAACGCTCTGTTACAACCCGTTTTTCTTTTTTAACAAGCGACGATTTGTCCACCTAAGTAACGTACAATAAAGCCAGTAAAAGCGTTCAAGGCTTGCATTGAAAGGTGGCCCCATGGTCCTGCGCGTCTACGTCCAAAGAAAACCAGGTTTCGAGGGCGAGGCAAAAGCCCTGCTCAAAGAAGTGAAAGACCTTCTTGGTATTACCGAGTTACAACGCATTGACCTGCTCAACCGCTACGATGTTGAGGGAATTTCAGAGAAACTCTTTGAGTCCTGCATCCCCACCGTTTTCTCCGAGCCACAGTCCGATCTTGCCAGCCGTACCATGCCAGAGTTTTCTTCTGAAGGTACGGCTGTTCATACATTTGCTGTTGAGTTTTTGCCTGGCCAGTTTGACCAGCGCGCAGACTCTGCAGCCGAGTGCGTGCAGCTTATCAGCCAGGGAGAGCGCCCTCTTGTCCGCTCTGCTCGCCTTTATGTGCTCACTGGAAACCTCACTGAGGCAGACGTTGCTGCCATCAAGAATTACCTGATCAACCCCGTTGAGGCTCGCGAGGCTTCCCTTGAGCTGCCCGAGACCCTCAAGATTTCCATTCCAGAGCCTGCTGACGTAGAGGTTCTTGAGGGCTTTAATGCCCTTGACCAGGACGGCCTCAAGGAATTCATTGCTTCTCACGGTCTTGCTATGGACCTTTCTGACCTCACCTTCTGCCAGCAGTACTTCACCACAGAACAGCGCGATCCTACCATTACTGAGATTCGCGTCATTGATACCTACTGGTCAGACCACTGCCGCCACACCACCTTTAACACCGGAATTACCGGCGTGCAGATTGATGATGACCTGGTAAAGGCCGCGTTTGAGAAGTATCTCTCCATGCGCAAAGAGCTTGGGCGAGAAGATCGTGCCGTCTCTCTTTGGGATATGGCAACTATTGGTGCAAAGTACCTTCGCGAGAAGGGCGTCCTCACCAATCTAGATGAGTCAGAAGAAATCAACGCCTGTACCGTAAAGGTCAAGGTAGACGTTGACGGTAAAGACGAAGACTGGCTCTTCCTCTTCAAGAACGAGACCCACAACCACCCAACCGAGATTGAGCCTTTTGGTGGCGCAGCTACCTGCATTGGCGGCGCTATCCGCGACCCTCTTTCTGGCCGCAGCTACGTCTATCAGGCAATGCGTGTCACCGGTGCTGCAGACCCAACTGTTCCTGTTTCCCAGACACTTCCTGGAAAGCTGCCTCAGCGCACCATTGTTCGTACGGCCGCTGCAGGTTTTTCCAGCTACGGCAATCAGATTGGCCTTGCTACGGGCCAGGTTTCTGAGCTCTACCACCCAGGTTACGTTGCAAAACGCATGGAGATTGGTGCCGTTGTAGGCGCAACTCCTCAAAGCCACGTTCGTCGTGAGCGCCCAGAAGATGGCGACATCATTGTTCTTCTCGGCGGTCGCACTGGTCGCGATGGCATTGGCGGTGCAACCGGTTCTTCCAAGGCTCACGACGCTGGCTCCATTGAGCGCGACGGTGCCGAGGTCCAGAAGGGTAACGCCCCTGTTGAGCGCAAGCTCCAGCGCCTCTTCCGCCGTGAAGACGCCTGCAAGCTCATCAAGCGCTGCAACGACTTTGGCGCAGGCGGCGTTTCTGTTGCTATTGGCGAGCTTGCCGACGGCCTTGACGTCAACCTGGATGCTGTTCCTAAGAAGTACGACGGCCTTGATGGCACTGAACTGGCAATCTCCGAGTCCCAGGAGCGCATGGCTGTTGCGCTTGAGGCAAAAGATGTTGAGCAGTTCTGCGCGTACGCCCGCGAGGAGAACCTCGAGGCAACCATTGTGGCAACAGTTACCAAAGATCCTCGTCTGGTCATGCGCTGGCGCGGTCAGAAGATTGTCAATATCAGCCGCGCATTTCTTGCCTCGAACGGCGCACCTAAATCAATTACCGTGCGCCTGGCCAAGCCTCTTGCCTACCAGCGCACCTGGACAGGCATAACCCTTGGCGAGAAACTCCACTCGCTGGTACGCGATCTAAACGTTGCGTCTAACAAGGGCCTTTCCGAGCGCTTTGACTCCACTATTGGTGCAGGTACCGTCCTTATGCCATTTGGTGGTGCTCGTCAGCTGACCCCTGCTCTTTCTATGGTGGCAAAGCTTCCTGTTATGGGACAAACCAATACGGTCTCGGGTATGGCCTGGGGCTTTAACCCCTACCTCATGGAGGCCGACCAGTTCCGCGGTGCATACCTCTCTGTTGTTGAGTCCGTTTCCAAGCTGGTTGCTACCGGCTTTAAGTACCAGGACCTCTACCTCACCTTCCAAGAGTACTTCGAGAAGCTTGGCCAGAATCCTAACCGTTGGGGCAAGCCAGCCGCAGCACTTCTCGGCGCATTAATGGCTCAGGTAAACCTTGGTCTTGCAGCCGTTGGCGGCAAGGACTCCATGTCCGGCACCTTTGAGGACTTAGACGTTCCGCCAACACTGGTTTCGTTTGCCACCGGCCTTACCAAGGTAGACAAGATTGTCTCCAACGAGTTCAAGGGTGCAGGTCACAGGCTTATCTCTATTGTCCCGTCCTATGACGAGAGCGGCCTTCTTCCCGATAATGACTCCCTACTCACCGCATACAAGCTGGTCAACACCCTTGTCCAGTCAAAGAGCGCGCTTGCTATTACCACACCAGGTTACGGCGGCGTGGCCGAAGCTCTCTTCAAGAGCTGCCTGGGCAACAAGCTGGGCGTTGAGCTGGTCCCAGAGATTTCTGCCAACGCGCTCTTCTCGCCAACCTACGGTGCCTTCATCGTTGAGCTGGCAGACGGCGTATCCGTTGACGACGTTGACGGCGTGTGCGTGGCTCCTCTGGGCGTCACCACGTCCGAGTACGTCTTTAGCGCATGTGGCGAGAAGATCGACCTCTCCGAGCTCCAGGAAGCATGGGAGCGCCCACTTGAGGAGGTCTTCCCCTATCGCGAAGGTTCTAACGAGGCTGTAGAGAAAATCAGCTTCAACGGTGCATCCACACGACATTCCTATGCTGGTCCAGCTCTTATTGCACCTGCTCGCCCACGCGTCATCATCCCTGTGTTCCCAGGTAACAACTGCGAATACGACGTCGCGCACGCCTTTGAGCGTGCGGGTGCTGACCCAACCACGCTGGTTATTAACAACCTGACGCCACAAGACATTGTTGATTCCGCAAACACGCTGGCAGAGTCCATCAAGAAGAGTCAGATTGTCATGATTCCAGGTGGTTTCTCCGGTGGAGACGAGCCAGATGGATCTGCTAAGTTTATCTGCGCACTCTTCCGCGCACCTCAGGTTACCGAGGCTGTTCGTGAGCTTCTGCAGCAGCGCGATGGCCTTATGCTGGGCATCTGCAACGGCTTCCAGGCACTTATCAAGCTGGGCCTTGTTCCTTACGGCGACATTCGCCCTATGGACGACACCTGCCCAACGCTGACGTTCAACACCATCGGCCGTCACCAGAGCCAGCTTGTTCGCACCAGCGTTGCCTCCACAATGTCCCCATGGCTCTCCAAGTGCGCACTTGGCGACATCCACACCATTGCCATCAGCCACGGAGAGGGTCGCTTTGTTGCCTCCGACGAGCTGCTTGAGACGCTCAAGGCAAACGGCCAGATTGCAACTCAGTACGTTGACGCAACAGGCACTCCAAGCATGAACTTCTCCGTTAACCCTAACGGCTCCGTCCTGGCTATCGAGGGTATTACCAGCCCCGATGGTCGCGTCCTAGGTAAGATGGGCCACACAGAGCGCTCTGGTGCGGGCCTCTACAAGAACATCCCCGAGCTTACCGCCGGCGATCAGTTCCAGCCTCTCATCGAGGGCGGCGTCGAGTACTTCAAGTAAGGCACGACCGCAGGTTGCGAGTGATTTCAACCCGGTATCTACTTCATGTGGATACCGGGTTTCTTGTGTGCAAACACTACGCAAAGACTGGGTCTCTCGCCCCGCACAACGCTTCGCGGAAAAGCCGTATACTTATGACGATATAGTCCACGAAAGGATTGATATGTCTGACGCTCTTATCCCACAAAATTCCTGCGTACTTGTCACTGGTGGCGCGGGCTTTATTGGCAGCCATACTGTTGTTGAACTGCTTAATTCCGGCTACGAGACCGTAATTGTTGACGACCTCTCTAATGCTTCAGCAAAGGTTATCGATCGCATCAAAACTATTGTGGGAGAAGACAACGCCAAACGCCTTTCGTTCTACAAGGCAGACGTCAACGACAAAGATGCGCTGAACCGCATCTTTGATGAGCACGCCATTAACTTTGTCATCCACTTTGCGGGCTTCAAGGCCGTTGGTGAGTCTGTTACCAAACCTATCGAGTACTACACAAACAACCTGGGTAACACCCTTACCCTTCTTGATGTCATGAGAAAACACGGCTGTAAGTCAATTATTTTCTCAAGCTCTGCAACTGTCTACGGAGACCCAGATAGCCTCCCTCTGACCGAGCAAAGTCCTAAGAAGAACGCAACCAACCCTTATGGCTGGACCAAATGGATGATTGAACAGATTCTTACCGACGTTCATACCGCAGATCCAGAGTGGAACGTTGTCCTGCTCAGATACTTCAATCCTATTGGAGCTCATCAGTCTGGCCTCATTGGAGAAGATCCTGCGGGTATTCCAAACAACCTGGTCCCTTATGTGGCTCAGGTTGCTGTGGGCAAGCGCGAGGCTGTTCATGTCTTTGGCAACGACTACAACACCCCCGATGGCACAGGTGTCCGAGACTACATTCATGTCTGCGATCTTGCATCTGGTCACGCAGCTGCACTTAAATGGATGAGTGGTCGTACGGGAGTTGAAATCTTCAACCTGGGCACCGGCACTGGTAGCTCGGTGCTTGACGTTATCAAGGCATTCTCAAAGGCTTGCGGCAAAGAGATTCCTTACGTTATTGAACCTCGCCGCGCAGGTGACGTTGCAACTAACTACGCTGACTGCCAGAAAGCTGCCGATATGCTTGGCTGGAAGGCTCAATACAATCTTGCCGATATGTGTCGCGACTCCTGGAAGTGGCAGTCGATGAATCCAGACGGTTATCGCGGCTAGGATTTCCGTGAACTTCACTGACTACCTCACACAAAAACTCCCTGCCGTTGAGGCAGAGATTATGCGTGGACTCCCCACGGCAACCGCGGCGTCCACAGCAACTGCAGCGTCCGCAGCCACGCCCTCGGAGCGCACTCACGCGGACTTGAACACCTATCTCTACCAGCCGCTTACTCACTTCAGTGCGGGTGGCGGCAAGCGCGTACGCCCGGTTCTTTGCTGTCTAGGTGCAGAAGCTGTAGGCGGCTCAGCAGAAGCAGCTCTGCCTGTTGCTTGTGCTATCGAGGACTTTCAGTCAGCAGCTCTTATTCACGATGACATCGCAGACAAATCAGAGCTTCGCCGTGGCGAGAAGTGCCTCTACAAGACACTTGGTACCGGGCTTGCCATCAACGTTGGCGATTCTGCGCTGGTCAATGTTGTCAGACGCGTTACCGTGGCCGACCACCTCTCTGACCAGCTTAAAGTTCGCGTTATCGACGCCCTTCTCAGCATGGAAGAACATACTCTTGAAGGTCAAGCGCTTGACCTTGGTTGGGCTCAAAACGAGCGCTGGGATGTTACTTCTGAACAGTATCTCTTTATGGCGCTTTCAAAAACTGCCTACTACTCAGCTGCATTTCCTTTAGTGTTAGGCGCTCTCATTGGTGGTGCTGATCAGAAGACACTTGATGCACTCAAGGATTTTGGTCTTAAGGTTGGCCTTGCCTTCCAGCTACAAGATGATCTTCTTAATCTGGTAGGAAACGCCCAGGTACAGGGTAAAGACTTTAGATCAGACATTACTGAAGGCAAACGCACGCTTGCTGTGGTCTACGCACTAGAACACCTTAGCGCAGCAGAAAAGGCAGAGCTTGTCTCCATACTTTCTGCGCATACTATCAATACTTTGGAGCTTCAGCGCGCTGTGGAACTTATGGAAAGCGCTAATGCGATAAAATTTGTCCGCACGCATGCTCTTGCCTTGGTTGATAAGGCAAAACTTGTGCTTGAAAACGTGGTACTTACTAAAGACGCTCGCGACACACTTTTGTCTATGGCAGACTTTTTTGTGAACCGAGAAAGGTAATTATGGATCCAATTACTCCTGGTAGCACTGGTGCTGCCGTTGAAGACATTCAGGAACGCCTTGTAAAGCTTGGCTACACCATCGAAGACGATGAGCGCCAAAGTCATACGTTTGGCAAGTCTACTGCTCGCGCCGTTGCACGTTTTAGGCTTGACCATGATCTTTCTCTAGGTGAAGAAGTAGATGCTTCTACCTGGGCAATCTTGGTTGATGAGGGCTATGAGCTAGGAGACAGAACCCTCTACCTGCGTCTTCCTAACTTCCACGGCAATGACGTACGTCAGTTGCAGGAGCGCCTCAACATCTTGGGCTTCTCGTGTGGAAAAGTTGATGGTCACTATGGAGTTCACACCGAAGCTGCCGTTAAACTTTTCCAGGAAAGCGTTGGTGAACTTGCAGACGGTATGGCGTTTCAAGATACTCTTGATGCTATTGAGCGTCTGCGTCACGTTTGGTCCGGTAAGCAGGCAAAAGGCCCACATCCACAAGGTCCTATGGGTTTTGCTCGCGCAGCCAATGTACTTGAGACTACCTGTATTGCTATTACGGGAGAAGATCCTATCTCCAGAAATGTAGCTGCCCGCGTCTATAACCTTTCTAAGGCAACTACTGAGGCAAGCGGTATGACCTTGATTGAACGTGCGGACTCTCCTACTGATGCCTCTACCATTTTGGTTCTCACCACAGACTATGCACCAAGCATGCCTGCTCGTGGACAGGTGGGAATTGGTTCTGTTTCTATGGAAGAAAATGAAACACTACCAGCAAGACTTCGCACTGCTATCGAGTCCGCTGATGCAACAAAATCTCCTATCAAAATTGTGCTGCCAGAAGGAACAAACGTTGACGGCTCGTTTACTACTGCAGACGCACAAACTTTAGCAGTTCTTGTTCTTGATGCAATTTGTGGAGCATTTGCCGCGCTAAGCTGATACACTTAGTAGGGTTGCGAATAAAAACCAACGTAGTGATTACATTGGGGTATCGTCCAACGGTTAGGACACGGGTTTTTGGTGCCTGGAATGTGGGTTCGAATCCTACTACCCCAGCCATTTTTTACGCAACTTTTGTGTAGGGACGCACTCGTATCGAGTAATACGAAGTACTTTGGAGGCTTACGTATGCCACTTACTGCGATTGTCCTCGCTGCAGGCGAGGGAACGCGCATGAAGTCCCACCACCCTAAGATTGTGCACAAATTACTAGATAAGCCCCTTGTTTGGTGGAGTGTCAACGCTGCAATTACTGCTGGCGCCGACCGCGTCATTGTGGTTGTTGGAAACCATGCTGACGAAGTTAAATCTGCACTTTCTTGCTTCCCTAACCTTGAGTATGTTGCCCAGACTGAGCGTCTTGGTACCGGTCATGCCGTCAAGGTTGTAAAGGATGCTCTTGGTGGATTCAAGGGACCCGTTGTGGTTATTAACGGAGACGCATCTTTGCTGCGCGCACAGTCTATTTGTGACCTTGTTGCAGAAACTAAAGCTCATCACAACGCATGTACCGTACTTACCATGACGCCACCAGATCCAACCGGATATGGTCGCGTCATTTCTTCTAACGGCCAGGTAACTGCCATTGTTGAGCACAAAGACGCTACGCCAGAGCAGCGCGAACAAGAGCGTGAATGTAACGTTGGCGTGTACTGCTTCTGTGGCGGAAGACTGACCGCAAACATCGATCTTCTCGGCAATGACAACGCGCAGGGCGAGTACTACATCACCGATATGGTAGGCCTCTACGTCAGCCAGGGAGAGCCTGTTTCTGCTGTTCACGTTGACGATTACAAAGAGGCGCTGGGCGTTAATTCCCGCTCAGAGCTTGCTGTTGCCACCCGCATTATGCAGGAGCGTATCAACGAGCACTGGATGAGCCAGGGTGTTACCATGCTAGACCCTACCTCGGTCTGGATTGGCCCTGAGGTCACGCTTGGTATGGACACCGAGGTTCTTCCGCAGACTATGCTCTACGGCAAGACCTCAATTGGCGAGAATTGCCTGGTAGGCCCTAACACTCGTCTGACCGATACAATTGTTGGTAACGACGCTGTTGTTGATGAGACCGTTGCTATCAACGCACAGGTAGATGATTGTGCTACCTGCGGTCCTCGCGCTTATCTGCGCCCAGGCACACACCTCATGCCTCACGCCAAGGCAGGCACCCACGTTGAAATCAAGAACTCAACTATCGGCGAGGGCTCCAAGGTTCCTCACCTTTCCTACATTGGTGACACTACCATGGGTTCTGGCGTCAATATAGGCGCAGGTTCAATTACGTGTAATTACGACGGTTACCACAAGTTCAAGACACACATTGGCAACAACGTTTTTGTCGGATCCGATACCATGATGGTGGCACCTGTCTCAATCGGTGATGGTGCACTTGTAGGGGCAAGTTCATGCATCACAAAGGATGTACCAGCAGATGCGCTTGCACTTGAGCGCTCTGATCAAAAAATTGTTGAGGGATACGCCGCCCAGAGGCGTCAGAAGCTTGAGAAAGAGGACTAGATGTTCGAGAACCTGAGTGAACCACTGTTAGTTGCTAGAAATATCAAGCTTTACACCGGTACAGGTAATCCTGAACTGGCTCGTAAGGTTGCAAACATTCTTCACCTAGAGCTACAAGGTCTTCTCCTCGAGAAATTTGCTAACGGAGAAATCTACGCTCGCTTTGATGAGTCTGTCCGCGGCGACGAGGTCTTCTTCATCCAGTCCTTGGCAGGCGTTAACGTCA
Organism: Atopobium sp.; assembly: GCA_022732885.1. Classification (GTDB taxonomy): domain Bacteria; phylum Actinomycetota; class Coriobacteriia; order Coriobacteriales; family Atopobiaceae; genus Lancefieldella. Next base: position 55,942 of record JAIJTS010000007.1, on the reverse strand, counting down.
ACGATTTGGTTATGGAAACGCTGATTGTTGCTGACGCTGCAAAGCGCGCATCTGCTAACAGCTTTACCGTAGTTATCCCTCACTACGCATATGCTCGTCAGGACCGTAAAGCCGCTGCTCGTGAGCCTATTACTGCACGCCTCATGGCAAACCTGCTTGAGAATGCTGGCGTTGATCGCGTCATTACACTTGATTTGCATCAGGGCCAGATTCAGGGCTTCTTTGACATTCCTGTTTCTCACCTAACCGCTCTCTACCTTCTGGGCGATTACTTTAAGAGTAAGCCATTTGACTGGGAGAATACCGTTGTTGTTTCTCCTGATATGGGTCGTGCAAAAGCAGCTAAAAAACTTTCTGACTACCTTGACTGCGGTCTGGCTATTGCACACAAGAGTCGTCCTCGTCATAACGAAAGTGCTGTTATGGGTGTCATTGGTGACATCAAAGGTAAGACTTGCATCGTTAATGACGACATGATTGATACCGCTGGTACTCTCTGTGCTTCCGTTGTTAAACTGAAAGAAATGGGCGCTGGCGATATTTACGTTTGCGCAACTCATGGTGTTTTCTCTGGTCCTGCAATTGAGCGTCTTAACGACGCTCCTATCAAGGAGTGCGTAGTCACTGACGCAATCCCTTGCGCAGTAGCCAATCAGGAAGGTTCCAAAATCAAAACAATCACCATTGCAAACGAGCTTGCTGAGGCAATTTATGCCGTCTACACCGATCGTCCTGTCTCCGATATCTTCGGCGGCGATTTCAACGTATAAGATTTCAGGTCAGCACTAAAACAAGCGTACAGGCACGGTTTTTATCCCTAGTGCAGATCTGCAGCGAGCACAAGTTCAAACACAAGATAAACTCGGTATCTACGTCATGTAGATACCGAGTTTCTTATAGATAAGTGCTACTACAAGGCGGGTTTCTCGCCAGATTGGCGTCAGAATACTTACAACCAAACACCGCAAGCAACAGGTCACCTAACAGGTTGTTCCGCTTTCAGAGTCTACAAGGTCAACGTTGTTTGCAAGGGCTGCTTCCAACGCCACCTTAAGGCCACAGGTCATCATCTCCAGCGACATGCTTGGCACCTGATGACCCTCCTCTCTAGCTTGAGTATTTTTCTTAGCAACCTGCTCTGTTGCAAACGGTACGTGTAAAAAGGTGCCCCGAGTCTCTGGGAATCGTGTGGCCAGTGCGTGAAGAACCTGGTACATGACGTCATTACAGACATACGTACCCGCGGTATACGAAACTGTTGCGGGTATATTTGCCTGATTCATAGCGGCTACCATGATATTTACCGGCAGTGTTGCAAAATATGCATCGGGCGCACCGTCAATAATACGCTGCATAAGCGGCTGCTTACCCGCGTTGTCAGGAATACGAGCATGTGCCCAATTAATACCCACAAACTCAGGCGTCATCTTGCTTCGACCGCCCGCTTGACCAACACAAAGCACAATCTCAGGGCGCTCCTCTTCAAGCTTGTTGATAATCTTCTGCGCGCCAGCACCAAACTCAACGGGTATTTGTAGCTTTATCACCTGAGCCCCACCAATACTTTGGGGCAATGCTTTCACAGCCTCCCAAGCTGGATTGATTTTCTCGCCACCAAAAGGCTCAAATCCGGTAACCAGAATTTTTGTCATCTTGCCCCCACACACCTCACTTAACTCCAACCATTACAGGCACGCAAATCACGCTACAAAAGATTTGCCACGCGCCTTAGTTCACGCTGGTCGAACTGGTTATTTTCCCTTACCATCATAAACGTACACATCTCAAACAAAAGGAGATTTGATGCACGGTAACAAAATTGTGCTTATAGCGGGCCTGGGAAATCCTGGCGAGAAATACGCGCGTACCAGGCACAATGCCGGTTTTGCCGTCGTCGATGCCCTTGCCGAACACTACGGTGTCTCGTACTGGAAAAGTGAAGCGGGCTGCCAAGTTGCAGAAATTACTCTTCCCGCAGCTCAAGTCTCAGCTCCTGGCGCCACATCTGGCGAGAAACGCCGTGTACTTTTGGCCAAACCTCAAGACTTCATGAACACCAGTGGCGGCCCTCTTTCCAAACTTGCCCGTGCGCACCATCTTCAGCCTGCACAAATCCTAGTCATTCACGACGAAGTTGACCTTGCAGAGGGACAACTTAACTTCAAAGAAGGTGGCGGACTCAACTCGCATAACGGTTTGCGCTCTATTGCCGATAAGCTTCAGACCAGAGACTTTATGCGCCTACAGTTTGGTATTGGACGTCCTCCCGGAAAGATGCCGGTAGCAGACTACGTTTTGCGCGAACTCAAGGGTAACAACCTAGAAAACTTCCTGTTCACCGCCCAAATAGCCGCCAATCAGGTGGAGCAACTCCTTTGCAGCTAGCAGTTGCGAGTCATTGTCCGCTACCGAACGCAAAACCATCGAACTTCTCGCCGCTCCTCTGCAGCTAAAAGGCAAAACATTCTACAAAATATTTACGTTCAATCGTGAATTACTCATGCTTTAAATAGTGCTCAAATAGTACAATAGTCATGTTGTTTGCGAATACGAGTTACCCAGACTCGTATGCGTGAGATGCATGCGTCACCTGCCACTGTCTTCTTGCCAAGAAGGCAGGATGTAGCGTGGCTCGGCAAATCACTCGCAGTTTTGTTGTATTAGGAGAGGAGTACCGCTGAATGTATAAGATCCTCGAAAAGACTCAGTTCTCCGAGAAGGTCTTCAAGTTCCGCATTGAGGCACCAAAGATGGCCAAGCACGCACATGCTGGTCAGTTCTTGATGGTCCGCGCAAATGATTGTGGCGAGCGCGTTCCATTTACCTTTGCGGATTGGAATCCAGAGGAGGGTTGGGTCGAGTTTATCTTCATGGTAATCGGCAAAACCACCAAGATGCTTTCTACCTATGAGGTTGGTGATTTCCTGCAGGACGTAACTGGTCCTTTGGGTGAGCCTACCAAGATGGGTGAGGGTAAATGGGCAGTTATCGGCGGCGGCGTTGGCCTGGCTATTGCCTTCCCTGTTGCTCGTCAGCTTGTAGCATCTGGCCACGAGGTCCACGCAATCATGGGTGCTCGTACCAAAGAGCTGCTGCTTCTTGAGGATCAGTTCCGTTCCATTCTGGACGATGATCACATCCACATCACCACAGACGACGGTTCTCTTGGCGAGAAGGGCGTTGTAACTGCACCTCTCGAGCGTCTTCTGCAGGAAAAGAAGGTTGACCGCGTGTTCTGCGTTGGCCCAGTTCCTATGATGAAGTTCTCCACTCTCACTGCCGAGAAGTACAACACACCTATCATCGCTTCTTTGAACCCAATCATGGTCGACGGCACTGGTATGTGCGGTTGCTGCCGTGTTGAGGTTGGCGGCGAGACCAAGTTTGCTTGTGTTGACGGTCCTGACTTTGACGCAACCAAGGTTGACTGGAATGACCTTCGCGCACGTCAGGCAGCCTACCTCACCGAGGAAGGCCAGTCCATTAAGGCTTACGAGGAGACGAGGTGCGCATGCCACAGGTAAACGGTCGTTACATTCCAAACGTCAAGGCACCTCGCACAGCTGACAACGAAGAGCCAGCTGTAGAGCGCGCACAAGACTTCCGCCCTGTCGACAAGGGCTTCACTAAAGAGATGGCAATTGCAGAGGCAAACCGCTGCCTGGATTGTAAAAATCCACTGTGCGTTCAGGGCTGCCCTGTTAACATCAACATTCCTCGCTTTATCGAGGCAATCCGTGCTGAGGAGTTTGGCCGCGGTCTTGATATCATCCACGAGTCCTCTATGCTTCCTGCAGTCTGTGGCCGTGTTTGCCCACAGGAGAACCAGTGCGAAGGTGTCTGCGTTATGGGTAAGCGCAGTGAACCAGTTGCTATTGGTCAGCTTGAGCGCTTCCTTGGTGATCAGCCTGAGCTTGCTTCCAAGCCAGAGGTTGCTCCAAGGAATGGCAAGAAGGTTGCAGTTGTAGGCTCCGGTCCTTCCGGTATTGCTTGCGCTGGCGAGCTTGCTCGTAACGGCTTTGACGTTACCGTCTTTGAGGCATTCTTCACCGGTGGCGGCGTTCTGGTTTACGGTATTCCTGAGTTCCGTCTTCCAAAGGCTGTTGTTAAGCGTGAGATTGACGGCCTCCAGGAGCTGGGTGTTAAGTTTGAGTTCAACTCTGTTGTTGGTCGTATCACTGACGCTGACGAGCTCTTTGAGCAGGGCTTTGACGCAATCTACATTGCAACTGGTGCTGGCCTTCCAAAGCTTCTCAACATCCCTGGCGAGAACCTGCCTAACGTCTTCTTTGCAAACGAGTACCTCACCCGCGTTAACCTCATGAAGGCTAACAAGTTCCCTGAGTATGACACCCCAACCAAGCACGGCAAGAACGTCGTTGTCTTTGGTGGCGGCAACGTTGCTATGGACGCTGTCCGTACTGCTAAGCGTCTTGGCGCTGAGCGTGCAGTCATTGCTTACCGTCGTACTGAGGACGAAATGCCTGCTCGTCGTGCAGAGCTGCACCACGCAAAGGCTGAGGGCGTTGAAGTTCTTCCTCTCGTCTCCCCTCTTGAGTTTATCGCTGGCGAGGACGGCGCAGTTTGCGCTGTTCGTGTCCAAAAGATGGAGCTTGGCGAGCCTGATGCTGATGGACGTCGTCGTCCAGTACCTATTGAGGGTGCTATCGAGGACATTCCTTGCGATGTTGCAATTTCTGCAATCGGCACTAACGCTAACCCATTTGCAAAGATGATTGGCGATATCAAGCTCAACAAGTGGGGCTACATTGAGGCCGACGAAGAGGGCCGTACTTCCGATCCTCGCATCTGGGCTGGTGGCGACATCGTAACTGGTGCTGCAACCGTTATTTTGGCAATGGGCGCTGGTAAGGTAGCAGCTGCTTCCATCACCAAGCACCTCGGCTAATCGACGGATAATCGACGGTTCGCGCTTTAGATTCTCCGTTTTTATTTCGTAACAAGCACAACCCCAGCTGTTAAAGCAGCTGGGGTTTTCTCATATTCTTCACCGTTACTATTTTTGGTAAAGCGCACTTGAACTTAAAGGTATTTATCACAAACTTATTCAGCCGCACCTATTATTTTCTTTCCAAAAGCCCGCTTGGGGTCATTTCAAAAACAGCATCATACTTTGATTGTTGTGCAATGTTGAAATGATGGGTTATTTCAATCATGGTAACTCCGCTTAGACTTAGCAGGTTATTTTCGACCTCAGAAGCCATGTGTGCATCCAGCGCAGATGTAGCTTCATCAACAAGCAGTAATTTCTTTCCATACAGTAAGGCTCGCGCAATAGCTATTCTTTGCCTCTCACCTCCTGAGAAGCGCTTTCCGTTCTCTTCTACTAGAGTATCAAGTCCTTTTGGGAGAGCCGCAACTACCTCAGATAAACCAGATTTTTTAATAACTTCATCGATTTGCTCATCCTTATATGAGCTTCCGAATGTAATGTTATTTTTTAGCGTATCGTCAAACAAATACACATTTTGATGAATTACTGCTGGATTACATGAAATATTTTTTAAACCGTCAATTAAAATGTCTCCACCTTGAGGTTTTATTTGACCTGAAATCAGTTTTAAAAGCGTGCTCTTTCCACTTCCACTTTTCCCGATAATCGCATACTTCTTTCCGGCCTCAAAGTGCGCGGATATCTTAGACACTCCGGAAATTGAGCCTGGATACCTATACGTAACGTTTTTGAGTTCAATTTCATGTTTTATATCACGATACCGTGCCTTATCGTCAAGCGGAGTTTCTTCGTCGTCGCGCATGACTATCTTCAGAACAGGATAAGCTGCCTTAACTTTACCAAGCAATGAAGCAAATGTTGAAGCTGGCGTAATTACCTGACCAGACAGCTGGGTCACAGCCACAACGCTGCCAAGAGAAACAAGACCTTGCACTGCAAAAATACCCGTTATTCCCATAATGATAAATTGAGATGAAACGGAAATTGTTGTAACAAGTCCAGATATAAGCGCTGTAATCTCAGATAAATGTGCTTTTTTTCCTTCCAATCCCTGTGCAGCTAACAAATGTCGATCTGTAAAGTTACTTTCTTTGTGGAATGATTTAATGACATCAAATCCAAGTGATATATCGCGAATCTGTCCGTTGTAGGAAACCGTATTTGTTACGATTTCCTCTTGGCTTTGTGCGAGTTTTTTTGAAAATACTCCAGGAATTATTGTTGGAATTGCCATCACAAGTATCGAAATCACTGCCACTATTGGATTAATGTACAAGAGTAAGAGGCTTGCAATAATAATTTCGCAGCATGAAGCAAATGCATCAAGCAATCCGTTAAGCCAATCTTTTTCAATGGTATCCATATTCTGACTTAAAAGAGAAAGAAACTCAGCGCTGTTCTCATTCATATCTTCAGTATTTTTTCTGCTCAAATAAGCTTTTACTGCAGAATTTCTCATCTTAATTACGGAGTCACAAACCAGACGGGCACGCACGTATCCCAGTAATATAAAAAGAATGCCAGTCGCTATAGCATATATACAACATAGACCTATAAATTGAAGTAACCGAGCAATATCTCCTGAAATAATAACTTCAGAAACTGTATTGAGAAGTGCACTTAATAAAAGAGCCACACCAGCAACAACACAAGAACTCACAATTTGCACTAGTACAAAAATGATTACATTCCATTTACCAGCATTCTTTAAAAGATACTTTATATTTTTCATTCCACTCCTCTTCTCTTTGATGAGCACATCATCTCGAAAAAAGAGGAGGTTATCCATAACATTTCGTGAAAATTCTTGTATTACCTCAGATGTTAAGTATCTATGCAAAATTTCAAAATAATGAAAATGACACGTAAAAATTTTAACTTTTGGTAATAAGAACTATAGAATGCCTTACTTACTGTCTTTAAGCGCTTAGATTTTCTTTAATAAAGGCACGCACCATTTCCGCATTATCATATTGACCAATAAGTTCCATATACGGAATAATTGTCTGCATTATTGAGCGTGCCTTCTCAACATCTCCACTCCGAAATTCAGATCGAGCAATTAAATAAAAAATCACCGGTAAAAGTATCTGTTCATGGCTTTCAATACTTAAATCTCTTGCTAGATACGCATGCTGAGCAGCCTCTTCAAACCTTCCCTCAAGATCTAAGCATGAAGATATATTAACCTCAAGGTTAATACGAACAAGCATAAAGTCATTGTTGCTCGTTTGTTGAATAGAAAGGTTTTTTGCAAGTTCTTCTCCTATTCGGATGGCCTCAATACAGGCTTTCTTTTGTTGAAATGCCACAACCATCAAACCTATTATTTCTGCTTCAATAGGAGATAAAAGTTCATGTCGGAAATCAGATAAATCAATATGAGGCTTTGTACACTTCAAAGCCTCATATAACTTAGCGCATGAATCTTCGGGGTTCTTATTCTGCTTAAGTAGTGCAGCTGCCTGTACAAGCAGAACTGACTGTCGTTCTAATGCACTAGATGCATCATTTTCATTCAAGCCCTTCAATAAGGATAAGCCCTGTTGAATTTTTCCTACTTCTATAAGCAGACTTGCTCGTCTTACTATTTCATTAAAGCTGCGTTGGCAATCACTTTGATAAAAAATGTCACAAAGTTGATAAGTACTCGCCCCAAGTCTGCTCAACAATGCATCCAAAATTACCTTTGAGGGCATTTGTCGGCCATTTTCAATTCTGGAAAGAGAAACCGGAGAACAAATGCCCTCTGCAAGCTGCTCCTGCGTCAAACCTTTACTATGACGAATAGAATAGATAACCTCTCCTAAAGAATTCCCTTTCAAATTTCATCCCGCCTTTAATTGTATTTGTCATCGAAATATGACAAAACTACGAGAGTAAAAACTCTCTAACGCGAGCAGCAATGCCCTCAGCATCTAGCCCAAAGTGCGAAAGCAAAACATCACCAGGAGCAGAAGTGCCAAAAGTTCGCATGCCAGCAAAGCGCATAGGCGTAGGCAACTGCTCGGCTAATAGCTCAGCAACAGCAGCTCCAAGACCTGTTGCAATGTTGTGCTCCTCAACGGTTACCACATGACGGGTCTTCTCGGCAGATGCCAAAATAACTTCCTCGTCCAAAGGCTTAATGGAGAACACGTCAATGACCTCGGCAGAGATCTTCTCCTCTGCCAGCAAATCTGCGGCTGCAAGTGCCTGAGCAACCTCAACACCGCAGGCAGCAATGGTAACGTCGGTACCCTCACGCAGGACGTTTGCAAAAGGCAGGCCTCCCTTGAAAGACTCATCGTAGATGTCAGCAACCTTGTGGCGACCCATGCGCACGTAGAAGGGGCCATCGGCTTCAGCGGCAAGTCTAAGCGCTGCCCTAGTAGCGTTGTAGTCTGCAGGAACAAGCACACGCATCTGAGGCAAGGCTCGCATCATGCCAATGTCTTCAAGAGACTGGTGGGTGGCGCCGTCCTCTCCTACCGTAATACCTGCATGCGTTGGACAAATCTTTACATTAAGACCAGAGTCGCACACGGTATTTCTAATCTGATCATAGGCACGACCAGTAGCAAACACGGCAAACGAGCCGGTAAACACGGTACGTCCTGTGAGCGAAAGTCCTGACGCAATACCTACCATGTTCTGCTCGGCAATACCCACGTCAACCATACGCTGGGGGAAGGCCTTCTGGAGGTCAGCAAGCTTAGTGGAGCCAGCAAGATCTGCATCAACAGCAACAATATCGTGGCCCTCATTTACCAGCTCAACAAGAGTCTGACCGTATGCCTCACGAGTTGCTCTAGACATTGGCAACCTCCTTACCTTCAGTCTGAAGATCAATCAAAAGAAGCTCTCTTGCAGCATCAAGTTCTTCTCGCGCAAGATCAGCCTGCTCAGCTGAAGGAGCATTACCATGCCAGGATGCCTTATCCTCCATAAACGAGACACCCTTGCCTTTAACAGTCTGACAAATGACTACGGTAGGTGCGGTGTTTCCTGCCTCACGACCATCTCGTGCAGCGAGAAGTGCCTGGCGCACCTCAGTCACCTCGTGACCATTAACACGCAATACATTCCAACCAAAAGAACGGAACTTCTCGTCAATATCGCCCAGAGAACACACGTCAGTTACATGGCCGTCAATCTGTAAGTTATTAAGATCAACAATGGCAATAAGGTTATCTAGCTTCTGGTGAGCCGCAAACATGCATGCCTCCCAGTTAGAGCCCTCCTGCAGCTCGCCATCGCCCAGAAGGACAAAGACCTTCTTGGCGCGCTCGCCGCTTGCTAGAGCGTCTAAAGAGAGGCCCAGAGCGCATCCTGCTGCTACCGAGAGGCCCTGGCCCAAAGAACCAGAGCAAACCTCAATACCAGGACATGCGTGGCAATCTGGATGACCCTGCAGACGACTACCAAGTTGACGGAGAGTAACCATATCCTCATCATGGAGCCAATCAAGCAGGTGGTACGCAGCATACAGCACAGGGGCCACGTGACCTTTGGACAGGAAAAACCTATCCTCGGTGTGGTCTTCTGGATTATTGTGGTTGTACTTCATCACTCCCGAGAAGAACAATGTAACCACAATATCTGCCGCGCTCAATGAGCCACCGGGATGACCCGACTTGCTTTTCTCAAGCATATCAATGACGTCACGTCTTAGCGTATTGGCTGCAAGTTTGAGCTCATCATCAGTAAGATTACGCTCAGGTAATGCAGATGTTCCCATTCTTATCCTCTCTAAAACAAGTACGCCCAACCTTGGTTGGGCGTACTTCATCACTATTATTGCTGAGCCTTAACCTTTTCCCAGTCTGCTTCAAAAGACTTGAGGCCAGCATCGGTCAGAGGATGCTTCAGGCACTTTTTCAGAGCTCCAAATGGAACAGTTGCAATATCAGCTCCAAGTAGAGCGGCTTGTGTTACGTGATTTGGAGTACGAACAGAAGCCGTAATAATCTCTACCGTATGATCAACATTTTTATCCCATGCATAATTCTCAATGCACTGAACGACGGTTCCAAGCTGCTCAATACCGTCCTCACCAATATCATCAAAACGACCAACAAATGGTGAAATGTAACGAGCTCCAGCGTTTGCAGCAAGAAGAGCTTGAGGAGCCGAGAAAATCAATGTCATGTTGACGCGGATTCCCTCAGAAGCAAGCTGACGAGTTGCAGCAAGGCTCTCTGCACAGATAGGAAGCTTAACAACAATATTTGGAGCAAGAGAAGCCAGATGGCGACCTTCCTCAATCATACCCTCGGTTGTTGTTGCTGTTGACTCAGCAGAAACAGGAAGACCTTCGCAAAGCTGAGCAATCTTGACCATATGAGACTCAAAGTCAGCAAGCTTGCCACCGATCTTTGCGTACAGTGATGGGTTAGTAGTAACACCTGCTAAGCAGCCCCAGCTTAAAGCTTCAGAAATCTCATCGATATCCGCAGTATCAATAAAAAACTTCATGTGTAATCCTTCCCTGTACAAACTTAAACGAGTTTGGAAACGTACGTCGTACTAAGAAAGAGCTAATGCCTATTGTACAGATTCTTAAATACCGTCTATAGCAAAAACCCAAAAACAAGTGTAAAAAGGCTGTTTATCCCTCAAATGCCTTATCAATTTTGCTTCGAACGTACGTAGAAGCAAAGACCAGGTCTTCCTTCCAGTTTTCATTGCCGGTATACCACATCTCGGCAACAAAACGTCTGACCCCCTGTGGCACAAGCTGAGACAGAGCACCCTCGTAATCAGTAGTACCAGTAGAGAATGGAATCTCACGATAAGCGCCAGCAACAGTCTCTTTAAGGTGTGCAGCAAAAATATGACCTGCGCCAAGAGCGATATCATCGGCAACGGTGTTGCCATAAATAAACGATGCATTGGTAAGGTTACCGGCATCAGGATAAACACCAAGATAAGGGCTGTTGATAAGACTTACGTAGTGCATGGCCTTTTCGACCGTATCCATAAAAGGAGTCTCCATGGTCTCAAAGCCCATGACAATGCCTGCCTGAGCAGCCATTTCTACGGCCTTTGCCAGATTTTCCTCAAAGTACTTACGAGTATCCTCTGCACCGTCCTCGTAGTACACGTCATAGCCAGCGAGCTGGATGGTATGAAGTCCCAGATCACCTGCAAGATCAAGTGCCTTCTGCATAATCTCAAGACTACGCTCACGAGTTTTCTGATCACGAGAGCCAAAAGGATACTTACGATGACCAGAAAGGCACATTGAGCCCAGACGAACACCAGAGTTTACCATTGCCTGTCGAACCGCTGCGCGCTGATCACCAGTCCATTCAAGGCGAGAAAGACGAGCATCAGACTCATCAACAGAGATCTCAACATAATCAAAGCCAGACTCCCCTGCAACGCTGAGGCGCTCTTCCCAAGAAAGATCAGTTGGAGTGGCTTTCTCGTATAGTCCTAGCTGATACTTGGACATAACTTCTCCTTTTAAAAACAGGCGGCCTTATAAAAGACCGCCTGACTGAAACAGATTCTACTCACTGAACAGGCTTTAGTGATTTCCCTGTCCGTAGTAAGCATTTGGACCATGCTTGCGCATGTAGTGCTTGTCCTGAAGGTACTGAGGTGCCTCCTGAACCTTAGGGTTATTGAGCTCGGTAAGAGTTGCCATCTTAGCAACCTCCTCGATGACTACAGCGTGATATACAGCAGCCATCGCATCTTTACCCCAAGAGAAAGGACCGTGGTTGTGAAGAAGCGTTCCTGGAACTGCAATTGGGTCCAAGTTAGCAAAGCCCTCAACAATGACGTTTCCGGTCTCAAGCTCGTATGCGCTTTCTACCTCATCCTTAGTAAGACTACGTACGCAAGGAATATCTCCGTAAAAATAATCTGCGTGTGTAGTGCCATAGCAAGGAATAGAGCGTCCTGCCTGTGCCCAAGAAACCGCGTGGGTTGAGTGAGTGTGAACAATGCCGCCGATCTTATCGCCCCATGCACGATACAAGCAAGCATGAGTTGGAGTGTCGGAGGATGGATTCAGCTCACCCTCGACAACGTTTCCATCAAGATCACAGACAACCAAGTTCTCTGGGCTCAGCTTCTCATAGGAGACACCCGATGGCTTGATAACAAACAGACCACGCTCACGGTCAAGACCAGAAGCATTACCCCAGGTAAAAACTACCAGGCCATGCTTGGGCAGGTCCATGTTTGCTTCATACACTTCATCACGAAGCTCTTTAAGCATCATAGAGAGTGCTCCTTAGAGAACGCTACGGAATGGAACGTTTGGCTCGTGATCGAAGCAATCGTGGAAGCCACGGTCATGATGGTAAGCAAAGCGGTCCTTGTCCTGTGGATAGGTGTAGTGGCCGCCGACCTCCCAGAAGAATGGGTGGAACTTGTAGTCAAGGCGATCTTTACGCATGTCCCAAAGAACCTTGATCTCCTGGACGTCTGCCTGGAAGTTAGTCCAAACATCGTGGTGAATTGGAATAACAACCTTAGACTGAAGAGCCTCAGCCATACGAAGCATATCAGTTGCTTCCATCTTGTCCTGGATACCAATTGGGTTGCAGCCATAAGCGCCAAAGCAGACGTCTACGCCACCAAACTCCTTAGCGATGTCTTTACCGTGCTTAGCAAAGTAAATGGAGTAGTGAGAGTCACCGGAGTGATAGATGTTTCCACCAGGGGTGACAAAGAGGTAGTTAACTGCCTTCTCGTCCATATCCATTGGGCACTTACCCCAAAGGTTTGGGCGATTCTCAGTAGTATCAGTAGTGGTGACAATGATGGTACGGTCAAATGAATCGTACGCAACAATCTCCATGTCCTTAACCTTGATACGATCGCCAGGCTTAACAACAATGCACTGCTCGCGAGGAACACCCCAGCCAACCCAAATATCAACTGCATCCTTAGGTCCAATAAATGGAACTGGAATCTCTTTGCCATTCTCGTCAATGGTAGTCATGTTGTTATTAATAACCTGAGCTGCAAGTTCCTTAGACATATGATCCTGATGAATGTGGGTTACTACAACAGCATCAAGATTCTTGATAGCAAATGGATCAATAACAAATGGAACGTTGCGAAGGTTTGGCTGCATTGCACGGACACCAGCCATATTTGCCATCTGGTGACCAGGCTTCATAAGGCCATTGCCGTGGGTGCGCTTACCGTTACCTGCCCAAAAATCGACAGCAACGTTTGCTCCACCAGGAGTCTTAAACCAAATACCAACGCAGCCGAGCCACCACATCTCTACCTGGCCTGGCTCTACTACAGCGTTATCAATCTCTTCATTGAGCCAAGTTCCCCACTCAGGGAAGGTGCTCATAATCCAACTATCGCGTGTGACGTCTTTTAGATCTGCCATTACGCGCTCCTTTCTAATACAGAGGACTAGTACTTGGGTGTATATGTAGGTAAACTGAACGGTGCTAGGGACGTTTCTGCATACACAGAAACTAGCTTAAGCACTGATGCTGACGCAGCCCTACTCCACTACTTTGTAGAGAGCTAGCTGGTCTGTCTCACGATATGCAGCAACAATGTAATCACTGCCGTCATGCCTATACACCATGCAGTTTGCTGGTCCGAGGTCGTGGTCGATAACGTCTACGGTGTACTGACCGTCAACGTATCTAACAAGCAACAAATCGCGACCATCTTTGCGGTTGCCAATAACAGCGCACTTCTCGCCATTAAGGTCTGCTGACCACAGCGCATGAAGGAAGCTGCGCTTTTGTGGGTCACACCAAACCTGCTCGTAGCGATCGCGAGTCTGGCCTTCGTGCCAAATAGCCAACGTATCACCGTGGAACTTGGAGAATGTAAGAATCTCCAGTTTGCCGTCGCCGTCAAAGTCTGTAGCAACAATATCACTTGTTGGCTGGACAAGAAGGCAGGTGACATCCCAAGTACCCTCAGGAGTTGTTGGTGGCACATATCTAAACACGCCAGCAGCGGTTGAAATCAAAGCATAGGATTTATCAGGTGCAGTCCAGAAACCGTGGTTTTGAACCTGATAGTTAGCAACACAAGTCAGCTTAAGCTGGTTGTCTGACGTGTACTGCTCAAGGTTATCACTCAGAGGAGCAGCCCAAACAGCACCTGGGGTGCGCCAATCGTCCTTGACGCCCGTCTCAGCTCCGCTCTTGATAGAACAAGCAAGAACCCAAAGCTGACCGTCGGCAGCCTTCAGGATGCCAAAACGGTGAACGTAAGGAAGATCGCAAAGAATCTGCTCAGACCACGAACCGTCTGCCTGCTTGGTATAGGATGCAATTGCCGCGTCATCTCCACCAAAGTTTGGCGAGAAGAACTTACGGGTTGCAAGGAACTGATCTTTCCTGCCAGGGACCTGTGTAATGGTCATGACTCCGCCAGGGCCTGGAGCAACAGTCTCTAGAGGCTCACCATCAAGCGTAAAGCGACGGATTGGACCATCCTTCTCGACAGCAGCTAAAAAGCTTGGCGTATCTTCTCCCTCAAACATACCAAGTGCATAGCACTTAGGCATCTCGGCAAGAATTTTCTTTTCAAAAGTCATTAAAGTGCTCGATTCTTTAGAAAGCTGAACTATGCGGAAAACTTCTCTGCAGCGCCAGTTTCCTTAAGCTTCTCTTCCATCTCTGCGTCAGAAAGAACGTTGCGCAGACCAATGACAGTGACGCCAGCCTTAGCAGCATCATCGTACATGTTGAGGAAGTTAAGAGGTGCAAAAACAATATCGTACTGACGAGCAGAGCTTACGCCTTCAGAAAGAGCACAGTGATGAATCTTTTCAACGCCCATGTTGAGCTTCTGAGTAACACGCTCGGCGGTCATCTTCATCATTAGAGAGGTACCAGCACCGTTAGCACATGCAACCAAAATCTTTGCGTTCATGTTGACTCCTTCAATCAAATAAGCTGATTACAAACACATTGTGTATATACCCATTTGGACACTATGTAGATCGCTCATAAAGCAAATACTGCATCGAACAATGTGCCGAATATTAGTAATAACCCTGAGCAGATGAAGTCTGCTCAGGGTAAGAAGAACGAGGCTACTTGCTTTCCGCACTAGCTGCGGCGGCCTTCTGTGCACGGATTTCCTTGCACTTCTGGTAATCCTCAACCTCCATAAAGTACGTGTCTTTGTTTGCACGGTACTGAAGCTGTGGAATTGCAATAAGAGCAATAACAGCAATTGCAAGACCTGCATAAGACAGGAACTTCATGACGCCGGTCATGATTGGCCAGACAACTGCCCAGTCCCACATGCCAAGGTATCCACCGTATGCTGCCATGCCAACCCAGCCAGCGATAAGAGCTGAACCAAAGACCTGGAGAAGACCAGAGATGAAAGGCATGATAAGAACTGCACGGAGGCCGCCCTTGTTGTTTGCGTAAACGCCGATAGTAGCGTTATCGAAGAACAGTGGAACGAAGCCTGCAATAACAATAACTGGAGACTTCAGAAGCAGGAGGGCTGCAATTGCCAGGAACTGACCAGCAGCGCCCATAAGGAAGCCAAGGGTTACTGCGTTTGGAGAACCAAAGCCGTAAGTAACTGCGCAGTCAACGCCTGGGACAGAACCCTTGAGGAGCTTGTTAGAAATACCCTGGAAGGAGTTGGTGAGCTCAGTAACAAAGGTACGGACACCAAGCTGCAGGATGGAGAGGTAAACAGCAAACTGGAAGGAAGTGGTCATGATGTAGAAGAAGAAATCCTGACCTGGCTTCATAAACTTGTGCTCAAGCAGGAAGTCCTGACCAAGAACAGCAAGGATGACGCCAAAGAATGCTGTCATGAGAATTGCAGTTGCAACAAGGTTCTCATTGAAGATCTTCAGGAAGCCTGGGAGCTCAATGTCCTCGATGCGCTTGGACTCCTTCTTAGAGTGCTTGGAGAGCCACTCGGAAGCCTTAGATGCGCAGTAAACACCAAACATCTGCTGGTGAGCAATGGTAAGACCAGCACCATCAGTGAGGTCCTGGGTAGGTCCAATACAAAGGTTGGAGCCAACTGCCCAGTAAAGGCCGAGAAGAACGGTCATAACTGCAAGGATGGTAACGTCGTTAAGCTGTGGGAAGCAGAAGAGGATAAGCCAAAATGCAGTTGCTGCCTGCTGAACCTGGACGTGACCAGTAGTAAAGATTGCACGAAGCTTAGTCTGCTTCTTAAAAGCAACCAGAACAATGTTCAGAATGAAAGCGAAGAGCAGAAGAAGCATAACGGAGGAGAAGGAACGACCTGCGATAAACTCAGGAGCGTTAGATGACTCCATGCCTGCCTGTACTGCGTTCTGGCCAAAGTATGGGTCAATGACCATTGCAGAAAGGTTGAAGCGAGCCTGAAGTCCAACAAGAACTGGACGGAATGCAGTTACCAAGCCGCCGGAACCAACCAGGAGGATCTGATAACCAATGACTGCCTTAAGGAAGCCAGCAAGTACGTCGTACCACTTCTTCTTAAGAAGAATGTAGCCAATAGCAACAATCAAACCGATGAAATAGGCTGGCTGAGTCAAGAAGTTGCTCGCAAACCATTTCCAAATACCAAGAACAATATCCATTAATACCCCTTTCAAAGGGTCCTACATACTTACCTTCTGCAGCCCACACTACAAAAGGAAATCCTCAACAATGTGCTCAAACGAGCGTGTTTACTCAGTGATAAGCTTATCAATTTCCAAAAGCTCTTCTGGAGACTGAATATTTTTAAGACGCTCAAGAACCTCTTCGTTCATAAGAACCTGAACGAGCATCTGCATATTCTTAAGATGTGCTTCCTGATCAGTTGCGCTTAGAGTAAAGAAGGTTTTAACCTGCTTCTCTTCATCGCCATCCTCAAAGCTAACAGGAATATCAGAGTGCATAAAGCCAATAGCAGTCTTACCATTTGAGCCAATACGAGCAGTAGAATGTGGCATTGCAACGTTTGGAACAATAACAATATAAGGTCCAAACTTTTTCAGGCATTCAATAATATCGTCTGCATACTCTGGATTAACTGTACCGTCAGCCTCCAGTGGTTTGCAGCACTCTCTAATTGACTCTTCCCAAGTCATAGGGGTTTTTACGAATGCATAATGCTTCTGCTCGTAAATATCGCGAAGTAACATGCGATTCTCTCCTCTCCAGTAGACTACTGTGAATTTTCTCCTTGTGTTGGACTATAACAAGAGCTCACAAGAACACATCGGTTAATGAGAAAAATCTGAATGTTCTGAACGCTTCAACAATTAGAAAAATAATTTATATGACAATTAATACGCCTTGCAGCAAATTTTCCTATTTGTTGAACGTTTAGAACGTTTCACCAATCGAATCGATAATGTTAGTATAACTAAAGCTAAGAGTTTAGCAATACATATCTATGTTCACTTTAGGGATTTACGTCATAAAAACCGTTGACCGTTAGATAATATCCGTTTAAGTATTCAAAACGTTCATCAATTAGGATAAGATACCTAACGTCTTGCTGAAAAACTTTTGTGAAATTGTGTATAGACTGCTCAAAAAGAACTAACAATTTGTACAATGTTTCTCGCATGACTGAACTAATTAAATAACTTATATAATATACAGTTATATAAGGCTTTTAACTGTAGAAATAGTAAAGCCAAGTCACAGAAAACTCTTTTCCCACAAGCAATTGAGTTTTATCAGCGTGTAATTGGAAAATTTCAACTATTTCTATGAATACATACGTAATTTGAGTGTCATTGGGGAATTCATGGCCACAAGTCGTTCATTTGTAGCATCACGCAGAAGTTCAATCATGAGTCTTCTTGAACAATGCCGACAGGTTTCTGTCAGTGATCTTGCTGATAGGTTTAAAGTTTCTTCCCTTACCATTCGTCGAGACCTTGATGAGCTTGAAGCTCAAGGACTTATTTCTCGAAGCTATGGCATGGCCACACTGCAAGATCCACTTTCCACAGGGTTAAGTTCTAACCAAATCACTGCAAAGTTTAAGCTTGCTCAAGCTGCAGCAAAACTAATTAAAGACGGTGATACAGTCTTTATTAACACTAGTTCAACTGCTATTAAAGTCCTGGAATTCATCACTGCTGAAAACATCACCGTTGTTACCAATAACGGCAGCGTGCTGGCAGCTGACTATCCCCCATCAATGACCGTTTTGGTTACAGGCGGAGAAGTTCGACCAGCTAAAAAATCTATGACTGGAGATTTTGCACTTGCTTCAATTAACCAGATTCGCGCTGCAAAGTGCATTTTAGGCTGCTCGGGAATTTCCACTGAGCGCGGTCTTACTACACTGGTTTCAAACGAGATGCGTGTAAACTCGCTGATGCTTAAACATTCTGAGCAGCACATTGTATTAGCTGACTCTAGCAAGCTAGGAGTTAGCTCCAGTTTCCAATACGGATTGCCTTCCGATGTCGATGTTCTTATGACGGATGAATCTGCACCAATTGCACAGGTAAAAGCTCTTGAAGCTGCCGGTGTACGCAAGATTGTCCGCATAAGCCTCTAGGGTTTCTGCATCGATATACATCATCGATGAGATTTGGCTTTTAGCCCCTCGTTTCAACTGCTGCGATCCATCGATTTTCTCGCTCAGCAAATAGCGCATCAAAGTTTTAACCACCAAGATGCAAAAATATTTGCCCTTATAACGGCACTCACACAAAAAGCCCCACCAAAGGCGGGGCTTTGAAGTGCATTTTTTGAGCATCCGGTAGTTACGCTTTTTGCGCTTTTACACACAGGTGCGCTTAACAAACCAGAATGCTTACTCCTCCTCGAGGGCAGCAGCAATCTCGTCGGTGATGTTCATGGTGCTGTAGACGTTCTGAACGTCATCAAGCTCGTCAAGCTTATCGATGAGGCGCTGAACCTTCTTTGCGTCAGAAACAGAAACGTCAGTTGGGGTGGTTGGAACCATGGTAAGCTCAGAACCCTTTACCTCAATACCCTGAGCCTCAAGACCCTTCTGGACGTCCTGCATCTTGTCATATGCAGTCCAAACAATCCACTGATCGCCAGCATCCTCGTAATCGTTTCCGCCAGCCTCAGCAACTGCCATCATGAACTCATCCTCATCGACAGCATTCTCGCGGTCAGCAACCTTCTTCTCCTCAGAGACAATAACCTTGTCAACTGCAATGGAGCCCTTGCGCTCAAACTGGAACGCAACAGAACCAGCGGTTCCAAGGTTGCCACCAGAGTGAGTAAATGCGGAGCGAACATCTGCTGCGGTACGGTTCTTGTTGTCAGTTAGGCAGTCAACGTAAACTGCGACGCCTGCAGGACCGTATCCCTCGTAAACGATCTCCTCGTAAACGGCAGCATCAGCACCTGCGCCAAATGCCTTATCGATAGCGGCCTGAATCTTTGCGTTAGGCATGGAAACCATGCGAGCACGGGCAACAGCGGCAGACAAGCTAGCGTTGTTGTCCGGATTTGGGTCGCCACCCATCTTTGCTGCAACAGTAATGTTGCGGGAAAGCTTAGAGAACAGCGAGGAACGCTTAGCGTCGATAGCTGCTTTCTTGTGCTTGGTTGTGGCCCACTTAGAGTGTCCGGACATTGCACTCTCCTTCTTTTGAGGTTTAAAACCTAATTATCACATTAGCCCTTATACGTTACATGAAATTAGAAGACGAGAAAAGACTTATTTTGCATATAGAAAGACTTATGCATACTGTGTGTTGAAAAATTCAAATCCGTCCAGCCAACCTGGCAACTCTCACGTTTACTCCACCAGCTCAACATGAATGGACTCCGCAATCTTCTCGACCAGGGCAAAGTCACCTAAACCTGCGCTCATAGCAACGTTTCCGCCGGTGGCCATCGCGCGTGTCAAGGCTTTCTTTACGGCCGTTTGATCATCAAGCCAAATTGACATAAAGCTTGCCAGCGTTGAATCGCCCGCGCAGGCTGTCGAAAGTACCTCTACCTGCGCTGCGTTTGCATGCCAAACATGCTCTCCATTAAAGAAGTACGCACCCTCGCCACCCAGTGTCAGCAAGATATTCTTTGCTCCACGCTCATGAATCTGGTGAAGAGCCAGAAGAACGTCGGCCTCGTTATGGACGTCGGCACCAAAAATCTCTGCTACTTCTTCGTCGTTTGGCTTAATGAGCAGTGGTTTTTTCTCGACAAGTTCTGCCAGATGCTTATGAGAAATATCCAGAACCAACTCAGCGCCACGCTCATGGCAAAGATCAAAGAGCTCATCGTAGAAGCTTGGGTCCATCTCAGGGGAAAGCGAACCAGAAACCACCAGTACATCCAGATTGGGAGCATTGCGCAGAAGCTCAAGCATCTCCTTTTGCTTGGAGCGAATAACGGGAGCGCCTGCATTAGGAAACTTGAGCTCTCCTTCTGGAGTGGTAACAAAGATGTTGACGCGGGTAATACCGTCAATCCACACGGGCTTGACAGTGCAAATCTTAGATGCCTCTTCGACAATGTAGTTACCCGAGAAGCCACCAAAAAAGCCCAGAATAGTGGAGTTAACGCCGTAGTGAGCAAGTGTAAACGAGACGTTAAGTCCCTTACCGTTTGGCGTGTAAACAGCATCAGTTGTACGATTGACGTGCGTATAAGAAGGAACTCCCGAGTTGACATTCATGTCGATTGCGGGGTTAGTGGTAAGCGTGTAAATCATTAAAGCTCCCTCTGAAACAAATATGGACTCGACGAGAACGCCGAGTCCATATTTTACTTCGATTATCTGAGTTCGCGTCTGATTTGTACGTAAAATCTAGGCTAAAACTCAAACGTGACTAAGCGCGCTTAGTCCTCAACAATCTTGTTGTTGTTCTTGCGATACTCATATGCTTTGAAGGCAACAAAGAGAATGCCACCGACAACAGCGCCAATGAGAATAGCGAGAACCCACTTAAGGCCGCCATCGACAACTGGAAGAACCAGGAAGCCACCGTGAGGTGCTGGATCGTGGACACCAAAGAGCAGGGTCAGAATAGCACCGATAGAAGAACCAATCATCATGATAGGCATGACAGGCCAAATGTTCTTGGTCATGAATGGAATTGCGCCCTCGGTAATGTGGGTGCAACCAAGAATAAAGTTAACCAGGCCTGCATTGAAATCAGACTTGGTGAAGTACTTCTTACCAACAATAACAGCAAAGGTGGTAATCAGTGGAGGAACAATACAAGCAGCGGAAACTGCAGCCATAAAGTTGGTGCCAAAATTATACGTTGGGGTACCAACACCAGCTGCAAGAGCCTCAGTCAGAAGAGCGGTGCCGGTAACGTAAGCTGCCTTGTTGACTGGGCCGCCCATGTCGAATGCGGCCATGCAACCAATTGCAAGACCAAGGATAATTGGACCAGAAGCAGACAAACCGCGCAAGAAGTTCATCATGCCAGTGTTAATTGCTGCCATAGGACCAGAGATTCCCAGCATAACCAGGCCAACAATGGTGGTGGAAAGCAATGGGTACAGGAAGATTGCCTTCAGGCCATCAAGGTTCTTTGGAAGACCAGCAAGAAGCTTCTCAAGACCAACGATGACATAACCAGCAAGGAAGCCGCCAACAATGCCACCTAAAAAGCCAAAGCCAACGCCAGCGCCACCAGCATCAATCATGCCGGTATGAGGGTTAATTGGAAGACCCTGGATAGCAATCATACCTGCAACAAAACCAGGAACCAGGGCAGGACGCTTGCCGATAGACTCAGCAATGTAAGCAGAAAGAACTGGAACCATAAGACCCATTGCAATGCCACCGATAATCTTGAGCATTGCAGCAAAGCTGTTGTAGTCAGGTTGGGTGGAGCTGAAGGAAGTGATACCCCAGAGGAATGAAACTGCGGTAAGAACACCACCAGCAACAACAAAGACCAGCATGTGGCTGACACCATTCATAAGGTGCTTGTAGATGATGTGACCTACAGACTCTTTCTCAATGGTACTTGAGACTGGAGCATCATCAGCCTCTGCAAGCTCGCCCTCAGGCTGAGCAACAAGAGCGCGGTCGATAAGACCCTCTGCGTCCTTAATAGCTGCAGTAACACCAACACTTACCATTGGTTTTCCGGCAAAACGCTCAGACTGAACGTCCTTATCGGCAGCAACGACTACTGCCTTGGCGTTTCTGATTTCAGCTGCGGTGAGCTCGTTCTCTACACCGACCTGGCCGTGCGTTTCAACCTTAATGGTAAGACCTTTAGCTGCGGCGGCCTTCTCGAGGGCCTCCTTAGCCATAAAGGTGTGCGCAATACCGGTTGGACAACCAGTAGCAGCAACGATGTCATACTTTGACTCGTCAGCCACAGCACTCCCCTTTCATCCTAGTGCTTAGAATTGTTCCAAACACAACCAAAAAAGCTGCTCAATGTTAGCACTGAGCAGCTTAAATAACCATACTTTTACGTAAAAATTAGTTGGTTAGTTATGTTTTGCATAGAAACGTTAGGCCAAAAGTCAATTGCAGGAAGTATCTACTTACTCTACATTCTCTTGACCAAAACGCTCTTTTCTCAGACGCAATGCCTCATACGCACAACCATACATCGCAGCCTGATTTCCTAGGCTTGCAGCCTCAATACGAGCACCTTGGCTAACAGGTAAAGCGTACTGCTCAAAGCTCTCGCGAAGCTCCGAAGCAAATGTTGCAAACGATCCTGCCACACCACCGCCTATCAAAAACATAGCAGGATCAACCACGCACGAAACCTGCGCCATAGCAAGGCCCAAATAGTGACACATCTTATGTATGGCAAGAGTTGCGCACTCATCGCCTTGAGCGTGGGCTCTAAACACAGATACGGTATCGGTCTCATGCTCAATATTCACAGGAACAACACCGCGCTCTGCACATTCTTCCAGGTACAGACGGACAACACCTTTTGCGGAAGCATATTGTTCCAAACAGCCATGACGACCACAACCGCAGGTCAGTGTCTCTTCTGGTTCGACAATAATATGGCCAATCTCACCGCCAGCACCAAAGGCGCCCGCGACCAGCTTGCCATCTACAACAACACCAGCTCCGACGCCTGTTCCCAGCGCTATCAGCACAAAAGACGGCACGCCCACAGCAACACCAGCCCAAGCCTCGCCAAGAGCGGCAGCGTTTGCATCGTTGACAAACGCAATGGTCGCATTTGGCAGACACATATTGATTGCCTGCACTAATCCCTCGGGGTCAATATCTACATTGGCGAGAAGACCAACGGTTCCGTCATCTGCAACAGGACCTGGAATATCCAAACCACACGCAATAACATCATTGCGGCTAGCCTTTTGACCATGAACGATAAGCCTAATGGCATCGGTTACCGTCTGATAACCGTCCTCGTTATCAAGTGCTGGTGTCTTAACCTTCTGCTCAGAAAGCAATTCTCCCTCTGCTGAGAACAGTCCCAGTTTGATGGAGGTGCCACCAACATCAATGCCCAGTACGTATTCCATGACCCTCCTAGTTGCCACGCTTAAGTGCTCCCTCAACAAGTCGTGCAAGAACATCTTCAACAGCGTATCCCGCAGTCTCAATTGCCATTGGAACAAGCGAGGTCTCAGTGAGTCCTGGGAACGTCTTCAAACCCATGACCATAACGTGATGTCCATCCCAGATAAAATCAATTCGCGCAAGATCTCTGCATCCGTACGCAGTAAACACCTCAAGTGCGGCGCGTTCAAGAGCCTCACGAGCAACAGCTGGATCTGCGCCAAGAGCTGACAAAGACTCAGAGCGAGGAGGGCAGAAATGCTGGATACGCTCTGGATCAAGGCGAGCATCTGTATCGTAAATACCCTCGGTCACTGAAATCTCTACTGGAGGCAGAGTCTTCTTACCTTCTGCATCAGACAGCACCGTAACGCTTACCTCAACCCCATCAACCCACTGCTGGATAATAACGGAGTCATCAAAGCTAAATGCGCCAAGCAGTGCCTGTCCAAGCTGCTCTGCACTATCAACTTTAGAAAGTCCCATAGCAGAGCCACCGTGGACTGGTTTAACTGCTAGAGGAAAGCCAACGCCGCCACCAAGACGCTCAGGAACCAAGTCAAGAGCAGCTGCTGCCCCCAGATCTTTAAAAGCGCTTGCAGTCAGAACAATCTGAGGAGGCCAAATAACTTCAGACTCCTCCTTTGACCAAGCCTGGCGCACAATGAACGGCATATCTGCCTTATTCCATGCAGCCCTGCAAGATGCAGGCCTTGAACCCACATACGGAATCTTAAGAAACTCCAAAAGTGCTGGTACTGCACCATCTTCTCCACCTGAGCCATGAAGACAAACAAAAGCAACATCGGGTTTCTCGGCCCTCAGAGTGTCTACCAGATGAGCATCAGCATCAAGAGGCACAACCTCATAGCCCTGTTTCTCCAGAGCCTCTGAAACAAGAGCTCCACTTTTGAGCGAGAAGTTCCTCTCAAATGAAGCTCCACCCATAATGACAGCAACTTTTGTAGCCATACTTAACACTCCTTTGCAGAAGAATAAGATTCAGAATGAGAAGACTCAGGTAGAGCCCCTGCTTCCAAAAATGCGCGATACAGCGCCATACGATCTTGTACGCACAAAGACAACCTGCGAATTGCCTCGTAGATGCGCTCTGGCGTCTCAAATGAGTAACACAGACGCATACTTGAACTAATACGCTGGTCAGGATAGCAATAAACACCCGGTACAAAGGCAACTCCCTCTTCGATTGCACGAGGAAGCAACTGCTCAGTGTTAAGGTATGGTGGGAAGGTTACCCACAGGAACAGACCACCTTCTGGCTTAGTCCAGGTAACGTCTTTAGGGAAGAACTCCGCAAGCGCTGCCAACATGGCGTCTTTTCTCTCTTTATATCGAGACTTAGACACCTCAAGCGCTGCCTGCCAATCAACTTCATTGAAGTAGTGCTCGGCAAGAATCATGTTAAACGGACTGGTACACAGATCAGAACCAGACTTAGCAAGGTTGATGCGCTCAAGGAAGTGACGAGGCGCAACCATCCATGCAAGACGCAATCCAGGAGCAAAAATCTTTGAGGTAGTACCCAAATAAATAACGTTTGGATCAAGCGTTTTAAGACGCGTTAGATCTTCTCCCTCAAAGCGGATAAGACCATACGGATCATCTTCTACCACAGGAATATTGTACAGGTGAGCCAACTCAAGAAGACGCAAACGCCTTGACATTGACATAGTAATACCTGCAGGATTGTTAAAGTTAGGAATAACGTAGATGAACTTGGGCTTTCTACCTTGGCTTGCCAGCTCTTTAAGCTTTACCTCAAGCAAATCAGTTCTAATACCCTCTTCGTCCATATCAATAGTGTGAACGGTAGGCTCATACGCAGAGAATGCCTGAAACGCTCCAAGATAACTTGGACCCTCACAGATAATATCGTCACCTGGATTAAGGAAAACGCGACCTAAGAAGTCAAGCGCCTGCTGAGAGCCAGAAGTCAAAATCATCTCATCAGGATCAGCTTCAACGCCCTGAGCTGCTAAAATTTTGCAAACGGTTCTTCTGCACTCAATACGGCCATCGGAGTTACCGTACTGAAGTGATCTAAGACCTTCAACGGCAACACAGCGTCGAGCACACTCTGCAACCTGATCAAGCGGCAGCGAAGAAATATCTGGAAGTCCACCAGACAATGCGATAATGCCTGGACGAGACAAGGCGGCAAATAAATCTCGTACTTCACTCTTTCGCATGGTTTGAACTCGATCAGCGTACAGATCAGACCATTGATCAAACGAGATTCTGCTGTCATCCATAGAACTTTTACTCCTTACAAGTCATCTTGAGACAAAATTGTGCCGAAAAGATGTGCTTATTGTTTTAGGACGTAGTCTTTTTAGTATCGCTCAAATATGAACAAATTACAGGGTAAAATATAGCGTAAACGCTGAACGGTTTTGTAGACCAATAAAATAACTGGTCACATCTAATTTTGTAGAGAGGATTTTTATGGACAGCGCAAATAACACTGTTGAATTAAATGCAGCGCTTTCAAATCCCCGCAATGATATCGCTAAACTTGATGAGCTAGAAAAGAAACTTTTTGCCCTCAGCTATGCAGCTAACGAGATTGGTTCTTTTGGACCATGTATTGATCCAAAAAAAGCTGCTGAAGAGCGTGGAGAAGCTCTGGCAATCCTTGGCGAACAAGTCCAGGAGACCCTCTGCGATCCTGCTGTTGGCGCACTGCTTGATAGACTTCACGAGAACCGCGCACTGCTTGATGAAACTCATCGAGCACAAGTAAAAATTCTTCGCCGTGATAGAAGTAAGCTGGTAGACGTACCTGTTGAGCTGCAGAGTAACTTTGTTCGTCTTGCCACAGAGGCTAACGAGGTCTGGGAGCAGGCAAAGAGCAGCGATGACTGGTCACTGTTTGCACCAAAGCTGGACGGCCTGATTGAGCTTTGCAAAGAGATGTGCCAGGCCCGCGATGCTTCCAAAGATCCATATGACCTGTTGCTTAGCGATTTTGAGCACGATACCAACAGAGAGTTCTACAACACCTTCTTCAATAACGTTAAAGAAGTGGTAGTTCCTCTGGTTGCCGATTGCATGGCTTCAAAGCGCCAGCCAAGCACCAAGCCTCTTGAGGGCAAGTTTGACGTCAATCGTCAGTGGGACCTTGCAAAGGACCTGGTAAAACTTCAGGGTCTTGACGAGGATGCTTATTGGCTTGGTAAAACCGAGCACCCTTACACTGGTGGCCCTGGTATTGGCTTTGTCATGGTTGCCAGCCACGCTTACGAGAACAACGTCCTTTCCAATGTCTATTCCATGCTGCATGAGAACGGCCATGCCCTCTACGAACAAGGAATCAACTGGGAGTACCGATTCACTTCTCTAAGCTCTGGCACCTCTATGGGTATGCATGAATCCCAGTCCAGATTCTTTGAGAACTACGTTGGTCTTTCTGAGGCATTTGCTGAGCCTCTAATCCAGCTTATGCGTAAGCACTTCCCTGGCCAGCTTAATCGTGTTACTGCCTTCCAGCTCTTCTCGGCAGCTAATAAGGTACAGCCAAGTCTCATTCGTACCGAGGCAGACGAGCTCACGTATCCACTGCACATTCTTATTCGTTATGAGATGGAGCAGGCACTTTTGGCTGGCGAGATTACTGCAAAAGATGTCCCAGCTCTTTGGGCCGAGAAGTACAAGCAGTACCTGGGCGTTACGGTTCCAAATAATACCGAAGGCGCTCTTCAGGATGTTCACTGGTCATGGGGTGAGTTTGGTTACTTCCCAACCTATGCTCTAGGTAGCGCTTATGGTGCTCAGTACAAGCACGCCATGATTGCTGAGGGCATGGACTTTGATGCCGTCTGCGCATCTGGAGACCTTGCTCCAATCAGGGAATGGCTTGGTAGCCGCATCTGGACTTGGGGTCGCGCAAAAGACTCCAAGGAGCTCATCTTAGGCGCATGCGGCGAGCCATTTGACGTCCACTACTACACTAAGTATCTAACCGACAAATACTCTCGCATTTATGGTCTAACCAGCGCATAAGCGTACACCATAAGCACGAGTGAAAATAACTATCCTCTACCCATTACATGAAAGGTATGAAATGAAAAAGTTTTTTGAGGAGTTCAAAGAGTTTATCCAGCAGGGTAATGTCATGGACATGGCTATTGGTATCATCATTGGCGGCGCATTTACCGCTATTGTTACCTCCCTTGTCAATGACATCATTAACCCATTTATTAAGCTGGTTTCTGGCGGCGGCACCGAGGTGTCTGGTCTTTCCATTCCAGTCCCTGGTACCCAGAACGGCATTGACTTTGGAGCATTTATCAGCGCAATCATCAACTTCTTGATCATTGCATTCATTGTCTTCTGCATGGTTAAGGCCCTCAACAAGTTTATGAAGGCTTCCAAGCTTAAGAAGGACGAAGAAGAGGCTGTTGAAGAAGTTGCAGCTCCACATTGCCCACACTGCCTTGAAGAGGTTAAAGAAGGCGCAACTCGCTGCCCACACTGCACTGGTGAGATTGAGGGCGGCGCACACGCTGCGTAACATCATCGTTAAGCTGTAAGCACGCTCTTTACGTACCTAGAGTACATACAAGAAAAAAGCAGGCATATCATATGCCTGCTTTTTTTGTTAGTAAAAGATGACAGAAACGGCTGTAACTATTTCTTACCAGAACCGCCCTTGCCGCCGCCATTTCCTGAGGAACTACCGCCATTTCCTGAAGAGCTGCCGCCGTTACCAGAAGAGCTGCCGCCGTTACCAGAACCAGAAGAAGTAGGCGTTACTAGCGTATAGCCACCCTTACCATCTGGCTGCCAAGGGAACTGAGCCTTTGGTGGATACGCATATTTAGCCCAATTATCCTCACGGTGATTAATGAGGGCAAACTTAAGAGTATATCCAGGAGTATCAATACTGAGAACCTTTTTATCTTCCGCAGTAGTGTATAGAACAGACTTAGATATCTGTTGGTCTTGTGAAAAACCCTGAGCAAGAATGGGGAAAGAGAGACCATCTGACGAAGGCTCTTCTGCAACAATCTGAATAGGAGAAACGCTACCGTCTGGATAGAACAGTGCAGCAGTTCCCTCCTTATGAGCAGAGAAGGTATACGCTGCGCCAGAACCCTTATTCATAGACTCAATCTGATCACTGGTCAGATCTTCTTTAGAGCCATCTGCATAGTGCAAGCCGACAAGATAATACGTACCTGGAATTGTAGCGGCAAAATTGACTACCTGGCCATCAATATAAGCAATCTGTGAAGTATTGTCTGGATTGTCAGAAAGCTTTTTAAAATTAAACGTAATCTCACTCTTGGCATCAGCATACTTCAAATAATTATTGTCGTCCTTATCAAAAGTCATAGGGACACTATCGCCATCATCATAAGTACATTGAATGACAAGAGTTCCCTTTGCTTCCCACTTACCATTATTCTTCACGCCTTTAAAATTGTGCATAAAGAAAGTGCCGTCTTCTTTGAAGGAATAGTAAAGAACGGTTCCATCGTTATAACCCTGATTGAGCATGCCGCCATGGTCAAAGGTTTTGCCTTCCTTTGATCCACCTTTAGTTCCAACACCATTGTCAACACACCATACACCAGTAACAATCTTGGAAAGATCTCCAGTTAACGTTGGATTATCTGGAATCTCTTCAAGTTTAATGAGTTCTGACTTAGAAGAACTATCACCGTCACCACCCTGGCCACCATTTTGTGAATCGGATCCACTAAGAACAGAATCAGGATTTAAGATTGCCTGCAAAACATCGCTATTACAAGCAGCAAGGGTACTGGCGGCACCTCCTGCAGCCAATCCAGCAAAAGCGCGACGAGTAATCATCTCTTTATTCATACGTTCCTCCTATTAGCGTATGAAAGGCTTAAGTCCTCTACATTGTACTTCAAACAAATCAAATGTAATAGAGAGTGCAACATTTAACTCAAAGGACTGCTTATCTTGATTAAAGAAGATGAGACGTAATCAATGTCATATTGCCCGAGAAGTGCAGACTACCAGAACGTGCAGGAGCAATAAAATGTGAGCCTTTATAAAGCTTATGTTCACATCCCTTACCGCTACCAGCACAAACTGTACCTTCTCCCCCAATAACACTTACGCACATAAACGGCCACGGCTGGGCAATAGTTTTTGACTTATGAATCTTATATTTTTCTACCGAGAAGTACTTGCAGCTCATAAGCTCAGTTTTACCGTCAATTTCTGGAGCTGTAATTTTTCCAGATGTTGGGGCTTTCTGTGCATAATCAATGACCTCAAGACTCTGTGCTAGATGCAAATCACGAGGTTTACCATCGTCTCCCAAACGATCATAGTCATATACACGGTACGTGATATCTGAGCTTTGCTGCGTTTCAAGGATTAACGTACCTGTTCTAATAGCGTGGACCGTACCAGGATCGATTCTAAAGAAGTCGCCTGACTTAATTGGTACATAATTGAGCAGTTGGCTCCACTTGCCTTGTTTAACTAATGTAGCGAACTCTTCTTTTGAAGAAGCATTTTGTCCAACAACAATATCGCCATTCTCTTTTGCATCCAGAATGTACCAACATTCAGACTTTCCCAGAGAACCATTCTCGTGCTCTGCAGCGTAGTTATCATCTGGATGTACCTGAACAGAGAGATCTTCTTTTGCGTCAAGAATTTTAATAAGAAGTGGAAAGCGATCTCCTTCTGCATTACCAAAAAGCTCTCGATGTGTTGACCAAAGCTCAGAAAGAGTTTTTCCAGCATATGAACCAGACGCAACTTCACAGTCTCCACTAGGGTGTGCACTAATTGCCCAACACTCTCCTACTGGGCCTTCAGGGATGTCGTAACCATACTCTTCAGCAAGTCTTCTACCACCCCAAATCTTATTGTGAAAAAGGGGCTTTAAAAAAATAAGATCATTATATGACCTGTCCATATTCTTACCTGAATCTAGCATCGTAGCTCCTTATAGTTAGTGCGTACATGCTTCTATCATATGTAACAACTCTATAGTCTAACGGATTCTATCTGCTTAAACGTTACTCATTCAGCTGTTATTGACTGAGTTTCTCGCTAACAAAAAAGGCCCAGCCAAGAAGCTGAGCCTTTGCAATCAACACACTAAGAAAAACTTAGAATATAACGTTGAAGGTGTCCATGCTGTAGTCAGAACCATAAAGAGCAAGAATGCTACCGCGGACAGATGCGGATGGATCAAGCTTTACACCTGGATCAAAGAATGCAAATCCCTTGGTAGTAGCATTAGGAGCTGCATTCACAAACAGACTCAACTCATCTTTACCAATGGCAGTATCAGTTGTCTGAAGGAAGATGTTTGTATCGGTCTTGTTAACAACCTCTACCAGATAGCCATTAGAATTTTCGTAGTCAACGCCAATGCCCGTAACGGTAACGGTAAGCTTATCGGTATCAATAAGAACCTCGGTCTTATCGCCACTCTTCTTAACATCATCAACATACTTCTGAACGTTAGAAATCTGCTCAGAGCTATTGTGCTTGTCCATCAGAGAATTATAGAGGTCTTTGGCATCAGAATCACCAGGACGGGTATCTGAAGGCTTGGTTGCTGTATTTGCATCAGTCTTAGTCTGCTGCTGTTGCTGCTGCTGACCACCAGAGTTGGTTCCTGAATCAGAAAGGTTAGGAATAAGGTTAGGAATAAAATTGCAGCCCGCAAGAGCAAAAACAGCGGAAGCGGAAACTGCTACGAGGCCGATCTTATTAAACTTCATAAAGGTCTCCTTTGAGTTTTATATACGTTTATCAAGAATAACTGAATTAAGCAGATCTTGTCAATTTTGTACACAGGCGAACGCTTAATGCTTAGTAGATAAAGCTTCAATACCACCTTGCATAAACATTACTGCTGAATTAATGTGACTGTCAGCCTCTTCACGGGTCTCATCGTTTTTAAGAATAGTAACAAGAGTGACTATCTCAATTTGCGCGAGCCACGCAATAATAAAATCATCGTGAGGCGTTATCTGTGCAACATTAGGATAAAGAATGGCTTTAATTGTTAAGGAAATAGCCTCAGTCAATTCTTCAAAAAAGCGGGCAACATATTGGTTTTCTTGATTATTGACAAGAATTTGAACTACATGCCTATGGCTATACAGTAAGTCTAAAAACTTATCGAGTGTTTCTTTATTGCCCAATGGAGTGTCTTCAAGATTTCTTTTATTGGAGACCAGTAACTGCTGTGTGTAATTTTCAAGAATCTGAATTGCGCTTTTAGTTACAGAAATTAAAACATTTTTAAAGAGATCCTCTTTATTATCAAAGAAAAAATAAAGAGCGCCTGTCGTAACACCTGCAGATGTACAAATTTGTCTAAGCGATGCTTTATCATAGCCCTGCAAAGCAAATTCCTGCTCCGCAGATTGAAGAAGTCTACGACGCGTATCATAACTTTCTGCATGTGGACGTCTCGACATTACTGCCGCTCCTTTATAAATATTTTAAATCCCCACACATCAAGGAGATTTCCCCAAATCGATACTACCTTGTTTAAAAAATATATAACAGAAAGTTAACTATTTAGACAGAAATCTATAATCATTACATAACAGCTACTATGCAAAATTTGCTTAATTATTTGATATCAATAACGTAGGAACATGTTAAAAGCGTAGTAAAAATCCACCTATGATTTACCTATGTTTTATATGAGCTTAAAAATGCGGTTAACTCAAGTTGTCCTTGCGATTAATAAACTCCCCGCAAACATATGACTTTCTCAAATACTCACGATTAAACGGATCCTTTACAGGGACAAAATCCTCTGGCGATTTAGCAAAGTGCATAGCAAAAGTTTCATGGATATGTGGATCGACTAACAGATAGCCTCGCGAGCAGTATGCCTGATACATCTGGGCATCCTCGTTAAATTTAAACGAACTAAAGGCGCAGTCTGAACAGTGTAGTCCAGCCATCTTGCACATCTCCTACTCTTCAGAAAGCTCCATGCAATCTGAACAACGCTGAATCATACGCACATATAGCAAGTATGGCATTGTAATTGCTAAAAATTGTCAAAAATACTTATTCGATACCAAGAATTTCCGGGAGCGCGTCATCTAAGCCGTTCTTCGAAGTATTCATAGACTTAAGAGATTCTCTATTGTTACCTTCATCATGTAAAGCAGTAGAATTTAGCAGATTGATGCCTTCAGCGAGATTCTTTTTCTGCTTTTCAGTAAGTTCTACACCAGCGTCAACAAGATCTTTAAGATGCTCAACCCAAAGCTGATCAAGACTTATAGAAAAGAAGTCAGCAATAACCTTAGCTTTATCAAAAGAAGGCCACTTACGGTGCTCGGTGCAAATATAAGAAACATACGCACGTGACCAACGTGAAAACTCACACAAGTCAACCTGGCGCCGACCACTTTCTTGCAACAACCTGGCTACTGTCCTGCCCAAACCTGGGTCGGCCTGTTTAGAAACGCCTACCTTAGCCATCTCACAGCTCCGTCTGCTCAAACGATGTCTGAAAAACACACGAAAGTTTTACGCATAGTCTTATCATGCTTTCGTATGATGATACTACACTAAAATATTTTTAAGTACAATTTGTTATGTTGAGTTGAAAGCATAAATTTAAAGAAATTAAATTTCTTTTATACAAACACCTTGTAAGAAACTTACTAAAATAACTGCTTTCAATTTATCTAAAACATAACGCAAGAATTATTCCAAATGTAAGAAATGGTGCAAAGGGAAACGTAAATGTAAATATATTATTTGAACTGTTATTTTCTTGTGTATTTTTATGTCTTCTCTTTGAAAGATTATTCCAAAGTATAAATAGGAGTGAAAACAAAACACCTAAAATATTTGCAGACAGTAAAAAGATACATACCTCTTTTATTTCAAGATACAAACAGGTTGAAAGAATAAGCTTAATATCTCCTCCACCCAAGCAAGACATATTTCCTGTACCTTTTGTAACTATATGTACCATAGCCAATATACCTATAACAAAGAGTTCACTCCATAAACCGCTTACCAGCATTTCAGAGTAATCCTTATTTATGACTAGCCAAATAGGCCACAACAAAATAAGCAGAGCGGGAATTCTATTTGGAATAGTACGATTTTGTATATCCGATATAGATGCGTAAATATACAGAGCAATAATAACTAGTTCTTTCATAAACACCTCCTCATACAACCCTATCATCTGGTTCTGACATTAATTTTTTTCATATGTCCTGTTATTTAACTTATTGATATAACCAACAGAAAATATATTGTTCTTTTCGCTGCTTTTAGTTGTAAGAGTTCTTTTTGAAGCTTCGTAATTTTCTTGCGACAACTATTGGAAAGCCGTGAATGGTACACTTAGCATGCAATTTTAAGGAAGGTTTTTCATGCCAAGCTCTTCATATAAATCAAAGCAAATGATTGTTATTCGTCGTGATCTTAAGATGCGTAAGGGAAAAATAGCAGCTCAAGCAAGTCATGCGTGTGTTGAAGCTACGCTTATGGCGCTTGCAAAAGAACACCGACTTGATCAGGTTTGTGTCACAGATGATCAGAACTGGGTTTATTTAGACCATGACGATAAAGACACCTCTGCAATCACTAACTGGTTTGATGCTGGCGTTGCAAAGGTATGTGTCTATGTTGATTCTGAAGAAGCGCTACTAGAGCTTGCTGCTGAAGGAAAAGCTCGTGGCTTTGTAGTAGCCCTTATTAAAGATGCAGGCTTTACCGAATTTCACGGAGAACCAACGTTTACCTGCCTTGCTTTTGAGCCACTTGCAGCTGAAGATATTGACCCACTAACGGGCGAGCTACCTCTGTACTAGGCTACAACGCAAGCACCTCTCTTAGAGCGTTTATCTCTCTTAGGGCGTTTATAGAAGTGCTCTTACTGTGTATATGGGCTACACAAGAATACCTACATTAAAAAGGTGTGGCTCATGACCTCGTCAAAAATTGTGGTAACTACAAACATGCCAATTGAGGCATAGAGAATAGCAGCTTGCCAAGATAAATGATTGGTCTCGATATTTGAAATACGAGGATCAAGTTTTCCTTCTTTAAGACTAATAGGGTCATCAATATCGCGGGTAAAACCCATTTGACGATCTTCGTACTCTTTTCCGCTAAAGAGTAGGCCAACACCACAAGCAATGATTCCTAACGAAGAAATGACATACATGACACGGCGTACCCAGTCGATGCCGGTAAACATATCCATACCGCTGGTAAAGTACGCAAATGCAAAGATAACCGCACTCATTCCAGCTGCAGTAAGACAACCATAACCAAATGCACGCAAGGCGCTTAGAGCAAGTTCTTTGAACTTCTCGCCATAAGATGGTGTTTTTGAAAACTTGCTATCCATACACAACTCCTTAGTTGTTTATTCGTTTTCTGTATAGCTTATAGCGTATAGGAAGTCTTTGCTTGATGATACAATTTCTACAGTAAATCTTGGCTGGAGGTCGCATGCGTATCGGCTTTGATAACGAGAAGTACATCACTATGCAGGCGGACCGAATCCACCAGCGTATCAGTGAATTTGGCGGCAAGCTCTACCTTGAGTTTGGCGGTAAGCTGCTTGACGATAATCATGCTTCTCGCATCCTCCCTGGATTTGCTCCAGATGCAAAAGCCCAGATGCTTCAGCAACTTGCCCACGAGGCAGAAGTTGTCTTTGCAATCAACGCAAACGATATTGAAAATGGCAAACGTAGAAGCGATATTGGCATTTCCTATGCCGATGACGTGCTGAGGCTTATGGATATCTTCCGTGCTCGCGGTCTTGCTATTGGTGGCGTTGTCATTACGCAGTACTCCGGCCAGCCAAAGGCAGAGGCGTATCGTGCGCGCCTGGAAAACATGGGCATTGCTGTATATCGCCACTACCCTATTGAGGGCTACCCTTCCAACATAGACCTCATTGTCTCGGCAGAGGGTTACGGTAAAAACGAGTACGTAAAGACCACGCATCCTTTAGTAGTTGTTACTGCGCCTGGTCCTGGCTCTGGCAAGCTTGCTGTCTGCCTCTCACAGCTCTACAACGAACATACTCGTGGAATCCGTGCGGGTTACGCAAAGTTTGAAACCTTCCCTGTTTGGAACCTTCCTCTTAAGCACCCCGTAAATGTTGCCTACGAGGCTGCTACGGCAGACTTAGGAGACAACAACATCATTGATCCGTATCACCTTGAGGCTCACGGCGAGGTTACCGTTAATTACAACCGCGATGTCGAAGCATTTCCTGTACTCAAAGCCATGATGGAGAAAATTGCGGGCACAAGCCCTTACCAGTCTCCTACCGATATGGGCGTCAATATGGTGGGCAATTGCATTGTTGATGATGCTGCTTGTCAGGAAGCTTCAAAGGCAGAGATTGTGCGCAGGTGGTTTAAGGCTGCCGAGAAACTCGAGCGTACGGGTTTGGGTGAACGTGAACTCACAAAGATTAACCTCTTGATGAAAGACGTTAACGTTGATCAGAACTTCTCGCCAGCCCATGCTGCCTGTCTGCATAAAGCAGAAGAAACAGGAAAGCTTGCAGGTGCCATGGTTATGCCTAATGGCTCCATTATCACAGGCAAGACCTCAGAGCTTTTAGGCGCACCAGCGTCTCTTCTGCTCAACGCTCTCAAATACGCAGTTGGCATTGAGAAAAAGACATTCATTGTCTCGGATGAAGTCTTAAGACCTATCTGTGCACTTAAAGAGAACAACTTCAAACTAGCTTTTACCAGCTTATGTGCAGATGAAATGCTTATTGCACTTTCCATCAGCTCAATTACCAATCCGTTGGCTGGAAAAGCAGTT
The DNA here is from genome assembly GCA_022732885.1 of Atopobium sp. Lineage (GTDB taxonomy): Bacteria > Actinomycetota > Coriobacteriia > Coriobacteriales > Atopobiaceae > Lancefieldella. Next base: position 19,737 of record JAIJTS010000007.1, on the reverse strand, counting down.
AATGCTATTCAATTACTTCGTGGCTGCGATGCGTACTTCTCATCAATTATTTCAAGCGATGACGAGTCTATCTACCACAAGCTGGGTATTAATGTATGTTGTGAGCCAATCTTTGAACAGGGACATTTCTTTCACCAGTGATTTTTAAGAACTCACATAAAAGTAAGAAAACGAGAACCACTACGGCTCGTTCTAAAAATAAACACACGCCTGCTTCTGTACACGCTTCTAAACGTAAGCGGCAGGTAATACATACACTTAAAAAAACTTCTCAAAACAATCCTGTTATTACATGGGGACTCATTACGCTGGCTATTGTGTTTGTGCTGGCACTTCTGCAATCCTGTCAGGGACTTTTTTCTTTATCTTTTGACAACAACCTGATAATCAAAAATGAAGTCCCATATGAGTGGGAAAATCTTACCTACGATGCAGCCGGTCGTGCGCATTATGTAGTAAACGGAGAAGAGCTAACACGCACAGGTGTAGATGTTTCTTCTCACCAAGGACCTATTGACTGGAAGGCCGTTGCCGCCGATAACGTTCAGTTTGCTATGATTCGTATTGGTTACCGAGGCTCTACTGAAGGCGCTATTCGCGCAGATGAGCTCTTTGAAACTAACCTAAACGGCGCACAAAATGCTGGTCTAGATGTGGGCGTATATTTCTTCTCACAGGCTATCAATGTAGAAGAAGCTCAGGAGGAAGCTGCTTTTGTACTGCAGCAACTAAAAGAAGCGGGAGTTACAAAACTTAATCTTCCCGTTGCGTTTGACCTGGAGCCTTCCCCTGATTACAGCGGTAGAGCCGATAACCTTTCCCCAGCAGAAACCAATGCTATTGCCCGTGCGTTTTGCACCGCCATTCAAGATGCGGGATATCGTGTCATTGTCTATGGAAACAAAGTTGATTTAAATCGCTTTGATCTTGTATCGCTTAACGAACCCATATGGCTGGCACAATACACTGATCAGCCAGACGTAAACTTTAACTTTTTACTATGGCAATACACCTCAACAGGAAAAGTTGACGGCATTGACGGATCGGTTGATTTGAATCTGGACTTCTCAAGCGTTTCTACCAGTAACAACTCTAAGTAAAAGCCTAATTACTGAAGCCACTTAGTAGGCCACTCCTACCAATGAACGGTTATGAGCCTATCCAACCTTAACGGAACCAGTCAGCGTTACCGTTGGATCCAGCGCCTGAGCATGTGCAAAAGCGCCTCCTGGGCTGCACGAGCTTACCAGTGTAAACACTACCCACAGAATGATGGCCGCTAGCAGCACCGCAAGTGCCACACGACCTAATCTCATGCGAGAAGAACGACGTCTTCTAGCCGCATATGCTGCCTGAACTTCATCTCTGGGATTCAGCGTTCCGTAGTGATTGCCGTAAGCTGTTCTTGCTCGACCACGTGCGCGTGCAACATCTGCGCGTGCATGGTTAACAGGATTGGTTGGACGATCTTGCATATTTCTACGCTGAGCCTGTCCACGACTTCCAATGGCCGCATGACGACCTCTTCCCACACGCGGAGACGTAGAAGACTCTCCATCGCGGGAGATAGTAGGTGGAACCTGTGCTGGACGCTTTTTCTTTCCAAAACCAAAAAGGTTGTTCTCTGCCATCAACAATCCTTGCCAATAATTTCATTTACAAAAAAAGAATACACCGACTTTGCTTTTCTCGCCTTGAAAAGCATCTATCCCGTTACAATAAAGCGCTATACAGACTGATTTTCTGTAAAGTCTGCACAATTAAAGTTCATGGGGGACGTGTGAAAAAACTTTTACTGATGGCAACAGGAGGAACCATTGCTTCTGTTTCCACTGAATCGGGCTTGGCTCCTTCACTTTCGGGTGAAGAACTTTTAGCCAACGTCCCTCTTGTTCATGACCTTTGTGAGTTTGACTTCAAACAAATCATGAACATTGATAGCACTAATATGCGGCCTCAAAATTGGCTTCAGATGAGAGATGCCATTATTGAATCGTATGATGCCTACGATGGCTTTATTATCCTTCACGGCACCGATACCATGGCATATACGGCCGCTGCTCTCTCCTACCTTATTCAAAATAGCGAGAAACCCATTGTACTTACAGGCTCTCAGCAGCCAATGGCAAATCCGTTCACTGACGCCAAGCTCAACCTTTACCACTCCGTTCTTTACGCCCTCGACGACAGAAGCGCTGGAGTTGTGGTGGTTTTTGGCAACGAGGTTATTGCCGGCACCCGAGCACACAAGCAGCGCACTTTAAGCTTTAATGCATTTACCAGCATGAATTATCCTCCGCTTGCTCACATTCGTGGCAACAAGATTATTCGTAGCGCGCCAAATGAAGAGCAGGTAGAGGGCGGTCTTGTTACCTATGAGACCCTCAATACACGCGTTATTGTACTTAAGCTGACTCCAGAGCTTAATCCTTCTATCTTCTATCTTCTAAAAAACGACTACGATGCCATTGTGCTTGAAACCTTTGGTATTGGTGGAATTCCCTCATATGATGGCTCTTACGAGGAAGCTATCACTGATTGGATTGCTTCAGGACGTACCGTAGTTATCACTACACAAGTCCCTGAAGAGGGATTAGACCTAGGTGTTTACGAAGTGGGTAGAACCTATCAAGATATGCCTGGTGTTCTTTCTGGTGACGATATGACCACCGAAGCCCTAGTTGCAAAAACCATGTGGATGCTTGGTCAAACCTCAGATCAACGAGAGCAAGAAAAATTGTTCTACCAGGTAATTTGTAATGACAGGATTCCACAGTCCGTGGATACAGAAATTTGCGAGTAGTTAATGAAAGACACCACGCTTAAGCCTACTGTGCTCTACTTAATAGCGCTTATTATCTGCGGTTCTAATGGAATTGTTGCTAGTTTTATTAACCTTCCTAGCTACCAAATTGTCTTTTTCCGCATGCTTTTAGGCACAATCTTTTTGCTTGTGGTAAAGCTTGTACAAAAAGAAGCATTTACCATACAAAAGTATCCTAAAGACTTCCAGGCGCTTATTGGATCAGGAGTTGCTTTAGGACTTCAATGGACTTTTCTTTTTGAAGCATACCGTCTAGTGGGTGTTGGTATTGCAACACTTGAATACTACTGCGGCCCTGTTATTGTAATGGCACTTTCTCCCCTTTTATTTGGCGAGAAACTCACTGCTAAAAAATTGCTTGGCTTTTTTACCGTTGTAATTGGTGCTGCTTTAATTATTGGCTATGGAGTTGGTCTGAATCTCTCGCCTACCGGTCTTCTTTTAGGTGCTTTATCTGCTGTTTTGTATGCTGTCATGGTTGTCTGCAACAAACAGCTCAAAAATGTATCTGGCATTGAAGGTACCAGCATTCAGCTAGGTATTGGCTGTACTGTTGTTGCTCTGATTACTATTGTGTTCCATGGTATTGAAGTACCAACAGATCTTTTATCAGTCAATTGGATAGCTGTTCTTACCATCGGTCTTTTTAACACGGGTCTTGGATCATTTTTGTATTTTCCACAACTTACCAAGATTCCTGTTCAACGCGTAGCTGTCTTTGGCTATCTTGAGCCGCTCTCTGCTGTTATCTTTTCAGCATTTATCCTTGGCGAGCCTTTTGGTCTTCTCAAAATAATAGGCACCGCCTGTATTGTAGGCGGTGCCATCTTTGCTGAGTTATCAAATACCTCTTCTCATAAATCAGAGGCTATTAAAACTCCACTGTAGCGTATAAGCTGCGCTTAAACTACCGTATATACGCCACTCTTTACATTGGCATAGTAGGTGCAACATAGACACGAGCGGCATTCTCACGATCAAGGTCATACAGATTCTTAGGATCTCCACCAAAGAGCTCTACTGCCTTGAGAAGATCGGAAGCATTTGCCTCTTCCTCGCCCTGCTCCTTAACATACCAGTCAAGAAGTTGCATAGTACGGAAATCGTTTGCCTTCTGAGCAACGGCATAGCACTCATTAATGCTTGCCGTAATAAACTTCTCGTGCTCATAAGCTGCTTTGATAGGCTCAACTACCTTGGTGAAAGTAAGGTCTGGCTTTGCAATAGCCTCCATAGTTGGAGCCCAATCGTTATCAAGCAGGTAACGACGGAGAATACGCGCATGATCAAGCTCTTCTTGAGACTGGATGACATACCAGTTTGCAAAACCCTTAAGACCCTGCTCCTCATAGAAGTCAGCAAAGGTTAAATACAGATAAGCGGAATAAAACTCTTTGTTAATCTGCTGGTTAAGAATGTTACCAACGTTTGTATCAAGTGCCATGTTCTTCTCTTTCCTCATAACGATGTTCTTTACTCATAAAAAATGAGAAGCTCTTTGGCTTCTCATTTTTGATACCCATTTGTCAGTCACTTAGACAGGTCATACAAAATATTGATGATAAAAATAGTTACTACTTTTACTTCTACTTTTAAGCATCTTGATTGTGTTAGTCACGTGTCAGTTTACGATGGATGCGATGAGGACGAGCTGCCTCCTGACCAAGACGCTCAATGCGATTGGCCTGATAAGCCTCAAAGTTACCCTCAAACCAGAACCATTTACCTGGGTTCTCGTCATCACCCTCCCACGCAAGGATGTGCGTAGCAATACGGTCCAAGAACCAACGGTCATGACTGGTTACCACCGAACATCCCGGGAAGCGCTCAAGCGCATCTTCAAGACTTTCCAGCGTCTCAATATCAAGATCGTTGGTAGGCTCGTCCAGAAGCAGGAGGTTTCCGCCCTGCTTGAGTGTAAGAGCAAGGTTTAGACGGTTCCTCTCGCCACCAGAAAGGACGCCTGCGCGTTTCTGCTGATCAGGTCCTTTGAAGCCAAAGCTAGCCACATAGGCGCGGCTTGGAATCTCCGTGTCCCCCACCTTAATGAAGTCGTTTCCGTCAGAGACAACCTCCCAGATAGTTTTCTCTGGGTTGATTCCCTGTCTGAGCTGGTCAACGTAAGAAATCTGGACCGTCTCGCCAATCTCAAGCGTGCCAGAGGTAAGCTCCTCCTGGCCAACAATAGCCTTGAATAGCGTGGACTTACCTACACCGTTAGGGCCAATCACACCAACAATACCGTTTCTTGGCAGACTAAACGAAAGATCATCGATAAGAACGCGGTCTCCAAAAGCCTTGTGGATGTGGTCAGCCTCTAAGACCTTCTGGCCCAGACGTGGACCCACAGGAATTTGGATCTCGGCGAAGTCGAGCTTCTTGGATGCGCGAGCTTCTGCCTCCATCTGCTCATAGCGGTCAAGACGTGCGCGGTTCTTTGCCTGACGAGCCTTAGGAGAAGAACGAACCCACTCAAGTTCTGCGCGCATTTTCTTTGCGCGCTTGGCATCCTGCTGGTTCTGAGCTTCAAGACGTGCTGCCTTGTTCTCTAGGTAGGTTGAGTAGTTGCCCTCGTAAGGATAGAGCTGTCCGCGATCAACCTCGCAGATCCACTCAGCAACGTCGTCGAGGAAGTAACGGTCGTGGGTTACTGCCATAACAGCGCCGGGATAATCGTGCAGGAACTTCTCAAGCCAGAGTACTGACTCTGCGTCAAGGTGGTTGGTGGGCTCGTCAAGAAGCAGCAGATCAGGTGCTTCAAGAAGCAGGCGACACAGGGCTACACGGCGTTTCTCGCCACCAGAGAGATGGGTGACGGGAGAATCTGGATCAGGGCACTGCAGCGCGTCCATTGCCTGAGAGAGCTGGCTGTCCAGATCCCAGCCGTTAGCTGCATCAATCTCGGTCTGGAGTTGCCCCATCTCTGCCATGAGAGCATCAAAATCAGCGTCAGGATTGCCCATCTCAACACCAATTTCGTTGAAGCGCGCTATCTTGGCCAACAGGTCGCCAAAGGCAAGCTCGATGTTTTCCTTGACCGTTTTGTTCTCATCCAGCGGAGGTTCCTGCTGGAGCAGGCCAACGGTATAGCCCGGGGTTAGCTTAGCCTCACCGTTAGAGACATCCTCCATGCCAGCGATAACCTTGAGCAATGTAGACTTACCCATGCCATTTGGACCTACGACACCAATTTTGGCACCTGGATACACGCCTACGGTAACGTCATCAAGAATGACCTTCTCGCCAACTGCTTTACGGGCTTTGTACATCTGATAGACAAACTCTGCCATATGCTCCTCCTTAAGGGGCTGTCAGATGAAATATTTGAATAGCCCATTCTCATGAAGTAATGAAGGGGCTATTCGTAAAAATGGAAACTAAATTATGGCTTTACGTGACCTTGATTTGCTTTATCTACAGCGTCTTTAACCATCTGTGCGTACAGGGTGCCGCCTCGATTAATGGAATCTGAATCTGAGCCAAAGTGCACGTAATCAGTACCTGCCCAAATATCAGGATTATCCTGAGCAACCTGAGCCCAATCGGCAATGGTAATGAAGTCATACTGCTGAGCAAGCTCAAGCTCATGCGCACGTATAGCATTTGCTCCCGCGTTTGGATCAGTGTTTCTACCATCATACGGGGTTACAAAAATCAAACGATGTCCACGTGGCAGCATATCTACAATCTTGTCAACTGCATCAGAGCCACCAACAGGATTGGTTCCTAAAGCTACAACAACATCCTGGTAAAGCGTATTGTTATCAATTGCTGTATGCAGCAAATCTACGCCCATCGATACATTTCTACTTACAGAGGCGTCAATTTGTGCGTCAGGTAACGCGTCCTGCAGGTAAGAACGGGCACGAAGTGAAACAGAATCGCCAATATAGGTGACACCCTCAACGACATTGTAATTACTTGCCTGTGAGGTATCGGCGTGCTTGCGAGTCATGGTCATGGTGCTTTGCTCCTGCAGTGATGCATTGAGCAGTAAATCATTCTGGAAATCACTTAACTGTGGAGCAGTAAGTGCAATAAACACAACAGCTGCAACAAACGGTACCAGTGCAAGGCTAGTGCCTCTCAAAACCTTCTTGCCATCAAGCTTAATGCGCGAGAAGATCTCTGGAGACTTTCCAGCCAACGCTGGCTCAAGCACATAGAATGAGCAGCTTGCAAATACAAATGACAGTACCAAAGTTAAAAGTGCCGCCAAAACTGGATTGACCTTCTCGGCAAAAATAATATACAGAGGCCAGTGGAACAGATACACACCATAGCTAGTGTCTGCCACAAACGAAACAATTCCAGGCTCTTTAATGCCGTCAGTTTTTTGATGCAGTAAACGAGCAAAGAAAATCATTGCTGCAGCAGCGAGAGAGGCAAAAAGAAAACCAAAGGTATACGTAAAGATATCGTCAAAGTGTACAAAAACGCTCAAGAAGACAAGAGCGCCACAACTTGCCACAAGACCTAAAAGCGTCAACTGAGTAGAAAGCTTCTGCTCAAGGCGGTCAAACAGCACTCCTGTATGAGCAATTCCAGCAACACACGCTAATAGCGCACCAATAAAGAAGGGGAACACATGCGTTTGTGTTGAAAAATACTGGATAGAAAGATTAGTAGAGCTTTGAGCACCAGTAGCCATTGTCATATACGTAGCAATCAAAAGCACCAGTGAAGCTCCGGCAATCTTTACCTTATAGCTTCTAATTGTTTTGCTGAAGCAAGCAAGCAGCCAGGCACACAGACCCCACAGGATATAAAAATGCATCTCAACAGCAAGACTCCAGGTATGCAGATATACATGAGGAGCAAATTGGTTCTCATAGCTGTTGCCCAGAACAATCTCAAAGTAGTTGGTCACAAAGCCAAGTGCTGCGGCAATCTGATACTTAATACCAGCAATAAACTCGGCTCGTACAAGCAAAAGAAAGGGCGTACATACAAGCACCATAAACGCCAGTGGAGGCACAATTCTGTAGAAACGCCTACGCAAAAACCCTATGACGTCAATAGATCTAAAACGAGCAAACTCGTCAATCAAAAGAGCTGTAATAAGATAGCCCGAGAACGTAAAAAATACGTCAACGCCAATGAAGCCACCTGGAAGCGCTTCCTTAAAAAAGTGATATATAAGGACTAAAACAAGTCCTGTTATACGTACAAGCGAAAACCATTTAATTCGCACTTTGATAAATCCCTTGCTTAAAAGTTCCCTCATACACAATTTTGTCTTGAGTAGTGAGCTTTCCCTGGCCATCTGCCTGGCCTTTTACAAACTGACCCTCGTACGTCCAACCATCTTTTGAGGTATACGTACCCGTACCTTGGAAATACCCATCAACAAATTCTCCTTCATAGGTATCGCCATTTTCAAAGGTCATCTTACCCTGTCCATTCATCTTTCCTTGAATGGTTGTGCCCGTATACGTTACCTGATTATTGCCAAATGTCAGTGTTTTTTGACTTGGACGATTAACCAGCGTAATGGAAAGAACCGCAAGCACCAAAATTGCAGCAACACTTACGAGCTCTAGTTTTTTTCTTACTGCACTTATAGAGCGAGAAGGACGTGTCTCTGGCTCTGGATCTGCCTGAACGCGATGGCGCTTCTCTACACGAATGTTTTTACGCGAAGACAAAGGTGTTTTCTGGCGCTTCTTTTTTTCTGGAGCAACCTTAGGCTTTACGTCTTTTACAACTTTATGCTGCGTTAGTGAAGTAAAAGCTGATGAAAACTTCTGAGACACAGCATGAAGAGAAGCTACTGGACTTGCAGAAGTATCAACTTTCTCTGCAGCATCTTGTTGAGTTTTTACAGATGCAACATCCCGAGCCTCAAGAGAAGACTCGAGAGTACGCTCCGTTTTATTTATATGACGAGCGTTTCTTTTTTTTGCAGAAAAACGCGTAGGAGAACTCACTGGACATTCCAATTCAATCGATTTTTTATATCTCTCATTGTACTGATTTCCCTCAACTTTTGAATTGTCATTTGTCCTACATACATTTATCAGATTCACAGGTACTTCTATTGTTTTTTATGCGATTTTCTATTCTAAGTAAAAGCGAGAGGGGTACACTACAAAGTGGCATTAAAAACAAAACAAAATATGCTTGCTAAAGTATGTTTTAATTAGAAAATTACTGCATCGACATTTCTAGGGAGGCGAAGATGGCAGAAACAATTCGTAAAGTAAACATCATTGGCCATTTGAACCCAGACACAGACAGCATTTGTGCTGCAATTTCTTATGCGTATCTTAAAAATCAGATTGACAACCCTATCTATGAAGCCCGTCGCGCTGGTTCTCTAAACCGTGAGACCGCTTTTGTTTTAAATCACTTTGGCTTTGAGGAGCCAAAGCTTATTACTACCGTAACTCCTCAAATTAAAGATGCAGAAATACAGGCTCAGCCAAAAGTTGACGCTGAGGTGAGCCTCTATTCTGCCTGGCAGCTTATGCAAAACGTTAAGCTGGATACGCTCTGCGTTACTAATGAAGACGAAGAGCTCACTGGTTTAATTGCTGTAAAAGATATTGCAAATGCCAACATGAGTCTTTCTGAGCCTAGCCTGCTTTCTAAAGCAAAAACAAGCTATGCAAATATTGTCTCAACGCTTGGCGGCACCATAATTCTAGGGGATCCTCAAGGTGTTGTTAAACAGGGCAATATTCGTGTTGGTACCAGCGCTACTGCACTCTCAGAGATTGTTGACACTGGAGATATCATTGTTGTTGCTGGCAACCATGAGAATCAAACTATTGCTGTTGAGCGTGGTGCTTCCTGCCTCATTGTTTCTTGTGATGCTACTATTGCGCAAGACGTTATTGATCTTGCTCAAAAACGTGATTGTGCCATCATTAGCACTCCTCGTGATACTTTTGAAGTAGCTCGACTGCTTATTATGTCTATGCCTGTACGCGAAAAGATGCTCACTCAAGACATCCTTAAGTTCAGTGTTAACACAGCAATTGACGATGCTCGTAAGGCCATGACTAACTCAAGGCATCGCTTCTTCCCCGTTATCAATGAAAACGGTACTTTTGCTGGTCTTGTCAGTGGACCTGGCCTTTTAAATCCTCGCAAGAAGCATGTCATTCTTGTTGACCACAACGAGCGTACTCAAGCTGTTGACGGTCTTGAGCAGGCAGAAATTATGGAGATCGTTGACCATCACCGCATTGGCTCCATTGAAACTTCCAACCCAATTGTATTTAGAAACGTTCCTGTTGGTTGTACCTGCACCATTATTTATGGCCTTTACCATGAGTACGGAATTGATATTCCTAAAAACATCGCTGGCCTTATGCTTTCTGCAATTCTTTCTGACACTCTTGCTTTCCGCTCGCCTACTTGTACTGAGCGCGATATTGTTGCTGGTAAGAAGCTTGCAGAAATCTGTGGAGAAGACATTGACTCTTACTCTGAGCAGATGTTTGATGCTGGTGCGGACCTCACAGGTCGTACTGCTGAGGAAGTCTTCCATGGTGACTATAAAGTGTTTAGTCGTGGCGGTGTAAAGTTTGGCGTTGGCCAAGGCTCCTTCATGACTGAGTCCAGCCGTAAAGCTGCCGAGGAGCTTGTTGGACCATTTTTGGAGACTGCCGCTAAATCCGAAGAGCTTCCAATGGTCTTCTACATGTTTACTGACGTTAAAAGCCAGGTTACCGAGATGCTCTTCTATGGTGCTAATGCTGCCAACGTTATTGAACGCGCCTTTGACGTAAAAGTTGAAAATAACATTGCTGTTCTTCCAGGTGTTGTTAGCCGTAAGAAGCAGGTTGTCCCTTCATTAATGGCAACACTTCAGACACTTGCTGAGGAAGACGCATAGCACACGCGTTCTTTGCATCTCAGGTGAGATTTCTATCTACACAGAGTTTCTCGCCATTAGTTGATACATATAACGCCTACCTGCACCTTTGTGGGTAGGCGTTTTTCTACAGGAGCTGTTCTATGACGGTGCCAATTCTGTCTCTGATCACCAGACTGGCGCGAGCATCGTACGGCGTAGGTTGGTCGTTGATGATGGCCATTTTGTTGCCCTCGTAGTAGTCGAGAAGACCAGCGGCAGGCTGCACTACCAGAGAACTGCCTGCAACCACAAGAACCTCCGCTTGCGAGATAGCATTCAGCGCGCCGTAGACCGTGTCCATATCAAGACCCTCTCCGTAAAAGACAATATCAGGCCTAATAACTGCGCCGCATTGACAGAGCGGCACCACAGACGACTGCTCTTCAATCTGATCAAGCGTGTAGGTGTGGCCGCACTCGGAACAGTAAAAACGCGTCTCATTACCGTGGAGCTCAAACACACGCTTGCTACCAGCAGCTTGATGTAGTCCGTCGATGTTTTGCGTCACCACCGCGCGCAACTTTCCTGCAGCCTCCAAGTCTGCCAGCCACTTGTGAGCAATGTTTGGCTGAGCCTCCCCCAAATGATGAGAGTTTCTAAAATACGTGTAATACGCTGCGGGGTAATCAAAAAACACATCAAGCGAGAAGATCTCTTCAAGCGTAAAGTCTAGCACCTTGCTGTAGGCAAAAGACTCCTCGTTATCGGGGTCAACCGTTACGCCATTTCCCAGTTCATAGGCTTCTTTTCCCATGTCATAGCCGTCTTGACCCAGGCCAATGGTCATGTTTTCTACCTTGATGCCACCCTGGCGATACAGACCGTTAGTACCTCTAAAATCAGGAATACCGCTTTCCGTTGACACGCCGGCGCCACCAAAGAAAACAATGTTATCTGACGACTGAATCCAGTCTTTAAGCTGATCAATCTTGGTCATTAGGCACCTCTAACCTAAAAAGGGACCCGAATAAACTGGGTCCCTCGTCTCAAGCGCCGGAGCTCTTGGCACTGAAAACGCTAGTAGTCAAACTCGTCAGGAACATACTCAGTAAGGCATGCATCCAGACCGGCTTCAATTTCTTCATGGTTCATATGATGACCAATGAAGCACAGTTTTGTTTGACGATCGCCCAGTTCATCATCCCATTCTGCGCGTAGCTCGGGTTTCTCGTCAAGAAGGGTTTCTCGCTCCTCCTCTGGTAGAGAGGCATAAAACATGCCGTTCTCGTAAAACTGAACCTGCTTACCAGCTTGCTCAAATACATAGCTCATCTCGGGGTCTTGTGAGATCCAGATAGTACCTTTGACGCGGATAATGTTCTTTGGCCAGCTAGCTACAAATTGATTAAGTTTATCCAGGTCAAATGGCTGACGGCGACGATACACAAAGGTAGTGATTTCGTACTCCAAAACCTCTGGATCTTCATGCTCTTCAGGATGATTCATGGCATCCATCCACGCAGCAGAGGCGTATGCCTTATCAAAGTCAAAACGATCCGTGTCAATAAGTTCAGCCATTGGAATAGAGCCGTTAACTGCCTCAACAATGACAGCGTCTTTCTGAAGGCTGCGAACAAGTGCCTTGAGCTCTTGAAGCTGCTCTGAAGTAACCAAATCTGTCTTATTGAGCACCAGTGTTGAGCAGAACTCAATTTGCTGAATAAGCAGACTTTTAATATCGTTCCCTTTGATATTGGGATCAAGAAGATCAGTGCCGTTATGAAATTCCTCAAACATACGAGCACAATCAACAACCGCGACAATGTTATCAAGGTGAGGGCGAGAAAGACTCGTTGTATGCTGGCTTTGTTCGCAGAATGCAGAAATACTATAGGTAATAGGAATCGGTTCACAAATGCCTGATGCCTCAATAATGATGTAGTCAAATACCTCAGCATTTACTAAATTACCCAGCTGAAGCATCAAGTCATTTGAAAGCGTGCAGCAAAGACAACCATTAGTTAGAGGGATAACGTCATCTTCTTTAGCATATCCTCCATCTTTAATGAGGTCAGCATCAACGTTAATCTCACCAATGTCATTTACGATAACTGCCGCACGAATACCTTTAGTGTTAGACAGAATATGGTTCACGATAGTGGTCTTACCTGCACCTAAGTAGCCAGTAAGTAGAACAATTTTCACCTGCTTTGGTTCAGACATAGTGAACTCCTATCAAATCAAACCTCTATAAAAGAATAAACTTCTTGCTGGTAAAAATAAGTCTTAACAATTACATAAGAATGGCAACAAAGATAGCTGAGTCAAAACAGTTTTTGTCCGGTATCAGTGGTAAGGTTTAGAAAACAAGTTAAGGAGGGGCAATGTCTCAGAATTCATCTTCGCAGTCTAGTTTTTTTGCTCTTATTTCTCGCATGCGCTATATTGAGCGCTGGGCGCTTATGCGCAATTCTCGTTCAGAAAGTCTAGCTGAACATGCCCTTGACGTGGCCATTATTTCTCACTGTTTGGCAACTATTGCAAATGTGCGCTACCACAGAAATCTTGATGCAGATAAAGCAGCCCTTATTGGGATTTACCACGATGCTTCAGAAATTATTACAGGAGATATGCCCACTCCGGTAAAATACGCCAATTCAGAAATTAGAGATGCCTATCATCAGGTAGAAGCACGCGCCGAGAAAACCATTCTCTCCACGCTGCCAGAAGATCTGCAAAATGCCTACGCACAAGTACTTACTCACAGCGCTGAAAGCTCTGAGGAAGAAACATACCTCAGAAGGCTTGTTAAGGCTGCAGATAAAATTGCAGCACTCATTAAATGCCTAGAAGAAGCCCAGTCTGGAAACTCAGAATTTATTACTGCTGAGGCCTCAACTCGTGGAGTTGTTGAAGATTTAGCAGATTCTCTTCCAGAAGTGCGCGATTTTATGACAGAATTCCTACCTTCATACGGAGAAACACTTGATCAGCTTTTGTAAATAAATGCTGATCAAGCCTGCTACTTGAGGAGTTGTTTTGCGCGCACTACATGCACGGTTGCCTAAAAACTTTGTTCTGGAAGATCGTCTAGCAGCTTATTCCAGCGTTATTGAGCCTCATCCAGAGACCTTAAGAGGCATGTGGGCTTCTGCGTGTGCACCAATTACTACTCAAGGGTATACCCCCTTTTCTGAGGTTCGTGTGGACCTTGGCTGTGGTAAAGGATCTTTTACTGCAACTCAAGCTAAGGCAAATCCTCACGTACTCTTTGTAGCCATTGATACAGAACCTATCTGTATTTCATACGCTGCAAAAACAATCTATGAAGCAGGAATACCTAATGCCATCGTAGTTCCTGGTACTGGTATGAAGATTGATGAGTACTTCTCGCCAGAAGAGGTCTCTGTAATTTACCTCAACTTTCCTGCTCCATTTCCTCGAATTAGACAAGCAAAATTGCGTCTCACTGATGCTGAGCGACTTATGCAATATAGAAACGTTTTAACCCAAGATGGCGTTGTTCGTCTTAAAACAGATAGTCAGCCACTTTTTGACTTTTCTCTTGAGCAAGTTGAAGTTGCTGGTTACAACTTTATTTGGAAAACACGTGATGCTCAGGCTGATTTTCCTAATGACGTTCCCAGTGAGTATGAACAAAAACTTGGTGCTCAAGGCGCTAAAGTACATGCATACCTCATTGCTCCAGGTTCTGTGCCAGCAAATTTCACACCTACAAAGCCTGTCAGTCTTGTTGACTATCTGCCAGAAGATTTAGAGTCGCTGACCTATGTTCCTCACGGAATGGAAAGCACGGTCCGCAATCTAGCAAACCGTGCTCGTAAGCTTCGTAAGAAGGCTCAGTAATCTGTAAGGAAGTTGTTGGAGCGCTTTTCTGTAAGCGCTCCTTTCACGTTGATAAACGAATCTAGCCCCTCTACTTGATTGATTGAATCTTAAGAGCCCTGGTGGAATTAAGAACAGCAAGTACCATGACGCCCGTATCTCCAAAAACGGCCAACCACATAGGAGCCAGACCAAAGGCCGCAAGAATCAAAATTGCAACCTTGATGCCAATAGCAAACACAATATTTTGCTTAGCAATACCAAGAGTACGACGAGCAATCTTTACGGCCTTTGAAAGCTTGGAGAGTTTGTCATCCATAAGAACTACGTCAGCAGCTTCAATAGCAGCATCAGATCCTAAAACACCCATAGCTACGCCTACGTCTGCACGAGCAAGAACAGGAGCATCGTTGATGCCGTCACCAACAAAAGCAAGGGACTTACCAGCTGCCTTTTGAGCGAGAAGACCTTCAACAGCAGACACCTTATCCTGTGGGAGCAGCTCAGAGCAAACCTCAGTAATGCCCATCTTAGCAGCAATGTCTTCTGCAACGTCGCGTTTATCGCCCGTGAGCATAACAACCTTGGAAACACCAACGTTCTTGAGAGAAGCGATTGCCGCTGGCGCGTCTGATCTTTCACGGTCAGAAATAACAATGTGGCCCATATAGGTTCCATCAACAGCTACGTGAATGATGGTTCCATGATTCTCACATGCTTTCCAAGAGGCACCCACACGCTCCATGAGTGCGCAGTTGCCCACAGCAACGCTTTTTCCGTTTACGTTAGCGCAAATACCCTGGCCAGCAATTTCTTTGATATCCGCAATATTGCAGCCATCATCTTTACTTGGGTAAGCAGCACGCAGAGCTGCAGCAATTGGATGCGTCGAGTGCATCTCAACGTGAGAGGCTAGGTGCAGAAGGTCCTTCTCGCCAATGGCCTGAGGATGAACAGCCAAAACCTCAAAGACACCCTCGGTAAGTGTGCCAGTCTTATCAAATGCAACGGTATCAAGGGTAGAGAGCATATCGATGTATGTAGATCCCTTAATCAGAATACCTTCCTTTGAAGCAGCACCAATGCCGCCAAAGAAAGTCAGCGGTACAGAAACCACCAGCGCGCAAGGACACGACGCAATGAGGAAGGTCAATGCTCGCACAATCCAAGTAGATGCGTTACCTACAAAGTCTCCCGAGAGCAGCGGTGGCAAAAACGCCAGCGCAATAGCACCATAAACAACAGCTGGGGTATAGACGCGAGAAAAACGGCGAATAAAACTCTCACTCTTAGACTTGTTCTGGTTTGAGCTCTCTACCAGCTTAATAATACGAGTAGCTGTGGAATCTTCAAAGAGATGTGTAACACGAGCACGCACAACACCAGAAAGATTTACGCAGCCCGAGATAATGGCATCTCCTACCGTTGCGTCGCGAGGAACGCTCTCACCGGTAAGAGCTACGGTATCAAGGCTGGTAGAACCCTCAACAATCTCTGCGTCAACAGGAACACGATCGCCAGGCTTTACCACGATAATCTCTCCCAGCTGTACCTCTTCTGGAGAAATAGTAAGCAGCTGTCCGTTGCGCTCAACCGTTGCGCTATCAGGACGGATATCCATGAGCTTAGCAATAGATTTCTTGCTGTTATCAGAAGCAAGGTGCTCAAATACCTCTCCTACCTGGAAGAATTGCATGACAAAGACAGCTTCATCAAACATAGGAGAGCCGTTAGGAACAAAACCAATAAGCAAAGCACCAACGGTAGCAATGGTCATGAGCAGGTCTTCGTTAAAGCACTCGCCCTCAGTGATACTCTCCCATGCCTCTAAGACAACATCGTATCCTGCGACAGCATAAGGCAGCAGATAGAGCAAAAGTGCCTGCCAGAGCTGCAGGTCAAATGCGTGTTCAACCACATAGGCCACAATCAGCAACACTGCAGAACAGACAATGCGGGCAATCTTAACCTTTGTCTTTGAGCTCATAGCTCCTCCTTGGGTTGTTGTTACGCCTAGTCTACTCCATAAATTGATATATGTACATATATTCATACAATATTATTTAGCAACTTTTTCATGTAAAAACTCCACGGGCGAGAAACCCGTGGAGTTCCAGATAACCATATAGTTTTAGTCAAAGCTTTAGTTAGGCGTTCTTCTCGCCTATGAGAAAACTAGTTAATCAGTGAAGCAGGAGTTGGAATAAATCCCTCAAAGATAACAGGAGCGCTCTCAAGCTCAGAGGCAATCATATCCTCTTCGTTCCTAACGGTCCAGGTAATCAGGTGTGCGCCCATGGTATTGCAAGCCAGCTTAACAAAGGGGTTCTTACGATCTTCAAACTTGTAAGAAATGAAATCAGGTCGACCAACCGAGTTACCAAAGAGAGCGGTAGCACCAGCACGTGTAGCAATATTCATGTGCTTGGTCTGACGATCAACCAAGAAATTCTCCGAGAGCTGGCCGCGAAGCATCTCAGGACGGTTCTGACGCAGCCACTGTAAAACGCGAGGGTCAAAGCTCTCGATGCAAGCGCGTACCGGACAAAGATCAAGTGCTTGCATGATCTTTTCTGTAAGCTGCTCAGCATTATTGTTACGCGTCTTAGCTTCAATAATCAAAGGCGCAGGTAGCTCACCGGAGCCGCTCCATGCATAAACCTCAAGCACTTCCTCAAATGTTGGAATCTGTTCATCTGTAGCAAGAAGTCTAAGACCACGGAGCTCCTCCAGTGTGGACTCCTCAACGATCTTTTGTACGCCACAGAGACGATCAAGTGCTGAATCATGAACAACTACCAGCTTATTATCTGCAGTCAGGTGAACATCAACCTCGGAGCCAAAGCCCTTCTCGCAAGCTGCACGGAAAGCAAGCAGAGAGTTTTCTGGAATGCCAGCCTCGTTGTTGTAGAGACCACGATGAGCATAACGATGACGTGCAATCTCGTGCCAGCGCTCCAGGAGCAGGCGATCATTTTGCTTGCGAGGAGCAATAGAATAAGCGCCGTATGCAGCCAAACCAAGAGCAGCACCAGCTACAACGCCACCGGCAATTGCCACATTTCTGAACGTCTTACGCTTCTTGGTAGCAGCTAACAAAGCGTCTGAATCTTGTCCATTTTGAGCAGCAATTCCCTCAACAGCGTCTGCAACTGCAATATCCACAGCAGCATCCTGATGCTCAGACAAAGTCTCCCCCATCTCTTCAAGCGACTCTGCGGTGCTTGCAAGCTGCTTTGAAAGCTTATTCTTTGGGCGAGAAAAACGATTCTCTAGATTGGACTGAAGCTGAGCCTGAGCAGCCAAAACCGAAGTTTGAGCTGAACGAAGCGCGGATTGAGCACGCGCAACTGAAGCTTGGATTGAATCAGCGCTTGGAAGTGCTGGTCTTACATGTGCGTTAAAACCAGCCGTAATCTGCTCTTTAGCAATATTGCCGGCTAAGTTGGCAGCCTTAGAAGCCGTTGTAGCAAGCAACTTTCTTCCAGCCTCGGATTGAAGTGCTGCCTTTGCGGCATACTGGGTGATTGCTAAACCTGCAGCTCTAACTGCAGCTCTCTTAATAAAACGACCAATCATGTGGACTCCCTTCAATCTAGCTTTATTCTATCAGTCCAACTGTCTCTTTACGTTACATATTGCGACTTTCTGTGCGTAATCAGTATCTTTGTCTGTTCAAAATCGAGTAGTATGTAGTCCACTAACTACTATCTCAGGAGCATCATGGCTGTTATAAAACAAGAACACGCTCTCTACCTGTATAAACTACTCAAAGCCACCATTGGCATCTCTAAGCAGACTCCCCTTTCTACCGTTGAGGATGTTCTCATTGAAGATGACCTTGCACCGCAGGATTTTGGCTTTGACAACATTCGCGCGCTCATGGAGGCGTGCCCCGATTTCATTAAAATCACGGCGTTCAAAAAGGGTTACGTCTACGCAACGCTTTTGACCTTTGATACCTTTGAAGTTGCTCTTGCTGCTGGCGAGAAAAACGTCGAGACGCAAAACAACGGTAAACCTTGGAAGCGTCGTCGTGGAGCAAAATCCATCCGCGCTCTCAAGCCAAAGCACCTGGTAGCTGCGGCTGAACCTGAAGCGGAAAAGCTTCCTGTCCAGGAGAAGTCAGATGAGCCAGAAGAGCTGCTTGTTGCAGATGACTTAGAGGAACTGTCAGCCGAAGAGAAACCCGCGACTGAGACGGCTGAGGTGGCAGAACCTTTCAGAGCACCAACAGCTATAGAGGCAGACGAAGAAGAGTCCCAGCAAAAGACTGCTGATGACACAGCATCTGAGTCTACTGAAACCGAAGTGCCAGCTTCAGAGCCTAAAGCAGCTGAACCTGTGGTGCCCGAGCCTACTATCTCACTTACCGTCACCTATAACCCCTATGACGGCTCTAATGAAGAGAAAACGCTTGAGGCTGCTCCTTCAGTATTACAGCAGACACTAAACACAACAAGTTCAGCTTCTGCCTCTACCGTTTTTGAGCCACAAACTTCTACACAAGTAACCAATCAGCAAGAAACTTCTGCTTCTACCCCAACATACCCTGTCAATTTTGAGGATGACGTTCACGTCAACAACGAGCTTCTCGGCATTTTGTATCAGATGGCTCCTGTTGATGCCAACGTCCTCAAGCAGCTGGAAGAAGACTTTAAACTTGCTAAGTCTTCTCATGCACTCATTTCTAGAGGCAACACGTTTACGTTTAACACGCGTTACAAGAAACCACAGACAGACGAAGTAATTACCGCTACCATTCGCAAGTCTAAGCGCGGAGCTTTACGCCCATGGACGCTCTTGGAGCTCAGTATTTCTACAGACGAACTACATGATCAGGCGGTTGACATTCTTCGTGGCCTACCAAAGTCCTCCATTGCTTCATGGGAAAAACTTCCTGCTGCAGTCAAGCAGCTGCCAGTCAATCCCGTTGATGTAGTCATGAACGAAGCCCCTGTCTCCGACTGGAATGCACTTTGCACCACGCATCTCAGTGACTCACCTTCGTTGCAGGTTGCACAAGCTTGTCTTTCTGCGGCGTACGTTTACAGAAAGAACGAGCAGCAGCTTATGCATACTGACGCCGACTTCTCGCTTCCCGTTCCAGTTGCCACACCTCTCCTGTTTAATCCTGAGCGCGGATTTGATGACAATTCACCTCTGGTGCAGAATGCCCTGCGAGCAGCCAAGCACGGATGGCGTATGGCCGTTGAACTCTACAATCCATCCAAGCACTGCGTCTATCTTGCACTTCCTA
>JAIJTS010000029.1 GCA_022732885.1 Atopobium sp. | reverse complement strand
ATCCACATGGTTCAGTAGCTCAGTTGGATAGAGCAACGGCCTTCTAAGCCGTGGGTCGGGGGTTCGAATCCCTCCTGGATCACCAAAGAAATAAGCGGATAGTTCGTAATGAGCTATCCGTTTTTCGTATTGTTTTTAGTAGTTATTTTAGTAGTTTGTACTTATTTTAGTACAATTTACTTGTAATAGAATGGGGTGGTACTATTCATTTAGTGAGAGATTTTGAAGATGTAGTTATTAATTATGGAAAAGAAAAGGGGCTCATTTTTTCCGAGAATGATAGATCTCAAGCTGTTATAAGAATTTTGAATTTTAATAGAAAAATAGGTGGTGGAAATAAAAAGACTATTTATTATGCTAAAAATATCAAAATTCCAAAGGAGTACAAAAAAAGAGTTGAGAATATATTAAAATATTTATCAGAAGGAGGAGATATAACTCCTTATCTATCAACACAATGTATAAATCTTGATGTTAAACAAGATTTAATGTTTAATGATTGGAATATACTTCATATTCATTTAGGGAAAAAGCCCCATAGAGATAATCCTTGTTTTATAGAAAGAACTGGTGAATTATTATTTTTACTAAATACAGATTGTGAAATTAGGGTATTGGGATTATATCATCATAAACCACCATCTTGGTCTAGAAAAGAATTAATTCAGAAAGTTTATGATAATTGGCCAGAAATGGTGAATCCTTTCAAGGAGATGCAGTTAGTTGAAAAGTATAATGATCAGCAAAGAGGTCAATTTCGTAAAGCACATATGACCGTAATTGATGAGGTGTATGATAAGAGAGAGAATAAAACTTTTGCTGTGATGATGAAAAATATGGGCATAGCTAGTTCTGGAGATGCTGTAATAGATGTTATAACATATGATGATATTTGCAATCTTTTATATGATATAGAGTCTAATATACAAATGGAAAATCCTTTATCAACAGCTAAGTTATATGAATGTAATGGAATATGGTCTATTATAGATTATAATTTACAGAAAATATATTGGACTGGTAAATTGATTAATTTTAATCGCAAAAACGGGAAGTAGGACCTAGGACCATAGAGATAATGAGCATAGTCTATATTCCTAAATTATCTAAAGCTTTGACAGCTTCTTTTTGTATATCAGGAACTAAGTGCGAATATGTATCTAAGGTTAGTGTAATTGTAGAGTGTCCTAGTCTTTCTTGCACTATTTTAGGGTTTATTTTCTGTGATAGTAGAAGTGTAGCATGTGTATGGCGGAGATCATGAAATGTGATATGTTCTAAGCTTAGTTGTTTTAATATTGGTATAAAGTATCTGGATTTAAAATTACTTGTTGATAGAATTTTTCCAAAGGTACCTGAGATAACAACTCCATATGAATTAGTCCATTTATCTCCTAATTCTTTAGCATAATTGGATTGGAACTCTTTGTAAGTAGTTAATTCATTTTGTAATTCTTGGCTGATAGGGATACAGCGACGAGAAGTTTTTGTTTTAGTATCTTGAAAGACTTGCCCTTTAGTACCTGTTTGTATTGTTCGTCGTACTGAGATAGTTCCATGGATTAAATCAACACAGTCCCAGCATAGTCCAAATACTTCACCTAGCCGCATTCCTGTTCCTAATGCAATTTTTGTTGCGACATAGGCTGCGTAATAATTAATCCTATAAGGTGAGGATATATTATTACTGACTTGTTGTTTCATTGTGCTTGTAAGCTGATGAATCTCATCGAGTGATAAGGTATGAATTTCTGTAGTTATTAATCTAGGCGGTTTAGTTAATTTTATAGGATTTTTTAGTAATAAACCTATATTTACTGCATACTCAAATAGTTCTGAAAGATAACGTCTAGTACAACGTATGGTACTGGAAGATATGACATGTCCTTTTTTACCTTTCAATGTTCCATTACTCCAGTTGTTTAGGACTGTTTGTACTTGTTGTGGTGTAATTGCAGTTATTTTCATTTCACCTAAGAGGGGAAGTATATACAACCTCAGTGTAGAGTCATATTTCTGAAATGTTTTAGGCTTTACACTAACTCTTTTTACATCTTGTAGCCAGTAGTTACAGATGTCTTTTAGTTTTGTATTTTTAGATGAGAAAATAGAAGTATTTTGTTGTGTAGCCTCTATCCATTGTTTTCCTAATTTATATACTTCTAATTTTGAGTTTCCAGAGAAAGCACGGCGAATTAGTTTATTATCCTTAGTAATACTAAATTGGCCTCGCCATTTTCCCTGGCTTTGAAAG
>JAIJTS010000006.1 GCA_022732885.1 Atopobium sp. | reverse complement strand
TACCATTGTCCCAGGTACACCAGCTGACATCATCAACACCCATAACTACCAGGCAATGTACTACCCTGATGGATCTTACGCAGGCATCAACGAGATTGTCTTCAACTTTAAGCCATGGTTGGATTGGTACCTACAAACCACAGGTCAATGTCTTGTAAGCGCTAATGGTGCAGTTGTTCCACCAGCTGGCGGCCCAGCACCTGCTGCCGGTGCTCACGCACCAAGTGCAGGCGTAGACGCCACCTCAGGTGCAAGCGCTTAACGTGCAGCTACGCGCTTCGACGCGCGTGCGACACAGCACGCGATTAGGCACACTGACGCGTGTACGACGCAAATATTCGTAACTGCAGCGTACGACCAGACACACTGACGCAATACAATCAACCTTCGCCTTCCAGAACAAACCTCTGGAAGGCGATTTTTTACGCTAAATTGCAATATTTTTATTTTAGCTAAAAACGTATTCATTTTTATGAATATTTATACTCAGATATTCAATTTTGTGTATCAATCAATTTTTGGAGCAAAATTAAAGGGGCAAAAAAGGTAAAAATCCCGTTTAGTTGGAGATCAAAACTTTAAAAATCAAATTTCAGCTCCAACTAAACGCATTTTTTATCATAGTTGCAATTTTTTATCTGCGAAAACACGCTATGCAGAAAAATGAAACTCCAACTAAACGCATTTTTTACCACTTTGGTAAAAATCGGCGCTCAAGAACTACTGAACGTCCTTCTTCCAACTGGGCATCTTTCAATCCATTGCTTATCGCTTGGCTTACCAGACATCACCAAGCATTACCTACCATCAATCAGCTACCTTCATCCGTTGAACTTGTTAATCTTTCTATCGTAGGTAAGCAGGCCATTTACCTCTTCCTCAACGTCAGACACCTGTGTATAGACGTATCCAGCAAGTCCTTCACTCTGAAGCGATTCCGCCTCTGCTAACAGCTGTTGAACAGCCATTCGCCAAGTATCAACCGTGGCAAAATCTCCATACCCATACGAGTGATCAAGCGATGTATGGCCCGGTGTCATCTGAGCAAGACCGCCAAACTCAGAGATTATTGCAGCTCGATTACCTTGTGGCTTTCCCTGCTAACCTGCTCGAAGCGGCCTGAAGTAATTGTGGATGCTCAAAAAATCGCCGCAGCCTTGATCATACCAACCACTTGTAGCATCAATTGGTCTCGTTGCATCAACAGCACGAACAGCCTCAGTAGCTGCGCGCGCATCAAACTGGCCCCAGCCCTCATTAAAAAGCGTCCAGAATCCAACTGAAGGATGCCCATCCAGAAGTTTGACCATTTCCTGACAAGTTTCTGTCCACTCCTTCTGATACGCATCATCACCTGCTGATAACGCCTGATGATGACTTGGGGTTGTATCGTCAAATCGACCCCAAGTAAAGCTGAACAGCGTCGGCTTTTGACTTGTGTGCCAAGGACTATACGCACTACCACCCGAAACACAATCCTGCCAGACTAGCATGCCAAGTTGGTCGCAGTGGTAGTACCAACGCTCACTTTCAATCTTGATATGTTTACGCAACGTATTAAAACCGGCCGACTTCATGGCCTCTATATCAAATACCAGCGCTTCATCAGATGGAGCCGTCATCAATCCGTCAGGCCAATATCCTTGATCCAGCACGCCGCGCACAAAATATGGCGCTCCATTCAGGTGAACCCTTGGTACGCCAGACGCATCCGATTTCACCTCAACAGTACGAAACGCACAATAGCTGCGAGCCGCATCAACAACCGCACCATCCTGTCGAAGCACAGCCTCCGCGGTATAGAGCTGCGGGATCTCTGGTGACCAAAGCTGCGGGTCATCTACGTGCAGCTCAGCAGATACCTCCCCTACCTCGTCCACTGGCAGTGTGGCGAGAAGAACGTCTTGTCCAAACTCGTCCTTAAGCAAAAGCTCCAGCTCCAACGTGCTCGATTGCGCACTTACTGGTCCACTTACCTGCGCGCTCGCCTTGACCATGAGTGAGCCAAACATGTCGCCCTTTAACGTTAGCGACTCAAGATGAGCTGCAGAAACAACCTCGTACCACACGCTTTGCCAAATACCACTCTGCGCTGTGTACCAAATGTCGCCTCGCATAAGTCGCTGCTTACCACGCAGCTGAGAGCCCGTATCGCTTGGATCCCAAACGCAAAGCACGAGCTCAGCCACACCAGCACTCTCAGCCGTAGCAGCGCACTCCCCCACCTCAGAGGGGCCAAGCAAATCCGTAATATCAAAAGAAAACGGCAGGTAACCGCCAATGTGCGTGCCAGCAAGCTTGCCGTTAATAAAGCACGCACACATCCAGTCAACTGCCTCAAAATGCAGAATAACTCGCTGGCCGTCAGCCAATTTTGGTAGTTCAATTTTGCGCCTGTACCACAAAAGCTCGTTCGGATGCACCGTACGACCAACCCCAGAAAGCGGAGCTTCTGGCGAGAACGGCACCACAATCTGCCCATCCCAACGAGAAGGAATTGCCTGTTGCACGAAGGTCTCTACGTCAACCACGCCGTCTACCAGTGTAATCGCATACTCCCACACGCCATTCAACATCACGTAATTCTCGCGCTGCAAACGAGGACGCGGATACTCAGGCAACACATTCGACGGGTCAAGCGCCTCTCCCCAAACAGTTGTCAGAGAATTCAGCGTCTCCTCCGTATGCTTTTTGGGCGCACTTGCCAAAACACGACGAATATCCAGCATGGTATCTCTCGTTTCTCCTGAAACAGCAGGCACAAGCACGTAACAAGCCAGCGTGACATGCGTATATCATAGCCGCTTTGTAAAAGCATTTTTATGGCACGAGAAAATCGAACAAACCCCAGCTCAACTATGGGAGCTGGGGCTCGGTTAAAAGCAAATGTCCACGTGAATGACTACGTAAAAGTTAGCGCTTAGGAAACCATGGAATGCAGCGATTAACTCGCTTGCAGTACTCTTTGTACTCATCACCAAATTGCGCGAGAAGCCACTTCTCTTCTGTGGCTTGCATCACCACAGTTAAAAGCGCCCAGAACACAAGAGGCATTGGAATCAAATACAGATTGCTAGAAAGCAACGACGCACCTGACATAATAAACGCAAATGCGGAGTAGATAGGGTTTCTAACCAGAGCGTAAACACCAGAGGTTACCAGCTGATTTGCGATGATTTTCTCGCGAAGTTTTTCTTTGATGGTAGCGGAAACCCACAGCCAAATACCCACAATCAGAAAAGCCGTGCCCACGGAGTGCATCACGGCAATTGTAGCTCGGATGCGAAGATATGGAAGAATCCCCAGCTTAGACAGGGTAATGCAGGCAACTGTCAGCACCGTAATAGTGATTACGTACGCAGGACCGACGCCAAGTACCGGAAGGTGATCCTTCTTCTCGTTCTGAGCAGACATTCGTTGGGCTCCATTCAGTTAGCGCTTTGTTAGTCTTAGTTAACTATGACATAAAGTTTAAACCTTTAACTGTGTCTTTATGAGATGGTTTTGAATGATCCATCAGATATTGACGTTAACTGTTACGTCAGCACTACGTGGGAAATCGAGCTACTGCCTCCAGATAATCTGCTGTAGTCAAAGATCAGATTTTCTCGCCCTATTGAACTACCAGCTCAAAGTTGCCATTTGATCGCTTGATGTTCCATTTAATCGATGTAGCGGAATCAATCAGCGAGAGATCGTGTGAGACCAACAACAAAGCTCCTGGATATTCAGACAGTAAACGTTCAAGCGCTACAGTGGAGCCAAGATCCAAATAGTTAGTTGGCTCGTCCATCACTATAAGCTCTGGTGATTCGAGCATTCCCTGCGCAAGCATAAGCTTTCTCATTTCACCTGGACTAGTTGATTCACCTGCAAGAATACAATCAGGGTCTGAGTTAAGCTGCGCCACAATAGACAACACTCTTCCGCGTTGGGAGTTCGATAACCCTTTGATTTTTCTTAATGTCTCTATTTCCTGCAGTTCAGTTGGCTCCTGAGGAATATATAACATCCGTACATCGTCAGAAATGCTTGAAATTATTTTCTTTACCAGCGTTGTTTTACCACAGCCGTTATCGCCGACAATACCAATATGATCCGTGTTGCCAATAAACAGCGGTGGGGTTTGTAGGCAACTCTCTCCCATGCGGATGTTATTAGGTTCCATCCTGACCAGAACTTTTCTGTTACTTGCCTCACTATCCAACCAGATGTTGGAATCGTATTGTTTCTCAACCCTAATACCTGCGGTTTTACCCGTTGCCTTCTCCAGTCTATTCAACATGCGAGCAGCCAGCTTCCCCGCTTTACCATCTTGACCTGAGACTATATAGCCTTGCTTTTTTGCACGCGCATCACTGTCGTGCTTGTCAATATTTCTTCCACTTTTGCGCGCCTGAACTCTAGAAGCCTCTTCTCTACGTCTCTGGGTTTCTCGCTCAATGCGAGCCTTCTCTTTTTGCGCCGCTTCCTTTGCGTGTAACGCGCTCGAACGTTCAAGCTCCACCTGCGATGATGCCCGAGAATAACCACCAGCTCTCATGTTTGCCGTGCCATTAGCTACAAACAAACATTGAGTACAAAGCGTGTCCAACAACTCCCTATCATGTGAAATAAGCACTCCAATGCCCTTGAACTGCGACAAAGCTGCAAAAAGAGCATGTCTTGTTGATATATCCACATGGTTAGTTGGCTCATCTACCACAAGAACATCGGGCGAGGCCCATAAAGCACACGCTACTTGGAGTCGCTTCTGCTGGCCACACGAAAGCGTTTCAAAACGCCAAGGCCAATCATCCTCCAACGAAAGCTCTCGTCTCAATTTAATTGCCGCATCATCATAGGCAACCGCAAAATCAAAAAGAGTAGCTGGTACCTCCGTTGCATTTTGAGCACAATATACCGAGAAAAACGATGGGCTTATAACTCCCTTATCTGGCTGCAATAAACCACATACGATACGTGCGAGGGTTGTTTTTCCGGATCCGTTATTACCAACAAAGCCGGTCCATCCTTGTGGAAGCACAAAAGTCACATCATGTAAGGTGGGCTCCACCGATGACGGATAGGTATATTCAATATTTGAAAGATTAAGCTGCATGATACCTCGGTTCTGCCGAAGACCACGCGGAGTAGCATGCAATTATACACAGATAAATGGCTATAAATTAAGACATGAGTAAGCAATACTACACCCGCGGTAGTGTCGTCAGCGGCGTTACGTGAATTCGGGCTTTATGAGTATCGCTAGTTTTTCATGCACCTAATCCCTTCTCTTGCCAGTGCTTGCCAAAGGCTCCGGCAATTCAATTGAACTTATAGTAGCTTGCAGAACCCTTGAAAACAAGAAATATTCTGTGGTCGTCCCCCTGAGAAGAAACGTTATCGGCAAAAACCTGTCGAAATTCTCTTGTAAAACGGTCTATTTCTTGCCGATATCGGCAAGAAATAGACATTCAATTGAGGCTGAGTATTTGTAGCTTTTAGCACACAGATTTGCCGTACTCACGCAACATAGCACCACGGTTAACAATCCACTGCTTACCATACTTACGAGCATTCACTCTTGGAACTATTTTGATCAACCGCAACATCTCTGAACAATGATTCATCTTTTAGAAGCTTTTTATAAGCAAAATCGTAGACAGCTGACATCTATCGTGATATTTTGTAAAAAAAATATGTTACTGACAAAAAATAAGTAGCGATAATTTGGATTAGGAGTCTAAGTATGAGACATTTTAAGAATATTATTATTGGCTTTGGCAAAGCTGGTAAGACTTTGGCAGGAAGCCTGACAAGTCATGGCGAAGAAGTGCTTTTGATTGAAAAAGATCCAATGATGTACGGCGGAACGTGTATCAACATCGCATGTTTGCCAACTAAGAACTTGGTGATTAACTCTCAAAGAGGAGTTAAGTATGAAGAAGCTTTCGAAACTAAGGAAGCTATGACAGCAAAACTACGCAACAAGAACTACCACAAGATAGCAGACCAAGACTTGGCAACTGTGCTTGATGCAAGTGCTGAATTTATTGATGATAAGACAATCAAGGTAACTGACGAATCAGGTACAGAAGAATTAACATTCGACCGTCTTTTCATTAATACTGGTGCCGAAAGTAATGTACCAAATATTGATGGCCTAAAGATTGACGATAAGATATTTACTTCAACTGAAATGCTTGCTAAAAAAGAACTTGCTAAGAATCTGGTTATTTTAGGTGGTGGACCAATCGGACTTGAATTTGCTTCAATGTACGCTGGCTTTGGCAGTAAAGTAACTGTAATTGAACCAATGCCAAGTATCTTGGGCCGGTTTGAACCAGAAATTGCTCAGGCAGCTAAGGCTGATATGGAAGCAGATGGCGTTACCTTCATGCTTAAGTCTTCTTTGACCAAGGTTGAAGAAACTGAAGCTGGTCTTAACTTAACTGTTGAAACCGAAGATGGTGTTAAGGACTTGCAAGCAGACGTGATGCTTGTGTCAGTTGGCCGCCACCCAGCCACTGCCGCCCTTCACCTAGAAAGAACCAGTCTTGAAGTTGGCCAAAGAGGCGAAATTGTCGTTAACGATAAGCTTGAAACCAGTGTTCCTAATATCTACGCTATGGGTGATGTTGCCGGTAGCTTGCAATTTACCTACATTTCGCTTGATGACTGGCGGATTATGGACAATCAACTCTTTGGTGACAAGACTAGAACTAAGAAGAATCGTCCAGTTTTTGCTAACTCAATCTTCATTAAGCCAGCAATTTCTTCAGCTGGACTAACTGAAAGCGAGTTAAAGGCCCAAGGTAAAGCTTACAAGGTCTTAACAATGCCTGCAGCTGGTGTGCCCAAGGCCCAAGTCATCGGCAACCCAAGAGGCTCATACAAGGCTTTGATTGACCCAGAAACTCACGAAATCTTAGGTGCTACTATTTACGCTGAAGAAGCTTACGAAACTATCAATGTCATTACTTTAGCAATGCAGCACCACTTAAAGGCTGAAGACTTGCGTGACCAAATTTACGCTCACCCAACTATGACTGAAGCTCTTAATGACTTATTCAAATTCTAAAAACTAAAAAAACTGACTTATCTCATAACTCGAGTAAGTCAGTTTTTTTGTATGGGCCTAGAATAAAAGTGTACAAGTTAAATAGAGAATGTCTGTTCATCAATCGATGAGACTTTCATTTCGACTCCTTACAGCCTCTCAAAGCCCTTCTTGATTAGTTGGGCCATTAAGCCTCTACGCGCTGCTATGAACTCCTCATAGTCCATGTTTTCGAAGCCTGTAGGTAATGCATGCTGCTTGCATGCTTCTATGTAGGCTTCTTCGCCAAGTTCGTTGCGGTATTTTGCGACATACACGGAAGGGGCATCATCGGAAATGTAGATGTTGTTCCCATAGTCCGCATACGTGAAGTTAGCACGGTTGCTACGGTTAGATAGATAGCCCGCTTCTTTCAAATAGTTGTCGGGGAAGAGGTGGTGCTTGTCCACTGCCTTCTTTGTGCCAGAGGCTCCATCGGATATGAGTTGCGAAACCGGCACGGTGCTGAAAAGGGCTTTGTATCCCAGGACAACTTGTGCAGCCACAAAGCCTTGCCAGCTTGGGCCGGTAGCTTCGTTGGCGTTGAGGTCGTTTGGCAGGGTGAGGGAAAAGTAGTCGTCTGTCATCAGTGCGGCGATACTTCTGTCGAAGTAGGCGATGAACTCTTCAGCAGTTTTGAGCCCAGAGACCTCGTTAAGCTGCTTCTCGAAGTCGGACTCGAATGAGCCAACATAGAAGGCCGTAAGGTTGGAAGCGTAGAACCAACGTCTAACGAGCTTCTTAATAGCCAGAGGCTCCATCTTGAATTCGTAACGGCCAATCAGATAGAAAGCATAGTTGAAAATCAACGCGTTCTCAGACGTAATCTGACTTGAACTTATGTAGCCGGCTTCACCCAATGTATTTAGGAATGCCTTCCAATTATTCAGATCGAGAACGCAATCCACGGCCTTGCCGAACTTCTCGAAGTTTTCTGCGCGCGTCTCGGGGGAAGTTTCACCGGTCTTGAGATCCTTGCCACGAAGAATCTGATACGCATAGCGAAGGCGCCCGCGCTTGAACCCGAGTCCGACGGCTGCACGGATGATGTGAGTTGCAGATGTCTTTATGAGATGGTTGTAAGAGGTGCCATCGGCGGGAACATGGCTGTCCGCGCAGAACTTCTCAATGCGAGAGCGCATTTCGGGCTCATAGACGGAGAGCAGGGTCATGATGAAGTCGTCCTGTTTGAAAGATTGACCCTGGGAGTTGACGCGCACGAAGATGTCCGAAACCATTTCCTCGTCAGCATCAGAAGTGATTTCAAGGGTTGGGAGCAAGTAGCGCTCCAATCCAAGGAGGGCGTTTATGCCCAGCTCGATAAGATCTTCTTCCTCGTCTGTCAGTTCGGGTTCACCTTTCTTTGCATTACCTTCATTCAATTGACGAATAAAGGACTTCCTGAAGGTGCTGAGCTTGTTCTCTCTGTTTGCGGTAAAGACCTCGCTGACCGATGAGATGAATCTCGGATTCCTGTCGGTGGCTGCGTCGGCATTCTCGAAAACGTGCGTTATCGGATCGAATGCGATTCGAATGTTGCGCTCCTTAAAGTCCTTGTCCTTAACCCGCACACCATAGAGCGAGCTAAGCAGGGCAGTGAGGCGCTGTTGGCCGTCGATGACGAGTTCTTTCGGGGCTTCATAGATCTTGGTGTTGGTGCCGATAGAGGACTTCTTATCGCTGTAGTCAGCCGGGGACTCCCAGAGCATGATGTAGCCGATAGGGTATCCTCGGAACATGGAGTCGAGGAGCTGGCGAACCTTGTCGTTCTTCCAGACAAAGGGACGCTGCAGATCCGGCAAGCCGATCTTGCCTGTCTGCACGTCTTTGAGTATGTTTCCAACCTCTAATGAGACTGGTTTGTAGATAGAATTTGCCATAACTGCCGATCGCGTGCCGAATGTTGGTGTAAGGGACCGCTTCCCTGGCTGCAGAAAGCAGGAAGCGATTATCACCTAGAATTCTAATTGCTGAAGTCAGGATTCGTAGAAAGGCAATAACCGCATATGGACAATATACACGAGATCGCGAGCGACGGGGCCGAGATGCCCAGATTCGACGACGGCATAGTCAACCTCTCCGAGCTGTTGAGGATAATGGCCGAATCCCTGGTCAACGAGATCGTGGACGCCCGGGCCGACGAGGCCTGCGAGGCCGGCAACCAGAGGAACGGATACCGCGAGCGCAGGCTCACCACCAGCGCGGGCACCATCAACCCCAGGATCCCGAAGCTGTGCGCGGGGAGCTGCTTCCCCGAGGACCTGATCGAGCGCTGCTCGTGCGTCGACCGCGAGCTCGAGCGCCGCAGCCGCGTGGTGCGGGTCTTCCCGAGCAGAAAGTCGCTCATCAGGATGATGGGCGCCGTGTTCGCCGAGACGGACGAGGATTGGGCGGGGCGCCGCTGGTTCAACAACGACTCCATCGGCAGGGCCGTGGAGGGCGTCGAGACGAACGCGCCCGTGCACGCCTGCGAGGGCACCGCCGCCGAGCGCGCGGCCAGGATCATCGCGCCCATCGTGGCCGACAACCCCGTTGCCGGCGGGAAGGCGGCGTGACATGCGCTAGAACGACGGCATTCCAGGTGATTCTCGGTTCCTCGGGCAGCCTGCGGCCACCCTCGAGAACCGAGCCCTACATCAACATTCGCGACACTACCCTCAAAACGGGAGATTATCTACTCTCATTCATCAGACGTCCGAAAATCCACGCTCGTGCGTCCGGATTTCCACGCTCGGGCAGCGCAAGCAGAGGCATCGCGGGCTTTGATTGGGGCTGATGCGAGTCACGGCATGTGGCCGTAAGGGTTGCCCAGAGGTTGCCAAACGAAAAGCCCCTGACTCGTTGGTGCAGGTCAGGGACTCGAAAACGCTAGATTTCAACTACTCCCACTCAATAGTCGCAGGTGGCTTTGGTGTGATGTCATAGGCTACGCGGTTAACGCCAGGAACCTCGCTGACGATGCGAGAAGAAATGCGGGTCAGCAGCTCGTAAGGAAGCTTTGCCCAGTCAGCGGTCATAGCATCGCTCGACTCAACGGCGCGCAGGATAACTGGACGAGCATACGTGCGCCCGTCACCCATGACACCAACGGATTTAATGTCGGGTAGTACCGCAAAGTACTGCCAAACGTTGTGCTCGGAGTTACGATCGCCTGTCTCGTCAAGCACTTTAACATTAAAACAAGAAAAGCAGTTAAACCTACTTATCACCGTACGGAATTCGGAAGTAATCCAGCGTGGCTTTGAATCTATCTTGAGCTGTAAGGCACGTATCAAGAAGATACCCATTCTCCTTATCCCATTTAGAAAGCCCTCGATAGTAGAAAGACTTCATGTCGTCAGCAATTACGAACGGGACAACATTATGGGCAAGGCATTCTTTAAGCATGATTAACCTGCCGACACGTCCGTTACCGTCTTGGAATGGATGAATGCGCTCAAAACGAACATGATAATCAACGATGTCTTCAAAGGAATGAAAGCTGTTTGAGTTATAAGCCTTTAACAGCGATTTCATCTCTTTAGCAACATTTTCTGGAAGAGTGGTTTCTCGCCCACCGACCTCATTTGGTAGGCGTTTGTAATCACCAACAGCAAACCAGTCCTTTGCAGAATCTGTAGTTCCTGTTTTAAGAATACGGTGAAGTTCTTTGATGATAACCTCTGTAAGAGGGTCTTTTGCATGGTCAATCACGTAATCAATAGCGCGGAAGTGGTTCTGAGTTTCTACAATGTCATCAATGTGAACAGGATTTTCTTCAACACCGATGGTTGCCGTTTCAAAAATCATGCGTGTCTGATCAAGAGAGAGCTTGCTTCCCTCAATATGATTAGAGTTGTAGGTAAGCTCAACCTGAATCTTATGGTAAATACCACCTTTTATTTTTGAGGACTTTTCTTCAATCAAGCGCGAAAGCAGCGGACTTGTTGAAGGCGTCTTAGCATTTTTTCGAGAAGGTTTTACCGCATCAGCTGGAATGTTCCAAGTCTTTCCCACGAGAAAAGCACCTGGCACACGGCCATTAGCGCAATAATTACGTACACTTCTCTCGGATATGCCCCAGAGCTCAGCAATCTCTGCTGCGGAAAGAAATCCCATCGAGCTTCACCTCCCTATCGGCAAAAACTGGTGAGATTATTATAACAAAGGAGGCTGTTTATTGCCGATAACGGCAATATTCAACAACTGAATGACATAAAAAATACTGTCCACTGAAATGGACAGTATTTGAAATTGAGTATTTGCAGCTCTTAGCACACAGGGTTGCCGTACTCGCGCAACATAGCATCACAGTTAACAGTCCACTGCTTACCATACTTGCGTGCATCCACTCCAGGACTATTTTGCCGTATGCAACGATCATCAAAGAGCTGCTACGACTACAGTCCTAGTAGCTCTTTATATATCCTTTCATCGGATTCTAAGAACACGTTGAAAACGACGCACATTTCGCCACCGTGCGTCCCGAGCCATTCCGTGACCGTGCGTATGGCTATCTGGGCAGCCTCCCTTTGGGGAAAGCCAAACGCTCCCGTGCTGATACAACAAAAGGCGATGGAGGCTAGGTCTTCACTGGCTGCAAGGTTGAGACAGTTCGTGTAGCAAGAAGCCAACTGGGTGCGATGTAGGTCGGTCGGGTTGCCATTGGCAATAGGGCCAACCGTATGGATGATGCGCTTACAGGGAAGGTTGTAGGCGGATGTTATCTTCGCCATGCCGGTCGGCTCCTCAGCTCCCTGTTTTTCCATGATACGAGCACATTCAGCCCTCAGCTGCACACCCGAATAGGTATGGATGGCGTTGTCGATGCAGTAGTGTCCCGGCACCCAGCAGCCCAGCATCT
This sequence comes from Atopobium sp., assembly GCA_022732885.1. Lineage (GTDB taxonomy): Bacteria > Actinomycetota > Coriobacteriia > Coriobacteriales > Atopobiaceae > Lancefieldella. The sequence goes on along the minus strand of JAIJTS010000006.1, from coordinate 75,734 downwards.
GACTATTGGCTGCGTTCACGATGGCGTCAACAGCCAGCGTTGTGATGTCGCCGCGCCACAAAAAAACGCGCTCGTCCAGCGGGCTAGGTTCTGCGGAGCCAAGCGTCGATACTTCCGTCTCGGCAATCAGGCCTTGAAGGAGTTCATCTTGCAAGGCGAGCCAGGCGGGCTTTGCTGGCCACGGTGGGCGCGTATTCACCAGGGAGCGAAACGCCGTCCACAGCTTATCAGTGTCGGTGGTGACAGGCGGCTTAGTGCCGCGCTCATCGCACAGCTCAGCCACGGTCTGACGAAGCAGGTCCACTTTGCGTTCTGCGTTCACGTTACGGCTCCATTTCTATTGCATTCAACAGGTCGGCAAGCGTGCGGTCAATGTCCTCGTTTAGAAGGATGGAACGCTTGCGGATGCCGGCAGGCCTGTAAGTTTCACCCATGTTAATACAGGAATAGGTAGCACGCACGTTAGAGTGCGTCGCATGCCAGAAGGGGTATTTAATGATACTCGAAGTGTTTTCACCCACGCCAAGCTCCAGGTAAAGCACCTTGCCACTGCGATGCTCATCGATGAAGCGCTGATAGCGCCAGCTGGCCTCGTGCCAGCCGCGATCCTCAACGAAGGTACTATCAACACGCAAATTCATGACCTGTTAGACGATTAGTTTGAAATACATACCTGTTCCAAACGGCACCAGCGTAAGAAGAAACAACCAGATACCATTAATAAGATACGTCCCCGTTGTCAGGACATCCGCTTTTTGGAATGCATTACGATGAGACCGCCAGGCAAGATAAATCAAAAAATAGCTAACTGCATAGGCCGCAAAAATTGGCCACTGGACAAGAAGAGCTGCGATGGTAAATCCATCTTCCGGCACCTTCATTTCCAGAACAATGATTGTTGCTGCAATAGCGATAATCGCATCTGTAAATGCCATTACTCGATTCTTATCTATATCCCCTCCTACGGCCACTTCAGAAATTTATCTTACGAGAGTTTTCTACTCTGCAGACGCTCATCAACAGTCAAACTCCATCCCGTTCAGAAGGTTCTACCTTCCTGCATGAACTCGGGGATGTTGGCATGAATGATGCCGTCCCTTTGCTGAATGGGATCGTTTCGAGTCAACAGGTACTTGGGGTAGTTGTCTTTAATCTGCTCGAACGGTCGATATTCGCGCTCCTCGGTGGACCGGTCGGCCATAATGGTCATTGCGACCTGAACGTATGCATAGCCCATCTCAGGGTTTCTGAGGATGAAGTCACATTCCAGCTTTCCAATGCGTCCGACGCTGACCTTGCAACCCTGCGCGAGAGCATAGCGATAAACGATATTCTCGAGGACGGGCCCATAGTTGATGCGGTTGTCGGTATTGAGGGCAAAGTAGAAGCTCAAGTCCGCCAGGTAATACTTTTGCTCGCCCCGCAGTGATTTTCGCGACTTAAGGTCGAAGCGGACGCACTTACTGATGATCTTCGCATCTTCGAGAATTTGGAGGTATCGCGCAAGCGTCTCGCGCTTGACCTTTACGCCCTGCTTGCTCTCAAGGTCGGACTGGATGTTCGTAAGCGACGTGGTGGCACCAAAGTTGTTGATGACGTAGTCACGCACATGGTTGAACACGGAGACGTTCTTGATCTTCACGCGTCTGCGGATGTCCTTCTCAAAGATTTCCTTGATTACCGCCGCGACGTAAGCGCGCTTGTCGGCGAGCCGGGGGTAATCCATCGTTTTTGGGAAGCCACCCTCGAGGATATACGCATCGAACTCCGCGACCGGATTCGGATTCACGGGCAGTCCCAAGAAGCGTTTCATCTGGCAATACTCGCCAAAGTCTAGCGTCTGCATCTCGAATTCGATGTAGCGCCCGGTTAGCTTCGTGGCCAGCTCTCCTGAAAGCAGATAGGAGTTCGACCCGGTGATGAAGATGGAGAAGCCACCCTCGGTGCGAAACCCGTTGAGCACGTCCTCGAAGCCCTCGACGTTTTGTACCTCGTCGATGAAAAGGTATTTTGTCCCCGAGATGGCGAGCAAAGGCTTGATGAGGGCCTCGAGCTGTTCTGGGGCTTTGACGAATCGGTACCCGTATCGATCTAGGTCGAAAAAGACGATGTGCTCGTCATCGACGCCTTCTGCCCTCAGCTCTTCGGCGATGCACTGCATGAGGCAGGATTTGCCGCAGCGGCGGACGCCGGTGATGACCTTGATCATCCCTTCGTCATGGTAAAAGCCGCGAATCTTTTTCAGGTAGTTTTCTCTAGGAAACAAACGCATACTGGCTCCAATCTTCATTGGAGCCAGTATATCAAATTAGAGGTTTATTGGGGTATTTTTTATCTCAAAAACGATTTATACCCCCATAACTAAAGAATTTCCCTACTCCCACTCAATAGTCGCAGGTGGCTTTGGAGTGATGTCGTAGGCTACACGGTTAACACCGGCAACTTCACTGACAATACGAGAAGAAATGCGAGTCAGCAACTCGTAAGGAAGCTTTGCCCAGTCAGCGGTCATAGCGTCGCTCGACTCAACAGCACGCAGGATAACTGGACGAGCATATGTACGCTCGTCACCCATTACACCAACGGACTTAATGTCGGGTAGTACTGCAAAGTACTGCCACACGCTGTGCTCGGAGTTACGATCGCCTGTCTCGTCAAAAAGCTGAGCGTTGTAAGCATCAATCTCTTCACGGACAATAGCGTCGGCGTTGCGGAGAATCTCCAGCTTTTCTGGGGTAACGTCGCCAATGATGCGGATAGCAAGGCCAGGACCTGGGAATGGCTGTCTGTAGACAAGATTCTCTGGCAGACCAAGAGAAACGCCCAGCGCACGGACCTCGTCCTTGAAGAAATGATCCAGAGGCTCAATCAGGTCAAAGTGAACGCCCTCTGGGAACGGAATCAGGTTATGGTGGCTCTTGATGGTTGCAGCCTTGCCGCCCGTCTTGCGAGCGCCAGACTCAATAATGTCAGGATAAATGGTGCCCTGTGCCAGGAACTGAACACCGTCCAGCTTCTGAGCCTCGTCAAAGAAGACCTTCCAGAACTCAGTACCAATCAGGCGACGCTTCATCTCTGGCTCGGTAACGCCAGCCAGAAGCTTAGCGTAGCGCTCCTCTGCGTGAACGTGAATCAGAGGCACGTTGAACTGCTTGCGGAAGACCTGCTCAACCATCTCTGGCTCACCCTTACGGAGCATGCCGTGGTTCACAAAAACACAGGTAAGCTGATCACCGATAGCACGGTGGACAAGAGCGGCAACAACAGAAGAGTCAACGCCGCCGGAAAGTGCCAAAATAACGCGGCCATCGCCGACCTGCTGGCGAATCTCCTCCACTTTCTGCTCAATGATGTTGTCCATGATCCACGTCTTCTCAAAACCACAGATATTGAACAGGAAGTTAGAAAGCATCTGAGAACCGCACTCGGTGTGGTTGACCTCTGGATGGAACTGAGTGGAATACAGGTTCTTAGCAGCGTTTTCCATAGCTGCAATAGGGCAAACATCAGTAGAAGCGGTAACGGTAAAGCCCTCTGGGACCTCAGACACAGCATCGCGGTGGCTCATCCAAACGGTCTGCTGCTCAGCAGTGCCGTCAAAAATACGGCTCTCACCTGCACGGGTCAGATGAGCTGGGCCATACTCGCCCTTCTCGGTATGTCCAACGGTGCCACCCAGGGTAAGCGCCATAATCTGCTGTCCATAGCAGAAACCAAAGACAGGAAGGCCAAGCTCCAGAATCTCTGGGTCAATCTTTGGAGCGTCCTCGGCGTAGACGGAAGCAGGGCCGCCGGACAAAATAAGCGCAGATGGATTGAGCTCACGAAGCTCATCTGCAGAAATATCACAAGGAACAATCTCGGAGTAGACGTTAAGATCGCGCACGCGACGTGCAATTAACTGGCCGTACTGGGCACCAAAGTCTAGAACTGCAACAAACTGCTTTGGCCTGGACTTGCTCATGCATGACTCCGCTTCTCCGGTTTCCCGGTCACTCTTGGATTCTGCGCCGACGCGTGTGAGCGCACGTATGGACACATATCTCTACCACGAATTTATTCCTATTAATAATACCTTCAACCAGCCATTAACACCACGAGAGATTACACGTACCAAAAAGTCTTCTTAATCTATAGGTACATAAGTGCTGTGTGAGAATAAACATAGTTATTGAACTTCACATATGCTGAAATAAATGGTGATTTGTCTCTCACATATACCTGAAATAGACAAATTTTAATTACCGTAATATATAAATAAAAAATATCCATTCTCAATATAGTTATCTATTATTTATATATTTATCACTATTTTTGGTATTGTGAAGATACTATGAATTTAACTGGACTTTATTTAAATTTTGTATAAAAAATTTCTCAAAAACGCATGTACCTGCATAAATAATTTAACAGTTTAAAAGCAAAATAGATATATACAGATTCTCAAATAAATTCTACCTAGTTTGTTACAAAATAAACGAGTCCATAACAAAGGAGTCCTTATGAACAAACGACTGTTAAAGCTCTTTGGATTTATTTTGGTACTTGCCCTAGCGCTACCTTTTTCAGCTAAATCAGCATTGGCTGAATCTGCAAGTGCAGCTACCGCTACGGGTAATCCAAAAGAAGTTGTTGCTACCATTACAGATTTCAGAATTGAAGATCGTTTTGGTAATCCAACTACCCTAGTTAACAAAGCAAATGTGTATGCCATTGCAATGACTTGGGATGCTTCTGGTAATGCTAACGTTGAGCCAGGTGATTACTTTGATGTCGTGCTGCCAGAAACTATGAGGTTTACTGCAGCTCACCCTGCCTCCACCTTTAACATTACTGATGCAACAACTGGTGAAGTTATGGCAACCGCACACGTTAGCCCTGGCACTGACGGCTTTGGTGGAACCATGCGCGTAGTCTTTACTAACTACGTTAATAACCACACAGATCTTAGAGGTACTGCTCGCCTTGGCTTTACCATTAGCAATCACAGAATTCAAACTGGTAATAATAGGACAGTTAACTTTACTGTTTCAGGTCGCATTGTTCCTGTAACTTTTGATCTTACAGAGCCAGGTACTGTTGGTACTGAATATCTTGCTAAATGGGGAAAGGTCATCGAGGGTAATCCGAACGAGATTCAGTGGACTACTCGTATCAATTACTCTAACGGTCACCTGAATGGCGTTCATCTCCATGACCATCTGTACGACTGGGGTGGCGGAGATCTTCCTGCAAGCATTACCTATATAACAGACTCTTTTGAACTTTGGGGCGCCAACTTTGATGCCTATGGTTCTATGATTCCTGGTACCGCTCATCAGATTCCAATCACCCCTAACATGCTTACCATTTCTCCTGATGGTCAGTCATTTGACCTAGACCTTTCTAGCGTTGACTTCAGCAATGGCCAAAGCTACAAATTTACGTATCGCACCACCTACGTTCCAGGTGTTGCCCTTCGTAACCTTATTAAGATGTTCTCTGATCAGCCTGAATACAGCTCTGACTGGACCTATAGAAACGCCACTTCTGGTGGAGAAGGCACTTCTACCTTGGTAGCTCGTATTCGCATCATTAAGGTTGATAAAGACGACCACACAAAGAAGCTTGCGGGCGCAGTCTTTAAGGTAACCAGTGCTACTGACTCATCTAAAACATGGACAATTACCACAGGTGAAGATGGCACTGCTACAACAGAAAAACTTCCAGCAGGTGCTTACACAGTACAGGAAATCACTGCTCCTAGCGGATATCAGCTTAACTCTAACGTCTACAACTTAACCGTATCTGAGACCAACGGTGTTATTAAGACCATTGAAGATGAGAAATCACCTTCAGTTGATATCAAGGTTAAGAAGACCTGGGTTGGTACAATTGGAGGCCCAGTTACCGCTAAGCTCTATAAAGATGGCGTAGCAACTACACAAACCGTTGTTTTGGACGCCACCAATAACTGGAATGCTGTTTTTACAGGCCTTCCTCGTTACGACACTGCTGATGGTCACCTGATTGCCTATACCGTACAAGAAGATGACGTTCCTGCAGGATATACCAGTGAAGTCTCCGGTGATGCTACTGACGGATTTACCATCACCAATACAGAGATTCCACCAACTATTCCTCCAACTCCAACAACTCCACCTTCAGTTCCACCTACAACTCCACCTTCAGTTCCACCTACAACACCTACTACGCCACCATCAGAGACTCCAAAGAAACCAGCTAAGAAACAATCTAAGCTTCCTTACACTGGAGATTTCTCTAATGTTGCATTGGTAGCTATGACTACCTTTGGTAGTGTTGTTTCTGCAATTGCTTTAGGTATGAAGAATCGTCATCAAAAGTAATTCAAAACTTTTTGTATTCTCTATCTAACCTATCCCCGCTTCTTATGGTGAAGCGGGGATTTTTTGTGGCAGGTTTATTTCCATACAGCACGAAATTACAAAATTGCGTATAGTAGATATTTGACAAAACATTGGGCAAAACGCAAATTAAATACAAAGGAGCCCCAATGGCCAAAAGGTCACATTCATCTCAGAATCGTGGTCACAACAACCACAAAAGACGCGAAGATGCCTTTGATCACAACACAGAGGACTTTGCGCAGGACGATTATGATCAGGGCGCTTATCAACCTCGCACGCTCGGCAGCGTTCGAAGCGCTGGTGCAAGTTCTGCACGCAACAATCACGAATCTCACGGCTCCAGGTTTACGCGCGAGCCTTTAATTGGCCAGACCAATGTTGGTGAAGAGTGGCCTGAAGAAGCTCCGTCTCAGCAACAAAAACACACTCACTTTGCTACCCATAGGGCTGGTGCAGTTAGCCATGCTCCTTCTCGTGCAGAAGGTGTTAGCACATACTCTAAGAAGCGCCAAGGGTCTTCTCGCGGTCGTGGTCTTAAGATCTTTGCGGGCATCCTAGGAACATTACTGCTGGTAGCAGGTGTAGCGTTTGCCTGGTGGATGCTAGATACTAACTCAAAACTTCGTCAGGGATTGGATGCAAACTTGCAGGCTACGCTTGTTCAGGTTGCTCCGTCTGACCCATTCTATATGCTGCTTTTAGGCGTTGATAAAGACGAAGGTCGCGCAGAAAACTGGGGTAATTCTGATGCCAACTTCCGCGCTGATACAATCATTTTGGCTCGCGTAGACCCTAAAAATAAGAAGATTACCCTGATTTCCATCCCCCGAGATACCATGGTTGACCTGGGAGAACACGGAAAACAAAAGATTAACTCTGCGTACAGCTTTGGCGGCGCATCTGGAATGGTTGAAGCCGTTTCAAAGCTTGCCAACGTCAGTATTTCTCACTATGCCGAGGTAGACTTTGAGTCCTTCACCAAGATTGTAGACTCTATTGGCGGCATTACAGTTAACCTACCTGTTGCTGTTTCCGATATGCAATACTCGGGCATTGATCTTCCTGCTGGAGAGCAAAAGCTCAACGGCCAACAAGCACTTGGCCTTTCTCGCAGTAGACACGCATACGATAATTACGGCGCGGGAGACTTTTATCGCGCGGCCAACCAGCGCATGATTCTTATGGCTATTTCCAAGAAGGTTCTGCAACTGGACCCTGTTTCTATGTCGGGCGCTGTGTCTACCATGGCCGAAAGCGTGACTACCGATCTTAACGTCACTGATATCGTGGGCCTGGCAATGTCCTTTAGAGGAATGGATACCTCAAAGGATATGTACTCCGGTCGTACGCCAACAACTTCTCAGCTTATTGACGATGTATGGTATGAGATTGTCGATAAAAGCGCATGGAAGACCATGATGGACCGCGTAAATCAGGCACTGCCTCCGTTGGAGGATGCAAGTACCGATGAAACTACAGGTATTGTTGGCACCGTTGCAGGCGATACTTCTGCTGCTGACAGCATTAAGCCGGACTACACCGGTGAAGTTTCCGTACTCAACGGCACCGACGTTCAAGGACTTGCAGCTCAGAAGGCTGGAATCCTGAAGACAAAGGGTTATACCGCTTACGCCGATAGCTCGCTGGAGCATCCTTCCAGCTCAATTATTGTGTACGATGGTACGCGCACGGGCTTGGCAAAGGCCGTTGGAGTTGCAAAAGCGCTGGATATCCCCGCCGCTAACATCAAGGCAAACGACGGCTCCTACCCCACCGACGTAGATATCACCGTGGTCCTGGGCACCGATCAGGCTCCAAAGCGCTAACACACAACGCGCGACGCACAGCGCTCAACCTGCGGCACCCGCAGCGCGCGGCGACGCGAAACGCACGACAACCTGCAGCACCATTCTACCCCACACAAAAAACGGGCGAGAAGACCGATCTTCTCGCCCATTTTACGTTTGCAGTCAGCGGTTTTGTGACTTAGACGTTAAAGCGGAAGTGCATGACGTCGCCGTCCTCGACCACGTACTCCTTGCCCTCGATGCGCAGCTTGCCAGCAGTCTTGCAGCCGGCCTCGCCACCCAGCTCCACGTAATCGTTGTAGCTAGCAACCTCGGCCTTGATGAAGCCGCGCTCAAAATCGGAGTGGATGACGCCGGCAGCCTCGGGAGCCTTAGCGCCAATGCGGACGGTCCACGCCCTGACCTCCATGGGACCAGCGGTGAAGTAGCTCTGCAGGCCAAGCAGCTTGTATGCTGCCTGAGCAAGCGTCTCCAGGCCGGAGTGCTCAAGTCCCAAAGACTCCAGATACTCTGCAGCCTCCTCTGGATCAAGATCAGCCAGCTCAGCCTCGACACCTGCGCAAACAGGGATGGACTGAACGCCGTTGATGACAGGAGCAGGCTTGGAGAGCATGTCCTCGTCAACGTTTGCAACGTACAGGATTGGCTTCATGGTAAGCAGGAAGAGATCGCGAGCAGCCAGGCGCTCCTCGTCGGTCATCTCCATGTCAGCGGCGCGATTGTCCTCGTTCAGCCACTCCTGAAGACGCTTTGCCACGTTGAGCTTGGGCTGGAGGTCCTTATCGCGCTTAGCCTCTTTCTCAAGTTTAGGCAGGGCGCGCTCAATGGTGCCCAGGTCAGCGAGGATAAGCTCCGTCTGGATGATGTCAACGTCCTCGTCAGGATTAACGCGACCCTCAACGTGAATGACGTCAGGGTCCTTGAAGTAGCGAACAACCTCGCAGATGGCGTCGGTGTTGCGAATGTTTGCCAGGAACTGGTTACCTAGGCCCTCGCCTTCATTTGCGCCCTTGACCAGGCCTGCGATGTCCACAAATTCAACGGTTGCAGGCACAATACGGCCAGGATTGACAATCTCTGCCAGCTTCTGAAGCCTTGCGTCAGGTACGTCAACAATGCCCACGTTAGGGTCGATGGTGGCAAACGGATAGTTTGCAGCCAGGCCACCCTTGCGGGTCAGCGCAGTGAACAGCGTGGATTTACCAACGTTTGGCAGGCCTACAATACCAATTGAAAGCGACATGTGAGTCCTCTTGTTTTCGGTGGACGGTTACGATTACGCGTGTTTCTCGCGAGAAAAACGTGCAGCTAGAAGCGTTGAGCTGTGTACGCAGCTACTTGCTACTTCCCATTATCCTCTTTTGGAGGCTCTTGTGCAGCTACGGCGCCCGAATCCGAGTCCTCGACGAGGGAATCGGCCAGCTGTTTAAGCTGCTCCTTGCCCGTATCAAAAATGAAACGAGCTTTGCGGCGTGCCAGAGCCTCAAGACGCTCGGTCTCCTCAGCCTTGCGATCACGAACAACCAGCTCAGAGGTATCCATAGGAACCATTGTGAGCGCTCCGGGCTCTGGACAAACAATTTCACAGGCACCGCAGTTCACGCAGAAAGGCGTCTTAATAGTTAGCTTGCCGCGCTCATCAATGTTAATAGCATGCGTTGTGCAAGTATTTTTGCAGTCGCCACAAACCGTGCATTTGCTGGAATCCCAGATAGGCGCTTCGAGCTTCACGTAAGGGGCCAGGTCTGGATCGTGCTGGAGCGCTCCCATGACCAGGCGACGATCTTGCGTAAGCATAGACTGCCTCATGTCCGTGGTGCGCAGACCCATCACGTCATCAAGCTGCGTCTGTAGTTTATCCAGAGAGCGTGCGTGAGTGTTAATACGGTCAGCAATTGCCTTGGCGCCCGCAAGCACAGGCGCTGACGCAGATACCAGGCGCTCTGCACCGTTCATAGCGTTGGAAATAAACTGCGAGCGAATGTAGGCGCGCGTAAAGTTGTGGTTGAGGTTGTTGCCATCCACCTCAAGGCCAACCGTGGCACCAGTCCACTCTTCAGCGGTGGCAATAGCCTGGGTATATGCCTCTTCACCGGTGGTGGTACGACAACGATCACAAACGCCCAGAGGTAGGTAAACACTTACGTTGTCAAAGTCCGTAAGGATCGAGAACCAAATGTCGGCGGAGAGCATTCCCACGCAGGGCAGGCAAATCTCGTTGCCCTCAGGTTTTCTCGCCAGCGCACGTGTGCAGGTAATGTAGCACTGCTCGTACGCGGAGGCCGCGCGAGCTACCTGGTCATACAGCATGCGGGACGTATGACGACGCGTGTTGAACGTCTCAGTTGGACATGCGGCAACACAAAGTCCGCACTGAAGGCACGCCTCATCTTCGATGCGCACGGACTGGTTATGGATATCAATGCAGTTAGCTGGACAAACGTCCAAGCAACGAGAGCATGCCTCGGCTTTTCCAGAGGCGCACCTGAGGCAGCGGTTGGCATTTGACCAGGGGACTTCCTTGTAGTCCATTGGCTCAAACGGCTTGTCCGTGTTTGGGTCAATAGACAGACTTCCCATCAGCGCATCAAGCGGATTAGAAAGCACCTGCAGGGAATCCTGAATATCAATGAGGTCGTCGAGAAAATCTCTGTCCTCGTTACCATTTTGGTTCTGAGCCATGGTGCCTCCTCTCCTTTGGCGCGTGGCATTGCGGTCATGCAACCTGACCGCTACAGCAAGTAAACATTTTAACCTGTGGCGACCAATAATTTTGCTTAAATGACGCCACATTCATACGATTTCGATTAATAGACAATGAACGGGGTAAACGTTGCAACCGTGGCGAGAAGACCGGGTATCTCGCCACGTGGTCGTGAAGGCAGAAAAAATCGGGCCCAGCGAGAGCTGGACCCGATTGAAGTAATCCAAAGGTGCGGATTAGTACATACCGCCCTGGCCACCCTGAGCAGCTGCGCGAGAAATGGACTCCTCGATAGTGGTGTCCTTTGGCATCTCGGAAACAGTTGCCTCGGTGATGAGGATAAGGGATGCAACAGAAGCAGCATTTTGGAGTGTGGTGCGGGTGACCTTAACTGGGTCAAGAACGCCCATCTCAATCATATCGCCATACTGACCAGTTGCGGAATCAAGACCCTGACCTGCTGGGAGTGCCTTGATCTTCTCGACAACTACGCTGCCCTCAAAGCCAGCGTTGTTAGCGATGGTGCGGACTGGAGCCTCAAGTGCCTTGCGGATAATCTCAACGCCGATCTTCTCGTCTGCGTCAGAGGTCTGAACGCTGTCCAGAACAGAGGAAGCAGCCAGGAAGGAAACGCCGCCACCTGCGACAATGCCCTCCTCAACAGCTGCGCGAGTTGCCTGGAGTGCGTCCTCGATGCGGTGCTTAATCTCCTTGAGCTCAACCTCGGTAGCTGCGCCAGCCTTGATAACTGCAACGCCACCAGCAAGCTTAGCAAGGCGCTCCTGGAGCTTCTCGCGATCAAAGTCAGAAGTGGTGTTGTCAATCTCTGCCTTAATCTGAGCGATGCGCTCGTCGATTGCATCCTTGGAGCCAGCGCCACCAACGATGGTTGTGGTCTCCTTGGTAACCTTGACGGACTTAGCGCGACCGAGCATGTCAGCGGTAATCTCATTGAGGTTAACACCGAGCTCCTTGATGACTGCCTGGCCACCGGTAAGAACTGCAATATCCTCAAGCATGCGCTTACGACGATCACCGTATGCAGGAGCCTTAATAGCGCAAACGTTCAGAACGCCGCGGAGCTTGTTGAGAATGAGGGTAGTCAGAGCCTCACCATCAACGTCCTCAGCCACAATAAGCAGAGGTGCGCCCTGCTTCTGAACTGCCTCAAGGATAGGCAAGATGTCCTGAATGGAAGAAATCTTGTTATCAGTCATCAAGATGTAAGGATTTTCCAGCTCAGCAGTGAGAGTCTCATTGTTGGTTGCGAAGTAAGGGGAAACGTAGCCCTTGTCAAACTGCATACCCTCAACGGTATCAATATCAATGCCGAAGGTCTGGGACTCCTCAACGGTAATGACGCCGTCCTTGCCGACAACGTCCATAGCGTCGGAAATCTTGCCGCCAATGACTGGGTCACCTGCGGAGATGGTACCAACGGAAGCGATCTGCTGCTTGGTTGAGACCTCCTTTGCAATACCCTTCATCTGAGCAACAACAGCCTCAACAGCCTTGTCGATACCGCGGCGGATTGCAATTGGGTTTGCACCAGCTGCAACATTACGAAGGCCCTCGTTAACAATGACCTGTGCAAGCAGGGTTGCTGTGGTGGTACCGTCACCGACAGTATCGTTAGTCTTGGTTGCAACCTCTTTGACCAGCTGAGCGCCCATGTTCTCTACTGGGTCCTTGAGCTCAATCTCGCGAGCAACGGAGACGCCATCGTTAGTGATGGTTGGTGCACCATAAGAACGCTGAAGAGCAACGTAGCGACCCTTAGGTCCAAGAGTGGTAGTTACGGCATCTGCCAGGGTGTTTACGCCCTTAGCAAGCTTGGCACGAGCATCGGTGCCAAAATCAATATCTTTAGCCATAGTATTCCTCCAAAATAGCTGAATTTACACGTGAAAAGCGGACAAACAAGCTACGAACGACTAGCTGCGAACAAGCAAGCTGCGAGCGGCAAGCTGCGAGCGACAAGCTGCGAGCGACTAGTCCTCGATGATTGCAAGAATGTCCTCAGCACGAAGAAGTAGAAGCTCCTGGCCGTCCACCTTAACTTCAGTGCCGCCAAACTTGCCGTAAAATACCTGGTCGCCTACTTTGACATCAAGAGCAATACGATTACCGTCCTGATCAAGCTTGCCAGCTCCAACTGCAAGGACCTCGCCACGCTGAGGATGCTCCTGAGCTGCGGATGCAATGTAAAGGCCAGAAGATGTCTTCTCCTCTTTTGGAGCAGGCTTTACCAAAACGCGATCTCCAAGTGGCTTCAAATTCATAATGAAAACCTCCCTTAAGGGCTAAGCCCTCTTTTGGCGCCAAGCGCCCTTTTCCAACGCTATTAGTTATTCCACACGGCAAAACAATTTATACGAACTATCGTAAAAAATCTTACAAAACCGACTTAGATTTTCTGCAGGCGTACAGTATAAGCTGCTCACTGTTATGTGCGGGTAGCGTGCAAGTGGTATGTGAGCTGCGTGCGAGCAAGGCGCAGGTGCGCGATGCTGCTGAGCTGCTGGTAGGCGCTGTTTGCGGTTGGCGAGTGAGAGCGCCAAGTGGTATTGATCTGCAGATTTTTGCTATTAGCATAATTTTTGGTGTAAATCTTTGTCGTATGTATATTTGCTATGAAATATGCATGATTTTGCATAAGAAAAATGAGTGCGCTTTTGGAGGCCTCTGTTTTGAGTAAAAATCCCGTTTAGTTGGAGATGAAACAAAGTATTTAGAAAAAATGCACTCACGTTTTGCCTGGTAAAAAATTCTATCCAGATGTCTGATTATTTATCCGGAACAAAACAGCAGGTAGACTCGATGCATAAAATTCTGGTATTTTTGGATACTCCAACTAAACGGGATTTTTACCACTTGAAGGCCATTTTTGGAGCAGAATCGTTTCTTCGTCTCCTCTAGCAATAATCAACCTGCATAAAAGCACCCGGTTATGCATTTACATGAATAACCGGGTGATGAACGTCATCTTTTGCTGTAAGACAAGGTTTGAGCAAACGGTATCACGGCATTATTGCCCCTAGCCGGCATTTGCTTCGCACTGTCAGCCAACCTCACGCTAAGCCTCCAAGCTCTCCAGTTCAGAAAGCCAAAGCGAGCTAGAAGCGTCGGATGGCATGCGCAGGTCGCCGCGCGGAGAGAGCGAGACCGAGCCAACCTTTGGTCCGTCGGGCATCGCCGAGCGCTTGAACTGCTGAGAGAAGAAGCGGCGGTAGAACACCTTGAGCCAATGAACGATAGTCTCGTGGTCGTAAACCTCCTGGTCAGTGCCCGTGCCAAACGCGCGCTCGGCAAGACGCAGAACCTTGAGTGGACCGCTTCCGTGACGAAGCACATGGAACAGGAAGAAGTCGTGCAGCTCATACGGGCCAACCAAGTCTTCTGTCTTCTGCTCAATGGATCCGTCAGCCGCAGTTGGCAGCAACTCAGGAGAAACCGGCGTGTCCAGAACATCGCGCAAAACGTGAGCAATCTCATCTTCGCCCTGCTCTTCATACGAGTCGGCGCAGTAGTCAACAAGGTATCTGACCAGCGTCTTTGGCACTGAAGCATTTACGCCATACATGGACATCTGGTCGCCGTTATACGTCGCCCAACCAAGCGCCAGCTCAGAAAGGTCGCCCGTGCCAATGACCATGCCACCAACTTGGTTGGCAACGTCCATCAGAATCTGCGTGCGCTCACGAGCCTGGGCGTTTTCGTACACAACGTTATGAACGTCCTGGTCATGGCCAATATCGGAGAAGTGCTGCAGCACGGAATCAACAATGGAAATCTCGCGCAGGTCGGCGCCAAGCGACTGCACCAGCTCAATCGCATTGGTATACGTGCGGTCTGTGGTGCCAAATCCCGGCATCGTCACAGCTACAATGCCCGAGCGGTCATATCCCAGCTGGTCAAAGGCTCGTGCGGTGACGAGAAGAGCCAGTGTAGAGTCAAGTCCACCTGAAATGCCAATAACCGCGTGGTCAGAGCCAGTATGTGCCAACCTTGAAGCCAAACCGTGAGCCTGGATCGACAAAATCTCCTCGCAGCGCGTTGCGCGAGCGTCATCCATCGCGGGCACAAATGGATGCGGGTCAACGTACCTGGTCAGCGGCGTGCGGATTGCAAGCTCAACACCCTCGCTGCCTTCGCCGTCGCCCTCGCCCGCGCCATCAAACTCCAGCGAGAAATACGTGGTCAGGTGCTTGTAATCCTCCGGCGTTGGAGCAACCTCAAACGTGGAGGTACGCCTGCGATCAGCCGCCAGCGAAAGCACGTCAATCTCGGACACGGCTATACCCTCGCCAAACACGCCGGAATCGGCGAGTACACGGCCATTCTCGACAACAAGATCATGGCCCGAGAAAACCAAATCAGTCGTAGACTCGCCCTCACCTGCGCTTGCGTAAACATAGCCGCAGATCAGACGCGCGCTCTGCTGTACAACCAGCTGACGACGGTACGCGGACTTGCCGGCCAACGCGGGCGACGCGGACAAGTTGCAGATCAGCGTGGCGCCGGCGACGGCGTGCGCGTTTGATGGCGGCATGGGCACCCAGAGGTCCTCGCAGATCTCCGCGCCAACGACCAGCTCAGGGATGGTGTCGCACGCAAACAGCTGGTTGGTACCAAACGGCACCTCGCCGAGCAGGCCAAAGTCCACGCTGGTGACGGTCTTGGGACCAGAAACAAAGTGTCGGCCCTCGTAAAACTCGTTGTACATGGGCACGTAACGCTTGGGTACCAGGCCCAACAGCTCTCCCCTAAAGAGAACGGCGGCGCAGTTGTAGAGCTTGCTAGCAACGCGAACAGGCAGTCCTAGCAGCAGCAATGCATCAACATCGGCCGTACGGGCGGCAATGGAGACCAGGCCGCGCTCAGCAGCGTCCAAAAGCGTATCCTGCCAAAACAGGTCCTCGCAGGTATAGCCCGTAATGCAGAGCTCGGGCAGCACAACCACCTTGGCACCGCGATTACCTGCGGCTTCCTCGATAGCAGCCAGGCAGCTCTCCACGTTAAACGCCACGTCGGCCACGCGGACACGCGGCGTGATACTTGCAACTTTGATGAATCCGTCTTGCACAATGGCCTCCTTACATGCCGCTTGGAACAACGGGCGCCGCATCCGACGACCACGATCCCAGCTGCGCGTTGGGGTTTGCATCCAAGGTCAATGGCGAGAAACCCTGCGTACGGTAGCTGCGAAGTGCGCCGACGGCAATCATTGCGGCGTTGTCGCCACAAACCGACATTGGAGGCACCGTCACTCGAACACCCATACGACCAAAGGTTTCCTTATATGCAGCTCTGAGCGCGGGGTTTGCAGCAACGCCGCCTCCCACGCAGAAATCGGAGACGCCCGTCTCCTCAACAGCGGTTTTAGCCTTTGCCACCTGCACGTCAATAACGGCCTGCTCAAACGATGCGGCCAAGTCGGGCAGATTGATAGCTCTACCTGCGCGGTTCTCGCCCTCAATGTAGGTGATAACGGCAGTCTTAAGGCCAGAAAGGCTGAAGGAATAGTCACCGCTGTGCATCATAGCGCGCGGGAAGTGGATGGCTTTAGGATTGCCCTGAGCTGCAAGTTTGCTAATGACGGGGCCGCCCGGATAGCCCAGGCCAAGCGCCTTAGCAACCTTGTCAAAGGCCTCACCCACAGCATCGTCAATGGTGGAGCCCAAAACCACGTAATCTCCCCAGGCACGTACGTGTACCAGCATGGTATTGCCGCCCGAGACCAGGCTGGCCACAAATGGTGGCTTTAGGTCAGGCGTCTCAAACAGGTTGGCCAGCAGGTGGCCTTCCAGGTGATGAACGGGAATAAGTGGCAGGTCAGTGGCCACACAGAAGCCCTTGGCAAACGCTACGCCCACAACAAGCGCACCAACAAGGCCTGGACCTGCGGTAACACCAACGGCGGCCAGGTCAGACGGGACCAGCGTATCGCATCCAAAATGCGCACCCGCGCGGGCCATGGTCTCCTCAAAAAGACCCACAATAGCCTCGGTATGCTTGCGAGAAGCAATCTCGGGCACAACGCCGCCAAAGCGAGCGTGGAAGTCAATTTGCGTTGCGACAACGTTTGCGCAGACCACACCATGAGAATCCATGATGCACATGGCAGTTTCGTCGCAGGAGGACTCCAGACTGAGGATCAAATCCCCTGCCTTACGCAGTGCTGCAAGCGTCTCTTCAGAGCGCTCACCTGCAACAATAGGCCACGGACGCACCGATGCGTGAGGCTCTGGGTTTCTGGCCTCAAAGCCAGTGCCAACCGCTAAAGGCAGCTGCGCCGTCATCAACAGCGCCGCGCAATCCGGACCGTAATATCCCGGACGACGGCCAACCTCAGCAAATCCCAGCTTGCTATACACACCCTGAGCTGGAGCGTTATCCTCCTCCACCTCAAGGGTAATCGTAGACGCACCCAGCATCTGGGCATCATACGCCACGCGTTCTACCAGCTTGGATGCAATGCCCTGGCGGCGACGCTCAGGCGCAACCGCCACTTCTTCCACCTCAAACTGAGCTCCTGCTAAGCGGCCGCCCGCAAAACCGATGACCGTTCCGCGGTCGTGAGCCAGCCACCAGCTACGCCCAACGCCCGAGAGCTCATCATAGAACGTCTGCTTTGACCAGGCAGAATGCGCAGCGTCAGCATACGTTGCCGCCTCAAGCTCCGCCACCTGATCTAGATCGTTCACCGTCATCGGACGAAGCTGCAGGTGAATATCAGCCAGCGCATCATCCACGCCGGTCAGTGCCACCGTTGCCGGCTCCTTGAGTCCCAAACGCTTGCGCTCCGACTCCTCCGCATCAGAAAGTCGCGTGTAAATGGGCAGCACCAGTGCCGGATCGCCCGCACCCGCCTGCTGATACTCAGGCATGCACACCGCGTATACCAGGCCTTCTCCTGTTGGGAACCACGTTGCTTCATCCGTGTATGTCGAGAAACCCGCGCGCTCAAAACGCTCACGGTACTTCACTAAGCCATTACCTGTGAGCGTAAGCTGGGCCTTATCAGTCCTGCTCGACCACTCCTCCACACAAGCGTCTGCCTTGAGGACGGTCTCTACCGGGAACGTTCTGTGCGCTCCAGCGTCATCCAGCTGGTAGATGCCCGGATAGACCTCGCCGCGCATAGCGTCTGCAACAACACCAACAGTGCCGCGCACACCCGCCTTCCACGCGCTAAACGCCATGGCATCAAGCGCACTTGCGCCATAAAGCGGCAGGCCAGAGCCGCATGCAATACCCTTTGCTGTAGCAACGCCAATGCGCACACCCGTGAACGAACCTGGGCCTCTACCTGCGATAACAGCATCAACATCGGCCATAGTCAGGCCAGCAGCATCAAGCGCTTCTTGGACCGAGCCCACAAGCTCCACGTTTGCCTGTCTGCGGCACAGGTGGTCCGTTGACGCCAGTACCTCAACGTCAATCCCTCCGTCCGCCGCGCCCGCGTCATCACGCCTGGTCAGACGCGCGACCGTGCACGCCAACATGTCTGTAGACGTATCTACCGCAAGCACCACGTTTGTCTTATTTTTTATAGCAAGCATAAACACTCTTCTCGGCGTAAAACGCCCTCTAGAACGCCTCTATTTTTCTCTTGTAACTTTATAACTATACGCCATGCCACGTCCACAAACATTGCAAGACCTAACCCCGCAAAACTTTTATATACGGCGCCTTTAGCACCTCTACAACGCGTCTTTAGCACGTCTACAACCAGACTTGAACGCGCCCTCAACCAGCCTGTAGCGCGCCCTCAACCAGCAAAATGTTTGTTCTTCAAAAATGAAATTCTTCTGCCAAGGTGGGTATATAGCTTGAAGTCAGAGGGGGAATGTATGTCTAAAACTCTTGTTGCCTATATGAGCGTTTCAGGACAGACCAAATGTTTGGCCAAAAACCTTGCAACAGCTGCACATAACGCCAATCTTTATGAAATTAAGCCAAAGGCTCCCTATACTTCAGATGACCTTAACTATCGTAATAAAGAAAGCCGTTGCACTATAGAAATGACTGTTCCAGGATGGCGTCCAGAATTAGCAGAAGTCATTGATACTTCTGCTTATGACACTATCTTTGTTGGCTTTCCTATTTGGTGGGGAAAAGCCCCTACCTTGGTAAATTCGTTTTTAGAATCCATTGATACTAAGGGGAAACGCATTGCCCTTTTTGCTACCTCGGGCGGAAGTCCGGTTACCTTAAGCTGGAGGTTTTTAAAAGATTCTGCACCAGAAGCAGAGTTTATTGGCCAAAAACGCTTTGACCCCCATGCATCTGTTGAAGATATAAAAACCTGGCTTGAAGAAATTGGATACTAAAAAAGGCAGCTCACCGAGAGCTGCTTTTTTAAACGGCTCACCGAGAACTGCCTTCATGCACGCAATGTCCTCTCGTGCACCCACACCTAAACGGTAGTTTCTGCTTCTAAGCCTTTTTCTTCCTTAAGAAACTCTCTGTCCAAAGTTCTAATAAATGGCAGGTAGATTGCTACGCCAAGCGCAATGAGTATTAGCTGCAACAAAGCACCCTGCCATCCGCACAAAAGAAACCCTGAGATTAACGGCGGCGTACTCCAGGGCAGCATAATACCGTTGCAGAGCGGCACCAAGCCCGTGCTCATAGCAAACCATGCAACCGCAATATTAACCACAGGGGTAAAGATTAACGGAATGGCCAACAAGGGATTTAAAACCATTGGCAATCCATAAACAACCGGATCATTAATCCCAAAAATTCCCGGAATAATTGAAAGTTTGGCTACGCTTTTAATACGATTTGAATGGCAGAACAAAAACATGGCAATCAATAACGAGAGGGTAGATCCTCCCCCGCCAAACGTTGCAAAAAACGAGTCAAACTCCCTGTTAATGATATTGGGCAGTACCGCTCCTGCAGAAAAAGCTGCTTGGTTTTCTAACGTAAGCGCCGTTAAAACTGGCGTAAAAATAGGACCAGTGATGTTAGAGCCGTTGATGCCAAAAAACCAGAATACTCCCTGAATAATGTAAGAAATTCCCAGCGCCCAGACAGTTCCACCCAACAAGGTTAAAGGCGTCTGCAAAATGGAATACACAAACGTAAATGCATCTTTCCAGGGTGTAAGGGCAAAAAATACGCTGAGCAGCCATACAGCAGAAAGCGTAAGCGTCATAGGAATTAATGCACTAAACGCAAGTGAAACGGACGTAGGTACACCTTCAGGCATTTTAATAACCCAGTGCTTTTTTACGGCAAAACCAAACACATGGACCGAGAAAAAACCAACAAGTATTGCAATAAAAACGCCTTTTGCACCAGTCCAAGCAAGCGGAATACTCTCTACCAAAAATGGTTTAGAGGCACCTTCTGGAAAAAACTCAGTAACCTGAGGCATTAAGACAAACCAACTGACTAAAGACGCAAGACCCGCTGCTCCGCGATCTTCAACGCCAATATGCTCGGCAAAATTAAAACCAATGTTAAATGCCAAAAACAACGCCATAAGAGAAACGGTGCATGCAGAAGGAATGGCCAACAGCGAGAAGATCGATTTACCTTGAAGCGTTGTTGTCTTTAAGAAATCAACCCACGCAGGAATAGGCAAGTTTCCCACCAGCGTAAACATTGACCCAAAGATTAACATTGGCATAAGCATGGCAAAAGAATCTCGCATGGTAAGAAGGTATTTATTCTTACTTACCGACTCTGCCATGGGCATAAGCTTTTTCTCAAGACCATCCATTACATTCATACGGTCCCCAGTTATCCCCTGAAATAACAACTAAAATCACAAGATAAAATCATATATCAAAAACAATTGTTACCATCAAAGACGCGGTCATTCTTTATAAAAACCTGTCGAGAAACCCCACCTGTCCAAACAAATGGGGTTCACATGAACGATGTAGTTTTATCGATGGATGAAGAAAGACGGCGTGTGACAGTAATAAAAAGGCACCCGATCAACGAGTGCCTTAAGAATACAAAATTGTTGAGTACCTACAGACCAATTCGTTCTTCTAGCGCGCTTTCAATAGCTGCAAGATCAATGAAGTTATTTAGCACAATGGTGCGCTCTTTAATTCCATCAGGGAAGTTGTCAAAAAGCTCATTGGTTGTGACGTAGTAATCGCCATCACTGCCCTGAACGCTACCAAGGTCGATAGTCTCAACAACAATATCTTCCCTATTCCTCTTCTGAAGGATGCTCTCAATATTCATTTTGGCAATGATTGAAGATCCAACGCCAAAACCACATACAGCAACAAGTTTCATTTTAGCTCCTAAAAGGACTGGTTATGCACCAAATACAAGCATTCTAATAGCCTTAAGCAGATACATTAAAGGCATCCATACCAGCGCATAATCAATGTTGGACCAAGTCACACCAGAGCCAAACATTACGCCAGTCAATGGATAGAACAGGATAGCTGCTGCAGAAGTAATTGCACCAGTTACCAAGCCTGCTGCAAGAGCACCCTTCCATCCACCAGCCTTGTTACCAAAGACACCCATAACGTTACCGTCAAAGTACATAATGATTGGACTTGGGAAGACAATAACTGGAGCATGAAGAACAATGGTCAAAATGCAAACAAGAATTGCGCCAATCGAAGATCCAAGGAAGCCAAACATTCCGCCCATTGGAGAGAATGGATAGAACGTTGGAGCGTCCAGTGCTGGAACAGCACCAGGAAGGAACTTATCAGAAATACCCTTAAATGCTGGGACAATAGAGCCAACAAACATACGGACACCCTGAAGCAAGATGACAATACCTGCAGAGAAGGTCCAAGCACGAATAACCAGCCACAGAATCCAGTTAGTAGCCTCAGGACCAGTACCAGACAAAGCCTCAATACCTGCCTGACCAACAGCAAGACCCATTCCAACAAAGATGATTGGCATTAAGAAAAACAGAACTACGGTGTTGTCCCTAAACATAGACGCCCACTCGGGAAGCTTCAGCTTATCTGCGTCTTCATCTGGATTAGAGGAACCAACAAATTTACCAACAAAGTGAGCGACAACAGAACCCACCTGATCCATAAAACCAAGGGTAATTGCGTCCTGTGTCCACTCCTTTGCAAGCTTTCTGGTAATTGCAGGAGACAGTGCATAGTAAAGTGCGTTGAGGATTGAGCCAACTACAATAATCACAATGCTGTCATCTGTCTTCAGGATTCCTGGAAGCGTAATGGCCATGAAGCATGCGTGGAAAAGCGCAAGATGAGCTGTCAGATAAACGTTCTTAAAGTTATTGTTAGGAACCAACTTAACAATTACCAAGTGGAGAAGGAATGCAAACAGGAAAATCAGCACGGAATTCCTACTGAAACCTTCCATAGAAAGAACCATTGCGCCTGCTGCATCGTTAATAGGAAGGGTACCTGCAACTCCGAGGCTTGAATTGAGTGCGGTAACTACCTCAGACAGAGAACTGAAGATGATTCCTGCACCAGACGAAAGAACAAGAAGACCAATGACTGTCTTAACAACTCCATCAATTACCTGTGGCAACTTTTTACGTTGCAGTAAAAGGCCTACAAGAGCAAGCAAACCCATGAAAATGGTTTGATTTGTAAAAAGCTGAAATACAAAAACGTTCAAGATGTCCATACTATGCCTCCCCGTTAATAACTTTTGAAACGTTTAATGCGTCTTCTTCTGTTCTTGCAGAACGAAGCAATTCAAAATTTGTCTCATTGTTGAAGAAAATTACAATCTTCTGAAGAAGCTCAATATGAGACTCGTCATCTTTTGCTGCCAAAATGACAACGATATCCACAGGATCATTGTGCTTACTGCCAAACTCGATTGGCTGTGCAAGCGTTGCAATTGAAATTGCTGTCTGATGAACTGCTTCACTAGGACGAGAATGACCAAGTGCAAGACCAGGAGCAAGAACAATATAAGGTCCTAGCTCATGAATTGCTGCAATCATCTCTTCAATATAAGCAGTTGTGATTGCATTGCGCTTTACCAGCGGAGTTGCGGCTACCTTAAGAGCATCTTCCCAGTCTTTTACCTCAACATGAAATTGAAGATCGTCTGGATTAATCTGTAGATGAGAAATGTCTTTACTCATACTAGACTTCCTCTGCTACATATGGATGACCACCAAAGCCATTACGAAGTGCCGCGGTAACCTTATTAGAGAAGTTCTCCTCACCAAGCTTTGATGCATTTCTCTCAAATAAAGATTGAGCAATTACAGGCACAGGAACATCCTCTGCTAGAGCAGCCTCAACTGTCCACTTAGCCTCACCAGACGCATCAACAATACCCTTAAAATCCTTAAGATTAGGATGTACTCTGAGCTGCTCTTCGATTAAATCAATCAGCCAAGAACGAATGACGGAACCGTTCTGCCAGTTACGAGCAACCTGTGCTAAGTCATACTCAAACGGAGCTTTTTGCATTACAGCAAAGCCCTCTCCGATTGCTTCCATCATTCCGTATTCAATTCCGTTGTGGACCATCTTCATAAAGTGTCCAGCACCTGCAGGACCTACGTAGTCACAGCCATCTTTAACAGCAACGGACTCAAAAACATTCTTAAGATACTCGTAAGCACTCTGATCTCCACCTGCCATCAAACAAGCGCCATAACGAGCACCTGAGGTACCTCCAGAGGTTCCAAGATCAAGGAATCTTACTCCGAGTTTAGCAGCCTCTTCTCCATGTCTAATGGAATCCTTATAGTTTGAGTTACCTGCATCAATAAGAATGTCATTCTTCTCAAGCAGTGGAAGAACTTGAGAAATTGTTGATTCAGTTGCCTCTCCAGAAGGAACCATCATCCAGATAACTCTTGGTGGCTCAAGTACCTTAACAAGCTCTACTAAAGACTGAACAGAAGAAATACCATGTTTCTCTACTTCCTGACGAGCGTCATCGGAAATATCAAAACCTTTAACTTCTACTCCGTTATCTTTGAGATTTAAGGCAAGGTTAAAACCCATCTTTCCTAGTCCAACTAATCCAACTTCCATGATCCTTCTTTCGACGAGTAATCCGTATGAATTACTATAAAAATAATTTTCTATTAGTCAATATTAAAAAGAAAAAATTTTTTTCTTTTCTTTTAGTGGTAAATTTTTTAGAGTAGAAGGTGTCTTATTTCATCGTTTAGCTTTGATTTGAGGAGAATCCCATGGAGTCTTCATACCGCGTAAGACTTAAATCGTTTGAGTCTTCGCTCTCTAAAAAAGAAAAAATGATTGCTTCCTATATTTCTTCTCACTCACGAGCAGCTTCGCAGATGACTATTAATGAGATGGCACAGACCCTTGACATGGCGGACTCAACAATTTTTAAATTCACAAGAAAGCTAGGTTATTCAGGCTTTAAAGATTTTCATAATGCGCTAATTTCTGAAGAATTTGATCCGGCAATTTCAATTCATGAAAACATCTCCGACACATCTTCCCCACTGGGTGTAGCTATCAGTGTATTTAACTCTTCAATTGATTCCCTCAGTCACACTAAAGAGATGCTTGAGTCCGAGAACCTTGAAGGTGCAGTTAACTTAATCGTCTCAAGTAAAACTGTATTTCTTTTTGGACTTGGTGGAAGCAATATTATTGCTGCAGACGCCTACCACAAGCTGCTCAGATCGCCTCTCAACGTAAAATATGCGTCCGATTATCACTTGCAGCTCATGGAGGCAAGCCGAGCCACAAAAGACGACTGCGCAATCATCTTCTCTCACACCGGTAGATGCAAAGAGGCTATTCAGCTTGCCGATTTATTTCAGCAAATCGGCGGCCGTGTATTAGTTATAACAAGTGATAGAAATTCTCCATTGGCGAGAAGAGCAGATGTCACTTTACTGACTATCTCAGAGGAAACTTCATTTAGATCAGAGTCATTAGCTTCAAGAATTGTTCAACTGGCTCTTATTGACTCTCTCTACACGTCAGTAATGCTTTCCAACCCGCGTAAGTCCAAGAACTCCCTGCAAAGTATTCGCGATGCGATTGAGCTAACGAGATAAAAACGTTTAACTAAAGTCAGTTATTTAACTGCCGTAAATACTCCCTCAATACATCATCAACTACATAGACATGCGTTCCGTAAATACCTCGAGTAAGAAGAACGTAGTAGATATTCTTAATGTACTGAGTTAACTGCTCAGCAGTTGCTCCGCCCTTACCCTTTTTATCAAAGTAGTGGTCTTTATCGCCAACAAGTTTTCCGGTCATCGAATCTAGTTTTAAATCTGGGCCAATGATTACGTATGAGTAGCTTAAATCGTATCCCTGAGCAGTATGCACGCATCCAACTTCCTGAGCATATATTGGATTGGCCACTCCATTACCAACCCAGTTAGCAAGCATGGAATTCCATCTAAACGACTTGTCCCCTATAACAATATCCTTCAGAGGAGAGTTGACTGATTTGCCTTTCGTTTTCCAATCCCATGCGTATCCAGCAAGCATTCTTGTCAGGTTATGTTCTGATAATTTCTGTTCAAAACTATCTGTGAAATCATCAATCGAGTCGTGCAAGACAAACTCATAGTTTTCAAACGTTCTTCTCGCAGGGTGTTTATCGTTCAGAATATCTGAGATGTAATTTAGATATTCTGCCCCGCCTTGAACTCTCATTTGATTTTCAAGCCTAATAGGATGTCTAAGAGCATCTCCTAATTTTTCTTCAAACATATTTGGATCAATATCTGCAGGCTTAATTGACTGAGATGCATCGTAAAAGAAAATTGGAAGTTTAGCGAGCTTTAATGCCCAATCTAACTGCGTAGATTCTTTCGGTAAACCAAGCTTTTTATTTACCTCATCATAGCTACCAAAAGCAGTAATTCCTCGACGTGCCGTCAAACGATGTGACTCATCAATGAGCAGAATATCAAAGGGTTTCTCTACTTCAGAGTTATAGCCAAATTTAGGATTTGCTAAATCATTGGGGCCAATAACATCTCTTCCGTTGAGTCCACCAACGCCCTTTAACGACTTCTTTAAAGTTGCTCTTAAGGAGGTCATTGGCTCAACAATTTTGATATTCAAATCTTTGAACTTCTCGTCATCACGAAGAGATTTTAAAAGATAAATTGCAAGAATCGTCTTACCTGTACCAGGCATTCCTTGGACAACGATTGGTTTAGCTTTTGACAGGTCAGATTCAATTGCAGAATAAATTTTATTAAGAGCAACTCGCTGATCAACCGATAGGCTCTTATAGGGAGAATATTTAAATACTTCCGATTCTTCAATTTCACTGATTGTCTTATCCGCGAGCTCCATCCTACGAAGCTCTTCCCAAAGGTCATCAAACATTAATTCATACTTTTCTTTAGAAAAGTAATTTAAGTTGCTATGACCCTCGTTTTTATTAGTGAGCTTGTAGACTCCATCAGCAGCCATAAGACCAATCAAGCGGTTTTCATAATCCTTAATAACTGACTGGTTAAATTCTTGATTAAAGATAACATTTACGCTGGTAAACAAATCTTTTTCAGAGTTTTTACTGTGCTGAGACATGCGCTCACTAACACTTGTAGTCTCACCCACATAAGCGCTTTTTTGGCGAGGATTATCGTTGGCCAAAATGTAAACCATTGGCCAGTTTTGAACTTTATCATCATCCAGTTGAAGAGATGAGATTTCAATTCCTTGAGTCGGAGTAAATCGACAACGGTCAACAAAAAACGGAGCTCCTTGAGGAGACTCTGCATCTGACTTTGTATCGATTACTTTCATACTCCATCCCCACCCAGAAGTTAATGCATTTATTGTACTGCTAACAGGGATGACGCAGCTACCTTAACTCTCCCTTGTGCCCGTAAACACAAAGTCTCGGTTAGCGATGTGGGCGATGCCCTGAATGGTGTCGCCCTCAACTGAGCCACCAACGGCAAAGATAACGGGACCCACAAAAGACTCAAGCTTGCCGCCAAAAGTAAACGAGTTGTCGGTAACCTTGCCGTTTTCAATATCAATCTGGACACCCATGGCGGTCAGAGAGCCTGTGAGTTTCTCGCCAGAGGTAATGAGGACAGCGGTACCCTCTTTGGCTCCAACGGGAGAATCCATTTGAATCTTGTATGTTCCGTCGATCATGATACCTCTATTCTGTCCAAGCGTTGTACCTGTTGTTTTATTGGGTTGCAGTCAATGGACTGCGTTGAAACCAGTTGCTGGTTGTATGCCCTTATTTTACCCAAGAACTGTGAGCGAGAGATATGGTTTCTCGCCAAGGAGTGATTTGTAGGATTTAAATAAAAATTGGAAATTGTGCGAACGAATGTTTGACGGAGAGTTTCTGGGGTATAGGGACGGTAGATAGTTCGCGCGGCGCTTCTTGCCACGCTTGTAGAAAGGAACGTCCTATGGACATTTCGCAGGTTAAGAAAGTTGTAGTTGCTGGCGGCGGCGTTTTGGGCAGCCAGATTGCATTCCAGACCGCTTATCGCGGCTACCAGACCACCATTTGGCTAAGGTCAGAGGCTTCAATTGAACGCGCTCGTCCAAAGATTGAGCACCTCAGAGAGGTCTATCTGAACACCCTGGAGGCTATGAAGACCGATCCTAAGGCTTACGCTTACGGCCTTATTGCTCAGGACGAGATTACTCCAGAGAAGCTCGACCAGCTGAAAGAGCAGGTAGAGCGCGCATACAGCAACCTCACGCTTACTACCGATTGGGATGAGGCTTTTAGTGACGCTGACTTTGTTATTGAAGCGGTTGCAGAGAATCCAGAGCAGAAGATCGAGTTCTACACCGAGCTGGCCAAACACCTGCCAGAGAAGACTATTGTTGCAACCAACAGCTCAACCATGATTCCAAGCATGTTTGCTGCAGCTACTGGTCGTCCTCAGAAGTACCTGGCTCTCCACTTTGCTAACGAGATTTGGCGCAACCCAATCGGCGAAGTCATGGGTCACGCAGACACCGCTCAAGAGAACTTTGACATGGTCGTCGCTTTTGCGGCAAGCATCCGCATGATTCCGGTCAAAGTTCTGAAGGAGCAGCCTGGCTACCTGCTGAACTCCATGCTGGTACCTCTTCTGGCCTCCGCTGAGCATCTTTGGGCAAACGGTGTTGGCGACGTCGAAGACATCGACAGAGCTTGGCGCATTGGCACCGGCTCGCCAAAGGGTCCGTTCCAGATCTTGGACATCATTGGCTTGGTCACCGCATACAACGTTGCTGTCATGAACCCTGCAGCTAAGGACCCAGAGTCCGTACAAGGTCGCATTATTGCCCTACTCAAGGAGAAGATTGACAAGGGCGAGACCGGTGCTGCTGCTGGTAAGGGCTTCTACGAGTACAAGTAAGGACATACAGGTCGCAAGCAATTTCAACCCGGCATCCATTTCGTGTGGATGCCGGGTTTCTTGTGCGGAAGCGCTGCTAGTGGACAGGGTTTCTCGCCAGGTGGGCGGCGGGAGCTCGGTGCGAAACGAGCGCCTGGAGAGCGCCTGATTTCTGCAAAGAATCTGTAACTTTTGCCTAAAAGCATCAAAGAATCTGTGGATTTGCCTGATTTTGTAAAAGAATCGGTGACTTAAATACAGATTCTTTGCACTTTTCAGGCAGGATAAGGAAGAATCAAATACCTACATGCAAAAAACCCTTCTCGCCAAATGGCGGGAAGAGCTTTGATTGTACAACGATAACGTGCGTTGTTAAGACGCGTTGGCGCGTAGCGGACGCACGGTGACGTGCGCCAAGGATACAAGCGATTACTTCAAGAAATCCTTAACGGATGCAAGGACGCTTGGAGTGTCCAGGCCGTACTTAGCAAGAACCTGAAGAGCAGGTCCAGACTCGCCATAGGTGTCCTGGACGCCAATGACCTTAACAGGAACAGGAGTGCTCTCTGCAAGAGCCTGGCAAACCGCGCTGCCCAGACCGCCAATGACGGAGTGCTCCTCAATGGTCACAACCTTGCCGGTCTTTGCTGCGGAAGCAGCAATCAGCTCAGAGTCCAAAGGCTTAATGGTGTGGATGTTAATAACCTCAGCGTTGACACCCTCTGCAGCCAGCTGCTCAGCAACCTCAAGAGCCACAGGAACCATAAGGCCACAGGCTACCAGCGTAACGTCGGTACCCTCCTTGAGGACAATACCCTTACCCAGCTCAAAGTGATAGTCAGGGTTGGTATTGAACACAGGAACAGGAAGGCGGCCAAAACGCATGTAGACAGGGCCATCGTGATCATAAGCAGCCTTGACAGCAGCCTCAGCCTCAACAGCGTCCGATGGAATGATAACCGTCATGCCTGGAATGGTGCGCATAACAGCAATATCCTCGTTGCACTGATGAGTAGCGCCATCCTCTCCTACCGAGAGTCCTCCGTGGGTAGCACCAATCTTGACGTTCAAGTGAGGATAGCCAACAGAGTTTCTAATCTGCTCAAACGCACGGCCAGAGGTGAACATTGCAAAAGAGGTGGCAAAGACCTTGCGACCAGTTGCAGCAATACCTGCTGCCATACCAATCATGTTAGCCTCTGCAATACCGCAGTCCACAAAACGATCAGGATACTCCTCGCCGTATTTACCAGAGCGAGTAGCCTCTGCCAAATCAGCGTCAAAAACTATAAGATCATCGTGCTCTTTACCAAGCTCAACCAGGGCTTTTCCATAAGCTTCTCTGGTGGCAATCTTCTGTACATCTGCCATAGTTATGCCACCTCTCCCTCAAGCTCTTTCATAGCCTGCTCATATTGCTCCTGGTTTGGAGCTTTGCCGTGCCAACTTACCTGGTTCTCCATAAAGGAGACACCCTTACCCTTTACGGTATGAGCAACAATGACCGTAGGCTGACCCTTAACCGTACGAGCCTCAGCAAATGCAGCAGCAAGCTGGTCAAAGTCGTGTCCATCGGCTACCTCAATGACGTGGAATTTGAATGCCTTGAATTTCTCGCCAATTGGCTGTGGTGTATTAATCTGCTCAAGAGTGCCGTCAAGCTGCAGGTTATTGTTATCAACAATAAGCGTAAGGTTATCAAGCTGGTGGTTACCTGCAAACATAGCAGCCTCCCAGACCTGTCCCTCTTCAATTTCTCCATCGCCCAAAAGAGCATAGACGCGATAGTCGTTGTTAAACTTCTTACCAGCAAGAGCCATGCCAACAGCAGTTGAAACGCCCTGGCCCAAAGAACCGGTGCTCATATCAACGCCAGGTGCATCGTTCATATTTGGATGACCCTGAAGGCGTGAATTAAGTGCGCGGAACGTCTTAAGCTCCTCTTTAGGGAAGAAACCACGCTCAGCCAAAACACCATAAAGAGCTGGGGTGACGTGACCCTTTGAAAGTACAAAACGATCTCTGCAAGGGCACTTTGGCTTAGTTGGATCTATGTGCATCTCTTTAAAATAAAGATATGTCAGAATTTCTGTTGCAGAAAGAGATCCGCCGGGATGGCCAGATTTGGCCGTAAAGACCTGCGTAAGAATGCTTTTGCGCACCTCACGCGCAACCTGTTTAAGGTCGACGTCCATGTAATTTCCTTTCACGTACTGTACGTACTTTAGCTACAACTTAATAAATTACAGACCAAATTTCTCTGTGAGCTTTTCTTTCATTTCATCCTTATCAAGAATGTTGGACAAAACGATCTTCTCGTTTTCTGGAATATCAGTAATAAAATCCTCAAGGTCCCTAGCAACAATAAAGAGGTCTGCTGCGCCAGGAGTAACATCAGAAACGGTTGAGTGTTCAACCTCAACGCCGCTCACTCCAAGCTCACTTAAGACGTCCTGGATCTGCATCTCAACCATAAGGCTGGAGCCAAGACCGCTGCCACAACAACAAAGAATCTTCTGGATAGCCATAGAAGCCCCTTTCAATTCACCATTACAAGTTAAAAGCCGGGCCTCATCCAAGGACGAGACCCGACCTAGACACCTAGATTCTACACGCATTTGTTGCAGTTATTCCTAATATTTAACTGCAAATCTGTAAACGGACGTCTACTCTGCCTTCTGCTCTTCAACCTTTTTAGGAGCAATAAAGTTGAAGATGATTGGCAGGAAGAAACTCAGTACGCAAATACCTGTAAGAATTGCACCCTGGGTATTCAAAGCAACGTTACCAAAGATCAGAGACATGATAGAGAAATCAGCATCAGAGAAGGTAGTAGAAGTGAAGCCCATAAGGGTAAAGACTGGCATGGCCAGTGCAGGCAAGAAGGTAATCAGAAGACCTTGGACAAAAGCACCAGCAATGCAGCCCTTAACGCCGCCCTCTGCATTACCAAAGACACCAGCAGTTGCACCACAGAAGAAGTGAGGAACAACACCCGGAAGAATCAGAGCAACAGCAGCAAGCTGTGCATTGATGACGCCCAGGATGAGCAGGCCAAGGATGCCACCAACAAAGGAGCTCAAGAAGCCAATAATAACGGCGTTTGGAGCATAGGTGAATGCAATTGGGCAGTCAATTGCTGGCTTTGCACCAGGAACAAGCTTCTGAGCAATACCCTTAAATGCAGGAACAATCTCACCAATGATCAGACGAACACCGGACAAGATGATGTAAACGCCACCAGCAAAGGAAAGACCGCGGGTAAATGCCCAAACAATCCAGTTAGTGGTGGTCTCGGTACCAATGTTCAGCAGGTCTCCAAGGTGCTGAAGGCCAGCATACTGTGGGTTAGCAGCAAACTCTGCAGCAGTAGTTCCTGCAGGTACCAAAGCTAACAGACCACGGCTGACAGCAACTCCTGTAATGATGATAAACATGATGATCATAGTCAGACCAATAGAAACGGTGTTATCGCGCAAGAAGATAAGACGCTTGGAGAACTTGATATTCTCGGTGCTATTCTCGCGATCAGAAGCAAAGAGCTTACCTACTACACCAGCAAGCCAATAGCCAGCGCCACCAAAGTGACCAAGTGCAACAGAATCGCTACCGGTAACCTTACGCATAGTTGGCTGGCAGTACGCAGGAGACAGAACCATAATCAGTGCAAGCAGGCAAGATCCGGAGATGTAGAGCATCCAACCAGAAAGACCGCCGACGTGCAGGATGATTGCAAGCATTGCTGCCATGTAGAGAGTGTGGTGACCAGTGAGGAAGATGTAATTAAAGCGAGAAAAACGTGCAAGGACAATGTTGAGGACCATACCAATGCACATGATGATTGCGGTTGCTTGTCCAAACTCACCAAGTGCCAAGGATACAACGGCCTCATTGTTTGGAACAACGCCCTGCATGTTAAAGGCAAAGTTGAAAATCTCGCCAAATGCCAGCAGAGAACCGCTTTGTAAAAAGCCTGCACCTGCAGAAAGAACCAAGAATCCAACAATAGTCTTTAAGGTGCCCTTAATAAGTTCTTCAACAGGCTTTCCTTGAAGTGCTAGGCCAAGCAAAGCAACAAGACCAACTAAGATAGCTGGTGTTGATAGCACGTTAACAATAAAGTCAACAACAGGCATACAAACCCCTTTCAACAAAACACAAAACGCACTTACGTACACACTTCCTCACATGCGCTTTCACCCATATAAGACATGGTTATGTCGTATATGCGCTCCATTGCACTGGAGATTGTATTCTCTTTGGTTAGTTGCTCTTGTTCGTATTGATATGTTTTTCGGTAAGCGTAGATATATAGAACGCTCATAGGTTTTATATGCGTCTTTTATATGCGTCTTTTATAAGAAAATAAATGGTCGGGTTGACTGGATTTGAACCAGCGACCTCTCGGTCCCGAACCGAGCGCTCTACCAAACTGAGCCACAACCCGCTCTAAATCTACCTTGCAGGCACACTAATGCCGCTACAAAACATATAGTCATATGCCGCACACGTCACTTTAGCAGAAATCAACATTTCCTGCGAGAATGACACGCTCTGCGCAAGACTTTTATTGCCAAACATAAACCTTACAGTTTGCAGGTAGTAGAAAATCCGCGCCATCCTTTTATCTGCGCATCTGCAGCAATAGCATCAGCTACGTCTTGCGACTTGCACAGCGCAAAAGAACTACTACCAGAGCCAGAAACCTGCGCTCCCAAAACACCTGGCTGAGCCTTTAGCCACTCCTCTACCTCAGCAACCTGTGGCTTTAATGCTTTTGCAGCAGGAGCAAGATTATTAAAAAGCAGTTCAGCTACCTGTTGGATAGTTTTCTTCTCTGTTTGTAAAAGACCAGAAAGTTTTGAAAAAGAAACAGGTTCAACTGGAAACGCATCAAATTGATCGTAAGCTTCTTTGGTTACAACTCCCGTTTCTGCTGGTAAAACAATAACCAAAGGCGCATCAAGGGTGGAAGTATAGGTCTTCTCCAACGTGTCCCCTGCGCCAAGCATAAGCGATGGTCGTGGGTCCAAGAAAAACGCTACATCAGCGCCAACAGCCTTGGCTACCTCAACTACCAGCGGATCTAGCGGGTCAATGCCCCAACGCTGAGCCAGCAGATACAAAGTTGCCGCGGCATCAGCAGATGATCCGCCTAGACCGGCCTTCTCGGGAATATGCACTTGCACGTCAATAGAAACATCTGGAGAAACGCCCAGCTTATTGGCGAGAAGAACCGCGGCTTTCCAAGTGGTAGTCCGCTCAGGCAATACACAGAGCAGCGGCTCATGCGTCACGGTGAGCTCTGGTGCATCGTCAACAACAACGGTGTCATACAGAGCAACGGGGACCATGAGTGAGTCTACTTTATGGTATCCTCGCTGGTCCTTCTGAGCATGAATGCCCAGGTGAAGATTGACCTTGCAAGGAATCTGAATGGTTTGGCGCCCAAATTTGGACAGAGAAGAAGCCATGGGTGTGAGCCTAGTCGAGGTATTACGTACGCTGCTAAACTACTCTTCAAACTCAAAGTCAAACAAACGCTCACCGGTCTCGTAGTCAAAAAGCTCAACAGTGCCGGTCAGAACGTCAACATACTGGTAGGACTGACGAGCAATACGACCACGGCGCTCTCCAACTTCAACAACAAAAAGAGATGGATGTGCCATAACTAGAGTGCCTGTGCGCTCAACAATACGAGAACGACCCATATTGGCCTTAACCTTGAGTTTTTGGCCCTGAAGTGCACTGAGCTTCTCGTGAATCTCGTCTACACGATTAACTGGTGGAATCTCGTTTTCCATCAATCCTCCAAGTCAATCGGTACGTTTTACCATACGATACGTTGAACGTATCAAAGCTATGTACCGGTCGACAAATAATAGTCAGAATTTCCGAAACTCCACTATACGTGGTAAAAAATGAAATCTCAAGTTTTTGCGACAAATGTCACGGGAACAACATCAGTCGGGCGTCAGGTTTACAACGACGACGCGTCAAGCATGCGACAAATTTATGACAAAAGAGACCCTCTGATAAAATAAGAAACTAACTTACAACACAAGGAGGCCCAATGACTGAGACTCTGGGATATGCCATCAGTAAGACCTGGTATATCGTGCTTATTTTTGTTGCTCTTGCTGTCGGAATTGCATTCCTTTCCACAAAGAAGTCATCTAAAGTTCTTGTTGCGTTGTCCGTACTTTGCCTGGTATTTGGCGTGGGGTCATTCGCGTTTGGTGGATTGACTATTTCAGAAGCACAGTCCAAAGGCGCTTCATCTGACCAGCTCAATTCCATGAATCTTATAGAGCTTGTCCAGGCTAATCAAGCCGCACCAGTTCAGACCTCTGTTAATGACGTCAACGAGCTCTACAACAAGACTGTTTACGTCTACCAGTACGGCTCGCCTATTGCGCAGTCGCTCGCGAGCGACAATCCTTTTGTTCACCATGATCTACCTTGGGTAGCTGCAACTCTTCCTGAGCTGAAGAAGGTGCTCGACAAAAACGAAGTAGTCTATGTGTCAACAAACAGTCAGATTTTCAAACAGTTGCACATTAACCTTGGTGAAAACACCGTCGATCCTTTTGTAATCTTTGTTACTTCGGTCAATCCAGCCGGTAGAGTTTTCCTACTTTCAACTGGTGATATGTCTCGTGCTGGCAAAAAAGATGGCGATAAAATCACGTTTGGTGACAATCTTGAGTTTACGCTTCGCACGGTTCATACCAATAACGGCGACTATGTGCTTGGCCTTAACTACCAGACCCTTTTGGCTCTATCCGGTTACTTCAAGGACTATTAATACTTTCTGAGCACCACCGAACGCACGGGTACAACACTTGTACGCAGTAAGTGCGCCTGCGGAGCATCACTAAACACGCACGTACAGCGCTTACGCACGATAAACTGCTACAAAAAACTCCCATTCACATGAATGGGAGTTTTGTTTTTCTCGACAGATGTTGCTTTGAAGCTGTGGACCAGTTGGACCTTACTCAGCTGGGCAGAGAGAAAGCGCAGCCTCGTCAGCAATAACGGTGCAGTTAGTGTGAAGCTGCAGGATAGAGGCTGGGCACTGAGGTGAAACGTTGCCGTAGCACATCTCGTAAACAGCCTTGGCCTTGTCCTCACCGCTGGCCACAATCAAAATGCTGCGCGCGAACATGATGGTTTGCGTACCCATGGTGTATGCCTGGCGTGGAACATCCTCCATACGCTCAAACAGGCGGCTGTTTGCCTGAATAGTGCTCTCGGTAAGATCGACGCAATGCGTACCCTTAGAGAAATGGTCATCAGGCTCGTTGAAGCCAATGTGGCCGTTGTGGCCAATACCAAGAAGCTGCAGGTCAGGATAGCCAGCTTTAGCAACAAGAGTATCGTACTCAGTACAAGCTGCCTCAATGTCAGGATTAGAGCCATCAGGCACGTGAGTGTTCTCAAGATCAATATTTACCAGGTCAAAGAGGTTTTTGCGCATGAAATAGTGATAGCTCTGAGGATCATCGTGAGAAAGACCACGGTACTCGTCAAGGTTGTAGGTTGAAACCTGTGAGAAATCCAGGTCTCCCTTTTTGCACCACTCAGCGAGCTGAGCATACGTACCAATTGGCGTTGAACCAGTTGCCAGACCAAGAACGCTGTTTGGCTTCAAAATAATTTGTGCAGAAATAACGTTTGCAGCTTTTCTGCTCATGTCCTCGTAATCACGAGTACGAACAATCCTCATGTCTACCTCCAAGACAGAAGTCATAGTTGCTTTTAGTTTACCATTTGAAACAAGAAAAAAGTAACCGGTCGGCGAGAAGAACGGATATCCCGCTGACCGGTTTTGACCTGTAATCTAGCGTGGTTCTACTGCCATTTTGTCCGGAATCTGACATAAACCTGACGCGTTTACTGCATCTCTCTATCCCAGAATCTGCTTGGAAAGATTCTGCAAAGCATGGAACCGGTGAGAGATAGCGTTCTTCTCGTCAGGTTCAAGCTCTGCCATGGTTTTACCTGGAGCATCTTCTGGCCAGAAGAGCGGGTCG
Source organism: Atopobium sp. (assembly GCA_022732885.1). Lineage (GTDB taxonomy): Bacteria > Actinomycetota > Coriobacteriia > Coriobacteriales > Atopobiaceae > Lancefieldella. The sequence continues at coordinate 39,543 of JAIJTS010000006.1, read as the reverse complement.
TAACCAAAGCCGTTGTGACCCTTTGGCTCGTGACCAATAACGCCCTCACAGTCTCCCTCTCCTACCAGCACAGATCCATCTCTGTAGACCAGAGCAACGGTGGAGTGGAAGCGAGCAGTACGGTCCTCATCAGCAACGTTAGCAAGCTCTGCCAGCAGTTTCTGATTGTTTGCAGCATCATTGCCATGCTCGCCAGCGTAACGAGCAGAATAGATTCCAGGAGCTCCATCCAGAGCGTCAACGCAAATGCCAGAGTCATCCGCAATAGCCGCCACGCAATCTACCTCGTCAAGTGCAGCCATTGCTTTGATCAGAGCGTTATCGCGGAATGTCTTGCCGTTCTCCTCTGGATCAGGGAAATCACCCAGCTGACTAAGTGCCACAAAGCTCATACCAGGCATTACCTTAGAAAGAATAGCCTCAATCTCTACAAGCTTGTGAGCGTTTCCCGTTGCAACAACTACAGTTGTATTTGGATCAAAGGTCACAGCGTTAGAACCCTGATTTTCACTGTTTTGACTCATGATTACTCCCTAAATCCAGTCACTTGATTTTGCAGGTCAACAAGGTGCGCAATGCCCGCCTGACCAAGGTCAATCAGCTGATTGAGCTGGTAGCGATCAAACGGACCGCCTTCGCCTGTTCCTTGTACTTCAATTATCTGTCCAGTTTCTGTTCCTACAAGGTTCATATCAATATCCGCATGAGAATCCTCGGGATAGTCAAGGTCTAGCAGCGGCTTACCATTTACATAACCCATAGAAATCGCAGCTACCTGACCTGTAAGAGGAAGTCTAGGCAAGAGGTCCTTCTCGACAAGTGAGTAGAGGGCATCGTGAAGTGCCACCCAAGCACCGGTGATGCTTGCGGTTCTGGTGCCGCCATCTGCTTGCAGAACGTCGCAATCCAGCGTAATGGTGTACTCGCCCAGACGGTTGAGGTCAACAACAGAACGCAGCGAGCGGCCAATCAGACGCTCAATCTCCATAGAGCGGCCCTTGCGGTTGGCGCGCTCTCGCTTGGTGCGGCGGTTAGTTGACGCAGGTAGCATGGCGTATTCAGCCGTAACCCAACCCGCGCGAGAACTACGGCGCCATGCGGGAACGCCTTCTTCAACGGTAGCGGTGCAGAGGACGCGCGTGTCTCCAAACGTAACCAGGCACGAGCCGTCGGCGTTTTTCATAACGTTGCGCTCAAGGGTAACGGGGCGCATCTGGTCCCAAGCGCGGTCAAACGAGCGCGCGAGCTCCGTAGCTGCGTCAGCCTGCGTGTCTGTGTCGGCCTGCGTGATGGCTCCGGCCTGCAGGGGTTTCTCGCCAGAAAAGGCACTTTCTACCTGGTTATCCATTGCACTCCTAAGAAAAAACGCGACACCCGAGGGCGCCGCGTGAGGTTCCATGGTGGGCGATGAGAGATTTGAACTCCCGGCCTTGTGCGTGTAAAGCACCTGCGCTAGCCGCTGCGCCAATCGCCCGTGACTGTAGAAGTTTATCACAGCTTCTACAATTCTTAAACAGCAATTATGAATTCAACGGTTTCATTTGCTCAACTTCAGCACGAACCGCCACGCCGTCCAACTTGGCCAGTGGTGTTGACGTCTGTTTTGCAAGAGCACATGCGGTACCCATAGCATCACCCATATCAGTGACCGTTGGAATAATGCGAACACTAGCCTGCATCAAAAATGTTGTAGAGATACAACGTCCAATAACACCCAGGTTATTGATGTGTTTGGAGACCATTGAACGGAATGGGATCTCGTAATAATCGCCCTGTTTGTAGGTGTTTTTGTGGAAAAGGCCACCCTTGTTGGAGTGGACATCAATGTACCAATCACCGCGGACAAGACCGTCATCAAATCGGGCTTGATTGACGTAATCTTCCTCGGTCAGCATTGTCTGACCTTCAACACGCCAGCTCTCGCGAACGCCCAAAAGCGAAGCCTGCTCCATAAGGTAGCTTTGCTCAAATCCAGGCATCATACGCTGTAAGAATGTAACAAGACGACGAATACGAGCATGTGCCTCAACTGTTGCGTTAGAACGTGCAGCTCCTGAGGTGTTTTTACGCATGCTTGCAATGTGTGGACAATTCAGTGCCATGCAACCAGGCTTTCCAGGAAGCGAGAAAATCTGGTAATAGCGCAAGTCTTCCTCTTCAAGAATGCCCGCTTCAATTCCTTCACGGAACTTTGGCTCCAGCTTAAAATTCTTTCCCGCAACCATTGCGGACTCAAAGAAATATCCCTCAACCAATGGCGAGAAGTGATCATCAAGAGAGAGCACATAGTCTCTATAGCGCTCAACATCAATGCCGCCCATGGTAAAACGCAGGCTGCAAACCTGATTGATGCCATCCTCATCACCAGCAGCAACTGGTACGCCAGCAGCTCTAGACAAGACTGCGTCGCCTGAAGCATCAATCCACGTTTGAGCTGTCACGGCAATCAAACCTTCGGTTGAAGCAAGAATTGCGTATGTGATGGTTTTCTCATCATCTGCATCTGACAAAACAGCAGCCACAAGCGATGTATCGTAGAGAATCTGACCGCCCTTTGTAGTGAAGAGCTGCTCGTATACCACTCCCAAACGCTCAGGAGCAAACCAAATCATAGTAGTGTAGTCATCTCGTGTGGCGTCGCCTGAGGCCAAAAGCTGCTGCTCGATGGTAGAAAGAACAGGGAGATGACGGACGTACGAGGGCATCATGGGACACACAAGTGCTCGTGTAGCAGAGCCTCCAAGCAAATTTGATTTATCCACAATAAGTGTGGAGAGGCCCTCATTAACGCAACGGATTCCGCAGGCAGAGCCAGAAACACCGCCACCGACGATGACTACATCATAGCCTCCAACAACAGGAATCTGCAGATTGTTCCAGGTGATCTCTTTAGTGCTCATTGTCTCCTCCTGTGTCAAAAACGTTGTGTAGTAAACCATAATAGGTGTTGGTAAACGCATGCGCTGCAATTTCAGAGAGCGCGTGAATGCCCGTTTTTCCTAGTTTAAAAGGGCCAATTGTAATAAGCGGAACGGTGTATTCTTTGCTGGTTAATCCAAGCCGAGTTGTCTCTAAAACATGAAAAAACTCATGCATCAAAATAAGATTTTGAGCTTCATGCTCCTCAAGTTGATTTTGCTTAGCCCACAGCGCACATGACCGCTCATAGAGCGTAATTTCTTTTGTACCAGAAACGTAATCGCTGAAATAGCGCTGGTTTCCATATACGCAATCAATATCTTTTTTGATAATAGTCATGCCTGCGTCTTTGCAAATTTGAAAGAAGTCACTTTGGCCGTTTGACTCTTCAAACACCATATGTGCAGCACGCTCACCCTTTGACCAAGCCAAATCAACTATGCGTTCTTTATCCTGTTCAGGAATACGGGCAGCAAAGCGATCCCACAAGAGCTCTTTACGTGCAAGCTCTTGAGTTGGGAACGGAAACCGTGAAGCAGAGTCAGTAGTAGACTCCGCTTCAGGGCTCACCGATTTTCTCGCCAAAGTGTAATCTGCGTTCTGCATGTGAGTTTAGTCACCTAAACGAAGTGTAGCGGCAATGATAACAGGCTCGTCAGAGGGATATCCGCCCAGCTCAACTGCTGCAAGGCTCAAGATCTGCTCAAGAGAAGTCATTCCAGACAGATCAATGATGCGCTTGCCAACTACCACGTAGACGTTTGGCAGATTAGCTCCACCGTCGTTATATACGGTTAAGTCCTCTACCAGGGATGTTACACCCTTGCGCCATGAGCTGATGGACTCTTGCAACACCTCGGCATTTGGACGCTGGAGCCTAATCACGCCCTCAGCATCAATAAGCCTTAGAGCAGTGCGTTTTTTGGTGAGAAGACCAAAGAGCTTCTTTTCTGTAGTGGTTGCAGTGTAGGCAAAGAGCTCGGAAGAATGAGCAACCTCAGAAACGTTTTCTGCGCCCTCACCAAGATTCTCTACCACAAACTTTTTGAGCTCATCTGCACTCAGACGCGTGGCGTTAACGTCCTTACTACGCAGCTCAGTAGCACCAACAGCAATTGCACGAACAACGTGACGCTGCGTATCTACCTCAACGGTAACCTCAACGGTTCCAGGAGCTGCACCCATCTTGATAGCGCGGGCTTCTGCCTCACGCCTGACACTCACAATGTCATCGTCTGTTGGGTTGGTAACGCTACGCTCAACCATGTCGCGAACCATAGCAAGAGCAACACCAATAGTGGAGATAACAGGAGCATTTTTAGCAATGTGGAACGTGTGTCCCATAGTCTTTGCCAAGTGTGGCACTACTGTAGAAGCTCCGCCGCCGCCACCAACGTAAACAGTAGTACGAGGATCCATGCCGTAGTCTTTCATAAGCTGTTCTGCTACAGCACCGTTTTTCTTTGCAGCAAATGCAAGAACCTGAGCTGCTGCTTCTTCAACACTTACACCCATGTTCTCTGCAAGAGGAGCCCAAGCCGCACGAGCAGCCTCAACAGAACCAAAGGCGTAATCGCCCTCAGGAACAAAGCCTGCAAGGTTTGCAGCGCCAGCCATGGTCAAGCAAACGCGAATACCTCCATCACACTCAATAGCAGCGTACTCTGGGTCTCCGTCCATAGGACGAACCGCAACCAGACGTGGGTTCACAATCTTTTCTGCATCGGTGTAAACCTCATAATCCAGGTTAGCAATGTGAGCAGAACGAGGTCCCACATCAACAGCCTTGCCATCAGAGATCTGCACCATGGAACCGCCACCAATACCAACGGTTCTTACGTCCAGTGACGAGAGGTACGTCTTATGTCCACCAACTTCTGCGTACTTGACCATAACCTTGCCGTCTTTAACGCAAGAAATATCGGTGGAAGTGCCGCCAACCTCAAAGAATAGGCCGTCGGTGAGCTTCTCGTACATCAAAGCGCCAGCTACGCCAGCTGCGGGACCAGAAAGAATAGTTAGGATTGGACGATGGCGCACCTCATCAACGGTCATAACACCGCCATCACAACGCATAACCATAAGTGGTGACTCAATGCCTGCCTCACGAATACTCTTGTCAGTCATGTTTGCGGCTTCAAGCATCTTTGGCATGATGGACGCGTTAACAACTGCAGTACGAGTACGAATGGCCAAGCCATAAAGCTTAGAGATGTCATTTGTGGCTGTAGCAGGAAGCTCTCTCTCAGAGCATTCTGCAATAACAGCGTTCTCGTTAGTTGGATCGTCTACGCTAAACGCCTCAGCAGCAACATAAGAAGTTGAACCATCCGAGAAAAGCTGTTCGATTGCGCTTTTAATACCAGCCTCAACATCAGAAGAGGTATCTACAAAAGCATTTTTGGTTCGCAGGAATTTACCGGCAGCAAGTTCAATATCTCCAACGTTAGTATCGCTTTTACTCTTAGCTCCCTGAAGACCGCTCCCAAGCGTCACAATACCAACCTGCGCAACATCGCCCTCAAGCAGAGCGTTTGTTGCCTGGGTAGTACCGTGAGCAATAAAGACAACATCTTCAGGCTTAATGTTGTGCTGCTCCATAACACCATGAAGCACCTGCACAATACCTGCTGCAACACCCGCTTCAGCGGTGTGCGTGGTAGGTGTTTTAACCGTGCCGATAATTTCGTACGTATCATTGTCGATGGCAACAGCATCGGTAAATGTTCCGCCAACGTCGATTCCAATACGAACTTTCACGTTTCCTCCTTGATTCACAGCAATCTAACGGCTGCAAAGATAAAAAAGAGGCGAGAAGACCACAACAAGAGGGTCTTCTCGCCCCAAGGTCAGAACTTAGAGGTACAGAACACCAGACAGAATTACGCCAAAGATAGAAACTGCCCAGAGGTAAGGGAGCATCTTACGGGTAACAGTGTTGACGTCAACCTCGCAGAAGTTTGCAGTCCAAACGTTTTGCGTGTTGGTTGGGTCGCCACCTGCCTGAATACGCTCTGCAGCCAGGAAAGCACCCATGACAGCAAGAGGATTCAGAGTGTTCAGGCCAATGATAAGAGCTGCGATACCAGAACCAAGACCAAACATGTTCATAGGTCCACGATACAGAGCCAATGGCGAGAGAACCGCAAAGAAGATGATGTATGCAACAAGGTTCTGAGGCATGATACCAAGCAGGAATGGGTTAAGAACTGCCTTAACCGTTGGGTTGGTAACTGCAAGGTAAAGGATACCAATGCCAACCATCAGGATAATTGCAGGACCAGCGTCAGTTACACCGTCATAGCAAGTCTTTGCCAGAAGATTCATTGCCTTGCTGAAACTCTTGGAGGTAAACAGCAGGCACCACAGGATACCAACGGTAAATGCTGGGGTAACAGGAACCTTCAAGAAAGCAACAAGCACAATAGGAATGATTGGAGTCAGCATTGCAAGACCACCAGCAACGCCGGTGAGCTGCTTGGAGTTGCTCTGCTCAGCAACTGGAGCGCTAAAGGCAAACTTAATACCGTTACGCTTGAACTCAACAACAATCATGATCAAAGTCGCAATACCAGTTGCAACAGCCAGGTAAACCTCAAAGCCCTGAACCTGAGCAATATCAAGGTTGAAGAGCTTTGCAAAGGTTGTCCAGTTGGCAATATTGAGTGCTAGACCAGTGGTAAATGACATCAAGAAGATACATGCTGCACTAGCTGCGGGAACACCAACAGAAATCAAAATTGGCAGGACGATTGAGCCAACCATGATGATGGATCCCAAGCCAGAAAGTGTAGTAAAGAGAACAGCAACTGCAACAGACATAATCAAGGTGATTACCAGGGGCTTATCGCCACCAAGCTCTGCACTTTTCTTGATGATTGTCTCGGTAACACCAGTCTTGTTCATAAGCTGACCCAACCATGCGCCAAAAATGACAGCCATGATTGCGGCACCCATGCGAACGGTTCCAGCCTCAAACACTGATGTTAACCAGCCAATTTCTTTTCCGTCGCCATCTTTTCCAAACATTGGAACGCCTGCGATGACACAAATCAAAATGGCCATCAGTGGCAGGGCAAGCAGAGTTGGGATCTTCTTAGTCATCATCAGTGCAGCTACAGCCACAAAGACCAAGAGGATCAAAATACCCTGAACCATGTTTCCTCCTTAGGAATACCTAGTTTGATAGCAAGTGCAGCTATCTCTTTTCAAACAACCTACACGTACTTCTATAGATGCATGAGCACCGCGTTGACGGCTTTGATGAGCAGACAAAGCCGAGAAACACCTTTTAAGAGCCTGACGCGTACTGATCTCCTACAGGCTTCTTACCACTTACTTACGCAGAACTTACTGGACGCCACCCAGAAACCAGCGCTCGTTTCCAAAGTTGAACAGTTTCTGGACAAAGACAAGCAAACCTTAGGGCAGAAACGGCGTCTTTTAGTAAGTTTCTTGATGTCATTCTTGTTACGATCAGCTTTGGAAAATCCTCAAACTGACCAAACTTTTGCGACAAAAGCGCGGGAATTGCCAATGACTTATGCGATGTATCCGTCTGAAGCATAGAAGTAGAACTCTCTTCTTCAGGTACAGACACAACTACAGCATCCAAAGAAAACAAGCTCTGAGCTGTACTAATAAGGCCCACTAATTTATCAAGCTGTAGTCCATCTGCGCTTACAAGTTGCTGAGTAACATCTGCATTCAGACCCTCTTTCATAGGAAGCAAGTTGTTATTGCAGACAACTTGAGCTACAACTCGAGTTCCAAATGAAAGATGCAAGTACGAGGCAATATCAGAAATATTGTCTGCACTCTCTACTTGGGAAAGAGCAAAATCACTCTGTTCAAACTGCTTTACCACTACCCTAAAGGTACTCTCCAGTGCTTGTACCAGAGAAATTGTTGCCGAATCATGCCCTGTTGAATACATGACGGAAAGCTCTGACTCCATCACGTCTCCTTCAAGCAAAATTCCAATCCCTTTGAGAACTGCATTGGAATCAATGAGGTTTGAGAGTGCAACCTTAGCGCCTTTAAGAAGAGTTTCTCCAGAAGGAGATTCTTTTGACAAGGTAGTACGCGCATACTCATTAAGAGCCATATCTACAAGTACAAGCTCTTGCGATTGGCGAGAAACCCTAATGAGCCCCAAAAGACCAAATTCTGGAGCAAGTTGCAGAAGTGTCTTTGATCTACCAGCAGTAACCACACGCTCTGAACTTTCTTCAACCAATTTTGTCTGAAGCAAGTCTTGAACAATAGAGGTAACGGTACTAGGAGAAAGGGATAATTCTCGCGCTAATTCAACACGAGACAAAGCGTTTTTCTGACATAATGCCTGAATAACTGCACGTTTATTGGAATAAGCAATGTCTTTAGTGCTGATAATTGCCATATGTATCCCCTCCTCTCTCTTTTGTCTATACTACCTTATTTCGACTCTCGAAATAAGTCTATGAGACTGAGAGAAAAACGGGTTCAACGGCATGAAATTATCGCCAAATGGTCATAAAAACAATTTGGTTTATGGACGCGCTCAAAGTTACTAACAAAACACGTGCGAACTATAACGCCTAAAGAGCTACTTTTATCAGCTCTGTTTACGACAGTTCTGTTTACGTCAGCTCTGTTTACGACAGCTCTGTTTACGACAACTCTTCCAGAATACGACGCATTTCTTTCTGAACGCCCTGCTCGGTGTTAGGCGCAATGACCTTGGTGGCAATTGTCTTGAGTGCATAGCGAGCATTATCCATAACGTAGGCAGTACCTGCGTAGCGAAGCATGGCGTAGTCATTCATGGAGTCACCAAAGACAGCGATCTCATCACGAGAAATACCATAATACCTGCGAATCTGCTCAAGACCTGTAGCCTTATTCACACCACGAGGCACCACGTCAATCCACGTTTCTCCAGAAGGCATAAACGACAGCCTATCGCCCATCTCGCGTTCAAGAATCATGGCCATATCCATGGAGCGAGCTCTAGAGTCGCAGCAAATAGCGGTCTTGATGATGCTCACATCAGGTGAAGGTGGATCAAATACGCGCTCAGCGTTAGGCAAATCCTTGTCAAGCTCACGCACAAATGAACTCTGGTCATCTAACAAATATGTGTGCGTGCGGTCATAAACAACCAGATGAATACAATCAAACTCAGAAGTCAACTCAAACAACTTACGAACAGAAGCTGACGAGAAAACCTCGCGGTCGATAACCTCATTTTCTACATAGACCTGCGTTCCCAAAGATGCTACGTAATCAATCTTATCTGCAACTGGCTCAAACAACCAACGCAACGTATCATAACGACGACCAGAACTTGCCACAAAGCGAACGCCACGTTTATGCAGCTCTTCAATAAGTTCAAATGTCTCTGGTGGAACCTCGGAATTTTGATCTAATAGTGTTCCGTCCATATCTGATGCAATGAGTTTAATCATGCTAGTTCTCCATCATAAAACGGGGAGTCTCCCCTGCTTTTGTTGCTCGTACCAGCTCAAGTAAGGCGTGCGCAACACCATCATCTGCAGATGCACCCACGTGGTGACGTGCGACTTGCTTGACTTCTGGAATTGCGTTTGCCACCGCCACTGAATGCGGAACTTGACTTAAAATCTCAACGTCATTCTCGCCATCTCCAAAAACAAGCACCTCTTCAGGGGAAATGCCCGTTCTTTCCAGCAGTGTCTCAAAACCAGTCAGCTTAGACACGCCTTTTGGCAGTATGTCAAACCACTGAGGAATAACCGAAACCGTGTAAACATCTGGACAAGCAGCCTCAATCTTTTGGCGACAGCGCTCCATGTCTGCTTCTGTTCCCGGGCACGCAACTGTTGCCGCAATAAAATTAACATCGCCTGGAACATGGTCAACAATTCCTGAAACAAACACCATTCTACGCTCGTAATCAGCAAGAATATCTTTATCAGACGCACCAACAACATATGCTGGGTTGAAAAGGTTGGTCTGTTCTGGATAGCAGACCAAAAACCTGTTTTTCTCGTCAGACAAAGCATCTGCAACGCCCTGTAATGTTTTGCGATCAAAAACAGAGAGCGAGATGGTCTTGCCTTTGTACAGAACGCGCTTGCCCGTTGACATAACACCTGTTTGCAGGCACGCCTCGTCTAGGCTAAAAAGACGCATGAGCTCAACGTAATCTCGGCCGGTGCATGGTCCAAACGCAATGTCTGTTTCTTCAAGGAGCGTATGAATAGCTTTGCGCGTAAAGTCCGACACGCGCCTATTCCCAAAAGGTACAAGCGTGTTGTCCATATCAGATAAAACAAGCTTAATCACAAACGTCTCCCATTACTGTACGCCGCGTAGCTGGACAAATGCTTGATGCGATGCCGTCCAAGCAGACGCAGCTTCAAGCCACATCTTTGTACTGCTACCTAGTTGAACTGTGCGCCAAGACGTCAAAACGATCAATCTTGAGCAACACTTGGTCTAGTCCAATCATACCCGAGAGACGCACCTTTGACGTATCCGAAGTCCAAATTAGAAGATCTCTAAATCCAGATCCACGGCGACCACCGATCCACTCCATACGTTTAATGTCCTGGTAATTGACGGTAATCTCTGAGCCCACAAAAGGCACTACGACCATCTCGTCATCAAAGAGTGAAACCTTATAGCGGCTCAAGAGGTACCACGCCATAAACATAACTACCGAGAAGGACGCGAAAAATGCCATGACAATGTCTGGGTTTGGTGAAAATACATTGATGGAGCAAAGCCATCCTAAAATAACTGCAATTACGCTCACAAACGCCATATCAATAATAAGTGAGCGCGTGAGAGCGGCAGGAGTTACATAGGTGTCATGATGACTATGGCGACGCTCGGAGAGTCCAACGTTGCCCGAGTGCTCTAAAAATGCGGCCGTGACAGGAGCCGCAACGGCAATAATTCCAAAAAACACTGCAAGCATTGCGACCTCCCTCCACAAAAAACAATGACTCATCATCATTATGCTACGCTCCCGACCACCCTTTGTTGACAAGGGTGAACGGGAGCGTGGACGGTAGAAATCAAGCTACGAGTGGCACATCCAGCCGCACGATTGGCGCTAGCCGCAGGTAGCACGCTTAGCCGCGAGTAGCGCGACCCGTTGCAGCCGGTTCGCAGTCGTGGACGCCCCACCTAGCTGCAGGTAGCACGCTTAGCCGCGAGCGGCAAACTTGGCGACGAGCTTCTCCAGAAGGTCAACGGTGACCTCAAGGCTTGGCACGGGCACAAACTCGCGCACGGAGTGAGCGTTGTATCCGCCGGTAGCAATGTTAGGGCATGGCAGGCCGCGGAAAGTAAGCTGTGCGCCATCGGTACCGCCGCGAGCAGCAACTGGCTTAGGCTCAATACCAACCTCACGGTTTGCCTCAAGTGCGTAATCAATCAGGAACTCGTAGCCGTCAAACTTCTCGGCCATGTTGCGATACTCCTGATGGATTTCAACACGGACGCTATTCTCGCCATAGCGCTTGTTCAAGAATGCAGCGATATCCTGCAAAACCTGCTGACGGTTGGCAAAAATCTGAGCGTCGTGATCGCGGACGATATAGCTGAGCTTGACCTCGGACGCAGAGCCCTCGATAGCGATTGGATGGTAGAAGCCCTCGTAGCCCTCGGTGTGCTCAGGACGCTCGAAGGCAGGAACCATCTGCTGGAACTCGGAAGCCACGGTAATTGCGTTGATCATAACGTCTTTGGCGCTGCCGGGGTGAACCATGACGCCCTTGAAGTAGATGTCGGCGTGAGCTGCGTTGAAGCACTCGTAGTTGAACTCGCCAAGGGCCTCGCCGTCGACGGTGTAGCCGTAAGCTGCGCCGAGTTTGTCCAGGTCAAGTAGGCTTGCACCGTGACCAATCTCCTCGTCGGGGACAAATGCAATCTTGAGCGTAGGATGCGCAAGCTCAGGGTTGTCGCCCAAGCGCTTGAGCAGCGCACAAATCTCTGCCACACCAGCCTTATCGTCAGCAGAAAGCAGCGTGGAGCCGTCGGAGCAGATGATGTCCATGCCCACGAAATCCTTGAGGTCAGGGACTTGCTCCTGGGTGGTAGCGATGGTCTTTCCGTTGACGACGCCGGCGACCAGGTCACCGCCCTCGTAGTGGACGACGTGTGGCTTGACGCCCGAAGCGGGTGCATCGATGACGGAGTCCAAGTGCGAGCAAAGCATCAACGCTGGAGCCGACTCGGCACCCTTAGATGCGGCAAAAGTGCCGGTTACATAGGCGTGCTCGTCGACGGTGACGTCGGTGCAGCCCAGTGCCTTGAGCTCTTCGCCCAGGTAGCGGGCCATCTCATGCTGAGCAGGCGTGGAAGGTGTGACGGTATCGTTATCGGGGTTGGACTGGGAATCGACCTGCACGTAGCGCATGAAGCGCTCGGCAACATCGGGGAGCTGGTTAGTTATGGTTTCAGACATAGGTATCCTCTCTTATTTGGACAAAGCTGGCGCGGCGGATGTCACGAGCAGCGCGAGGTTCACGGGCGCGGGTGGCGCGGACGCCGGTTTGCACGGGCAACAACCAGCGTTTTAAGCTTGGACAAAGCCGTCGTCTTTGAAGACTGTATGCTTTTACTGTACCGCAACTTCAAAGGAAATAAACCTACCTGCGCAAACTTTACGCGTGCATGTCAGAATTAGTTGCTGATAATGAGAAATCAAGCATTATGCATAAAATTGCATATTTGTAGTGTTTTATACGTAAAATATTTTGGTTGCGCTAAAATTTGCTGTTTTTAAAACTTCAAGTGGTAAAAACCCCGTTTAGTTGGAGGTCAGAGAATTTAGTTCAACTTTTTATGTTGATGTTTTCCCAGGAAAGACGAAAAAGTTTTAACTATTTTTTGAACTAATTAGCTCAAAACGACACTTTTTCAAAATGAATACTCCAACTAAACGGATTTTTTACCTTTTTAGACCCAAATTTGACAAAAATTAGCCCCAAACCGAAGTTTGGGGCTAATTAACGTGCAGATTGCAACTTTTACACCGTGCATGCCAGCCTTTACGTCAAATCCCACAGCTTTTATGGCACGCGCGCAGATAATAGCAGCACGGACAGAACTTGCTAACCTGCAAAACTTGCAGCACGTACCGTTACTCAGAGAGGTACTTAGAGAACGCTGCGACCATGCCTTCTGCGGTGGTCTGGCCAAAGACGTCGGCAGACTTTGCCTCATCCATGAAAATGCCCATCAGACTTTGGAGCATCTCTACCTGACCGCCGTCGCGCATAATGCCCAGGTTAATGACAAGTTTTGCTGGAACAGTATCGCCATCGCCACCCATTGGCTCAAAGTTGATTGGGTTAGATGGCTTCACGATTGCGATGTAAGGCTTCTCAAGGTTGACAGGATCAGTATGTGGAATAGCAATCTCACCTGCAGGAAAAGCGAGTCCAGTTGGATAGTTCTTCTCGCGAGTTGAAATTGCCTCTTTCCAGGTGTTTTTGATGTAACCAAGGTTGCTCAGACGAGTCTCAAGCTGGTCAAACAGCTCAAAGGCGTCCTTAGCCTCGATGTCAAAGAAAACAAGCTCGGGCTTTAGAAGCTCAGCGTCGGTTGTAGCCATTGCTACTCTCCTTTCTGTTGCTGGCGGCGCGCTCGCACGCGCAGTCCGTTGGGATCTAGTTTTGCCTCGAGGTCAAGCAGCAGCTTGTAGACCTCTCGGGCGTCGTTGCCCTCGGCGTCGGTCATATCGCCGCAGGTCAGATAGAAGCGGCCCTGCAGTGGCGTGGCCTTGTTGATACGCACGTACGAGCGAAGTCCTTGTGGAGCCTCTCGCACGCGGATCTGCGTGATCTGGGACAACTTGTAGGTTGATTTGTGCTTTCCCGTGACAAACGTAATTGAGTCCGGGGCGAGAATAACCTGTTCAGGATAGGCATGCGCGAGAAACGCGTTGAGGATCGAGTACAGACAAACCACAACCAGAAAGAGCATCAACCAGCGGATAAACCCAAGCGCAAACAGAACGACTGCTGCAATAAGCACAACTATAGAGACGTAGTTGGGCAGCAGTACGTCAATGACGTAGCGACGGCGGTTGTACGTGTACGTGACCGGTTCGGTCGTGCTGGTCGCAGCGCAGGTCGCGGCGTCGGTGCGGGTCGCAGCGCTGGTCGCGGCGCTGTTGCAGGTTGACGAGTGCTTACTGGTTGAAAAAGACTTTGAAGTGGACATGGTTTCTCGCCTTTGGATTAAGCGGTAAACAGAGAGGCTCGCCAAGCAAAACCTGGGCGAGCCTCCTTGCAATCATTTGTAGGCAACGAGGCCTCTTGGGGCTAAGCCTCCTGAGCCTCGTGCATTGCTGCAGCCTCCTTGAGGATGCGGCCACGGTTCCACACAGCAAGAGCGCATGCGATTGCGCCAGTTACTACAACGCCAACGATTGGGTTGATGCTGGAGAACAGAACAAACAGGCCAGACAGTGGGCTGCCGCCATCGGAAAGGACGGTGATTAGGGAAGAACCAGCAACGCCGGTGCTACCAACTGCAGCTGCGATGTCGAAGCCAGCCTGAGTTGCAGACTGTGTGATGAGTGGAGCAAGAGCGGTGGAGATCAGCAGGCCGATGATGACGGAAACAATACCGATAATCAGGCCGCGGAAGCCGTTACCCTTGCAGACAGGAACTGCGACTGCGAGCATGTAGGTGCCAGCAGCAAGGTCAACGAATGGCAGAGTCTGGTTGCCAACTGGCTGAAGCAGAAGTGCAAACAGAACCATCAGAGGGATGCAGATAAGAGCCAGGGACAGGGTGACTGGGTGACCAACTGCAACTGCGGAGTCAAGGCCAATCCAGATGTTGCCGCGGTTCTTAACGCGCTGCTGGATGAAGTTAGAAGCTGCCTCGGAGATTGGCAGGAGGCCTTCCATCAGAAGAGCTGCCATACGAGGGATGAGAATCAGAACGGAACCAAGGGTGACGCCGATGGTCAGAATCTTGGTAACGGAGCCTGCGATGTTAGCAGCGTCGAAGTATGCAACGCAGCCGATGATGAGGCCAATGATGGTGCCGATGAACAGTGGCTCGCCGAAGACACCAAAGCGCTTCTGCATGGACTCAACGTCGATGTCGATGTCGCGAACACCAGGGATCTTATCGATCAGCCAGTTCAGACCCATAGCAACTGGTGCGTAAGCAAGCGAGAAGCCCTGGGAGATAGAAACGCCTGGCATGTTGAGTGCCTTCTGGACATCCTTTGCAGTTGCGTCAGCAAGAACAAGCAGGATGACCTCGTCGATGATTGCTGCAGCGAAGCCAAGCATGATGTTGTTGGTGACGTTTGCAACAAGGGAACCGACGAATGCGTAGTGCCAGTAGTTCCAGATGTCGACGTTGACCGTCTGAGTGAAGTTAACCAGAACAAGAAGCAGGTTAACAATAAGTGCCAGAGGAATGA
Source organism: Atopobium sp. (assembly GCA_022732885.1). Lineage (GTDB taxonomy): Bacteria > Actinomycetota > Coriobacteriia > Coriobacteriales > Atopobiaceae > Lancefieldella. Next base: position 24,200 of record JAIJTS010000006.1, on the reverse strand, counting down.
TAACCAGACCAATGGTGGTGCCGAGTGCAATTGCTGCACCTGCTGGCCAACCAACGTCGATGACGTTAAGGGTCAGACCAAAGCGGTGAATCATCTCCTGAACTGCAGGTCCAATTGCGGTACCAAACAGCTGGTTGATGACAAGGTTAAGACCAATAAAGCCAACGCCTACCATGAGGCCAGCTTTGAGGCTCTTACCAAAGCCCGCTCCCAGAGCGCAACCGATGATAGTCAAGATGATTGGCATCATGACTGCAACACCAAGGCCCTGAAGGAACGAGAAGAAAGAAATTACTGCTTCCACACTTACCTTCTTTCGAACAACATACAAACACCCGCTGCCGTGGTAAGTAACCATTGGCTAACGGGTGTAAATTACCGAACTACTTACTTGAGAATATCAAGAATTTGCTGCTCAGCAGCTGCCTTACCAATGGTGGTTAGGAAAGGAACACCGCTGACATATGGGCAGGTAATGCTTGCAGGTGCCTCAGTAGTTGCAATGAGGATGTCTGCATCTGCGCACTGGCTTACTGCCTCACCAATGGAGCACTTAACAATATTGTAAGTTCCAGCAAGGCCGTTGGAATCAAGAAGGTCCTTAACCTTTGCCTCAACAGCAGTAGAGGTTGCGATACCGGAACCACAAGCTACGACTACCTTTTTCATGTCTTCTCCTTCGAGACAGAGCAAGATTTTCTCGCCCTCATATAAAGCTAATAAACCAACAATCCATGTGAGCAACAAGTTGTTTTTGCATTAAAAACATTGCTCCGACAACTTGTTAACCATAGCGTTAGCAATATCAGCCTTTATACCAATACTTCCTTTTGCCCAGGTTTCTTGGCATTTAAACACTTAATGCTGGTATTGTAAACAAATTAAACAAGGTTGTCCATATTGTTTTATCCATACGACTTTTATATAGTAGGTACAATAGTTTTACGTAATATTTGCAGGTAAAACGTATTTAACATATCGGTCAAATTGTTAAATTAACGTTTAGGAGAGGCGCTATGACCAGAGTAAGCATTCGAGATGTAGCTGCAGAAACAGGTTACTCTCCTGCAACCGTCTCTAATGTCCTCAACGAAAAAGGTAACGTTGGAGCTAAAGCAACTAATATCATCTTAGAGGCAATTGCTCGCCTTGGTTATAGCCGTTCAGCCCAAATTTCTCGTATTATTTTTGCAATTGCGCGTGTCAATGGTCGTATTGTTGATGAAAGCACGTTCCAATCGGGTGTTTATACCGGTATTGAACGCGCTGCTCGCAGACTTGGACTGCCATCGGCAATGGTTACGCTAGACCTTCTGGATCCTATTACGAGCAGAAAAAACATTGCTGAGCTGGAGCAAAACGATGGTGCTGGCGTCATTCTTCTTGCTACCGAGATTGTCTCAGACGATCAGTTTTCTTTGCTAGAAGAATTTAGTCTGCCATTGGTAATTGTGGACAGTTGGAGTGACAAGCTGCCGTTTGACTGCGTGGTCACAGCCAATGAAACCGCAGCGTATCGTGCGTGTACCCTGCTAGTCGAGCGCGGTCATGAAGTCATTGGGTACGTCGGCCACGCAGAGCGCTGCAAGAACTATTTGCTGCGTGAGCACGGTATGCGCCGCGTGTTAGACGACATGCGATTCCCTTTTGACGAGGGTAATCGCGTTCTTGTTGACTCAGCACCTGAGGAAGCCTATCACCAGCTGGTTGATTGGATGGAGCAGAAACGAGGCTCGCTTCCTACCGCATTTTTCTGCGAAAGCGACAGCCTAGCAGCAACCCTTGTGAGATCTCTACACGAGCTGAATATTGAAGTTCCGGGAGATGTCTCGGTTGTAGGCTTTGACGACGACCGTATTTGCAAGCTGATTCAGCCTTCTTTGACCTCGGTGCACGTTCCTAAGCATGAAATGGGAGAAATCGCAGTTAAACGCCTTATTGACCAGACGACTGACGCCCATTACGCTCCCTGTATTTCTCAGCTCCACGCTACTGTAGTTTCACGCAAAAGCGTTAAGCAGCTGTAAGGGCAAATCGCAAGCAGGTGGTACGCTGCAGGTAGGTGGAACGCTTAGGTAGGCGGTATGCTGCAGTCGGCTGGTACGACGCAGGTAGGTGGGATGCCGCAGGCAGGTGCGACGCCGCAGACAGGTGGTACGCCGCAGGTAGGTGGGACCATCCAGCTTCAGAGACGAAATTCAGTCGGTTGTGCAATGCTTGCACCAAAGTTGTTCAGCATAAGACCCGGAATTTAGACGATTATGCATAATATTGCATATTTATGTCATTTTATGCACAAATTATTTGGATAACTTAAAAATTTGTCATTTTTGAGACTTCAAGTGGTAAAAATCCCGTTTAGTTGGAGGTCAAAAAATTTAGTTCAATTTTTTATGTTGATGTTTTCACAGGAAAGGCGAAAAAGTTTTAACTATTTCTTGAACTAATTGGGTCAAAATGCCCTTTTTTCAAAATGAATACTCCAACTAAACGGATTTTTTACCTTTTTTAGCTCTAAAATCACCAAAAATTAGCCCCAAACCGAAGTTTGGGGCTAATTAACGTGCAAATTTCAGCGTTCGCAACTGGTTCGCTGTCTTCGCAGCTGATTCGCCGTCAGTGTGCAGCCAACGCGCAACCACCGCGAACCCGTAGCGGCTGCGCTACTTGACGCCAGCCTTCTTCTTGGCGCGCTCGATAGCAGCCATCTGCTCCTCAGTAAGCCTGATAGAACCGTAGTCTTTTCCGTGGTCAGGCGCGGTACGGCCGTGATCGCCCAGGTTAGCACCGGTTGCTTCCAGCGCAGACATGTGGTGTGAAGAGCAAGAATGACCGCCCTCACGGACAACGGAATCCAGGCCAAACTTGTCACGACCGGTATATGGCATGGTTGCCTCGTTGGTAACAGGGTCATCGGCATTTTCAAGCTTGAACTCGCCGTTTACGCCATTCTTGTAGTTCTCCTTAGCAACCGAAATCATCAGCTTAATACGGTTGAGCTGGTTGACCTCGGACGCGCCTGGGTCATAGTCAACGGCAACAATGTTGGACTCGGGGTGCATCTGGCGCAGGCGCTTGATGACTGCTTTACCAACAACGTGGTTAGGCAGGCACGCAAATGGCTGAGCGCAGACAATGTTTGGCGTGCCCGTCTCGATGAGGTCGCACATCTCGGCGGTGAGTAACCAACCCTCGCCCATCGTGTTGCAGAGCGAGAGAATCTGGCCAGCCTTCTCGGCCAGTTCATCGATGTTGGGGTATGGCTCAAAGCGCTCGGACTTCTCCAACATCTTGTTGATTGGCGAACGCAGACCCTGGACCATCTTGATACCGGCAATGTGCGTCATGCGGCTCTTGAGCGAAGTGCCCAGCTCTTTGTGCGTGTTGATCGCATTGGAGAGACCAAACAGGAAGAAGTCAACCAGGCCTGGAACATTAGCCTCGCAGCCCTCGGACTCGATGACCTTGACCAGCTCATTGTTAGCTGTTGGGTGGAACTTGACCAAAATCTCGCCAACAACGCCAACGCGTGGCTTCTGGCGGTCGTTAACCACGGGCAGGCTGTCAAACAGCTCAATGGTACGCTGGCACTGCTTGTAGAATTCCTTGCGAGAAATTCCGTTGATCTTGGAGCGTGTATCGGCCATGAGCTGGTCATACAGCTCATTTGCGGAGCCCTTAACGGCCTCGTAGGGGCGAACACGATACAGCAGCTGCATAATCAGGTCGCCATAAAGCAGCGCATAAACAGCCCTAATCAACAACTCTGGCTTAAACAGCTTGAATCCCGGGTTGTCCTCGTCAAGGCCAGAAGCAGCGGAGACGGAAATAACAGGAATCTCTGGATGACCTGCGTCTTTAAGTGCCTTACGAATCAACGCAATGTAGTTAGTTGCACGGCAGCCGCCGCCGGTCTGCGAAATCAGAACCGCAGTCTTGGTCAGGTCGTACTTGCCGGAAAGTACCGCCTCCATAATCTGGCCCGTGACCAGGATGGATGGGTAGCAAATATCGTTGTTGACATAGCGAAGACCCATGTCAACGGCGCCCTGGTCAACCGAAGGCAGCAGTACAACGTTGTAACCCGCACCCTTCAGCAACTCCTCTACCAGCTCAAAGTGGATTGGCGCCATCTGCGGAGCCAGGATGGTATAGCCCGCTTCCTGCATCTCTTTGGTGTAGCGGACCTTCTCGTAAGCTGCGGATTCTGCCTCGCGGTACACAGGCGCACGGCGAGAAGAACTTGCGCTTCTAGCCTTTTCCAGAGAGCCATCGGCCATGCGAACGCCCTGTGGAACGGCCTCGGTAACCAGGCCAGCAGCTGAAAGTCGCTCCAGCTCTGCCTGCTGTTCGTTCAAGGCAGCCATCAGGGAGCGGATACGAATACGTGCAGCGCCCAAGTTAGAGACCTGGTCAACCTTAAGCATGGTGTAAATCTTGCCCGAAGCCTCAAGAATCTCCTGGACCTGGTCGGTGGTCAGTGCGTCAAGGCCACAACCAAACGAGAAAAGCTGAATAAGGTCCAAGTCATTTCGGGATGCAACAAAGCGGGCCGCACGATACAGACGTGAGTGGTACATCCACTGGTCAACAATGCGGATTGGGCGCTCAGGCATCATCTTATGAGCAATGGAATCCTCGGTAAGAACGGCAAAGCCGAAGGAAGAGACCAGCTCAGGAATGGCGTGGTTGATCTCTGGATCGTTGTGGTATGGGCGACCTGCAAGAACAATACCGTGAGCGTCGTGCCCCTCAATCCAAGCAAGAGCCTCATCACCTGCGCGGTGCATCTGGTCTTTGAAGTTAATATCTTCTTGCCAAGCAGCCTCAACAGCGGCGTCAATTTCGCTGCGCGTAATATGCTCGCCACGGAAGCGACCCTTACCAGCCTGAGCGTCCTTCTCGCGCTGTTCACTGATGAGCTCGTACAAACGGCGCTTGAGCTCGTTTTTCTTGTCGTACGGAATGAACGGAGCCATGTACTGGATGGACGGATCGGAGAGCTCATCCACGTTGAGGCCCAGCGCCTGAGGGTAGCTCATGACAATTGGGCAGTTGTAGTGGTTGGTTGCGGAGTCGTCCTCCTTGCGCTCCCAACGAATACAAGGCATCCAAATAAAGTCTGGGTCCTTGGCCAGCAGATTCATGATGTGGCCGTGGGAAAGCTTCGCAGGATAGCAGGCGGACTCGGAAGGCATGGACTCGATACCCGCGTCGTACGTCTTTGCAGTGGTCTGATCGGATAAAATGACCGAGAAGCCCAGCTTGGTGAAAAACGTGTGCCAGAACGGATAGTTCTCGTACATGTTCAGCGAGCGAGGAATGCCAACGGTGCCGCGTGGAGCCTCATCTGCAGGAAGCGACTCGCGGTCAAACAGCAGCTTGTTCTTGAACGCAAAGAGGTTTGGTGCCTCGTTCTTCTTGGCACCACGCTTCTTACCAGCGCCTTTCTCGCAACGGTTACCGGTGATAAACCTGTGGCCGCTGCCAAAATCGTTGATGGTAAGCATGCAGCTATTAGGGCAGATGCGGCAGTGCGTGTTAGTAAGCTTGACCTGCAGGTTGTCGATGGACTCGCGGTCTAGCAGGGTGGATACGCCGTCAATGCCTGCGCGATCGCGGGCGAGAAGAGCAGCGCCGTAGGCGCCCATGACGCCTGCGATATCAGGACGGATGACGTCTCTGCCGGTGAGCAGCTCAAAGGCTCGAAGCGTTGCGTCGGACATGAAGGTGCCGCCCTGAACAATGCAGTGCTCGCCAATCTCGCTAAAGTCGCGGAGCTTGATGACCTTGAACAAAGCGTTTTTGATGACGGAGTACGAAAGACCAGCAGCAACGTCGCCGATGGTTGCGCCCTCCTTTTGCGCCTGCTTAACGCGGGAGTTCATGAAGACGGTACAACGGGAGCCCAGGTCAACTGGAAGTTTTGCCTTGGTGGCAGCAGTTGCAAACTCGCGGACGTCCATCTTCATGGAGTCGGCAAAGGACGCAATAAAGGAACCGCAGCCTGCAGAGCAAGCCTCGTTCAGCATGATGTGCTCAATGACACCATCTTTGACCTGCAGGCACTTCATATCCTGGCCACCAATATCAAGAATGAAATCAACGTCTGGGACAAATGCCTTGGCGCCGCGCAGGTGAGCAACGGTCTCAATCTCGCCCGAGTCTGCGCGCAGAGCCTCGATCAGGATACCCTCGCCATAACCGGTGGTTGTGACGTGGCCTATGATGCAGTCGGAAGGCATCTCATCGTAGATGGCGTCCATAATCTTGCGAGCGGTGCCCAGGATATCGCCGTTGTTATTGTCGTACCAGGTGTAAAGCAGCTCGCCCTTCTCGCCAACAACAGCAGCCTTCATGGTGGTAGAACCTGCGTCAATGCCAATGAACACGCGACCGTGGTAGTTGGCCAGCTGGCCCTTAGGGACTACCTCCTGATCGTGACGAGCCTTGAAGTTGTCAAAGTCCTGCTGGGTAGCAAAGAGTGGATCGAGACGAGCAACCTCGGAGCCCTGGATGTCTTTGAGGTTGTCCAGCGCCTTCATGACCTGTGTAAAGGTGACTGGGCGGTCGGACTCGCCCGCCAGAGCAGCGCCCGTTGCAACAAAGAGGTGAGCGTTCTTTGGCAAGACGATGTGCTCGTCATCCAGGTTTAGCGTAATGTAGAAGCGGCGACGCAGCTCAGAGAGGTACTGCAGAGGGCCGCCGAGAAACGCGACGTGGCCGCGGATAGGATGACCACAAGCCAGGCCAGAGACGGTCTGGTTTGCAACGGCCTGGAAGATGGAAGCTGCAATGTCGGCAGGAGCGGCACCCTCGTTGAGCAGCGGCTGAACGTCAGACTTAGCAAAAACACCACAGCGAGATGCAATTGGGTAAATCTGCTTGACGTCTTTTGCCAGCTCATTAAGGCCGGTTGCGTCAGTTTTGAGGAGAGACGCCATCTGGTCGATGAATGCACCGGTACCACCAGCGCAGGTACCGTTCATGCGCTGCTCAATGCCGTTATCAAAGTAGATAATCTTTGCATCCTCGCCGCCCAGCTCAATGGCAACGTCGGTCTGAGGAATCAATGTCTCAACGGCACGCTTGGATGCAATAACCTCCTGGACAAACTCCAGGTCAAGCCATTGTGCCAAAAGCATTCCACCGGAACCGGTGATTGCGGCGTACATGGGTGTCTCGCCAATGTACTTTTGAGCTTTAACAAACAGAGATCGTGCCGTAGCGCGGACGTCGGTGTGATGGCGCTCGTAGTTTGCGTAAACTAGCGTGCCATCATCGTCAATGACGGACAGCTTTACGGTTGTGGAACCAACGTCAATGCCCAGCATGAGGTGGGCCTGGGACAGGTCAAGTGGGACGTTTGGTGCAAGCTCGGCACCATTTTCTACCAGCTCAAACTTTGGACTAATCATTGTTTTCCTCTCCGAGAACAAGAGTTGCAAGCGCAAATCGTGGAACGTCTAACTTGATTGGCTTGCCGTACAGATCGCCAGGTGCAACAAACATAAGGCCGGTCATAAGGCCTGCCATCTGCTCGTCACTCTCGCGCATGCCGCCGATTAACCAGCGGATAAGGACGCCAACCTCGGCAGAAATTGCGAAGGTCAGATAGTAGTCAAAAAATGGACCCATGGCGCGCGGATCAAGATCGTGCAAAGCACGCTCAGCAATAACCTCGTGTACCAGGTGCTTTAGCTTATCCTGGAACGCGGGATCGCCGCCGTTGCCCAACAAAGGACGCAGATAGAAGCCGTGCTTACGAATGCTACGGAGCATCTCAGTTGCGCCAGGGCAGGGTCTATAGGAGTCGATTGCCTCTTTAAGCTCGGCAAGGTTCACGTGAGCAAGCCGCTCAACGGCAGGTCTAAGCTCCGCCAGCGCTTCCTTTTCAATATGAAGCACCAGGTCAGGAATGTCTTTGTAGTGGGAATAAAAGGTTCGACGCGTAAGACCAGCGCGCTCCGTTACGCCTGTGACAGTCACAGAGGTAAGGTCACCGGTAGCGTCTATCTCTTCTGCCAGGGCTTTTCTGAGCGCCGCGCGTGTTCTGGCGGTACGTCGATCAAGCTTACAAACTGACAAAACAGCAGGTGCAGACAATGTTTGCGTCATACGTTTCTGAAGCCTTTCTTGGTTACATCTACGTACTGGGTGCGTGCGAGCGACGCGGGCGCGCGACGGGCACGGCAGGCGCGAGCGGCGCGGCGTAGGCGGCGCATCGGCACCCCCCCCACTTATTGCACATACTGAGTATTATTACACACTCTGTGCAATAACTGCAACCTCGAGAAGACCGTTTTTCTCGCCAGACTTACCGTGACCGCTAAGGTTCTATTTTGGCCTGCTAGCGCGCCTGATTTCATCAAAGAATCTGTACCTTTTGCCTGAAAATGTAAAAGAATCAGTGGATTTTGCCTGATTTCATCAAAGAATCTGTGCTCCAAACACAGATTCTTTGTACTTTCAGGCGAGATTTAAAGCGTGTCCAAGCTCACCCTTCCAGGAAGCCCGATGTTATCGTCATGTCTGAATAATTTGCCGGAAAAGTGCACCATATCTGAGCGGTTTTGCCGGTTTTTCTCATCATGTCTGAGTAAATTTACTCAGACATGATGCCCTTTTCAGGCTCGAAGACCACAAACCGTCTGCAGCAGCACTTGGCGAGAAACCCCGTCCACTCGCAACGGCGTTTCGCGCGTCCAACCTGCAAGTTTGTCCGTACACGACGCTGTCGCCGTACAAAAAACCGGTGTTCACCTGCGTGAACACCGGTCTGACCTGCATGTTATGTGGAGCTTCCAGCCCGCGACCCGCACCCACGCGCTCGGACCCGCGACCTGCACTTACGCAAAGCGCTCGACGCCGTCCTTGGAGACACGTGCAAAGAACAGTGGCTCCAGCTCAGGAGCACTATCGCCAAAGACTAGAGCCTCACGGAAGATGCGCTCACCCTCATCAAGACGGCTTTCGTCGCCAGTCAGAAGTGTTGCAATAACATCGTCCTTCTCGACAAAGTCACCGGTCTTGCGCTCAAGGATAATGCCAGCTGCTGGGTCAATTGGATCACCCTTCTTTTCACGACCGGCACCCAGAGCAACGGATGAAATGCCCACCAACTCAGCGTTCATGGATGTGATGTATCCGCTGGTCTGGGCCACAATGTCACGGCGGAATGGAGCGGCTTCAAACTTGGTAGTGTCAAAGATGACCTCGTCCGTGCCACCTTGGGCCTTGACCATCTGTGCCAGCTTAGACAGGCCTTCACCGTTAGCAATCTGCTGACGAGCCAGCTTGCGGCAATCTTCAACGCTTCCCTTGCCTGCGAGGTTAAGCATGTTTGCAGCAAGCTCAACGCAGACATCGGTCAGATCCTCAGGGCCTTCACCCTTAAGCGTTGCCACTGCCTCAATAACCTCAAGAGAGTTACCAACGTTTTTGCCCAGAGGGCGATCCATGCCAGTAATCAGAGCCGCGGTGGTGCGACCGACGTGCTCACCAATGGAGACCATGGCATCTGCCAGCTCAATTGCAGAGTCAACGTCCTTCATAAAAGCGCCAGAACCGCACTTAACGTCCAGCAAAATACAATCGGAGCCGGAAGCAATCTTCTTACTCATGATGCTCGACGCAATCAGAGGCACCGAGTCAACGGTTGCGGTGACGTCGCGTAGTGCGTAGAGCTTCTTGTCTGCTGGGACAAGATTGCCCGTCTGACCTGCGACGGCAACGCCAATCTCGGAAACCTGCTTGAAGAAGTCAGGCTCGGAAATCTCAATGGAAAGTCCTGGGATTGCCTCGAGTTTGTCCAGCGTGCCGCCCGTGTGGCCCAGGCCACGACCGCTCATCTTGGCAACCTTGACGCCCAGAGACGCAACAATTGGAGCCACTACCAGCGTGGTTTTATCGCCAACGCCGCCTGTGGAATGCTTATCTACCTTAATGCCAGGAATAGCCGAGAGGTCCATCATGTCGCCAGACTCAGCCATTGCCATGGTCAGGTGAGCAGTTTCATGTGCGGTCATGCCCTTGTAGAAGATAGCCATTGCCAGTGCGGAAGCCTGGTAATCAGGAATGTCCCCCGCCACATAACCCGAGACAAAGTAATCAATCTCGGCGTCAGTAAGCTCGCCGCCGTCACGCTTCTTCTCAATCACATCGTACATGCGCATAGGTAAACCTCTTTCCGCTTTCGCGCCCATCGCTTTAACACTTGTTGCCGGGCACGTCCGTTGCTTTCACGTTGACTCTCTAGTAAAAGAGCCGGTAGCGAGAAACTCTACCGGCTCGCAATTTCATGTAACCTACCAGGTTATCTGCACCCGCAAGCGCAACCGTGCTCGTGACCGTCCGCGCCATGCTCGCGGTCGCCCGCGGCGCCCGCGGCGCCCTTCACGGCGTCGTCACCCGATGCACCTGCAGGACTAGACTCACCCAAATCCTCGGGACCAAATCCCATAGGCAAGATGTCCTGAAGCAGATACTCACGGGGAGCCGCATCTGCCTTGCCCAGCACAATACGGAATGTTGCAGGATCGCACCACTCGCGAATCACCTGCCTGCATACGCCACAAGGAGTGCACCAAGCTGATGGGGCTTCTCCCTCTGGGCCACCAACAACCGCAATGGCCACAAAATCCCTACGGCCCTCAAATACCGCGCGGAAAAACGCCGTACGCTCTGCGCAGTTAGAAGGCGTATACGCAGCATTTTCTAGGTTGGCGCCGCCGTACACGGTGCCATCGGAGCACAAAAGCGCAGCTCCAACAGCATAGTGAGAGTACGGTACATAGGCGTGATTGCGTGCCTCAATAGCAAGCTGAACAAGCGCCTCATTGGAGACGTGACAAGAACCCTCTACCTCAGCCATTATGCACGGCTTCCCTTGATGTATGGTACGCCGTCTGCCTTAGGAGCAACAGACTTACCAACAAAGAGGACCAGCGTAATAATGGTGATGAAGTAAGGAAGCATTGCGATGATCTGACTTGGAATTGGAGTTGCTCCGCCACCAAGAAGAATTGCAAGTGCCTGAGTAAAGCCAAAGAGCAAACAAGCTGAATAGGTATTTAGAGGCTTCCACTTACCAAAGATGACTGCAGCCAGTGCAATAAAGCCCTGACCAGAAATAGCTGTCTGAGTGAACTGAGAAATAATTGCCAGCGTTACAGAAGCACCGCCAAATCCAGCCAGAACACCAGAAACAATAACGCAGAGATAGCGAGTCTTACGAACGCTAATACCCAGTGTCTCGGATGCGTGTGGATGCTCGCCAACGGAGCGAATACGCAGGCCCCACTTGGTGCGATAAAGCACAAACCAGACGAGAAGAGCGGTCAAGAGTGCAAGGACCACGGTAATATCTACGTTTAAGCTGGAATATGGTGTGTCGTTAAAAGCGCCTTCACCAAAGAGCTTTGGTAGCTTATTGACAGCTGGAGACATTGCAGCGCCGTCAAACAAAAGACGGCAGGCAAACAAAGCAATGCCAGGTGCCAGCAAGTTAATAGCAACACCAGAAACTGTCTGGTCAGCATTAAACGTAACAGATGCAATAGCATGCAAAAGTGCAATAAGGCCACCTGCAATACCTGCGCAGAGGAAGCCAATCCAAGGGTTTCCGGTGAGGTAGCTACCTGCAACACCTGCAAAAGCGCCAACACCCATCATGCCCTCAATACCAATGTTGACAACACCAGAGCGCTCGGAGACAACGCCACCAAGAGCACCAAAAATAAGAGGTGTTGAGTACATGAGGGTAACGGAAACAAGAAGAATCAAGTTAGTGAGCATTGTTTGCCTCCTCCTGAGATGAGTTGGACGCATCACTCACTTGAGCAGCAAGCTTTGCCTCTTCTTCCTTAGCCTTCTGAGCACGCTTGTGATCAAGACGGTCAGCAAGCATAGGAATAACGCCACCCAGGGCCATGAAGAATACGATGGTACCAATAACAATGTTGATAATCTCGGAAGGTGCACCAACAGTCTGCTGAACAGTCTGGCCACCGTAAAGAAGGCCAGCGAACAGGAAGGATGCAGGAATGCATGCAACGGGGTTGCAGTTAGCAATAAATGCAACGGACAGACCGTTGAAGCCGTTGTTCTCAAATGCTGCCAGCGTTGCAATACTGTGAGGAGCAATACCGGTAATGGTTAAAGCACCTGCAAGTCCGCAGAGTGCACCAGAGATAGCCATGCAGAGTGTGAGGTTTTTCTTAACGTTGATGCCCGTAAACTGAGCAGCATCGCGATTAAAACCAACAGCGCGCATCTCATAACCAACCTTGGTGCGCATAAGAAGCCAACCAATAAAGATAGCTGCGAAAATAGCAACAAAAATACCAATGTTTACGTCGGTACGCATAATAGCGTCACCAATAACAGGAATATTGCGTATTGCCGCAGCGCCGTCCTCGGAATTCTTCATGCCATAGAACAGCGTGGTGTAGCCAGACTCATTAATGGAGTATGAAGAAGTTGAGTTAGGCTGGTGGAACTGTGGAAGAGAAACCACAAAGTTACAAAGGTAGAGGCTAATCCAGTTAAACATAATGCTGGTAATAACCTCGTTGATGCCAAATTGAGCCTTAAGCCATCCAATGATGGCACCAATACCTGCACCACCTGCGGTACCTACCAAAACAACTACCGGAATCTGAAGTACTGGAGGCAAGTCAAGGCTATAGCCAACAATAACAGCCAGAATAGTTCCTACAATGTACTGACCCTCAGCACCAATGTTAAAGAGGCCAACACGGAATGCAAAGGCAACAGCAATACCAGTAAAGAGCAAAGGTGTTGCCTTAATAATGACGTTTGAAATGTATTTTGGCTTACCTATCATGCCACCAATAAGAGCCTCAAACGAGCTGATAGGATCATATCCAGCAACAACCAAAATAATAGAAGCAACCAGCAGGCCAACAAAAATTGCGACAATTGCTGAAGTAATTGGCTTTCTCATTATCTTTGTAAGCATACTCACTCGGCGTCACCTCCTGCCATCAGCAGGCCAGCCTGCTCTTCAGTGATAGTGCCTTGATCAAACTCACCAACATTTTTGCCGGCGTAAATAATTGCCATCTTATCGGCAACGTCCATAATCTCATCCAACTCAAAGGAAATCAGCAAAATTGCTGCTCCACGGTCCCTCTCGCGAATAAGTGCTTTGTGAACAAACTCAATAGCACCAACGTCAAGACCACGAGTTGGCTGGATAGCAATGAGAACGTCTGGGTTGGAAGAAACCTCGCGGGCGATAATAACTTTCTGCTGGTTACCGCCGGAAAGTCCTACCGCCTGATGATCTGCGCACTCAGCAGGACGAATATCAAACTCGTCAATCAGCTTCTGCGAGAATTCCTTAATCTTTGCCAGGTCAAGCGCAATGCCCTTACCAAAGGTTTCTTCATTGTGGCGCTCAAGCACCATGTTCTCGGCAACCGTAAAGGGCAGAACCAGGCCCCAACGATGACGGTCTGAAGGAATAGTTGCAACTGCGTGATCAATGACCGTCTTAGGGGTTGTGCCCTGAATCTCTTCACCCTTGACAGAAATGGTACCCGACTCAGGTTTGACCAGTGCGTTTATGGCATCGGCAAGTTCTTTCTGGCCGTTGCCGTCAATGCCTGCAAGACCAACAATCTCGCCGGCACGAATGTCCAAATTAAAGCCGTTGACCTGCTCAATACCACGCTCGTCCTTGACATGGAGGTCTTTGATTGAAAGGACAACCTCACCAGGAGTTGCTGGCTTCTTCTCTACATGCAGGTTAACGTTTCTACCCACCATAAGTGTTGCAAGCTCTGTCTCGGATGTCTTGGAGACATCAACCGTGCTCATATACTTGCCACGACGAATAATAGTGCACTCATCAGCAGAAGACATGATTTCTTTAAGCTTGTGGGTAATAACAATGATGGTTTTTCCTTTGCTTACCAAATCATGCATGATCTGAATAAGCTTCTCAATCTCCTGTGGCGTAAGTACTGCCGTAGGCTCATCAAGAATCAAAGTATCAGCACCGCGATATAGGGCCTTTAAGATCTCAACACGCTGCTGCATACCAACAGAGATGTCTTCAATCTTGGCGTCAGGATCTACGTCAAAGCCGTATTCCTCAACAATCTCAAGGACCTTCTCGCGAGCTCGCTTTGGATCAAGGACGCCACCGGCCTTGGTGACCTCATTGCCCAAAACAATATTTTCCGTAACGGTAAAGTTCTCAACCAGCATAAAGTGCTGGTGAACCATACCAATACCGTGAGCGATAGCATCGTTTGGGCCAGAAATGGATACGCGCTCTCCGTTGAGGTAAACATCTCCCTCATCCGCAGAATACAGGCCATACAGTACGTTCATAAGCGTACTTTTACCTGCGCCGTTCTCTCCTAAAATGGCGTGGACAGTTTGCTTGCGCACGTTAAGGTCTACGGCGTCAAGAGCTTTAAACGATCCAAAAACTTTGGTAATGCCATGCATCTGAACAGCGTAATCCGAACTGACTTCCACGAGCCACCTCCTTTATACACACTTGCTAGAGGTGAGGAGCGCCAAAAAAAGCACCCCTCACCAACAAATCCAAACTCATCAGTCTAAAGGCTTGTCAGAGAGCATAACCATCTAACAAGAAAGCCTCAAGACGTACTAGATACTAAGTCAGAACTTAGCTCAAAGACTTGACGTACTTGTCCAGGTCATCCTTGTTTGCAGGAGGAACAACGGAGCCAGCCTTGATCTTGTCGAGAAGACCAGTAGCAGCCTTGTAGGTGTCCTCACCCATAAGGTGGTGATCCTCAGCAATTCCGACAGCGTCCTCGGAAGCGCCCAGAGAAATGGTAGTGCCACCCTTCTGACCGTCCTTCAAGATCTTCTCGGAAATCTCAACGACAGCAACGTTGACGCGCTTAAGAGCGGAGGTCAGAACGTTCTCTGGAGCAAGATATGCCTGGTCACGGTCAACGCCAATAGCAAGCTTGTTTGCATCCTTAGCTGCCTCAATAACGCCGGTTCCTACGCCACCAGCAGCGTGGAAGACAACGTCACAACCATCGGAGTACATGGAGTTAGCAATAGCCTTGCCCTTTGCAGCATCAGAGAAGGACTCTGCGTACTGTGCAGAAACCTCAACGTTGGTGCCCTTCTCCTTGTTTGCATAAGCAACGCCGCCGCGGTAACCATACTCAAACTGGTCGATAAGTGCAGAAGAAATGCCGCCAACAAAGCCAACCTTGCCGGTCTTTGTGGTACGAGCAGCAATGTAGCCAACAACAAAGGAAGGCTCCTGGGCGCGGAACATAACGCCAGTGAAGTTAGCAACCTGAGAATCGTTACCGTTGTCGATAATGGCAAACTGGGTGTTTGGATTGTCCTTAGCAGCCTTAAGGGTTGCGTCTGCCATAGCAAAGCCAACACCCCAAACAAGGTCGGACTCTGCGTCAACAGCCTTATCAAGGTTGGTTGCATAGTCGGAGTCCTGCTTGGACTCAAGATAGCTGACATCCCAGCCGTTCTTGTCCTTGAGCTCGGTCATGCCCTCCCAAGCGGACTGGTTAAAGGACTGGTCATTTACACCGCCAGTATCGGTAACCATGGTGAGTTTCTTTTTCTTGTCACCAGATGCCTTCTGGCCGTCGTCCTTCTTCTGGTTGCAGCCCACAAGACCTGCAAGGGCCGCAAGTGTGCCGGCGCCAGCTGCGCCAGTCACAAAGCTACGACGAGAAACGTTCTTGTTCATTCCGTGCTCTCCTTACCTCATATGGCGGGAACGTCCAGCTTTAGTGCTGGATCTTTATGAGAAGTTGACCAAACTTCCCTAGCTTAAGCGGAAAATCCGCATGGTTCCAAAATAAACAGCAATGACAAGCAGCTTTTCTGCAATGCTTTGCACAATAGTGTGCGTGTTAAGCAACAACAGAAAGAGCAACCTCCATCATCTGTGTAAAACTAGTCTGACGCTCCTCAGCAGTAAGTGCTTCTCCTGTAAGCGGAAGGTCAGAGATAGTTAGCAGCGTAAGTGCATGTTTATGAGCGTGCATGGCGTTGAGATACAAGGCTGCCGACTCCATCTCAACGGCAAGAACATCCATGCTTGCCCATTTTGGAAGCGAGTTGTCTACGGTATAGAACACGTCGCTTGCCAAGATATTACCAACGCGAACGGGATAACCCAGCTTCTCTGCACCAGCAACAGCCTTGCTGAGTAGACCAAAGTCTGCAGTAGGTGCAATAGTTCCAGGCATTCCGTACTGTGATGGATAATTAGAATCAGTGCTGGAAGACATACCAATAACAATGTCTCTAAGCTTTACCTCTGGGGAAAGGCCGCCAGCGCTACCAATGCGGAGAATATTATCAACTCCGTAGAAATTAAAAAGCTCGTAAGAATAAATACCAATGGAAGGCATGCCCATGCCAGAACCCATAACAGAGACTGGCTGTCCCTTGTAAGTACCGGTATAGCCAAGCATGTTACGAACGGTGTTGAACTGCTCAACGTTCTCTAAGTACGTATCTGCAAGAAGCTTTGCACGCAGAGGATCACCTGGCATGAGGACCGTCTTAGCAATCTGGCCCTCAACAGCAGCGTTATGAGGTGTTGGGGTAGTAGCCATTAGTTCTCCTTAAGAATCTCTGACAGGCGAGAAGTGCCAACACCAAGTTGCTCAACGCCAAAATAATCAAGGATTGTCTCGGCCATGTCGGCAAATGTAGCGGTTGTACCAAGATTAGTGTTTGGCTTGACCTTTGGACCTGTGATAAGCAGTGGGACGTACTCACGAGAATGATCCGTAGATGGCGTTACAGGATCGCAACCATGATCTGCGGTAATAATAAGCAGGTCATCCTCACGAAGTCCCTCAATAATCTGAGGGATGCGCTCGTCAAAGTAAGAAAGAGCGTTGGAATATCCCACAGGATCGTTGCGGTGACCGTAAATCATGTCTGTATCAACAAGGTTGGTGAAGCACAAACCATTGAAATCTTTGCTGGTAGCCTCAATGGTCTTTTGAATTCCGTCTGCATTGCAGGTAGTGAACTCAAACTCAGTCATGCCACGGTGGGCAAAGATATCGTAAATCTTGCCAATAGAAAGGACGTCAAAGCCGCTTTCTTTAAGGCGATCAAGCATAGTTGGGCCGGTTGGCTCAAGCGAGAAGTCATGACGGCGAGAAGTGCGCTGGTATGGCCACTCCCCCTCAAAAGGACGAGCAATAACGCGAGCAACACCGTGCTCACCCTGAAGAATCTCACGTGCAATGCGGCAATACTCATAGAGTTTCTCGGGGCTTACCACGTCCTCATGTGCGGCAATCTGGAAAACAGAATCTGCTGAGGTGTAGACAATCAGAGCACCAGTCTCTATGTGCTCTTTACCAAAGTCTCTAATTACCTCAGTTCCGGAGTAAGGTTTGTTGCAAAGAACCTTACGGCCCGTCTTCTGCTCAAACTCCTCAATGACGTCTTGTGGGAAACCATCAGGATAAGTTGGGAACTTCTTTGGAGAAATGACGCCTGCCATCTCCCAGTGACCAACAGTAGTGTCTTTACCAGCGGATTTCTCCCGCATACGAGCATATGCGCCCACAGGAGTTTCAATTGGCTTTAGGTCAACGTCATAAACGGAATCCAGAGCGCCATCAATATTAAGAAGGCCCAACTTTGTCATATTTGGGATATTGAGAACGCCACTTGTTGCGCAGGCACAGAGGGTATTGCTGCCCTCATCTCCGTATGCTGCTGCATCAGGCTCTTCACCTATGCCAAAACTATCTAGGACAACAACAAAAACACGTTTAGGCATACTACCTCCAAAAACGCCCGAAATAAGCGTTTGCGCACGATACGTACGCAAACTAACTTATGTGGACGAGTCATTACTATTCATTAAATATATTATTACAGTTGCATAATACCGATGCCCAATTTAGAGAGATTTTCACGATACAAGCGTTTACAGATACTAAAATTCTGTAAACGGTGCGCAGCAAATGCTTAGAAAAATCAACCAGGTAGAACCAACGAGGCGAGAAAATCTTTGGGCTCACCAGGGAAAAATTTAATGAATTCATTCTTTACAGACTCTGGTAGCTGCCTTATTGTTGTCCCAAGTAAATTTAAGCACTAGCTTAAATAAGATAAGCACCTATTTAGTCAGATTCTATTTTTACTGCTAGGAGGCCTCATGCTCACCAATCGAGAACAGATGATTTTCAACTGGATTAAAGAGCAGCCTTCCATTACTCAGAAGGAAATTGCAGAACGTGCAGGTATTTCTCGTTCTTCTGTTTCAGTTCATATCTCAAATCTCACCACTAAGGGAGCTATTTTAGGTCGCCGCTACATTTTGAGCGAACGTCCCTACTTTATTGTCATTGGTGCTGCCAACATGGATATTGCTGGTCGCCCAGACTCTTCCCTTGTGGCTGGAGACTCAAACCCAGGTAAAGTCACCATGTCCTTTGGTGGCGTGGGTAGAAATGTTGCACACAACCTTGCTCTTCTTAACAGCGCCGTTCGTCTGCTCACTGCTTTTGGCGAGGACTATCGTGCTCGAGAGCTCAAAGAAAGTTGTCTGGATTGCGGCATTGATATCGACTCGTCTATTACGGTGCCCGGTGCTTCCACATCTACCTACCTCTTCATCATGGATGAGCACGGTGAGATGCAGGAAGCCATCAATGACATGCAGATTTACGAGTATGTCACCCCTGAGCGCATTGAGGAGCGTCTGGATATTATTCAGCACGCCGCAGCCTGTGTAATTGACACCAATTTACCTCAGCAGACTGTTGAGTTCATTGCCAAAAATGTAACCTGTCCCATCTTCTGCGATCCCGTTTCTTCCATTAAGGCGCAAAAACTCAAGAAGGTCCTGGGTAAAATTCACACGCTCAAACCAAATCGCCTTGAGGCTGAAGTACTTTCAGGCATTAAGATTACTGATGACGCCTCCCTTGAAGCTGCAGCTCATGAACTGCTTGCAACAGGTCTCAAGCGCGTATTTATCTCCCTTGGAGAGCAAGGTCTTCTTTGCGCTGATCACGAGAAGACCGTCCGCTTGCCACTGCTTCCTGCAAAGCTAGTCAACATGACAGGAGCCGGAGATGCCATGATGGCGGGAGTTACCTGGGCGTATACTCAAGGCATGACACTTGAGCAAACCGGCCTGGTAGGTATGGCTGCTTCCAGCATGGCCATTGAGGGTGAGGACACTATCAACGGTGAGCTCAACGTTGAAGAGGTTATCAAGCGCGCAGGAATTTAGCGCGAAGATATAGGTACTGGGCGTTTGCACGGTACTACTTTCGGTTCCATTAGTCGTTTACGATTGGAGTATATATGTCTAACCTGAAGGATTTTCTTGTTGTATCTGACGAGGTCAAAGAGGCTCTTGAGCAGAACAAGCCTGTTGTAGCTCTGGAGTCCACCATCATTTCTCACGGTATGCCTTACCCACAAAATGTTGAGACCGCTCTGAAGGTTGAGCAGATTATCCGCGACAACGGTGCAATTCCTGCAACTATCGCAATTATTAACGGCCAGATGCGTGCTGGTCTTTCCTCTGACGAGATTGACTACCTGGGCAAGAAGGGCCGCGAGGTTGCTAAGGTCAGCCGCCGCGACCTCCCCGTTATCATCGCTGAGAAGAAGGACGGCGCAACTACCGTCACTACTACCATGATGATTGCTCACATGGCAGGCATCGACGTCTTTGCAACCGGCGGTATCGGCGGCGTTCACCGTGGCGCTGAGACCACTATGGACATCTCCGCTGACCTTGAGGAGCTTGCTCAGACTCCTGTTATGGTCATTTGCGCTGGCGCAAAGTCCATTCTTGATCTTGGACTTACCCTTGAGTACCTTGAGACCAAGGGCGTTCCAGTACTTGGTTACCAGACCGAGGAGCTTCCTGCGTTCTACACCCGCAAGAGCGGATTTAGCGTTGACTACCGCGTTGACTCCCCTGCTGAGCTGGCAGAGATCTTCACTACCCAGCAGCAGATTGGTATGAACAGCGGTCTTCTGGTTACCAACCCAATTCCTGAGCAGTACGCAATGGATAAAGACACCATTGACGCAGCTATCGAGAAGGCCCTTGCAGAGGCAAAGGCAAACGGTATCCACGGCAAGGAGTCCACACCATTCTTGCTGGCAAAGGTTGCTGAGATTACCGGCAATAACTCCCTAGAGTCCAACATTCAGCTGGTCTTCAACAACGTTGCTCTTGGCGCAAAGGTTGCTGCTGAGGTTTGCAAACGCAAGTAATTGCTCGCACGAGCAAGCGTTCGAATACGCAAGTGCGTGTAAACGCACGCGCGAACAGCACGTTTCTTACAGTCCCCACATCGTTTGATGTGGGGACTTTTTTCTGTCTTTCAGCTGCCTGACCGCAGACTGACCGTAGCTTGACCACCGACTGACGACAAACTAACAACGTTTAAGAAAATTGTCTCAAAAAGAGGACAAAAGTCCTTATTTTTATTGTGAGTAGCAGGTACAATTACTCAAACTTAAGCCAAAACTGTCCTGTAAAAAGGACATATGCAGCAAGAACAGCGAGGGCTCGCGTGAACGTTCTAACCTATCTTGATAGTCTTGATTCTGACGTTCGCAAGAAGATCATCAAATGGGCTTCTCGCGTTCCTGCTCATCGTCTTTCTCACTGTAGGCAGATTCGTCTTAACTCCGGACAAACCCTTGTCCACATGCTGGACCGCGTTGATAACGTGTACATTCTGTGTCGAGGCACCGTACGCACCACCTCACATAACTCCGCAGGTAGCACATACGTTATTGACGAGTATCGCGCCCCTGTTGCCTTTGGTGAGATGGAGGTTATCAGCGAAAGTCCGTTTTACCTGGGATCGCTTACCGCAACTTCTGGATGTGAGTTTATTTCGATTCCACGTGAAGACTACCTGCAATGGATTCGTTCGGACCCCGAGGCTCTTCTCGCCCGCTCGCGCTGGATTATCAAAAACCTCACACGTCAGTCCGGTTACGAGCGCAGCCTGCTGACTTGGAGCGGCACTAAGCGCCTAATGTACATGCTTAGTGAGCTGACTCGTGAACAGATTCACCGCAGCGTTGTCGAGTGGCCGTTTACCGTACGTCTAACCAGGCAGGAGCTAGCGGACAAAATTGGTACCAGCACAAAGACCGTTGCTCGCGGTATCGATGAGCTTAAGGAGAAGGGCATGGTTTCTGTTCAGCACGGCAAGATTGTTATTACCGAGGGGCAGTTCCAGCGCCTCGATGACGCAATGAAACACGAGGGAGAAACCCACCTTCTGGACTAACCTCTGTACCTGACACAACGCTTGGGCAAGACCGTTTTTCTCGCCCTGAGCACTGCGCGCCATGCAACGCGGCGCACCAAAACTTGGAACGACCGACGTACCCGTCGCAATCACAAACCTGTAATGCAGGATAAACGTAAGGAGTACTAATGAGCGAGTTTATGGACATCATCACTTCCGACAACCTCTCGTACAAGCAGAAGGTTCTGCACCTAGCTCAAGCTGCCGAGAACTCTGAGCATCCTATTAAGACAACGGCTGAATTTGACCGTCTTTTTGCAGCTCATGCTCTTGATGACATGTGTGAGGGCAACGCTCCTTACCGTCCTCGCTACATCTGCCCTGACTACCAGGTATTTGCTCAGAATGGTTCCAAGTTTTTACGCTTTGACAAGCCACAAAACCTTGACGACCTGCTTTGGGGCCTTGCTGCTCTTTACGACAACGTTCCTTCCGTTACCAGTCGTCCTGTCTATGTTGGCCAGCTGGACAAGATTATTGATCCGTTCTTGGAGGGCATGACTGACGATGAGATTAAGCCTCGTCTTAAGCGCTTCTTGAATCACATCGACCGTACTGTCGCAAGCGGTTACTGCCATGCAAACATTGGCCCAGAGGATACTCGCGCAGGCAGACTGCTGCTTGAGGTTGATCGTGAGCTCATGAACGCCGTTCCAAACTTTACCCTCAAGTACGACCCAGAGGTCACATCTGACGAGTTCATGCGCCTGGCAGTCAAGACCACTATGGTCTGCTCCAACCCTGCATTTGCTAATCACCGTATCCACAAAGAGACTTACCCTGGCGAGTATACCGTTGTAAGCTGCTACAACGTCCTTCCTATGGGCGGTGGCGCTTACACTTTGAGCCGCGTACTTCTTCCTGGTCTTGCAAAACTTGCAACTAACATTGACGACTTCATGAACAACCTGCTGCCAACTGCAACTGGCGAGGTTCTTAACTTCATGAACGAGCGTGTTCGCTTTATTGTTGAGGATTCCAACTTCTTTGAGACCAGCTTCCTGGCTAAGGAAGGCCTCATTTCTCGCGAGCGCTTCTGCGGCATGTTTGGCGTTGCCGGCATGAGCGAGTGCGTCGCTGAGCTGCTACATCTTGATAGCAGCCGTACCTACGGCAAGGATGACGAGGCTAACGAGCTGGCAGACAAGATCATGGTTAAGATTGCCGACCAGGTCAACAGCTTTGATGCCGTCTACTCTGAGGTCTTTGGCGGCCGCTTCACCCTGCACGCACAGGCTGGCTTCTCTGACCAGCAGGGCGTTACCCCAGGCGTCCGCATCAAGGTTGGCGACGAGCCTGCAAACCTCTACGATCACATTCGCCACAGCGCACGCATGCACCGCTTCTTCAACAGTGGTGTCTCCGACATCTTCCCAGCTGAGCCAACTGCTGAGCGCAACCCAGATGCTGTTGTTGACGTAGTCAAGGCCGCATTCTCCATCGACGACAAGTACCTCTCGTTCTACAGCTCCGAGGGTGACCTGGTCCGCATTACCGGCTTTTTGGCAAAGCGCTCCGAGATGAAGAAGTTCCAGTCTGGCAACGTTGTTCTTCAGGACACCGCCCATGATGGCCTGGGCAACTTCACTGCCAACCACCTTGCCGACCGCAAGGTTCGCATGAGCAACTAGAAAGAAGAGCTGCGTAAACGTGACTTGCACTGCAACTGAAACAACTTTGGGAGCAACACATCCAACCGGGTGTGTTGCTCCTGTCAATAAGATCATTCCTTTCTCGCTGGTAGATGGACCAGGAAGCCGAACTGCTGTCTTTCTCCAAGGCTGCAACATTCGCTGTGCTTACTGCCACAACCCTGAGACCCAGGTGGAATGCATTTCTTGCCAGGCATGCGTCAAACCATGTCCAGCTCACGCCCTATCTGTGGCTAACGGAAAAGTTGTATGGGACAACTCTATCTGCATCAACTGCGACAACTGCATCAAAGTATGCCAGCACAAGTCCACACCAAAGATTGAGCTGCTCAGCGCAAGAGAAGTTGCCGATCGGTGCATTTCAAACATGCCGTTTATTCGCGGCATCACCACCTCAGGCGGCGAATGTATGCTTCGTCCCGACTTTCTCTACGAGCTCTTTACCTACTGCAATGCGGCTGGTCTAAGTTGCCTTATTGACTCAAACGGTACTATCGACTTTACCGAGTACCGTGACCTGCTAGACCTTTCGAATGGCGTCATGCTTGATGTTAAAGCCTGGGATGATCAGTGGTTTGAGCACCTGACCGGCGAAAATGGCGTTACCGTCCGCAAAAACCTTGCGTTTTTGGCCGAGCAAAACAAGCTGGAAGAGGTTCGCGTCATCGTAACCGAAGGCTGGAACGATGCTGAAGCCGCAGTTGATGGCATTGCCACAACCTTTGGCGAGAAGGTCGGTCAGACGCGCATCCGTCTCATGAAGTTCAGACACTTTGGCGTACGCGGACCGATGGAGAACTCTCCTTCTCCAAGTGACGAGCGCATGCAAACAATTGAGTTACAAGCCCGCAGCCTGGGCTTTGGTGAAGTTGTCGTGAGCTAGTCGCTGCGACGGGTGGGCGATACAGCTCGCAGCTCCAACGGGTTTCTCGCCACGATTTTTGCCGCGCTTTGTATCGCAACACATAACGACCTCGCAGCACATGCTACGAGGTCGTTTTCATTTACCTATCGATGAAGCGTCTATCCGACAAACTACAGCTTGACGAGCTACTCGGTGACAATAGCGATTCCGCTAGAGCAGCCCAGGCGATCGGCGCCTGCTGCGACCATAGCCTCTGCGTCAGCCTTATTGTGGATACCGCCAGCTGCCTTAACCTTGCAGGTGTCTCCAACGGTTTGCTTCATCAGAGCAACGTCGTGAACAGTTGCGCCGCCGGTG
>JAIJTS010000005.1 GCA_022732885.1 Atopobium sp. | reverse complement strand
TTCCGTGAAGTACGGAATCATTGCATCAACTACACGCGGATCCATTGGTGTAGCTGCAGCAAAGTCCAGGTACACGTTGTCTGTTGGATGTTCTGGTTTTGCAGAAGGCATATGCATTACAAATCCTTTGAGTTTCTCGCGTTTTGCGGGCGTGATGGCCGGCGATCTTGCGGTGCGCGGCGACTTGCTGTCGAGCGGTCCGGTGGTCGGTACTCGGTGGCTACGACTTATCAGCCGAGCCTGGCGACGCAAACGTCATGTTCTGAAAACGAGCAGATACAAAACTGTCATCGTAGTGAGTATCTACCCACATCTCAAACGCATTTGTCGGAGGAATACCAGCGTCTCTCTGAGCTTTTCTCGCCAAACACGCCACCGTCATGGTAATGTCCGCAACAAGATACACCGTAAGCAGGGTAACAAAAATTGCTTGCCTTTTTGATGTTGGCTCGCCAATCTTGTAAAGCGCTCGAGGCATGATGACGCGACACCAAATCAGGCCCAAAATGCCCCAGAAGCCCAAAAATCGCCAGGCCACCCACTGTGTAATGGCATCTGGAAGATGCGCGTACGTCCATGACTCAGAGTGAAAAATCTCTTGCATTCCCCAGCCGGTAAGCTGCTCCAATGAGCCACCGACAACAACTGAAACAAGGAAAATAACAAGAGAGTTGGCATGATGCTTATGTAGTTGGTAACAAATAAGAGTGAGAAACACCGCGCCAGTTCCGTAGAGCGGAGAAAACGGTCCCCAAATAAGACCTACCCTACTTTCAGTCAAGCCGGCGGTAATGAGCATCCAAATTTCTTCAATTAAAAGACCGGCCATGCAGCCCACAATAAATAAGATAACCACCTGATACCAGCCAAGATGCATCTTGTCCAAGTACGCAGAAAGATCCGCTTGCGTTGGTTTTGGTTTGGAGAACGGGACAGATTGAGGCGCGCTCGATGGAGCACCACTACCATTATCTGAAGCCACGGTGATCTTCTCGCCAGATGAAAGCCAGTCCCAAAAATAGCGCACTACACGGACAAAACCGTTTGCAACAAGATACACAAGCATCAAAAGAGCTATGAGCGATGCAACAATAAAAAACATATAACCTCATTCATAAAAATCTTGTTCCATGATACGGCAAGTAATAGTACTTAGCAATCTACCTGCTATTATTTGTATGTTATAGAGAAAAAATCCAGCTCTGGAGCTCGCTTGAAATCGTGACTTTTATAAAAAAGTTTGACGATTTTGAAATTTACACTTGCACTCCGCCGTGAACTTGCGTATATTATTCCTCGCGTTCGCGGGCTTAGCGCAGTTGGTAGCGCGCAACCTTGCCAAGGTTGAGGTCGCGGGTTCGAACCCCGTAGCCCGCTCCATGATTTTTCGGCCGGATTCGTTTCGGCCTTTTTCATATGGCGAGATGGCCAAGTGGTAAGGCAGAGGCCTGCAAAGCCTTTATCCCCGGTTCGAATCCGGGTCTCGCCTCCAGTAAATTGACAACCCCAGCTTCAGCTGGGGTTTCTTTTTGTCACATTTTTATCTTAAACAACCTAACGTATCATCTTTACCAGTCGAACAATGGTACCGTTTCCTGAAGGTTTCTCTTGGATAGATACGGCGTCCATAAGTAAACGCATCAACTTGACACCTCGACCACGCTCGGCAAACTGGCCAGTCTCAGGAGGTTCTTCTTCATCAGAGATGCTAAAGCCACTGCCGCAGTCAGAGACGTCAATAACAACTCTATCTGGATACGCTGATACTGTGGTCAACACGCCCTTCTCGCATGCGTGATCTATTGCGTTGCCGATAGCCTCACCAACAGCAAGCTCAATATCAAACTTTTGATCAACGGTAAACGGAAGTGTCTGTAAAAGCGCAAGCGCCCTTGAGCGGGCATCACACATCTTATTGGGATCAACTCTAAATGTTGTTTGAAATGTTGGATGAGAACCTGGAGCAAGCGGCGTAACACGCGACATAGCAGCGCAAGTACTTATAGGCATAAAGTCAATAAGACCCATACGCACTAATGCCTTAAACGCTGTAGGCTGCACATTTGTAAGGCTTATGAGACCACCAAGTGCCTTCATACGACGAACCGAGCACATAATAAAACCCATGCCGCAAGAATCGATGTACGAGGCTTCTGTCATGTTCAACACAATTCTTCTGCAGCCACTGTTAATCAGTTGCTCAATTTGAGCCTTAACGAGCGGAACTCCCCTCACGTCAAGGTCAGCGTTGACTGAAACAACTGCTATGTTTGGCTGCGTATACATATGTTTCTTGTTCCCGCACAGCAACAAGAATTTCAGATATCTGCATTTTTTAGCGAGAAAATCGACTACTTGATTCTCTTGTCTGATTCAGCATTGCCTAGTTCATCAAAACGGACGGCAACCATTGCGACGTCATCGTCAAGTCTTCTGCCGGTATAGCGGTCAAGCGTACTCAAAAACCTGTCTAGAAGACCATTAAAGCCACGAGGCACCTCGTTCATAATCATATCGCGCAGACCGGTTTCTCCAAAGAAAGCACCCTCAGGACTGCGAGCCTCTGTAGTTCCATCGGTGTAAAGCAGCAGGATATCGCCCTTCTGCAAACGAACCGTACCGTTTTTGTACTCCATATCGTGGAACGCACCCACAACGCCCGATTGTACGTCCAAAAGCTCAGCATCCCCTGATTGAGCAGATACCAAAATCGCAGGTGGATGGCCGGCAGAACAGTATGTAAGTGATGAAGAAGCAAGGTCAACAATACCAACAAAAAGCGTTGCAAATGTCTCTGCTCTGGAGAAACCCAACAGGAACTCATTCAGCGTTGCCACCATACGAGCAGGAGTTCTTCCCTCCCATGCATAGGCAGAAAGCGCTGTCTTAACAGCAGATGAAATGGATGCTGCCTCAATACCCTTACCAGAAACGTCACCCATAATAATGCACGCACGGCGTCCGGGCAGCTTAATCATGCTATAGAAGTCTCCACCAACAAACGCATCAGCTGTTGCAGAAGAGTAGATTCCCTCAGCAGAAATTCCCTCAACTTGCTGCAACTCATTTTTCATGCCAGACTGCAGCGCCTGAGAAATATGTTTATTTTGCTGGCTCTCTTCAGCTCCAACTGCGAGTGAGTGAACCAAAAGCATCACGCGATCTAAGAAATCAAGCTCGATATCACTGAAGGGCTCAGCGTTTTCTTCTTTCAAGAAAAGCCAAGTATGTTGCTCTCCCGCAAATTTACCTAAGAAAAGCACAGCTCCTTTGCAGGGTAAACTCTGCGCAGCAAGCATGCGGCTCAACTCAGAATCAAGCTCAATCTCTTTAACTGACGCCTCGCCCTCTCCTGTCTTGAGGCCCTCAACCGTCGATGGAAGAGTAATCTGCTTGTCAGCGTCCTGCTGTTCTTGCACGTCCTGCATAGTATCTTGAGCGCCTGTAAATGCGTTCTTAGTTTCAAGCGCATGAAGCGTGATATTACCTGTCACTTCACAGCAATCAACCGAAAAAACTTGTGCTGTAAGCTCAGAACCAATCGAACTCATAACCTGCTGTAAATGCTTTCCAGAGATCTTCTTGCCCTCTGCTGTACTATGAAGCAGTCTTTGGCGCACACGAGCTAATGCCTCGCGAAGAGAATCTCTACGCTGAGTTCTCATAGTCGACAATGCACCCACAAGCTGTACTGAAAGGTAATTGGCAATAGACTCCAAAAGTCTTGCATCCTCAACCAAAAGGGCTCGCTTACGCTCCCAACCAACCTCAATTAAGGCGACAATGTGGCCACCAAACCACACGGGAACTACAAGAAAGCTTGTAAATGGAGGAAGATGACTTGCATCAACAGTTATAACTTCTCGAGTTTCCTCATTAACTAGATTGCGTTTTTTAACTTTTCCCTGTTTAAGAACGTCTGAATTAAAAGGCATAGTGTGCAGACGGAGCGCATGCTCAGAATAAAACGTCAAACGCTCTAGTGAGCTGTTAAATGCAAAATATCGAGGAATGGCGCTGAACGAAACTTCCTTCAGCGACTCCGTAATGCCATGAAGATGGTACCCATCTTGTTCAGCAAGATAAATAAGAGCTCCGTCAGCCTCAACAGTCTCTGAGAGCTCTTCTAACACGCGCTCAATAAGCTGACCCATATCTTCCGAGTCAAGTGTATCCAAGACAATCTGAAGCGCTCCTGAGAGTCTTTTATTGGCCCGACGAAGATCAAGCACCATTCGCTCATCATCGTGCATAGGACTAGCCAAGTCACGAACCTTTGATGCCGTCAAAACAATAGCCTGTGTAGGTGCGCCCACATAATCCGCACGTATACCCAACACCTGCGACGCGCCATCTTGCGCGGGAGCAGTCACCATAGACGTGGAGCCATCAATCGCAAATGGCAAAAACTCTACAGAAAAAGCTTCCTGCAAGTTCTCTTCATTTGCAGGGGTAAATAACAAACGAACGTCCTGGCCAGCAATTGTTCTGTCTGCCTTTGCAAACAATGCTTCAGCCTCTTCATTGGCGAGAAGAACTATGCCCTCCATATTAAAGACAATCACTGCATCGTTAGTCAGTCGCAGCAACTGAGACAAAGTTGCAGCAACAGTCCCGTCGACAACTCCCTCGACACGCCTTATGCTCAACTTGTTATCAGCCACAAATTCTCCTTACCTGCAAAGACTAAACAAATTACATAACCCAAGTATACGAAAAAGGCGGACCTCCGAAGAGATCCGCCGAAATTTCATGGTGTCGGAGGCGGGACTTGAACCCGCACAGCCGTTAATAGGCCACTAGCACCTCAAGCTAGCGCGTCTGCCAATTCCGCCACTCCGACTTGCTTTGCAGCGAGGGATATACTAACACATCTTCAAGCAACATTTGTGAGAAAATTTGAAACTTTTTCTCAAAAGAACTTTGCGAGAAGACAAGTGCATCCCTTACTTACTTCTGCCAGCCAACAATGGTTGCAGGTACGCTCTGGAAGAGTGAAGGACCAAAGTTAGCAAGACCCTTCTTAACAACGTAGCAGTCTGGACCGGTGTAGACAGGAAGATATGCATAAGTTGCCATCATCTTCTTCTCTGTCTCATTCATGAGTTTCATGCGCTCATCAAAGTCCTTGGTAGAGACAACCTTTGCAAATGCAGCGTCAGTTTCTGCAGAGCCCTGCTTACCAAAGTTAGAATCAGACTTAGTGCCGTAAAGCTGGCCGCCGTTGTTATAAGAAGTTTGAGAGCCGACCCAACCAAAGAGGCAAACATCCCAAGAACCAGAGGTAAGAACCTTAGAGAACTCAGAGGCTGGGTGAGAATCAAGGGTAAGGTTGATGCCTGCATCCTTGCACATCTTCTGGATTGCTGCAGCGCGGTTCTTAACAGTAGTGCCATCGCCGAACAGGGTATAACTGAAGGTTACCTGCTGACCATCCTTCTCGTAATAATCACCATTGAGCTTGTAGCCTGCATCCTCAAGGGTCTTCTTAGCAGCCTTGGTACGCTCATCAGTAGACTTAAGGTTCTTAACATCATCTGGAAGGTTGTTGTCATAACCAGCAGCCCAGTAAGGCCAAAGCATAGAGCCTGGTGCATCCTCTTTCCAGTTAACACCCTGGAAGACAATGGAAACAATAGTTGCTGGATCAACAACCTGGCAGAATGCCTTACGAACTGCAGTGTCCTGAAGAATGCCACGAGTAGAGTTAAGCTCAATAACAGCAATGGACATACCAAGACCACGACGGATCTGAGCCTTATCACCAAGACCAGAGAAGTTGGAAAGAAGCTCAGCAGAACCAGCTGAGGAAGAACCGGTAGTGTCAACCTCTTCGTTCTTAAAAGCGTTAATAGAAGCCTGAGTATCCATCTGCTTGTAGACAAGAGTGTCAAGCTTAGGAGCGTCACCCCACCACTTTGGATTTGGCTTGAAGGTTACAGCAGAATCATCGAAAGAATCAACGATGTAAGGACCAGAACCAAGCTCATTGTGTGGCTCATTGTTATAGCCGTTATTGAAGAAGTCTGGATCCTGAAGCTTTGGGTGCAAAGCATAGCTCAAGACGCTCTCGATTGGATAAACTGGAGCCTTCATGGTAACAACAGCGGTCTTAGCAGTATCACCCTGCGCAACAGACTCAATCTTGTCATAACCATCAGTAGCAGCAACCTCAAACTTATCATTCTGACCACTCATGGTAATGTATGCAGTCTGAATTGCAGTCCAATCAATAGCGGTACCATCATTGAAGGTAGCCTGATCAGTAAAGGTAAGGGTAGCAACCTGCTTGCCGTCCTTCTCCTCTACCTTAAAGTCCTTAATGTAGTCCTTGTTTGGCTCAAACTTATCACCATTAGCGTTACTCAAGAACAGGTCACGAGGGTTCATAAGACCGTGAAGAATGTTCATGTAAGCGGTATTACCAGCAAGGCTGTAGTAATTCCACTGTGGGCCAATCTCTGTGATTGGCTGAGTTAGAGTACCGCCATCCTTAACCTCATCACGAGACTTAGGATTGTTGTACGTCTTGCCCTTCTCTGGGAGTGGAAGCTGATCCAGAGGAGTGTTTGCAGGAGAGCCGTCCTGTGGCTCAGTTCCAGAATTGGAAGAACCGCCCTGAGAATTTGATGGAGCACAACCAGCAAGGCCAAGACCTGCGGCGGTGATACCAGTCAAAGCAAAGAACGAACGACGGGAAAAACTGTCAGCCATATAATCACCCATTTCGTTAAAGGCCTACAGATATTCACTTAACTATACGAAATTGCCTAAAAATACTCCATAGCAGAAACATTCCCGTAACAACCTAGTGCACTATTTGTAACAAATAAAAACCCGCACCTAGTTTCAAGTGCGGGTTTACAAAAATTTTATTGAATCTTTGTTACTCGTTAGAGATAAGAGTTGCAGGAACTAGCTTACCATCCTGATAAATCATACGCTCACGAGTACGCTCAATCTTTGGATCAGGAATTGGAATAGCAGATAGAAGCGCTTTGGTGTAAGGATCTTGTGGATTAGTAAAGACGTCTTCAGTATCACCGTACTCAACAATCTTGCCCAAGTGCATAACTGCAACAGTATCAGAAATATGACGAATAACAGCAAGATCGTGAGCAACAAAGAGATATGAAATCTTGAGCTGAACCTGAAGGTCCTCAAGAAGGTTAATAATACCTGCCTGAATAGAAACATCCAGAGACGCAATTGGCTCATCCAACAGAAGAATCTTTGGACTTGTTGCAAGAGCACGAGCAATAGCAATACGCTGACGCTGACCACCTGAGAACTGAGATGGGAAACGATCAACATAGTCTGGGTTAATACCAACCAGACGCATAAGCTCACCAATACGAGCGTTAATATCCTCTTTATTCCAACCCTGTGCCTGCAGAGGCTCAGCCAAAACGTCATAAATAGGCATACGAGGATCAAGAGAACTCATTGGATCTTGGAAGATAACCTGAAGATCCTTGCGAAGCTCTCTGCGCTGTGCAGCGTTTTTAAGCTCAGCTACATCTTTGCCAAGGACAGTAATGCGGCCATCCTCGGGTTTCAGCAAATCCATAATCTGCATCAAAGTAGTTGACTTACCAGAGCCAGACTCACCGACAAGCGCAAGGGTTTCTCCCTCATGAATCTCAAAGCTTGCACGGTCAACAGCGGTCATAGTGCCCTTGCTGCGCCTAATGAAGCCCTTACCCTGGACAGGGAATGTCTTGGTAAGGTTTTCAACCTTAAGCACAACAGGACGCTCGTTACGAGGAACGTCAGCCCACTTTGGAAGGATTGGCTCAAAGTCTGGATAAACCTCAGCATAGGTAAGGTTCTTCTCGCAAATCTCCTGAAGGTGGTGGCAAGATGCCAAGTGACCTTCAGCGGCATTTGCAGGTAGCAAAAGTGGCTCTTTTTTGGAGCATTCCTCGGTAGCCATAGGGCAACGTGGGTTAAATGGACAACCAGTTGGAATGGCAGCAAGTGATGGAGGATTGCCCTTAATAGGAACAAGCCTGTGCTCTGCCTGAAGGTGTGGTTTAGGAACAGCGCCTAAAAGACCCATGGTATAAGGATGACGAGGCTCAGCAAAGAGCGTATCAACACTTGCACGCTCTACGCCACGACCTGCATACATAACCATGATGTCATCAGCTGTACCTGCAACAACACCAAGGTCGTGTGTAATCAAAACAACTGCTGCACCAGTCTCTTTCTGCGCAACCTTCAAGACGTCAAGAATCTGAGCCTGAATAGTTACGTCAAGAGCGGTAGTAGGCTCGTCTGCAATGATAATGTCAGGATTGTTTGCAATAGCAATTGCAATAACAACACGCTGACGCATACCACCAGAAAACTCGTGTGGGAAGGAATCCAGACGGTTCTCAGGATCAGTGATACCAACAATAGAGAGAAGCTCAATACAACGTTTACGCACGTCTTCCTTACTCATGTGAGGATTGTGAGTAATCAGAGCTTCTGCAAGCTGATCTCCAATAGAGAACATTGGAGTCAAAGCGGAAAGTGGATCCTGGAAAATCATAGAAATCTTAGTGCCACGAAGCTGTGACATCTCTTCATCGGTCTTGCCAATGAGCTCCTCATTACCAAGCTTAATAGAGCCAGTAACGTGAGCATTATCATCAAGAAGACCGATAAGAGATAGAGCGGTTACTGACTTACCAGAACCAGACTCACCTACAATACCAAGAGTACGGCCACCCCAGAGGTCAAAGTTAACACCACGGACGGCGTCTACACGACCAGCCTCAGTATTAAAAGAAACCTTAAGATTGCGAACAGAAAGAACTGGATCTCCTGTTGGTGCACCCTTTGGACCATTGGATTCAAGCAGCTCATAGCGAAGGACATCGTCCATCTCTACACTTCCCTGCTTTGTTGAAGTATTAGTAGTGTCAGACATTATGCACGCTCCGTAGTTTCTTCAGAAACGATGCTACCCTCAAGATCGCCAAGCTGAGCGTCATCTTTGGAAGAATCCTCTTCGTGATCTTTAACGCTACCAGCAGCACGTGAATAAGGGTCAAAGGCATCGCGAAGGCCATCGCCAATGAGCTGCAGGCCAACACAAACAACAATAAGAATTGCCGATGGAATCAGAATCATCCATGGAGTAGTAAGCATTGCGGAAGAGCCAGCACTCAGAAGGTAACCAAGAGAGGTATCTGGTGCCTTAATACCAAGACCCAAGAAGCTGAATGCGGTCTCAGAGTTAATACCACCAATAACAGCCAAAACCAAATCAATAATAAGAATTGATCCAAGGTTTGGAATAAGATGTCGAATAATGATGGT
Source organism: Atopobium sp. (assembly GCA_022732885.1). Classification (GTDB taxonomy): domain Bacteria; phylum Actinomycetota; class Coriobacteriia; order Coriobacteriales; family Atopobiaceae; genus Lancefieldella. Next base: position 78,352 of record JAIJTS010000005.1, on the reverse strand, counting down.
AAATGAAGGAACACCCATGTACTTAGCAGCCTTAACGTAATCTCTCTCACGCAAAGACAGGGCCATGGTACGGATAGTACGTGCGCGACCAATCCAGCCAAAAACAGTCAAACCAAAGATAAGCATGAGCCAACCAGACTCACCGCCTGCCGCACGAACAATCATAGCAACGAGCAGGAAGCTAGGAATGACCATAAGCATATCAAGAAGCCACATACCAATCTTCTCTGGAATGCCACGGACATATGCTATAGCTGTACCAATGATTGCAGAAATGATTGTGGTCAAGATTGCATAGCTGATACCGATGGTCAAAGAACGACCCAGGCCGTGGACAACGCAGGCATACAGGTCAATACCAGCACCATCAGTACCAAACCAATGTTTTGCATTAGGAGCCACATTAATTGCGGTAAAGTCAGCATCTGTGTAATTAAACGAAGTGGCATATGGTCCAAAAATTGCAATAAGAACCATAATTCCAAGAATAATCAAGCCGATTACTGCAGAACGCTGGCGGAAGAAACGCCTTGCAATTAGGCCGGCGTAGCTAATTCTTTTAACTTCTTTGTTGTCAGACTTAGCATCTGCCTGAAGCTCACGCTCAGCATTAGTAAGACCCGCATCAACGGAGACGTTTTTATCGTTATTATTCTGAAGCTCTTCTTTAGACATGTCCGCCTCCTTAGCTCATCTTAATTCGTGGATCAAGGGCAGCAGCAAAGAGGTCAGCCAGAAGAGCGCCAACAAGAGTCATTGCGCCAGAGAATGCTGCAACTGCAACTGCACCATGAATATTGTTGTTGTTAATACAGTTAATGAAGTACTCACCAAGACCGTGAATTGCAAAGACCTTCTCGGTCATAACAGCACCGGTAAAGATGCCTGCAAGTGAGAAAGCAACTGAAACAGCAGTTGGAATCAAAGAGACGCGAAGAGCATGTTTACGAATTGCCTTCTTGCGAGTAAGTCCCTTTGCACGAGCAGTACGAACGTAGTCTGCATGCATCTCGTCGAGCAGGTACGTACGCTGTGATAGGTGGTAACCAACAGAGCTTACGATAGTAAGAACAATGGTTGGGAGAATAATGTGCTGTAGGAAGTCAATGAGCCAGGTGAAGAAGTTTCCTGTATCTCCACTGGAAAGATCGGTTACGTAGAAAATACGAGTACCGGCACGTGCATTTATCTCGATTGCTGCAAAAACAATCAAGATTGCCATAACAACGGTTGGAACAACCAGAAGTACTGAAGCAACGCCGCTAAAGAAACGGTCTTGCCACTGATACTGGCGCTGAGCGGTATAAACACCCAGGCTAACACCAATAATTACTGACAAAATAGTTGCTGGAGTCATAAGCTCAATGGAAGCCATAAACCTAGAGCTCATCTCACGGTTAACATTATCTCCTGTTGGAGTCATACCAAGATCAAACTTGGTAAATAGATTGGTAATCCAAACCTGATAGCGCTCAATAACTGGAGTTTTATCATTCAGGTTAGTCCTATACAGGTTAGTCTCAATAGACTCCTGTGGAGGACGTGGAGTACGCTGCTCAAAGTTAGAGCGTGGATTCATAAACGCTGACGCAAGGAAAAATGTGAGCGAAGTTGCAACAAAAATCATCACAATGTAGCTCAAAATCCTCTTTGTAACGTACCAAACAAACCGTGCCATTGACTCTCCTCACCGCCTTGCGCTTATCCACCTGATAAGCGAGGTTTTCTCGGTATGGCAACCTAGCATTCCTACAACAACTATGCCGTTACTACACAGCAAGGTGCAATTTTACCATGGATAAGTTGCTTAACCAAAAAAATATCTCTTGGATAAGCAAATTCATGCATACCAATCCCAGTAAAACGTATCCAAATATAATGACTATTTGTGTTCAGGATACGAACTTAAATCAAATTTGTTTACATATGAGAAACGTTATTGAAAATTCTGTTAAGAGGTAAAAGATAGCAACTAACTATCAAACTCAACTTGTTTGCCGTTATTTCTACTAGCAAATTGACCTTTGCTTTTTAAAACACTTGAAAAAAATGCCGAGAAACCCGGGTTTCTCGGCAGATGATTCAAATATAAAAGCAGCCGCTTAACCAATAGCGCCAACAGGGAATGTCAAAGCCATCACGATAGCGCAGACCAAAAAGATGGTTGTAGTAATGATGGTAAGACGGTCAAGGTTCTTCTCCATAATGCCTGAACCAGCGCTTGCGTTATACATAGATGCGGCAATCATGTCAGAAACGCCAGTGCCCTTTCCGGAATGTGCTAAAACAAGCAGCACTGTCAAAATGCCAGAAAGAACAAACAGCACCAAAAGAATTGTATTCAGAACGCCCACGAGGTTCCCCCTCTTGCTGGCGAGAAGATCCAGCCCTAGTTACTTTTACGTACGATAGAAAAGAATAGCACACGCCACTCCCCTTTGGGAATGACGTGTGCCAAGTTGCAAAACAATCAAGAACTTAACAAATGAGCTGAGCACCTAACCTAAGGTAAGGAGCTTTGCCAATGTTTAGTTCATTGCGCTTTTTACCATTGCAACAAAGGAATCAGCCTTGAGAGATGCGCCACCAACAAGAGCGCCGTCAACGTCCTCTTTCTCGAGGAAGCCACCAACGTTCTCTGGCTTTGCAGAGCCACCGTAAAGAATACGGATGCCATCTGCAATTTCTGCGCCAAAAATCTCTACCAGGGTCTTGCGAATTGCACCGCAAACTTCTTGTGCATCATCAGCAGTTGCGGTCATACCAGTACCAATTGCCCAGATTGGCTCGTAAGCAATGACGTACTTGGAAGGATCAGTAATCTCAAGACCCTTGGTATCTGCCTTGATCTGGTCAACAACAAACTGAACGTGAGTACCAGCATTGCGGACCTCAAGAGACTCACCACAGCAAGAAATAGGAACGATGTCATGAGCCATCAGTGCCTTTGCCTTGCGGTTAATGTCCTCATCGGTCTCACCAAAGTAACCACGACGCTCGGAGTGACCAATGATGCAGTAAGTTGCACCAACGGAAGTCAGCATTGCTGAAGAAGTCTCACCAGTAAATGCACCAGACTCCTCCCAGTACACATTCTGCGCAGAAAGCGCAACAGAAGAGTTGGCCTGGGTAAGAACCTCAGAGACACCCTTAAGGTCTACAAGAGGTGGAGCAATAACAACATCAACGTTTCCGGTACCAGAAGCAAGCTGATCAACAATTCCCTGAGCAAGCTCAACGCCCTCAGCGAAAGTCTCATTCATCTTCCAGTTACCTGCAATCATACGATTACGCATCGAGAAGCGCCTCCACTCCTGGAAGTGCCTTACCCTCAACGAGCTCCATGGAAGCGCCGCCGCCAGTGGAAATCCAGCTCATCTTGTCAGCAAGGTGGAATTTGTTAACTGCAGCAACGGAATCGCCGCCACCGATGATAGAGGTGCAATCAGCATCTGCAACAGCACGAGCAACAGCCTCGGTGCCCTTTGCAAACTGATCAAACTCAAAGACGCCCATAGGACCATTCCAGAAGACAGTCTTTGCGCCCTTAATTGCCTCGGTGTAAAGCTCAACAGTCTTAGGACCAATGTCCATACCCATGCGGTCTGCAGGAATCTGGTCAGAAAGAACTACTTCACCAACAGCGTCCTCACCAAAGTGATCGGTAACAACGTTGTCAACAGGAAGCAAAATCTTAACGCTCTTCTCCTCTGCCTTCTTGAGCATCTCGCCTGCGCGCTCAATCCAGTCTGGCTCCTGAAGAGAAGTACCAACGGAATAACCCTTTGCCAGGAAGAAGGTATATGCCATACCTCCACCAATGATGAGGGTATCAGCAGAGTCGATAAGGTGATCAAGAACACCAATCTTAGAAGAAACCTTAGAGCCGCCAACAATAGCTACAAGTGGGCGCTCTGGGTTAGAGAAGATAGAGGTAAGAGTGTCAACCTCTTTCTCAAGCAGGAAACCAGCATATGCAGGAAGGTAAGCAGCTGGTCCAACAACAGAACCCTGTGCGCGGTGAGCAGTACCAAATGCATCAAGAACAAAGATGTCACCATATGAAGCAAGAATCTTTGCAATCTCTGGATCGTTCTTCTTCTCACGCTTGTCAAAACGGACGTTCTCAAGAACAAGAACCTCGCCGTCCTTGAGTGCGTCTACAGCCTCACGGGCCTTCTCGCCATAAGTATCCTCAACAAACTTAACCTCGTGGCCAAGAAGCTCAGCAAGTTTCTCTGCAGCTGGACGCAGGGAAAGCTCTGGCTGGAAGCCGGTGCCATCTGGACGGCCAAGGTGGCTCATCAGGATGACCTTTGCGTTGTGGTCGAGAAGATACTGGATGGTTGGAAGTGCAGCGCGAACGCGGGTGTCATCAGTAACAACGCCGTCCTTTAGAGGCACGTTGAAGTCAACGCGCATAAGAACGCGCTTGCCATCAACATCTGCATCGCGGACAGTCTTCTTTGTAAAAGCCATGTCACTCCTTTAAATACGTTTCCAACAAAAGAAGGCGCGATCGCGGCTGATGCTGCGACCGCGCCTAAGGCGTCTATGTAACTAGAATTAAGCAACAAACTTCTCGAAGTACTTGATGGTGCGGACCATCTGAGAAGTGTAGGAGTTCTCGTTGTCATACCAAGAGGTGACCTGAACAAGAGTGGTGCCATCGCCGAGGTCAGAGCACATGGTCTGAGTTGCGTCGAAGATGGAGCCGTGGGTCTCGCCGACGATATCACGGGAAACAATGTCATCCTCGTTGTAACCAAAGGTCTCTGGGATGGTCTCTGCATATGCCTTCATTGCAGCGTTGACCTCGTCAACGGTGACCTTCTTGTCAACAACAGCATAGAGGTTGGTGAGGGAGCCAGTTGGCGTAGGAACGCGCTGAGCAGCACCAATAAGCTTGCCGTTGAGCTCAGGAAGAACAAGGCCGATAGCCTTAGCAGCACCGGTGGAGTTAGGAACGATGTTCTCTGCACCAGCACGGGAACGACGGAAGTTACCCTTGCGCTGTGGGCCGTCGAGGATCATCTGGTCACCAGTGTATGCGTGAATGGTGGTCATGATACCGGACTTGATAGTTGCGAAGTCGTTGAGGCCCTTTGCCATAGGAGCAAGGCAGTTGGTGGTGCAGGAAGCTGCAGAGATGATGTTGTCATCTGCAGTGAGGGTCTCATGGTTAACGTTGAAGACGATGGTTGGGAGGTCATTGCCTGCAGGAGCAGAAATGACAACCTTCTTAGCACCAGCGTTGATGTGAGCCTGTGCCTTTTCCTTAGAAGTGTAGAAACCAGTGCACTCAAGAACAACGTCAACGTTGAGATCGCCCCAAGGCAGGTTGTTAGCGTCTGCCTCCTTGTAAATAACAATCTCGTGGCCGTCAACGATGATGGAGTGGTCAGTTGCCTCTACCTTGTGATCACGGGAATAGTTGCCCTGAGTAGAGTCATACTTCAGAAGATATGCAAGCATCTCTGGAGAAGTAAGGTCGTTGATTGCAACAATCTCAGAACCCTCATGACCAAACATCTGCCTAAATGCAAGGCGACCAATGCGGCCAAAACCGTTAATAGCAACCTTTACTGCCATACGTAATGCTCCTTTCGGTGACCCAGAGCCATTCTCCGGATTCATAAACATTTAAACCGTACACCGTGTATTTTACCGCACTCACCGATGACTTATGCATCTTTTTCTAAATCCTGAACGATTTTTTCTAAACGAAGCAATCGGTGATACATAGCGGACTTTGATACAGGCGGCACAAACGACTCCCCTAGCGCTAACAATGACAGCTCAGGGTTATCTTTTCTTGCAAGACAAAAATCTCTGACCGCTGGTGAAAGCGCCTTGAGTCCAATGAGTTTCTCGGCCTTTTCTATAAGCGCCAGCTGGTCTGCAGCTGCATTTGAAGACCGTGTTTGATTTGCCATCTCTGCGTTAACAACTCGGTTTACGTTATTACGATAACGCTTTTGCACGCGTGTAAACGCTATAGCGCGCGCCATAGTAGGCGCACCAATTTCTTGCAAAAACTTGATGATGTCGTCAGAACTTTTAAGGTAGACGGCATAAATTTCTCTAGTACGCATTAGAGCATTGGTGTTACGATTACGATGATTAAGACGTGCTTTAACACCAATTGACCCCATAAGTTTTACCAGCTCAGTTGCAAATCTTTCACCTGAGACAGCAATCTCTAGGTGAAAATCTTTTAAGGGATCGGCTAAAAATCCGCCCGCCATAAACGCTCCACGCAAAAAAGCGCGCTGGGCTTGCTTGGTACGGATAATATTTTTTGGAATACCACTTACAAGACCTTCTCCTGGTACATAAATACCAAGCGCAGAAAGTGCTTCCGCAAGCGAATCCTGATTAGAAATTTCAAGCAAATAGTTGCGTTTCTTATGCATGATTGAGCGACGATACTCAACGGAAGTGCCCAGATCAAACAAACGGCGAGAAGAACTAATAACCGTACGGGCAACCGTACCAGTCTCGGTAACTATGCGAACAGCAAATTTACCAGGGCCGTGCATCGACAACGTGCCCGAAACACGGATAAGAGCGGAAAGCTGGGCTAATTCACAATCCGTCTGAATTTCTGGTACGCTAACCAGCTCATTTTTTACCAAGGCTGTATATGACATGGCAGACTATCTCTACTCAGCCTGCTGAGACTTCTTCTGAGCCGCCTCAAGATCGCGATGAAAGAGCGTTACACGATACCCCTGATTAGTGAGGTGCTCTGCAGTAGCACAGGCAATTGCAACACTTCTATGCTGGCCACCCGTACAACCCACAGCAATAGAAAGCAAACTCTTGCCTTCTTGTACATAACCAGGCATAACTACATCAAGCAACTCAAACCAGGACTTAAGGAATTTCTTAGTAGTGCCATGCTTGAGAACAAACTGAGCCACAGGCTCATCAAGACCAGTGAGCGGCCTCAGCTCTGGGTCATAGTAAGGATTGGGCAAAAATCGCACATCAATCATAAGGTCAGCCTCAACGGGCAAACCATTTTTAAAGCCAAATGAAAACACACTTACATCCATAAGCTGCTGTTCGGCAAGCTCAGAAAATGCACGACGAAGGCGGCTCTTGAGCGTATTAGTACGCATAGACGAGGTGTCTAGGACCACATCTGCGAGCGCTTTTATATCTTGCAGCTGTGCGCGCTCCCTAGAAATTGCAGATGAGAGATTTTCTCCCTCCTGGGCTAAAGGATGACGGCGTCGATTCTCGCTGTAGCGACGCATGAGCACCTCATCTGAGGAGTCCAGATAGACAATCTTGTAGGTAAGCTCGTGATCTGCAAGTGACTTCAAAGCCTCCGAGATATCATCAAAAAGACCTTGAGAGCGCAAATCACAGGTAACTGCCAAGTGACGACCAACGCCTGTATTAATGCCCACTAGGTTAGAAAGCTGCAAAATAAGAGCTGGTGGCAGGTTATCAATGCAGAAATAACCCATGTCCTCAAACACATGAAGCGCCTGCGTGCGACCCGATCCAGACATACCCGTAATAATGACAATGTCGGGAATAACTGAAGGTGTAGGATCGTTTTTCTTCACAGGCGCTCCTTAAATACGTAACGAGAAAACCTTACCGCTCCGAGCGCTAATCCTCAAGTGCCGCGGCAAACCAAGAGGTAATTGAAGTTGGATGCGTAATGGCAGTACCTGAAACCACTGCCCAAGCACCTGCATCAAGAGCATCTCTTGCATCTTGTGGCGTGTGCACGTGACCCTCACAAATAATGGCAATACCAGGGAATTCAGTGGTTGCTTGCTTAAGGAGAGCAATGTCAGGACCATCATCAAGCGTTGTATCAATAGCAGCCTTATTATGAGAGAGCGTAGTTGAAACTAAGTCACAGCCAGCAGCAACAGCTCGACGAATGTCATCCATAGTCATGCAGTCAGCCATGATAAGCACGTCAGACTCTGAACGAAGAGCTGCAACTGTCTCTTCAAAGGTTCTACCATCTGGTCTTGGGCGGTCTGTTGCATCCAAAGCAACAACGTCTGCGCCCGCGTGAATGCAAGCGCGTGCATGACGAAGTGTAGGAGTAATGTAGACACCCTCATGGCCCTCTTTCCAAAGACCAATGACAGGAATTTCAACTCTACCTTTAATAGCAGAGATATCAGACAAGCCCTGGCACCTAATAGCAGCAGCGCCGCCAAGCTCACAAGCGCGAGCAATCTGAGCCATAGTCTCTGGATGCCTCATAGGCTCACCAGGATACGCCTGGACGCTAACGATGAGTTTTCCTTTTAGTGACTCAACAAGCTCTGAATGTGCCACAGTATTCTCCTCACAAAATGTACGTACGTTAAAAGAGTCTGTCTTTGCAACGCGATATCCAGCAAACAATGTGTCTACTGGCACTTTTCTGCTTAAAGACGTGTCTCTAAATAGCCAGGTAAAACAAGGTTTTCTGCAGCTCCAATAAGAGGGGCTTCTCCACCAAGAGTACCCTTCACAATAGGAGTTGCCTGAACAGGAGGCATGGCCTGCAACTTAAATGCAGCTGCAAGCGCTTGGTGCCAGTACTTACCGCACTCTGCTACAGAACCGGATAGGATGATGACAGAAGGGTCAAGCATGTTACACATGCTGCCCAAGACCTCTCCAAGTGCACGGCCCGAGCGCTCCTCTGCAGCCTGCGCGATCTTCTCGCCAGCAAGAGCTCTGCGATCAATCTCTGCGCCATCAAGAGCAGAACCATCTTCAAGCGTATCGGATCCACCAAGACGGACATACTCGCGAATAATGCCAGGACCTGCAGAAACAGGCTCAAGGTGAGAAGTTCCGCCACAAGGACAATCAACGCCCGCAGCTGCAGGAGTTGCAACATGACCAATGTGGCCAGCCTCGTCGTGAGCACCCAGCATCAAAATGCCATGGTTTACAAAAGCTCCGCCAATACCGGTACCAACTGCTACGGTCAAAACGCTATCTTTACCGTGACCAGCGCCATGTCGAGCCTCACCCAGGGCGTGAGCGTGAACATCATTGAGAACACTACATGGAAGACCAAACTCGCTGGTAACTGCAGAGCCAAGAGCGGTTCCACCCCAGCCAGGCATAAGCTCATTTGCGTAGGTAATGTCTCCTGTGCGTGGGTCAACAACGCCTGCAGAAGAAATACCTACACCAGAGATGGTAAGACCTAACTCTTCTGCGCGAGCAAGTGCCTCTCTAATTGCCTGCAGGACGGTGGCAAGAACCTGCTTGCCACCCTCTTTTGCGTTGGTAGGAACCTTCTTTACGGACTGGACGTTTGGAGCATCAGTGCCGTTGAGGGTGACTATGCCACAAGCAATTTTTGTGCCGCCAATATCAACGGCGCAAACGTGAGTTGGAGAAATAAATTTGGAGTCCATGGTGTCCCCTCTTGTTTAGAGAAGGCCGTTTGCAACAAGAACCTGCTTGATTGCCTCACGGTTCTGACCATCAAGTGGCTTAACAGGACGAGGCATCTGGTCAGAATCAAAGATACCCATGAGGTTAAGAGCGCACTTGAATGCACCAACACCAGCACCATAACCCTGAACGCCTGTAGTGACATCAAAGATGTGGGAAATCTCGTTGAGTCGATCCTGCTCACGCTTAACCTCAGCCCAGTTACCTGCCTGAGCTGCCTTCCACATACGAACGTAACCCTCTGGCTCAACATTAGCAAGACCAGGAACAGAGCCATCTGCACCAGAAAGAAGAGCACCATCAACAACAATCTCATGGCCGGTCAGAAGAGTTAAAGGATGACCGTTCTTCTCGTTCTCCTGAACAAGATACCTAAACGAGATATCGTCACCAGAAGAGTCCTTAACACCTGCAAGAACGCCTTCTGCGCCAAGACGTGCAAGCATCTTCCAAGAAAGCTTAGTGTGAACACAAACAGGAATGTCGTAGGCAAACAGAGGTGCGTCTAGCTCCTGGTGAAGGATGCGGAAATGCTCCTCTACATCAGCTGGGCCGCCAAGTGCGTAGAAAGGAGCGGTTGCTACAAGAGCATCTGCACCCAGTGCAAGAGCACGACGGCCGTGCTCAAGTACGCGCTCGGTCTCGGTATCAATGATGCCAACAAGCACGGGAACGCGGTGATCAACAATGCGAACAGCCTCACGAACAATCTGATCACGACGCTCATCAGATGCAAAAACAACCTCGCCAGAAGAGCCGAGGAAGAACAAACCATCTACGCCAGCCTCAATGAGACGGTTAATGGAGCGCTCAAAAGACACAACATCAAGCTGATGGTCTGGAGTATCTGGGGTTACGACTGGTGGAACAACACCGCTAAATGGTACGTTACTGGACATGTTTTATCCTTTCATACGTTGGAGAATCCAACTAGATTCATACAACAATGTACTGAAGAAGCCAACCAAAGCTGAGGTCAATAGCAACTTCAAATAACCTACGTAATTATAGTCCGCTTAGGCATCACTAGCTCTGATATAACCTTGCTAAGATAGTTAATTTGCTCGTTCTCAAACTGATTGATGCGTTCGTGACCAAACTTGGGATACACGCGTATTTCTTTCTGCCCCAGCAGGCGGTTATACAACGCAAACGTTCCCTCAGTGGGAGCACTCTGATCTAACAAAGCCGTGCCAATAAGCGTTGGCACACGTACCGACTCTGCCGCGCATGCGCTGTCGAGAAGCCCGACCGCGTCGATAGCTGCATCTGACTGCGGAGTATCTCCGCACCCGACAACCGCACGCAGGGTTGTTGCATTGTCGGCAAAGAGTGGGTTTAGTGCCATGGTGGCGCTCACTTCATTGGGCAAAAGTGCAGCCGCAAACAATGCCTGCGAGCCGCCTAGACCTTCTCCCCAAGTGACGGTTGTGCGCCCCAGGAATCGCGAGGCAACAGAGGCAGCTATCAGCGCGTCGTCGATGAGCTGCTTGAGCGTGGAGGATGCGGCGTCATCTGGGTTGATGAGCGCGTGGGCAAGCTCATCTGCGGTAAACGCTCCCCTCCAAGCGTCTTTAAGCTGAAGTTCGCACGGACGAGCCTCCAGGGCCACAACAGGCATGCCAAGCGCCGTGAAGCGCAAAAGGTGCAGCCAGCTGCGCACTCCCCGCCCAAGATCGGAGAAAAGTACCACTGCTGGGAGCTCTGTCAGAGCGGACAGCTCTTCTGCAGCTAGCGGCTCTGCCGCCGATGCACCAGCTGGAAGAATGACGCGAGCGCTCAGTTGCGTCTGGTCAGTTGAGGTGAATGTGATGCGCTTAAACATTGCAGTCTGGGTAGCGGACGGCAGATCAACAACACTTTCTACGTGAGCATTTTGTGCAAACGCTACAGATGTCTTCCAAAATGATTCAAAGTTTGATGGTCTAAGCCACGCACCGCGATAAGAACGAGCATCTTCAAGCCTTTGCGTTAAGCCCCTCATGCTTTCACCTCGCCTTCTGCCTGAGCAGGAAAAGACGAGTCCAGCTCTTCAAGAGCTTGCTCCCCATTTTCTGAGCAGAAAAAATCAATGATTTTATCGTCAAAATCACCAATCTCTTCATGCGCAAAGCCAGGATAAAGGAGATGTCTCTTTGGGCAGGTCAGAGCATTATAAGCCGCAAATTGAGCCTCTGGAGGAACTACTGGGTCATCAAGTCCAGTGCCAAAAAGCACAGGACAGGTAACTAGACGTGCAAAATTAGCTGAGTCAATGTAGGCAAGCTTTGCAAAGACCTCATCAACGCGAGAGCCGTCTGCATCAAACCAACGGGAATAATAGCGAATCCCCTCGTAAGCCACCTCGTCAGCATTAAGCTCCCACACACACCTAAAATCAGTGAGGAAGGGATAAAGAATTGCTGCCCTATTGATAAGGTTCTGATTGAGTGCGCAGGTAGCAAGACCAATACCGCCTCCCTGCGACGCACCGTTTACAAAAACACGACCTGTATCAATGCCTTCAAGCTGGCGGACAATTCTACAAAGTAAGCGAATGTTCTGATAGAGATGAACAAAGTAAAGATCCTCTACAGGCCCATCTAGTCCAAGCACTAAGTGACCAGAGACGGTAGTGCTCTTATAAGAACTTCCGTCCAAACTGCGGCCACCCTGCCCTGGGTTATCAAGCGCAATCAGTGAGCAACCCATACCTAAAAAAGAGCTCTGCTCAAACCAGCTGCGAGAAGATCCTGGATAGCCATGAAATTGAAGGACAAGTGGAGTTTTTACGCTTGAAGCAGTCTGCGGACGCAGATACTTGGCATAGACTTCTGCTCCATCAATACCCACAAACGTCAAATCAAAAAAGTGAGCTAAGGCAGTTGACGTAACCTCTGCTGAAGGAGCAACCTGCCATTCTAGAGGAGCGTTATCTGCCTCCTCCATTCTCGCCTTCCAAAACGCCTCAAAATCCGAAGGATAGGGCGTCAAAGCATGAGCTGCTTTCAATTCTGTCAGCTCAAGCATTTCTTGGTGCATTGATCCACCTAACAAGCTAAAAGAGCGCAGCCTAAGCTGCGCTCTGATCAAACAAAAACGAAAAGCGCTACTCACCCAATTTAGGATGAAGCAAAGATGGAGCAGCACCCAAAAGCGTCTTAGTGTAAGGATCTGTTGGATGCTCGAAGACCTGCTTAGCAGGACCATCTTCCATAATCTGGCCGTGGTTCATAACAATGATGCGGTCAGAAACATAGCGGACAGTCTGAATATCGTGCGAAATAAAGATCATCGAGAGACCCAGCTCAGACTTGAGGTCAGTGAGCAAGTTCAAAATCTGTGCACGAACAGAAACATCCAGTGCGGAAGTAGGCTCGTCAGCAATGATTGCTGATGGATTCAGAGAAAGTGCACGTGCAATAGCAACGCGCTGACGCTGACCACCAGAGAGCTGACCAGGAAGAGCGCGGAGAGCGGAATGAGGAAGTCCTACCAAACTGACTAGCTCATTAATACGGGCTTCTCGCTCCTCTTCTGTTCCTACCTTGTGCACCAACAGTGGATCCATGAGCTGATCTCTAACAATCATACGAGGGTTAAGAGCAGTTGCTGGGTCCTGGAAAACAACAGAGACAACGCGTCCAATCTGCTTCCTGAGCTCTGGAGTACGCTTGGTAACATCCATTCCCTTGAAGTACACATGGCCAGACGTTGGTGACTGAAGACCACACATGACATTTGCAGTAGTGGACTTTCCGCAGCCAGACTCACCAACAATACCAATGGTCTCACCAGGCATAAGCTTAAGCGAAACATTCTGTACTGCGTGGACCTTATTAGGCTTAAAGATTGAGCCTGTACGTGTCTTAAACGTTACCGAAATGTCATCGAGGAAGATAATTGGCTGCTCTTCAGTTGTTGTAGCCATTTACCTCACCTCCTTTTGAGAACGCTCAAGGTAAGGCACAAGACCATGCTCCTTCAGATACTCATCAGGCAGCTCGGAGAAACGATGGTGCTTACCAGGAATCTCCTTAATAACAGGATGTACCTCAAGACCCAAGTCTGGATGGCTTGAACGAGGAGCAAACCTGTCACCTGTTGGGAAGTCCTCTGGAGAAGGAACAGAACCTGGTACCTGGTGAAGCCTGGTACCGTCCTGTGCACCTTCCTCAATGGAAAGAACAGAGCCGAGAAGACCGCGGGTGTACTCGTGGACAGGATTGGTCAGAAGCTCAGTGGTAGCTGCCTGCTCAATAACCTGACCTGCGTACATAACGGTAATCTCAGAAGCAACCTCAGCAACAAGTGCAAGGTCGTGGCTAACAAAGATCATTGCGAAGCCAAGACGACGCTGGAGGTCATTTAAGAGCTTGATGACCTGCTTCTGAACAGTAACGTCCAGAGCGGTTGTTGGCTCGTCGCAGATAACCAGAGAAGGATCGCGGGTAAGAGCCATAGCAATCAGAACACGCTGGCGCTGACCACCAGAAAGCTCGTGTGGATAGGACTCAAGCGTACGCTTTGGATCCAAGCCTACAAGCTCCAGAAGCTCCTCTGCAGTACGGGTGCCTCCCCTGCTAGTAAGCTGCTTCATCTGAGAAGAGATAAGCATGGAAGGGTTCAAGGAAGACAACGCATCCTGATAGACCATTGCAAGCTCGTGTCCAAGCAGTTTGCGATGCTCTTCTTTGGAGAGCTTCAGAAGGTCTTGATCTTTGTAGAGAACCTCACCAGTAATGGTCTCTTTTGGATCAGTTAGACCCATGATGACCTTGGTGGTAATAGACTTACCGCAGCCAGACTCGCCAACCAGCGCCATGCACTGACCAGGACGAACATCAAAGCTTACGTGGTCAACAACCTTAACGTCTCCGTGAGACTCAAAGCTGATGCAAAGGTCTTTAACACTGAGTAGCGGCTTTACATCATAGTCAGGCTTACGCCTATCAGTTCTGGAAAGCTCAACCTCCTTGAGTGCGTTAAGCCGGCGCTCAAGAGACTCTGCCTGCTCTGCATACGCACGAACTGGATCAGATGCCAAGATGTCATCTGCGCGCCTGGAGTCAGAGTTCTCTGTATCAACAGGAGCGCCAGGTGCTGCTGCCATAGCGTCAGTAAGACCCTCAGAGAGGATGTTCAGTGCCAGGCAAGTCAACATAATAGCCAAGCCTGGGAAGAATGCCTGCCACCAACGACCAGCAAGAACGCCAGCACGAGCATCAGCCAAAATATTACCCCATGTTGGAGTTGGCTCTGCAATACCTGCTCCAATGAAGGTCAGGGATGCCTCAAAGATGATTGCGTCTGCAACAAGCGTAACGGTAAAGACCATGATTGGAGCAATGCAGTTACGAAGAACATGCTTCCACAGAATCCAAGGAGCGCGAGCACCAGAAACAATGGTTGCCCTTACGTAATCCTCACCGTACTCGCTTACGATATTTGCGCGAACAATACGTGCAATCTGTGGCGTGTACATAAAGCCAATAGCAAAGATAATTGAAGGAACACTGTTACCCAGAATAGAAACAAAGACTGCTGCAAGTGCGATGCCTGGGAACGACATGATGATGTCGAGCACACGCATGATGACCTCAGAGACAGCCTTTCTAGAAACAGCTGCAATTGCACCAATAATTGAGCCACATAAAAGCGCCATACCCGTAGCGCCAAAACCAATGACCAGTGAATACTGACCACCATAGAGCATGCGAGAAAGAATGTCGCGGCCCTTATCGTCAGTACCAAAAATGAATCCATTTCCTGGAGCCTGACGAGCGTTGAAAATCTCAAGTGGGTTATGTGGAGCAATAAGGTTTGCAAAGACAGAAACAAGGACAACCAAGACAAGAATAACAAGAGCAATCTTGGAAGCTGTCTTCATCTTCTTAAAGCCACCAAAGGTTAAACCCTTTGCTGCAGCTTCTTCGAGCTTCTCGACTTGTTTTTTTCTAATTTGTACCATCGCACTACACCGTCCTAATGCGTGGGTTAATCAAGATGTACAACATATCAACAACAATGTTGATGATGATGAAGGACAGTGCAACGACAACAACAACACCCTGAACAAGCATTGCCTCGTTACCCTGGATGCCCTCGAGAATAGCGGTACCCATGCCAGGAAGGTTAAAGATAACCTCAATAACAACGGCGCCACCCATGAGGTAACCAATCTTGAGACCAAGTGTGGTTACAGGGGTAATAAGAGCGTTGCGCAGAACGTTTCTTGCGATAACGATTCTCTCTGGAATACCGGCACCGCGAGCTGTACGGACGTAGTCCTTATCCAGCTCCTCAACCATTGCAGTACGAACAATACGAGTCATCTGACCAGACATTGGAACTGCAAGTGCAAATGCCGGCATAATCATACGGGCAAAGTAGCCGCCAAGATTTACCGTAGGGTCTGGCAGTGCTCCAGAGGCAGGCAAAAGCTTGAGCGTAGACGCAAAGACCAGAATCAAAAGAACTGCCAACCAGAATGATGGCGTTGCAAGACCGGCAATTGAGAATACACGGATGATTTGATCGGGCCATTGGTCTCTATAGAGAGCCGCAATAACGCCCAACGTAAATGAAACTATTGCGCCAATAAAGAGACCCATAAAGGTCAACTGCATAGTTACTGGCAAAGCCTTTGAAATTCTTGCAGCAACTGAATAGTGAGAAGTGCCATAGGTACCCAAGTTTCCATGAGCAACATCACCGATATAACGTACATATCTCACAGGCCATGGATCATCAAGGCCATTCTCAATGTGATACTGCTGGATAGCTTCTGCAGAAGCAGACTCTCCCAAAGCATTGTATGCAGGATCAACATGCGAGAAAGACATTAGGAAGAATACGAGAAAGGTGACGCCTAAAGCCATAATCGGCAGCGCAATAAGACGGCGTCCGATAAGACGTAATAGGTTGTTCACTATCTCCCCCTCTCTCTTTAAAACAAACAGTACAAATAAAATTCTAATCAGACTTTAACGCATCTCAATAGTAAATTTGTGCACAAAAGCCCGAGCGTTATAGGTAAAACGCTCGGGCCCCAATATATGAGATGCTAAGCGCGTAATGCCAGCAAATTAGCTAGCAGTAACCGTGTTGACATCAATGAAGGACAGACCAGTGGTTCCGATGCCCTTGAAGCCCTTGAGAGCAACGCCGTTAGCGTTTGGCTTCTCGCTCCAAGAAGCGGTGAAAGTCTTAGCGAAGAGAACTGGGTACAGAGGAACGCTCTCAGCAATGATGTCAAAGCACTCGTTCCAAGTAGACTGCTGATCAGCACCAGACTGGCCAAGAGCCTTGTTCATAAGCTCGTGAAGTTTCTTCCACTCAGCAGACTCCTTCCATGGACAACGCTTGGTCATCCAAACGTTATCGCCATACCACCAGTTGAGCAGCAGGTCGACGTCTGCGCCGAAGCAGGAAGGATCACCAGGAGCAAGCAGGATATCCCAGGAGCCGTCAGTAGCGTCAATTGCAGCATAGGTTGCTGGAGATGTATCGGAAACGATGCTTACGCTAAATCCGAGTGCATCGAGGTCATTCTTGACCTGAGTTGCCATGGACTTAACCTGCTCGTTATCGGTAGTGCGAAGGACAACGTTGCCAGGAGTGATACCAGACTCAGAAATGAGCTTCTTAGCCTTGTCAACATCGTGAGCATAGACGGTAGATGCCTTGTGATAGTTAGCAAAAGAAGAAGGAAGGTAGCTGGTAGCAACCTCTGCCTGACCAGAGAATGCATTGGAGAGCATCTTGTCTGTATCAAGTGCGTAGAGGCATGCCTGACGAACCTTAACGTTATCCCAAGGAGCCTTGCCAAGGTTAAACATTGCAAAGCGAACGCCAAATCCCTGAACAGTATCAACGGTGCAGCCTGCGCCCTTGAGCTGATCTACAGCGTCTGCAGGAACCATTTCCATAGCAAGGGTGGTTCCATCCTGCTGAGCAGTCAGACGAGCGGTTGGATCCTTAAGGATGTCATAGTGGAGCTTCTCATCCTTAGCAGGAGTTGCGCCGTTGTAGTTTTTGTTAGGAACAAGGTCAAGAGTGTTGTCAGAGATGGACTCAAACTGCCATGGACCAGAACCAACTGGCTGCTTCTTCATCTCATCCTGAGAGCTGCTTGCTGGAACAACGCGAACAATGGACAGACGCTCCTTGAGGAGGGAGAAGTTAGCAATAGTGGTCTTAACGGTGACGGTCTTGTCATCCTTCTTCTCTACGGAAGCAATTGGAGCAAGCATTGGAACATAAACGCTACCCTTTGCAGAAGAACGCTTAAAAGACTCAACAACGTCATCTGCCTTGACCTCGTTACCATCAGAGAACTTTGCGCCGTCACGGATGGTAATCTCAAAGGTGTTATCGTCAACCTTCTTAGGATCAGCGGTAGCAAGCTCATTGAATGTAGAGTAGTCGTGGAAGTTAAGACCATAGAGACCCTCAACTACCTGCCAGTTAACACCAAGAGCAAGTGCTGATGAAGTGGTAGATGGATCATAATTCTGGGTTGAATAAGCAGTACCTGCGGTAATTGTGCCGCCGCCTTCCTTTCCAGATGGAGCTTCAGCCGCCTTCTGCTGTCCACCGCAAGCGGTAAGACCAAGACCAGCTGCTACAGTTGCTCCTCCAAGGAAGCTACGACGCGAAAGTGGACGATTAATAAACTCGCTCATTTCTGCCTCTTTCTAAAAAACTCTCCTTGCCACAACGTGGCGCCAACGCCACTTGTGTGGCTTACATCTACATAACTATAGGAAGAAAAATTATTTGTTTTAAAGACAGTTCGCTCAACGGTATTAATTTCTCGCTCATTGGCTGCTCAAAATATAAAAACGTGTTTTGATGTATTATCTACTACATGTAAATCTTAATAGCAGCAAAGAAGGCCCGCAGTTAGCGGGCTTTATTATTTTTTCACCGTGTTAAATATATAAATTATTTAACTAACTACATAAATAGTAATCATTGTCAACTACCGTTTACCGATGTTTTACTACCGTTTACCTTTAGAAATTACGGATATGTTGTGAAGATTAAACAAGAGTCAGCTCAAATTAAACTGACTCTTGTTTTAGAACAGCGAAAATGCCGCAAAATTACTTGGTTAAATCCAGGATTCGTTCAGGATTTGCCATAAAATCTAGATGTTCTTCCCCTAAATGAGATTCGATTATCTCTGATACTTGTTCATCATTTTTCTCGATGTGAAAATTTCCATCTGCTGGGCTATAAAATCCTAAATAACCATCTGATCGGTAGCATGGAGGCCATCCATTTGTTCCTGCAACTGTCCAAACCAAGCACGGTAATTTTTGCTTATGCATTTCTTGTAGCAGTCCAGCATTCCTTGTTTGAATCCACATTTTTGGAGTTCCAAAATTAGACCCAATGGCAAATAGTCCTAAATCTTGCTCAACAGTTCCAATAAGAACTCCATGAGAACTTATTGTCCAATAGAGGTCTATGTTCAATATTGCTGGACCAGCTTTGCTAACGCCCAAAAACGGGCCAGCAATCTCTGTATCTTCCAAGTTAATGTTATCAACAGAAGTAAAATCTGACTTTGAACCATTTTTACAAGCATTATATTGTTGCACAACATACTGAGCTGCCTGCTTTTTTAACTCTGGCAGTCTCATAGTATTCAACTTAAAAAACCAGTTGTTAATCAGTAAGCCACAAATAACAAAAACTACCAATAATGACAGACCTTTTATAAACCTTTTTCTACGCTGCATCATCAGTCACCTCACTTAAATCTGTAGTTGGTACTGACACAGGAACAATATTTGGATTTAAGACTTTTCTTGCAATGCCTTTTTGATCAAATTCATACACGACACCGTCTATTCTTGCCTTTTGTCCAACTACCATTGAACCCTTAGGTCCACCGTAAGGAACATTTTTCTCAGTTCTAAAGAAGAGCTTGCCTTCAAGCGTTGTAAACCATCCAATTTGCATAGCGCCAGAAGATTCATCTAATTGGAATATATAACCACCGTCTATAAGCCTACCTAGATGCATTGTGCCTGTATAATTGAAGTAATACCATTCTCCCTTTATATATTGCCATCCTGTTTGTATAACGCCATTAGAATCTGCATAATACCAAGGGTAGCCTACTCTAAACCAGCCAAGAGTCATAGAGCCATTACCAGCGAAGTAATACCTTTTACCTTCTATGGTTTGAAAACCGGTAAGCATCTTTCCTGAGGAATCAAGATAAAACCAATAACCTCTATCATTAACCCAGCCTGTTTGCATTTTTGCTGAGTCATTAAAGAAATAATAGCTACCTTCTATTTCTTTCCAACCTGTTTGAGCAGATCCATCGCTGTTGAGGTAATACCAAACACCATTCCATTTAAACCATTGAGAGTAAGCCATAAGGCCATTATCTTGAAGGAAATACCATTTTCCATCAACAAATACCCAGCCTTTTTGCATAACTCCAGTAGGCGCTAGATAATACCAGCCCTCTGATTCATGAAGCCAACCTCTTTGAAGATGACTTTCATTGCTAAAAAAGTAATATTGTCCTAAAATACCCTCCCACCCAATACACTTTTTTGCATCACCATTAACAAATTGATACCACGTCGTACCACCATCAGGGCTTTGATATCCATTTAAAAGATTTACACTAGTTAAATCAAGAACACCCATCCCCTCTTCGCTATATCTAAAGAAACCCAATGGTCCTGGTGTTAAAATATTAATTCGATTAAATGCAGTATCCTGTACATAAATTGACTCGATTCTGTCTCCGTATAAATATCCACATGCAGCGACGCTATGTCCAGATTTCCATAGCTTCATACCATCTTGTAATCCATCAATGATTGAAGGTGATAGCCTCACAATGCAAGGAAATCCTAAGTCGATATGTTGTTTAAATTTATCGACAGGTATATTAGCAACATTAATGCCATCAACTCTAAAATTCGTCTGCCTATAAAAAAACTTATTCATAGCCGCAATTTCATCTGCTACCGATCCACCATTGTAATCATAAATTGTTCCTTTTATTTCTGTTGCAATCTGTTCTGGTGAAGGTGTTTTAGATTTTGTAAGATATGACCCAACCGTCCAAGCTGCTGCTGCCCAGCAAATCGGCTTATCTCCTTGGTGATAACCAGGTAAATTTAAAAGGACTTTCTGCATTTCAATTCCTTGAATTGTATTTGTCGATTGCATACCTCCAGTATTATTTAAAGAAATACTTTGCCAATTAAATGTAGAAAAGAAATTTTTTAAAACATTTTGACAGGTCAAATCAAAATCATCGATACCTTTTATTTCACCTGAAGACGTTGAGATAAATACGTTTCCATCTGTATAAAAACAATCATCCCCAATGTCTATAAACAAGCCCTTAGTCATGTATTGCCTAGAATTATTTAACAACTCCACCGACGATATAGACGAACAAAAAGAATATTCACCTCTACTAGAATCATAAATTGCAATAATCTTTGCGACTATATTTTCACCAGAATAAATTGGGAAATGAATTATAGAACGTTCAACTAAACCGTTTGTAGAATATATATATTCTGGTATATATCCTTTAATCTCAAATTCATTTGACTCAACGGAGATACCATTTGCATCAAGTAATGCGGGAATTACCTTAGCAGCAACTTCCTTGACCTCAAACAAGGGTAAGTCTTTTGCAAAAACACATAATGGAGAAAGAAGGATTAAAAGAACAATTACTAAGCTAGCAATAAAACCGTAACGAATGTTAGAGTAACGCATTACGTACCTCCAAGCATTAGTGGTATTGCTTTCTTTATACTTCTATAGTAATAAAAACAATTTTTCTAAAAGATTATGTTAGGTAAATGGCTAAAAAATGGTGTTAAATGGATAAATGACAGTCCATGCTCCATTGCTATTGTCATAACAAGTATTCACATTACGAATAACAAGGAGGTTTCTCATCATAGGAAAAGTCCCTTGTAATTTATTTGAAACTCCATAGTTGCGTCTACCTATAACTATAGAGATAGAACTTTTACAAATTATGTTTCTTCATCCTTTGCTCAAAGAGCTCGTTGATGATCTTTGACATCTCTTCAACTTGTTGAGCACTAGGTTCATCCTCAAATGCAGCGTAAAGCTCTGGATACTCCCGAGCAATATACTCACAAGACTTACCTGTTGCGTGTCCACGAACAAAGAACGGAATACGCTTAATGTATTCTGGATTCACAAGTGTCAAGATCTTCTCGTCTGCTGCTTTACTCATGAGTTCCTCCCCTTGTATCTAACTTCTCATGTACAGTCGTGGAAGATTCTTCCCAAGCTTTGAGCTCTTCATAAATAGTTTCTGCCAAGTTCACAGAAACACCTTTTACCTGAGAGATATCCTCAACACTTGCGGCTTTTAAGCGCTTAAAAGAGCCAAAATGGCGCATGATGTCTTTTTTGCGTTTAGGACCTACACCGGGGATTTCGTCCAAAATAGAGACGGTCATTGCCTTATCTCTAAGCTCACGATGGAAGGTAATTGCAAAACGGTGAGACTCATCACGGACTTGCTTAATGAGATACAGAGAAGCTGACCCTGTAGGTAACACAATTGGTGTGTCATCCCAAGGAACAAAGACTTCCTCATCAGACTTAGCAAGGCCGCAGACAGGAATATCCAGCCCCAGCTCATTAAGCTGGTTGATTGCGGCGGTCAGCTGAGGTTTGCCGCCATCAACTACCAGCAAATCAGGTCGTGAGCCAAAGCGCTCATCTGCCATACGTTCCGGACTATACCTTCTGCCCAGGACTTCTGTCATTGAAACAAAGTCGTTTGCTTCATCAAGTTCAGCGCGAATCTTAAATCGACGATACTGGCTTTTATCGGCCTTTCCGTTAGTAAAGACCACCATCGATGCAACGGTAAAATTGCCGTGAAGCGTAGAAATATCAAAGCACTCAATGCGCAGCGGTGGTGCATCAAGCGCAAGTGCACTTTCCAGCTGAAGAAGCGCCTGGTTAGTGCGGTCATCAGCATAGCCCGTGCGAATCATGTGGCGCATCAGTGCATGACGAGCGTTAGCAGAAGCCATCTGGAGAAGACGGAACTTCTCGCCACGTTGTGGGTGATGAAGCGCGCAGTTGTGGCCTCGTTTTTGCGTCAGCCACTCGGACAAAACCTCTGCGTCGAGAAGATCGATGGGCAGGTTAACCTCTGCGGGAATGTCAGCGGTTTCGTCGTAATAGCGCTTCAGGAAGCCCGAAACCAGCTCTTCCTCGGAAACGTCCAAGCCTTTATCCAAGATAAACTCAACTGAGCGGATGGTACGACCTTCTCGCACAACAAAAACGCAGGCAGCGGAGATGGTTTCTTCTCGGTAAATGCCAATGAGGTCAATGTTTACCGAGGTGGGAAATGTAACTTGCTGGCGGTCATCAAGGTCAGAAAGTGAAGTCAGGCGGGACTTAAGCCTACCTGCCTTCTCAAAATCTAGGTCAGCAGCAGCTTCTTGCATCTGGTCTTTAAGCTCAGAAACAATCTCGGAGCGATTTCCGCGGAGGAAGTTTTCTACCTGCCTAACGTTCTTTGCGTAGGAAACAGTATCAATGGCGCCCACGCACACGCCAGGTCCCTTGCCTACGTGGTAATCAAAACAAGGGCGTCCCTTCTTTGCCAGCAGAAAGTTAGCAACAGCCGCGCCGTCAGGGTCTTTTTCGAGCAAACGCTTAGCTCGTTTCCATTCCACGCACGTAGCGGAGCAGATAGGCACTACTTTTCTGAGTGTCTCAATAGTCTGGCGAGCGGCATAAGAATCAGTGTAGGGACCAAAATAACGCGTACCCTTCTTGTGTTTCTCGCGCGTGTATTTAATTGCCGGGAAGGTATCCGACTCGGTAATGGCGATGTAGGGATAGCTCTTATCGTCTTTAAAGTCCACGTTAAAGTACGGACGATACTGAGCAATAAGATTGCGCTCCAGTACCAGCGCCTCGTGCTCGTTTTCTACCACAATGTAGTCAAAACTGCGCACAACCTGCATCATCAGAGGAATCTTGGCTCGATCATCTTGAAGCGTAACGTACTGCCTCATGCGAGCACGCAGGTTTTTAGCCTTTCCTACATAGATAACCTTGCCAGACCCGTCTTTCCAAAGGTAGCAACCTGGATCAGTGGGAACCTGATCAACCTGTTCTCTAATAGACACCAGGTCATCTGAGGGTTTTGAAGAAAATGACGGCGCAAGTCCTGGAGCACCCGAAGGCACGTAGTTGGGATCAAGGTTGTTCTGAGAGCTATCTTTACCGCTTTTTGCGCCGCTTCTGGCCATGCTATGACCTTACGCGAGATACCAGTGAGCGAAGCATGACAGACTCTGGTGATTTAAGAAGAACAGCCAAGCCATAGGTAACCAAAACAGCTGGAATACCTGCGAATATGCAATACAGAACGCCGTAAAGTGCGCGTCCATCTGGTACGCCAATAACTGCGCGCAGACCCACCATAATCAGAAGTGCTGCTGCTGATCCTGCAAGGCCAAAAAGAATTGAGCGGATAAACGCAAACACCATGGATTTAAGTCCAATCTGACCAAGGTGCTTACGCAGACTGATCAACATAATAGCGTCGATAACCACGTAGAAAATAGCCGAGGTAGTTGCTACAAACATCATGCCAAAGTGAGAAGTACCCACCAGAAGCACCAAAACCTGTACGACAGAACCGAGCGTTGCTGAAACTGCATAGAGCGTCATACGACGCATAGCGGAACAGACTTTTTGCAGGTACATACCAATGCCATACAGAGGCAAAGCAAGCGACTGACCAATCAAGAATTGCTGGGTTAGCAGCAGCTGGTCTTCAGTGAACTTGCTTGCTCCAATAATAGAAACAAGAGGCATCGAGAAAATCATCAGATACATCATGAACGGTACGGTAAAGAAAAGAATCTGGTTGATACCGTGCTTAAAGTCCTTCTTGAACTGATCCATATTCTCTTTTGCCCAGCTATCAGACAGCTCAGTAAAGAGGGCGGTAGTAATAGGAACCGTCAAAATAGAATATGGCAGCGTGTACCAAAGACGAGCGTATGCCGCAACGGATGCACCAGACGCAGAAACACTAAGCTGCGAGCTTGTCTGAACAGACATAGTTACAAACGTAGCAACTACAACAATCAGAGCAGGTGCGCCAATCTTCAGCGTCTCTTTAAGCGCGGGATCTTTAAGGTTAATTCTCCACGAGAGCTTAATCCCCTTGCGTTTAAGTGATGGGACCTGAATCAAAACCTGAATCAATACACCCAGTGGATTTCCCAGCGCAAGAATAAGAAGACCCAGCTCAGGGTTAGTGTTTACCAAGAAAGCATACGCAAAGAACGAGGCTGTGGTCACAAAGTTATTAAAAATAGGAGCCGCAGCTGGCCAGAGGTAGTCTCGCTCTGCATTCAAAACACCAGAGAAAATGGTGGAGAAGCAATACAGCATAACCTCTATAACAAAGAATCTAAAGAAGTAGACTGCCAGCGTTGGGTCAAAATCAGCACCTGCCGAGAAGGACTGTGTATACACCACTTCTGCGGCAAAGAAGAAGCCTAGAACTGCAACAAGTCCTGTTGCAACAACAACAATGGAAAGCAGGTTGGAGGTATAGGCATTTGCCTCATCCTGACCAACTTTCTTCTTAATAGAAAGATATACCGGCAAAAATGCTGTGGTAAGCATTCCCGCACCAACAAGCTCATAGAGCTGGTCAGGAAGGGTATTTGCAATGGAATAGCAGCTTGCAAGAACAGTTGCACCCATAGCAAATGCCTGGGCCCAGGTTCTTAAGAAACCCGTAATACGACTAATCAGAACAAGCACGCTCATCATAGAAGTAGAGCGGCTCAAATCTTTCTGCTTAGAAGAATCCTCTTTATCTGAAGACTCTTTTGAAAATTGCATATGTTTGGGCTGATATGCCACTAGTGCACCTCGCGAACAATATCTGCAAACGTAGCCGATACAAATGAAGCCAGATCTTCTGGAGAAAGCGTCAAACTGAGTCCACGTTTTCCGCCAGAGATATGAATGAGCTCAAAAAGCTGAGCAGTCTCGTCAATTATAGTGGGAAACTGTCTCTTCATACCAACGGGAGTACAGCCGCCGCGAACATAGCCCGTTAAGCCCTCAAGCTCTTTAACAGGCAGCATGGAGAGGTTCTTTTGTCCGGATGCAGCTGCAGCCTTTTTAAGATCAAGCTCTTGATCTACAGGAATACAGCACACCACATGTTCTCCGCTTGAAGACACGCAGACAAGCGTTTTAAACGCAGCGTCTGGATCTTCTCCAAGCATCTCTGCAATATGAGTGCCCAACTCTCCAGACGGGACGTCTTCGTCTACCTCATAAGATTGGAACTCGTAAGCAATATTGGCAGCATCAAGCTCCCTCATTGCATTTGTCTTTTGAACCTTTGCCGTTTTTCTCGCCATGTTATGCACGCTTCTTCTGAGCTTTTTTCTCTGCAGCTAGACGTGCGTTATCTCGGTCAAGAATCTCTTTGAGGAACTTACCTGTGTGGCTTTCTGGTGTTGCGGCAACCTTTTCTGGCGTACCGGAAACAACTACCGTTCCACCGCCATCGCCGCCTTCTGGACCCATATCAATAATGCGGTCAGCCATCTTGATGACATCCAGGTTGTGTTCAATGACAAGAACGGTGTTGCCCGCATCAACAAGACGCTCAAGAACAACAATAAGCTGTCTGACATCCTCAAAATGAAGACCAGTTGTAGGCTCATCCAGAATATAAAGAGTTTTACCAGTCTGCTGTCGGTGAAGCTCTTTTGCAAGCTTGACGCGCTGTGCTTCGCCACCCGAAAGCGTAGTTGCTGGCTGACCAAGATGAATGTAGCCCAGGCCAACGTCATGGAGGGTCTGCAGTTTGTTCTTAATACGAGGAATGTTTGCAAAGAACGCAAGCGCCTCATGAACGGTCATTTCAAGAACGTCAGAGACAGACTTGCCGTGGTAGAGAATCTCTAGCGTCTCGCGGTTGTAACGCTTACCGTGGCAAACCTCGCAAGGAACATAGACGTCAGGCAGGAAGTTCATCTCAATCTTGATCTGACCGTCGCCCTTACAAGCCTCACAGCGGCCTCCTTGAACGTTAAACGAGAAACGGCCAGCTGAGTAACCTCGTGCACGAGACTCTGGGACTGAAGCGTATAGAGCGCGCAGATCATCCCAAAGACCAATATAGGTTGCTGGGTTAGAACGAGGAGTTCTACCAATAGGGCTTTGGTCAATATCAATGACCTTATCGATAAGATCTACGCCTTCAAGCTTTTTATACTCTCCTACCACACGCTTTGAGTGCTGAACTGCATTGGTAAGCGCAGGAGCAAGGGTATCGGTAACCAAGGAAGACTTGCCGGAGCCAGAAACGCCCGTGACTACCGTCAACGTGCCCAGCTCAATTGAGGCGGAAACGTTTTTAAGGTTATTAGCGCTAGCTCCCGTAATCTTGATCTTTCCGCGGCCGGGCTTACGGCGAGCCTCTGGAAGTCTAATCTGCTTCTTTCCCGTGAGATACGCACCGGTGATGGAATCAGGGTTTTTAATGATCTCTTCTGGGGTTCCAGCAGCAATAACGTGTCCACCAAGCTCACCAGCGCCGGGACCCATATCAATAACGTAGTCAGCTGCACGAATAGTATCTTCATCGTGCTCAACAACAAGCACGGTATTACCGCGGTCTCTAAGCTGCTTAAGCGTCTCAATAAGGCGGTTGTTGTCTCTTTGGTGAAGACCAATAGAAGGCTCGTCCAGAATGTAAAGGACGCCCATAAGGCCAGCGCCAATTTGGGTTGCTAGGCGAATACGCTGGGCTTCTCCACCAGAAAGCGATGCCGCTGCACGAGAAAGTGTAAGGTAGTCCAAGCCAACGTTTACCAAGAACTGCAGCCTTGCCACAATCTCTTTGACAATAGGACCTGCAATAACCTTCTGACGATCAGTAATAGTCAGCCGCTTAAAGAACTCCAAAGACTCTTTGCAGGAAAGTTCACAGACCTCCCAGATGTTCTTCTCGCCAACGGTAACAGAGAGAATCTCTGGCTTTAAGCGGGCTCCATGGCAGGTTGTACAAGGCATTTCGCGAATGTACTTCTCAAGATGCGTCTTCATATTTTCTGAGGTGGTCTCTTGATACTTGTCAAAAAGAATCTTTCTGACACCAGAAAACGTAGTGAACCAGTGCGTATTGCGGCCATCGCGCGTCTTATAGTCAACGCGAATCTTAGTAGAACCAAGGCCACCGAGAAGAGCGTCTTGCACCTTCTTGGGCAGCTTGTTCCAAGGTGTTGTATCAGATACGTCAAAATGCTTGCAGACTGCAGACAAAATCTGAGGATAGTAATTGGAGTGGCCAAAGAGGCTTCCAAAAACGCCTTCTGATACGGACAGCTTTGGGTCAGCAATGAGTGCTGCTGCATCAATGATTTTACGAGTTCCCAGACCATCGCAGTCAGGACAGGCGCCGTAAGGAGCGTTGAATGAGAAATCGCGAGGCTGCAGGTCATCCATAGAGTGACCGTGAATAGGACAAGCAAGCGCCAGTGAGTACTGCAAGAGCTCTTCTGGCATAGTCTCTGGATTGGACTTATCGGCCAGAAGCAATATGCCTACCTTGCCCTGGGCAAGCTTGGTTGCCTGCTCAACGCCCTCAACAATGCGGCCCAAAGAATCAGGACGGATAACAATACGGTCAACGACAACCTCAATATCGTGCTTGAGCGTTTTACCCAGCGTAATTTCTTCATCAAGTTCACGGACTACGCCGTCAACACGAACGCGAGAAAATCCTTCTTTGCGCAGGTCCTCAAAAAGCTTGACGTACTCGCCTTTGCGGCCCAAAACAACAGGAGCCAAGACATAAGCCCTGCGTCCCTGACCAGCCTCGAGGATTTTATCGGCAACCTGATCTGTTGTCTGACGCTCAATAACGCGTCCACACTCAGGGCAGTGAGGAGTACCCATACGAGCATACAAAAGGCGCAGATAGTCATAGATTTCTGTAACGGTACCTACGGTAGAGCGAGGATTTCTAGAGGTTGTCTTTTGATCAATAGACACAGCCGGAGAAAGACCGTCAATAGAGTCAAGGTCTGGCTTATCCATCTGTCCCAAGAACTGGCGGGCATAGCTGGACAAAGACTCAACGTAGCGGCGCTGTCCCTCTGCATAAATTGTGTCAAAGGCAAGGCTTGACTTGCCCGAGCCAGAAAGTCCTGTAATAACTACCAGCTGATCACGAGGGATATCAATATCAACATTTTGCAAGTTGTGCTCTCGTGCACCACGGATAGCAATTTTGCTTGAAGCCATAGTTCCTCACATAACCAGTTTGACGTGTACATTTCTTGTACCCGCCTACTGTCAATAGAAAACAACATCAGTACACACTGATGTTGTTTGTGCGTACTGATGTTCTAGTATACCCAAGATAATGCTGCTAAAACACAACGAGCATGTCTTCTTACTTAACGCGAACCTTCATCACAGCTTTTTTGAGCTTTAAGCCAGATTTCTCCAACGTGCAGCCTGGTTTATGGGCATCTGATGGAGGTGTCACCAAAAAATCACCTACATGTAAAGTGACCCAGGTCTCTTCTCCAGGATTGGTATAGACGCCAAAGTCAGCGTCATAATTGTATTCACCTTTAAGAACACACTGTTCAAGAGGGGCAACGGCAATGCTTTCGGTGCCAGAAATAACTACGTGAATATCGGCGTAAACTTTATGAGCCTCATAGTCCTTCTCGCTAGGAAGAGCCGGCTCAAACTCCATAACGTTTATAAAAACGTTATCTCCGTCAATTTCTGTCTTGCCCAGAGGTAGCTCATCCAGATTGTGGGTTGCCAAAAACTCCGCAGCACAAGCCATATACTTCTGACCAAAATTATTCTCAGATAAATTTTTAATTGACGAGAAAATCATGTGAACCTCCTACGTTCAGCTAAAGTACGCCAAAAAGATTATAGCTATCTCGATTGCCATAAACTTCTATGGGTAGAATTAAGTAGTTATTGCATACAACTGCTACATAAGGAGAGATATGGCAGACGTAGATATTGATCGCGAGGCGCTTCGTAAAGAGGTTGACGCTGCACTTCACGGAAAAAAGAAAGAGCCTCAACCACCTACCGGCTTTGAACTTAATCAGCACTCAAGCGTCAAACACGTTATTGGCGTTGTTTCCGGTAAAGGCGGCGTTGGCAAGTCTTTTGTCACCGGAATCCTTGCTACTAACCTTGCTCGTGCAGGCAAGCGTGTTGGCATTCTTGACGGCGATATTACTGGTCCTTCAATTCCTCGTATGTTTGGCATCTCTGACGAGCGCTCTTACGGTGTTGAGGAGCAGCTTATTCCTATCGAGGATGCAAACGGTATCAAAATTATGAGCGCTAACCTGGTGCTCCAGAACGAGACTGACCCTGTTCTTTGGAGAGGTCCCGTGGTTGCTGGCGCTATTCAGCAGTTCTACAGCCAGTGCAACTGGGGCGACCTTGATTACCTGCTGATTGATATGCCTCCAGGAACAGGCGATGTTGCGCTGACAGTATTCCAGTCCCTTCCTGTTGAGGGTGTTGTGATTGTTTCTTCTCCACAAGATCTTGTTCAGATGGTTGTGGGCAAGGCAGTGCGCATGGCAGAAATGATGCATGTACCTGTACTCGGTTTGATTGAGAACATGGCATATATCACCTGCCCTCACTGTGATGAGCATATTGAACCTTATGGTCCATCAAAGCTTGCTGAGACCGCAGCGGCATTTAACCTCAAGCCTTTGGGACAGCTTCCTATGGATGCAACCTTTGCACAGATCGCTGATAAGGGAACCTTTAGCACAGACCTTCCTGAAGGTCTTGTTCCTGACGCTACGCAAAGCGTTCTTGACCTGTAAGTTCTAGAAGCTAGAAGCTTTTTTCATCGCATAAGGCAAACATCCGCTATGGCTCAATCAACACGCGTTAAAGAACGTCAAGCAGCACAGGCTCAGCGTATTAAGCAAGCTCAGGCGTTCATGGTGCCAGAAAACATTGATGTAGCAATTCTTGGTGGCGGCGCAGCGGGACTCTGCGCCGCTATCACTGCTGCCGAGACTCTTGGCACAGATAAACGTGTTGTTGTTTTTGAAAAAGCACTGGAGAGTGGTAGGACTATCCTGGCCACAGGTGGTGGTCGTTGCAACTTCACCAATGCAGATTTGAGCTTTGAGAATTTCTCTCATCCAGAGTTTGTCCAGGCTGTTTGCAAAAGTAAGGATACCTTCCTCGCAGACATTCTCTCTTTCTTTAGGTCCAGC
This sequence comes from Atopobium sp., assembly GCA_022732885.1. Lineage (GTDB taxonomy): Bacteria > Actinomycetota > Coriobacteriia > Coriobacteriales > Atopobiaceae > Lancefieldella. The sequence continues at coordinate 47,591 of JAIJTS010000005.1, read as the reverse complement.
GGCCTTGCGTGGGCAACTGAAGATGAAGGCAGAATGTACCCTCTTACCAGGCAGGCAAGCTCCGTCCAGTCATTGTTGCTCAAACGTGCCCACAAAGCCGGCGTGCAGTTTGCTTTGGGACGAGAAGTAACATCAGTCAAATCCCAGCATAATGGCTTTAGTATTGGCTTCCAAGAATGCTTTGGTGGCGAGAAAACCTATGAGGTCCGCGCATCGTCGGTTGTTCTAGCTACTGGTGGACTCATAACCACAAAACTTGCTGAAAGCCTTCAGCTGCAGACCACCTCGCTGCGGCCTGGTCTCTGTGCACTTACCTGCACTCCTCAACCTCCAGCAAGCTTGGACGGTAAGCGCGTACGAGCACACGCAACTCTTTTAAGGGACGGCACTGTTCTCAAACAGGAATCTGGCGAGTTGCTCTTTAGACCGTTTGGACTCTCGGGCATCATGATTTTTAACTTGTCCCGCACCGCTCTTCCAGGCGATGTGCTTGAGATTGACCTTCTCCCCCAGCTTACCGAAGAAGAAGTTGTAGCCGCAGAAGAAGCTCACACTACCGACGGTCTTCTCGATCCACAAATTGCTGCTTACCTGGGGGCCAATGACTCAGTTAGAACCACGGTTGCCAAAGCTCACAAAATGACTTTTACCGTTACAGGAGCGTCCACTAAAGTTGTCCCACAGGTTTGTGTTGGCGGAATTTCCATCGATCAAGTGGACACAAGCACGCTTGAAGCGCGTAACGTTTCTGGTCTGTTTATTGCGGGAGAAGCTCTTGATATTGACGCACAGTGTGGAGGCTTTAACCTCTCGTGGGCGTGGGAAAGCGGCATGGTTGCTGGTCTAGCCGCCGCAAAAAGTGCTTGTCAGAATCACAGATCTTTGAAAGAGGACAACTAACATGCTAGAAGTATCAAACATTAAAGTTCATGTTGCTCCTCTTCGTAAGCATCCCGCTAAAGAATCAAAAGTGGGATTTGACGCACTCCTTCGCACCCTCCGAGTTTCTGCGGATGAGATTGCCTCATATGAGCTACATAAACGCTCAATTGATGCCCGTAAAAGAAACGACATCGTTCTTATCCTCACCTATCACGTAAACCTTAAAGGTGGGCCAGCAACAGAACAAAAACTACTGAGCAAGATTCAAGGTAAACCTGCAGCAAAGCATATCAAGCGCGCTGAGCCAAATACTTTTACACTCCCCAAAGCAACGCAGCCTGCGCCTCCAGAGAACCGTCCCGTTGTTGTAGGAGCTGGATGTGCTGGCTTGTTCTGTGCACTTACGCTTGCCAAGGCTGGCCTTAATCCCCTGCTCATTGAGCGTGGAGATGACGCAACAAGAAGAACTGCTGCAGTAGAGCATCACAACCAAACTGGTCAGCTAGATCTTGAGAGCAACATCCAGTTTGGCCTTGGTGGTGCTGGTACGTTTTCTGATGGAAAACTCAACACGGGCACCAAAAGTGCTTCTCATCGCTTTATTCTTGAGACTTTTGTTAAAGCAGGCGCACAGAAAAACATTTTGTGGGATGCAAAGCCCCATGTAGGAAGTGATGTTCTTCCTGCTGTTGTGACCAACATTGTCACAATGATTGAAGACGCGGGCGGATCCGTTGCATTTAGGACAAAGCTCACCTCCCTAGAGCGAGCCTCAGACGGCTCTCTTTCTGCGCTTCAGGTTGAGAAGACCAATCCAAATGGTTCAACTCAAACAGAAACCATAAAAACGCACACTATGATTCTTGCAACTGGACACTCAAGTAGAGACACGTATGTCATGCTCAAAGACAAAGGCATTTCTATGGAGAGAAAAACCTTTGCTATGGGCGTGAGAATTGAGCATCTTCAGTCTCAAATCAATAAGTCACTGTACGGCCCCGAAGCAACCAATCCCGTACTGGGGGCAGCTCCTTACAAGCTTTCTGTTCATCTTCCCTCTGGTAGAAGTGCCTTCTCGTTCTGTATGTGTCCTGGCGGCTATGTTGTTTCTGCAGCTAGCGAGAAGAACGGCGTGGTCACAAATGGTATGAGCCTGTCTGACCGCGCGGGTAAAAACGCCAACTCTGGACTGTTAGCTAACGTCTATCCAGAAGATCTTCCAGGAGACGACGTACTTGCTGGAATTGAACTGCAACGCACCTGTGAGCAGGCAGCTTATAAAGCAGGCGGAGGCGCTTATGTTGCTCCAGCCCAGCTTGTTGGCGACTTCCTAAACAATAAAGCTTCTACTGGGCCTCGTTCGGTAAAACCAACGTATCCACGTGGCGTTACCTGGACCTCACTTGAAGACTGTCTACCACCCTACATCTTACAAACCTTGCAAGAAGCCCTTCCGGTTATGGACAAAAAACTTCATGGCTTTGCTCATCCCGACGCTGTACTTACGGGTGTTGAAACAAGATCAAGCTCTCCTGTAAGAATTACCCGAGATGAAACAGGACAAAGCGTCAACACACCAGGAATATGGCCTGTAGGTGAAGGCGCTGGCTATGCGGGCGGTATTATGAGTGCAGCTGCTGACGGCATAAGAATGGCTGAGCTTATAGTGGAGCGCTACAACAACGCTTAGTGCTTGCCTCTATAGCGTCTGCGAGTTGCGTGAGCACTACCCTTTCTAGCCCCTGTTTTAAGCCTCTTGATAACATCATCTGACGTAGTGCCTTCAAGCTGACTTCTAATGGCTACAATCTGATCTCTGAGCTCTGCTGCATGTTCATAATCCATTGACGCAGAAGCTTCTGCCATCTCTGCTTCCATACCAGAAAGCATAGCTTCAACCTCTGAACGCGGAAGATTTTGAAGCTCTTCAGCAAGCAATTCTGCAGGCATCTCAAGAATTGATTCCTGCTGTTCTTCAAGGGTATCTTCGTCATCAGAAGCGGTATAAAACTCTCCGTTTTTGCGCTTACGTTTATCAATGTTTTCTGAAGCCTCAGCAATAAAGCCCGCAATATCCGTAATAGATTTCTTAACGGTCTTAGGTACAACACCGTGCTCTTTGTTAAACGCTTCCTGAAGCTCTCGACGCCTTTTTGTCTCATCTATAGCAATACGCATAGAATCAGTAATCTTATCGGCATACATAATGACCTGGCCAGAAGCGTTTCTAGCCGCTCTACCCATAGTCTGAATAAGCGATCTTCTGTTTCTTAAAAAGCCCTCTTTATCTGCATCAAGTATGGCAACAAGCGAAACCTCTGGAATATCAAGTCCTTCTCGCAAAAGGTTAATTCCAACCAGTACGTCAATCTTTCCCTGACGTAAATCTCTGATGATTTCCACACGGTCAAGCGTAGCGGTGTCCGAGTGCATATAGTTGACTTTAATACCCTCATCTAACAGGTGATCTGTAAGATCTTCTGCCATTCTCTTAGTAAGCGTAGTAACAAGAACGCGCTCTTTTTTTGCTACTCTCTCTTTGACCTCTGAAATAAGATCATCAATCTGACCTCTTACTGGTCTGACATCAATCTTTGGATCTAGAAGACCAGTTGGACGAATAATCTGCTCAACCTGTTGCTGAGCAACCGTCTCTTCATAGTCTCCAGGAGTTGCAGATACGTAAATAAACTGCGGAATACGTCCTTCAAACTCGTCAAATCTAAGCGGTCTGTTATCAAGAGCAGAAGGAAGTCTAAATCCGTGATCTACCAGTGTAACTTTACGAGACCTATCTCCCTCATACATGCCTCTAATTTGAGGAACAGTAACGTGCGACTCATCGATAATACAAATCATATCTTTAGGGAAATAATCAATGAGCGTATAGGGAGGCTCACCTGGGGCTCGACCATCTAAATGGCGTGAGTAGTTCTCAATACCATTGCAGTAACCCATAGTCTCAAGCATCTCTAGGTCATAGTTAGTTCTCTGAGCAAGACGCTGAGCTTCTAGTAATTTATCGTTTTCTTTAAGCTCTTTAACACGAGCCTCCATCTCTTCAGAGATGGTTGTCAGTGCATGGGTAATTTTTGGACGCTCAGTAACATAGTGAGATGCTGGCCAAATTGGAATAGCATCAAACTCTCTCAGCACTTCTCCCGTTACATTGCTAACCTCTGAAATGCTTTCTACTTCATCACCAAAGAACTCAATGCGCAGCGGATTTTCTGCGTATGGAGGAAACACATCAACAACGTCTCCACGAACCCTAAACATACCACGCTGCAGATCATAATCATTTCTATCGTACTGAACATCAATAAGATCTTTAATAAAATCATCACGCTCAAGAGGGACAGATTTGTCTACATTAGGTGCAAGGCCTGCATAATCTTGAGGACTACCAATACCGTATATGCACGAAACAGATGCAACAACAATGACATCTCTTCTGGATAGAAGCGATGAGGTTGCCTGGTGGCGAAGCTTTTCTACCTCTTCATTGATGGAAGCATCTTTTTCTATGTACGTATCTGACTGTGGAACATATGCTTCTGGCTGGTAATAGTCATAGTACGAGACAAAGTACACAACAGCGTTATTAGGAAAAAGTTCCTTCATCTCTGAAGCAACCTGAGCAGCCAGTGTTTTATTGGGCTCCATAATAAGTGTAGGACGATTAAGTTTTTCGATAGTCTTAGCCATGGAGAAGGTCTTACCCGAGCCTGTAACACCTAAGAGCGTTTGATACCTAAGCCCATCTTCAATTCCTTGGGCAAGCTTTTCTATTGCCTGTGGCTGATCGCCGGCAGGCTCAAAGGGAGACACTACCTGAAGCTTCTCTTCTCCTGCCTCACGACCAAATCGGCGCAGTTCAGCACCAAGATATTCTTTATGTTGATCTTCAGCATGAGATGCATCCATGAGATTCTCCTTTTCTTGTGAAAGTAGTATACCCCACTTCCTAAAACTGAAACATTTGTTCTATACTATTTATAAATTGCAGTATAGTTTCAAAGCGTGACGGGTAATAAATAAATTACCTATATGCGCTAAACTAGCACCTAAATAAACAAGTTACATTAGATAAGGGAGATACCTTGGGCGTCTCAAATCTTTTCTCGCTAAATAAAGCTTCAAAGCAATCTCAGGGTTCTACCCTAGAGAATATTTTGTTGCGCTCAAATAATGTCATTGCCTCTCTTAAAGACCTTGTTGCAAACAATCAAATTACAGATGCAGGCCTTCAAGAGATGCTGATGCGCTCTAAAAATCTCGAGAATACCAATCTGCCCAAGGGTGATGTTCATAAGCTTGATAGAACGGGCCGTTGGTGGTTTAACGCCAATACTTTGGAGTGTGCGCCAGAAGAGTACGATGCCTTTATTGCAACTGAGGCAATCCTCAACATTTCACAAGACGTTGAGGCTCTAAAGAATACCCATGCTTCTGAAACTGATCTCCAACTTGTTCGTACTACCCTCTCGCAGGTAGCAAGCCTCATGCCAAAGTCAGCTTCTTTTTCTGAGCAAGTTGCTCCTTTTAGTGGTAACGCTGATGGCAGCTCGGACTGGATGAAGCGTCTCTGGTTTGCCAACTACGTTGAAAATACGCCCTTCCCTTTTAGGATGGTATATAACTTCTCATACAATCCGCAGCTTGATATTTTGGTATTTGAGTTTTTTATAGCTCGTCCTCGCTGCTTTAGTTTCTTATCTGCAGAAAAATCAGAGCAAATTGCAGCAGCTCGTGCTTACGCATTGCGTACTTCTCTTTGTGTGGCTCGTATGGCTCTTCAGAGCTGCAAAATCTCTCGTGTTTGCATCAATGGAAGCTTGCGTGGAGAAGACCGTATTGTCCTATCTATGGACTTAAACGAGGCAGCTCTTGCTCGCCTCTTACCTGCTGCAGCAAATACTCAAATTGATGGCAACAGCTTCCCACAAGACCCAGCTCTCAAAGTTTCTTTTGACTCTAAAGGTTGGTTCAGTGAAGTTGAACCTTTTATGAAGCCAACGGATGAGTGGGTTTCTCCTCGCAGCTTCTTTGAGATGCCAGACCTTTCTGATCGTCCCTGTTCGCCAGCAGTTACCGCTGTTTGCGGCGCTCAAAAGGTAAGTGATCTTGGGTACTCTGAGGCATCTCATCGCATCAGACTTTGGAACACTACTCTCAACAACATTCCAAAAGACGCTTCTACTGCAGACGCGGTTGGGAAATTTGAAGAAGCAAAAGCATCAACTTCTGATATTTACGCTATTGAAGGCTTTGATAGAGTCATCCATGGCCTGGTCGAAGGTACCATCGATTTCTCGGATAGAAGAACCATGGCCGAGAAATTCCTTTTTGGCTCGCCTCTTAACAAAACACTTGAGACCATAAAAAACATCATGGACGGAGAGCCAGATGCTGAAGCTCTAGAAAAGACACTTACAGAGCTTGAGTCCCAGGTTTCACCAACCCTTGATATGGGTCTCTACCTGGATGATTCAGATTCTATCTATAGGTATTTTGATTCCCTTTCAGAGCGCGTAGCTTATAACCTTGCATTCCCTGATGAGCCAAGAAAACTGGTGCTTATTCCAGACACGTATTTTATGTCTTTGTCTAGAATAGCTCGCGCTTACAACCTACTTGAAAAGCCAGAAAAAGCAGAACGTTATGCACAAGAAGCCCACAGAATTTCTCCTTTGGGAATTGACGCAACGCTTCTATTGGTAAGAACATTAGAAGATCAGTCAAAGATTTTTGAGGCCGCAAAACTGCTCAAAGACCTTATTGCACACATTTTCTCTAGCTCAGATGTTGCGCTTATATACTATCGCCTAGCGTATATGGAGTGGAAACTGGGACGCTCTGATCTCTGTGCAGCTTGCTATCAAATGGCAATAATTATCGGTGGCAGTGTTGCTCAAAGCGCAAAGGAAGAGCTTGAAGACCTTCTTAAGGCAGACACTTCTGTTAAGAAGCTAGATACCCCCCAAGAGGTATTCTCGTTCCTTGAACAAAATGGTGTTCCTGTCTTTGACCAAAAAATTACCTTTAATAAGGCAGTTGCTATAGCCAGCGCCTGCGTTAACGACGGCATCTACTGTGTTGGTCAGAACATGCTTAAGAACTGCCTTGAGATTACCTTTGACGATGCAGCAGCCAAGGTAGAGAGTTCATTGAGAACGCCTTTCTAAAAGCCGCACGCGTAAAGCTTTAATTTATTGCTCTGAATGTTGGTTAAACCGGGCGTTTAACCAGAGCTCTACTTGTGCTTTAAGCTCATCTAGACCTTCAGAGTTCACAAACACCGTATCCGCCTGATTACGCAAGTACGTATCAGAAGGCTGATGCGCTATACGCTGCTCAAACTCTTGGCGAGAAGATCCTCGCTGTTCAGCACGGTCTGCTCTAAGCTCTAATGGTGCTACAACAACGACTACTTCATCGACTAGCTCAAGTAAGTCTTCAACACGGTCAAGTAGCGGAACCTCCACAAAACAAAACCGAGCATCTGTAACAGGAGCCTCTTTTATCAGAAATTGACGCATATATTCCCTGATAAAAGGCATTTCAAGTTCTTCTAAGAGTTCCGCTGATTCGCTGGTAGCAAAAGCTCTAAGGCCCAGTTCTCGCCTATTAATTTCATGCGTAACACGGTCTAACAAATCATTTCCAAAAGCTTCTGCCACGCGATAAGTGCATTCGCACCCAGGACGCAAAAGCTTTCTAGAGACCTCATCAAGGTCAAAGCGCAGACCACCTGCTGCTTCGAACATTTTAGAAACAGTTGATTTACCTGACGCCATTCCGCCGGCAAGAATTACCTTGTACATGTAGCTCTCTCCTATAGCTGCAGTGACGTATAAGAGCCTAGCAGTTTTACTTCTTCAGGAGTATGAGTTACCCAAATTACAACTTTTGATTCAATGAACGGTTTAACAAAGGCAATGACCTGCTGCTTAAGTGCATCGTCTAATCCCTTGAGCGGCTCGTCAAAGAGTATGATGTCTGCATCAGCAAACAAAGTGCGTAAAAGCGCAACGCGTCTTTTTTGTCCACCAGAAAGCTCTTTAACTGGCTTATTTTCTGCTCCTTCAAGTCCTACTTTACAAAGAGCTTCTTGAATACGCCCTCGTACACTTTGTTTTTGCTCCTGTGTGTATTCAGGCAGAGCAAGCATAATATTTGCTACAACGCTCAAATTCTCTAAAAGTCTATCTTCTTGAAACATCATGACCGTTTTAGCTTGAGGAGATATAAAAACTGTGCCTGAATCAGCCGTCTCAAGGCCACAAAGAATACGAAGAAGCGTTGTTTTACCTGCTCCAGAAGGCTCAGAAAGTACATACACTTTCCTATCAAACTTGTAGGAAAAGCCATCGAGCACTACCATATCACCAAACGATTTAGAGATATTTTTTACCTCAAGCAAAACCCCGGATGTATTCATAGAATTTGTTGCATTCATGCTCATGAGCAGCTCTTTTCTAGCCTTACAGCAACCCATGACACTAACCTCATCACGATCTTCTCGCCAAGAGCACTCATCACAATAACCACAAGCGTCCAAGCAAAAAGCGCTGGTGTATCAAGATATACCTTGGCGTTATAGAGGTGCTCACCAATGGAAAATGTGGGAAGACCAATGACCTCAGCGGCAATTCCCGACTTCCAACAAAATCCCATAGCAAGCGAGGTTGCTGTTTTAAGTGAGGGCATAAGCTGAGACAAATAAATTGCCTTAATACGCCGCCATCCGTAAATGTGATACACATCAGCCATCTCAATAAGCTGCTGGTCAGTGCTAAGAAGGCCTTCAAGTACCGCAATGTAGATGATAGGAAGAGCCATCAAAAACGAAATTGAAATTGAGAGATAGGGTGTGCGAACCCAAATAAGGAGCAAGATGACAAATGACGCCACAGGAATTGACTTAATCGTAGAAATGAGCGGCTCAAACAGAATCTTTATCAGCTTGTACTTAAAACTCAAAAATGCCAGCAAAGAGCCAAGCGTAAAGGCAAGCGCTCCACCTGCAAAAATGCGCAGGAGAGAAAGGCCAATAGAAACCCAAAATTCGCGTTGTTGAGCGAGCGAGAAAAGCGTCTGAATGGTTTGAATGGGTGAAGTTAAAACAATATCTTGATTTATGGTAACTGCAGCTACCTGCCATATAGCAAGCCAAAATATCAGGGCACCTAAACGAACACCCCAGCTAGAAGTGATTGTGCGAACAGTCTGCGTGCTATCAGCGCGACCCGCACTTTTGACCTGATCGTTTTTCTCGGCAGAAAAATCTGCCGAGGCAGCGCCAGTTGTGACACCACCTCGGACAGAAATACCATCTTTTATGTGCGGATTATGCGCCAAAGTAGAAATCGTCTCCAGGAACCTGTCCACCTACTGATTGAGGATTAGCCTCAGCCAAAATGCCTAAGTAGCTTGAAAGCGCAGACTTCATATCTGAGCCGTCAATATAGGTAATATTACACTTAGGCAGTGCGACCTTGGCAACAGGCTCTGGAACAATACCGTATTTACCCACAAGTGTTGCGGCATCATCTGGATGGTCAACCGCAAAGGCAACAGAGTCTTTGTAGTGAGAAAGTAGCGCTGTCACAGCATCTGGAGAATCTGAGATGAGCTTTGAAGAAATAATAGTCACGCCCGCAATTAGCTTGCTTTTAGGATTGGCAGCCTCCCACTCAGCTCCAAGATCAATAGCAACGCGAATCTGGCTGTTCTTGGTTTGTGCCACCGTAACAAATGGCTGCGGAAGCAACGCAATTCCTGCTGGGTCTTGAGCTAGAGCAGCAACGCACTCGGTATGCTCACTCTTCCACTCTACCTGGACATCCTCACCAAGTTTCATTCCATTTTTGCTCAGTAGATACGACAGCGTGTACTCTGGAACAGCGCCCTTACCAGAGGCGTAAAGCGTCTTTCCCTTGAGGTCAGAAAGCTTAGAGAGAGTATTTCCTGTCTCAACAATGTAGAGAACATTCAACACATTGAGGCAAGCTACCTTATAGGCGCCCTTGGTCTTATTAAAGAGTGTAGCTGCAAGGTTAGCAGGAATAGAAGCAACGTCTACATCGCCCTTGGCAACCTTAGCAACAACTTGATCGGGAGCGTCCAAAATCTCAAACGAATAATTGTTATCGGTAATATTTTGCGCCTCAACCTCGCTCATGAACTTAACCAAGCCCATGGCAGTAGGTCCTTTAAGTGTTGCTACTTTTACCGAAACAGGATCAGATTTCTTTGTCTCATCTTTTGTAGCATCCTGAGACTTCTCTTGACTTGCCCCCTTGCAGCCAAACAGTGCTGTAGCTGGAATAAGACTTGCAAGCTTAAGAAACGAACGTCTATCCATGAATTACTCCTGACTCAAAAAGTTAACTAAGGCTACCTTATCACGTCTTCAGCAAAATTCACACGATATACAGTATTCCTTGCAAACTCTTTGATACATCCATAAAGGCAAAGCACGCCTATGGCGAGAAAAACTAGTTCTTCTCGCCATATCCAAGAACGTAAGCGCGGCACAAATTCTCGGTACCAATGATTGCGTCAATATGGCAACGCTCGCGACCATGAGTGTTAAGACATGCTGGACCAAATGCGCCACTTTTAAGATCATTGCCAGAGAAATACGCAGCGTTTGCGTCAGTTGAGAAATGGAAAGCAACCTGCTGATTCCACTTTTCTGGCTCAACAACCTCCTGCGCGCACGCAATAAGCTTGTTGGAGACTTCCCAATCGTAAGGCGAGCGAATATCAGAAACAATGATGCCTACGTGGTGCTCGTTTGAATTGTAATCGGGACCAATAAGGGTAATGTCCAGCGATACGTACTCATCTACCTCAACAGGCAAGAATGCGCCGCCGTGGCCAATCTCCTCATACATGGGGAATGCAAACAAGGTGTTATAGAGGGGTTTCTCGCCAGACTGCGCAAGCCAACGAAGCGTGTGAAGCTGCGCTGCCACACAAGCCTTATCGTCGATAAAACGAGAAACCATATAACCGTTGTCATACATCTCAAAATGAGAGTCAATAGCAACAACTGCGCCCTCAGAGACGCCCAATGCGCGAGCTTCCTCGGCAGAAGACACGTCAGCAATAAGCGAGATGGACATGTTATCCTCGGTGCGCTCCATGGTTCTAGCGTCTTCAAAAACATGAACGGAGTGGTGGTTGCAGATTACCTGGCCGTCAACAACAGAGCCATCTCTACAGACAACATGACAGGTCTCACCCTCAATGCTGTGGTAATTGATACCACCCAGCTGACGGACGCGTAGTGTGCCGTCTGAGTTAAAGCCGCGAACAATCAGGCCAATGGTGTCAAGGTGAGCATTAACGCCAACAGTCTTGCTGGTATCTTTACCCTCTACCAGGACGTATGCGGTGGCTTTGTTGTCAATTTGCAGCTCATAGCCCGCCTCTGCAACAAGCTCACGGAGCAGCTCATGAATGCGCTCGTAGTAACCAACAGGGCTATCGCACTCAACAAGTTTCTTTGTAGTATCAATCAAATACTGTGTGTCAGTCTCAAAATGAGTCATGAATCTCTCCTAGTTTTGTGGATGGGTGTAGAGCTCTACCAAGTGCTCAAGCATATCAACCATGCCCTCAAGTTCTGGAACTGGTACAAACTCTCTAACACCGTGAGCATTGTAGTAGCAGGCAGAAAGATTAGCGCAAGGGAATCCTCTGAAGGAAAGCTGAGATCCGTCGGTACCACCGCGCATTGGGATGCAGGTCATCTCTACACCGACCTTCTCGTATGCTGTGCGAGCGTTCTCAATTAAGTGCGCATACTCAGGCTTTAAGACAATATCAGCCAAGTTGTGATACTGATCGTGAATCTCAACGGAGAGTACCTCAGAACCAATCTGCTTGTTTACATATGCTGCAGCATCAACCATTAGCTGCTTGCGGCGCTCAACCTTTGCCTGATCATGATCGCGAATAATGTAGTCAGCGCGAGCAGACTCACAATCACCATTAACGCGTTCCAGATAGAAGAAGCCATCATAACCCTCAGTGAACTCAGGGCGCTCCGCAGGTGGGAGCAGCTCGTGGAAGCGCATGATTGCCTCAGATGCGTTAATCATCTGGCCTTTTGCGGTACCCGTGTGAACCGAAAGTCCGTGAGCACGTACAAATACCTCAGCAGCATTGAAGGTCTCGTAGCAGAACTCACCAAAAGGACCGCCATCAATGGTGTAGCCATATGCAGCACCAAAGGCATCAAGGTCGAGAAGAGCAGCGCCGTGGCCAATCTCCTCATCAGGAACAAAGGCAAGTGCAATACGTGGATGCTTGAGCTCTGGATGCTCCTTGTAGCGAGCAAGCAAGCTTACCAGCATGGCAATACCTGCCTTGTCATCGCCACCAAGCAGCGATGTGCCATCAGTGGTGACAAGCTGCCAGCCAACCATGTGCTCTAGCTGAGGATTAGTCTCAGGGCTGATATAGACCTCTCTGCCCTCACGATCAGAACCAACTACCAGCTTGCCGCCCTCATACGTGACTACCTGAGGGTGAACGGGATTGCCCCAAGACTGCCAAGCCGTATCAATATGGCAGCAAAAACCAAGAGTAGGAAGGTTCTCCAAACCCTTGCTTGCAGGCCAGTGAGCAACTACATAAGCATGCTCATCTACCACTACATTCTCTGCGCCAAGCTCACGAAGATCAGCCGCAACAACCTCAGCCATCTGATACTGAGACTCAGTTGAAGGAACTGTATCTGCAGTCAGAGGATTGGACTGAGAAGACACCTTACAGTACGCAATAAATCTATCTAAAACGTCACTCATAAAACTCCCTTACAAAAAACTGCGCTAACCAAATAGTTAACGCAGTTTAGACTAGCAATTTATTAACGAGAAGATCGCGAAGACCGCGAAGCTGTAACAAAGGATTTCCAAAGCTCACAATCAGACTTGCTGTAATACCATCCATACTCGGGATGCCACTGAACTCCTAAGGCAAACGTCTTTCCCTTGACCTCAGCACCTTCAATAATGCCGTCTGAAGCATAGGCAACCACATTAAGCTCAGGAGAAACTTTGCACAGCGCCTCATCGTGATATGAATTTGCTTGAATATCTTCAACCTTACCCAAAGCGTCATACAATAAAGAACCTTTTTCAACATGAACCATATGAGCTGGATGATATAAATTTGCAGAATGAGTCCAAAAGGTATGATTTTCTGTAGGCTCAAGTGTATACAAGTCTTGTACCAGAGTACCGCCCAGCACAACATTTAGCAGCTGAATACCGCGGCAAATAGCAAGTAAAGGTTTATCTGCAGCAAGCACCTGTTTTACCAATTCAAACTCAAGCGAATCTCTTACAGGACACAAACGGTTAAGGTCACGTGGCTCTTCTCCCCAATTACGAGGATCAACATCATGACCACCAGTGAGGCTGAAGCCGTCACACATCTCAACAAAATGAGCAATAACCTCTGGATCTTCTGTTAAAGGCATCATAATTGGAATGCCACCAGCTGCAATAATAGCGTCAAACTGAATTTGTGCTACAGAAGCAGAATCAGAAAAATTCTCTTCAGGCATCCAGCGAGGAGTTACACAGATAAGAGGCCTCTCAGAAGCAGGGAGATTTGGAACATCACTAAATGCATCTTTGACAATATCTGGAATAACCACAAAATCCTCTTAACACTCAGCTTTTTAAACAACACTATAGTAAAGATTAATTCTTATTGAGTTTTTGACTTTATCGCTTTTATGACTTTTGCGCTACTCAAGCACGTCATCTTCCACAATGTTTTTTCATGAATGAAACATTTTTTCTGTATTGTACGCAATTGATTTGGGTACTAAGAAGGCAGTTCTTTATATTTCAGCTTCTATTTTTGAAGATGCGAACGGAAGGCGCCCTATGAAAGAGCACGTATTTAATAATCTTTCCCGTAAAACATTTTTACGAGGATCTTTGGCAGCAGCTATTGCCGCTGGTTCCGCTTCACTTCTTTCTGCTTGCGGCGGCTCAGCTGGCGGAGACAATCAGAAAAAAGTATTGCGCTTTGGAGTTAACAACCCAAAGGTTACCTTTGATACTCAAAAAACTTCTGGTTCTGTTGGTGTATCCGAAGCAGTTGCAGAATCTCTGCTGGTACTTAACCCAGACACAAAAGAGATTGAGCCAAACCTGGTAACAGGCCTTCCAACTGTTTCTGATGATGGTCTTACCTACTCATATGAGCTTAAAGATGGCGTCAAATTCCACAACGGAGAAACCCTTAAGTCATCTGACGTTAAGTACACTTTAACGCGTATGTTCTTGCCTGCAACCAAAGCAACCTCAATTGACTCTTATGCTTACATTGAGGGCGCTAAAGATATTATCGCTGGTAAAACTGAAGAGCTTTCTGGCGTGGTTGTTAAGGATGACCGTCACTTTGACATCAAGCTTACACAGCCTTATTCAACCTTCAATGCAATCATGGCTCAGTTTTACGCTGTTATTTATCCAGAGAAGGCCTGCAAAGAAGCTGGTGATGCTTGGGGTACTGAGACCAACTTTATTGGTACCGGTGCATATAAGCTCGTCTCTAACGACAGCTCCACAGAAGTTGTTCTTGAGGGATTTGCTGACTACCATGAGGGCAAGCCTGGTCTTGATGAGCTTAGATTTGTCTACATCGATGATGCTAACACCCGCGTTCTTAACTATAAGAACAATGATGTTGACCTTGTCTTTATTTCTCAGTCACTTATTCAGCAATACCAAAACGATGACTCTATTTCTAAAGAAATTGTCAATTACACACCTGCATCCACGCAGTTTGTAAACTTGAACCTTAAAAGCGACAATCTCAAAGACGTTCGAGTTCGACAGGCTCTCTCAATGGCAATTGATAGAGATACTATTTGTAGCTCTATTTTTTCTGGTGTTGCTAAACCTGCCAAGTCTTTTATCCCATCTTCAGAGACCGGCTACAATGACTCAGCTCCAGAGTTTGAGTACAACGTAGACAAGGCAAAGCAGCTGCTTGCACAAGCAGGTGTTTCTAATCTTACCCTTAATGCACAGGTCAGAAGCCAAGATCAAACCCTCATGGTTGCTCTTCAAGACGCTTGGTCCAAGATTGGCGTTACCTGTAACGTTAGCGTTATTGACTCTGGTGTTTGGAGCGACGCACGCACCAACGGAGAGCTTGAGGTTACCTTGGTCACCTGGTCTACCCTCTCCTTCCAGGGCGTTGAGCACATGGGCTCCTACTTCCGCTCTGACCGCGCTGCAAAGAAGTCTTCTTTCTATAACAATCCTGAGTTTGACAAACTTGTTGACCAAGCTCGTTCAACCATTAACGACAACGATAAGGTCCTTGAGCTTACCCGCCAGGCAGACAGTCTTATGACTCACACAGACTACGCTTGCCTGCCTATTGACTGGCCGCAGATGCCTTACGTATTGAAGCCAGAGTTTACCGGCCTCAGCGTTCTGGTTAACCCTCACTTCGATAAGGTTAAGAAGAAGTAAGGCTTCCTCCATACAAAACAAAGGCGAGAAGATCAATTGGTCTTCTCGCCTTTTTGTGTTTATAAGCCGTTTTAGGACACGATAACGCGATGCGCTACTTGGAAATCTTCTCCTCAAGACGCGCTTCTTCTACTGCCTTCTGAGCAGCCTCAATAGCATGCGCTACCTGTGGCGCGCGGTCAGCATCAGAAAGCGACGTGTCATACAGGTGGCAAGCGCAGAAATGACCTGTTTCAGCCTCAATGCGTTTTGGAATGCGCTCAGAACAGACCTTCATTGCCTTAGGACAACGCGTGTGGAACACACAGCCTAAAGGTGGGTTTGCAGGACTTGGAACGTCGCCTTGAAGAATACGCTTCTCTTGAATACGCTCGTGACGAATACGAGGGATAACATCCAAAAGTGCCTGGGTATATGGATGAAGAGGATGCTCAAAGAGCGCATCTTTGGTTGCAAACTCCATCTGGTGACCCAAGTACATGACCATAACGGTGTCTGCAATATGGCGGACAACAGAGAGATCGTGGCTGATAAAGATATAGGCCAAGCCATGATCTTTCTGTAACTCTTCAAGCAGGTTAATTACCTTTGCCTGAACAGAAACGTCCAAAGCAGAAACAGGCTCATCACAGACAACAATCTCTGGCTCCAGCACAATGGCGCGCGCAATACCAATACGCTGTCGCTGTCCACCCGAAAACTCATGAGGATAACGATATTTGAACTCAAGGTTAAGGCCAACTTCTTCCATAACCTCTTCGATGCGAGCATCACGCTCTGCCTTTGTCTTAAATGTGCCTGCGATATCAATAGGCTCACCAATGATATCCATGACGGTCATACGTGGGTTTAGCGAGCTGTAAGGATCTTGGAAGATAAGCTTCATCTTCTGACGAGCACGCTTGAGATCTTCTCCCTTAAGCGAGGTGAAGTCTTCCCCATCAAGCTCAACCGTACCGGAGGTTGGCTCAGTAAGACGCAGGACGCACTTACCTGTTGTTGATTTTCCGCAGCCAGACTCTCCAACAATAGCGAGCGTCTCTTTACGCCTCAGGTCAAACGAAACATCCTCAACAGCATGAACTGAAGCATTAGAATGACCAAATACACCGTTTTTAATGGGGAAACGTTTAACAAGGTTCTTTACAGACAAAATGGTTTTCTCGCCAGAAAGGTCCTTGACGTCTGTGTTTTTCTCTTCTGCCATGGCTACTCCCCCCACTCATCAGTGTATTTCCAACAGCTGACAGTATGGCAATTGTCTTCACCAACAGCAGTCAAGCTAGGACGACGGTTCTTACAAATATCCTTAGCAAACGGACAACGTGGATGGAACGGACAACCAGAAGGCATGTGTGAAAGCATAGGAACGCTACCTGGAATTGCATAGAGTTCTTTAGTGTGCTCATCAAACGATGGAATAGACGCAATCAGGCCCTGAGCGTACGGATGCAAAGGATTGGTAAAGAGCTCTGCAGACTGCGCATACTCAACACGATGACCAGCGTACATAACAAGAACCCAGTCGGCCATCTCGGAAACAACGCCCATATCGTGCGTAATCAACATAACGGCAGTGCCCAGGTCTTGCTTCATGCGGTCGATAATCTGCAGGATTTGAGCCTGAACCGTTACGTCAAGCGCGGTTGTTGGCTCATCGCAGATAAGCAGTGATGGTTGGCAGGCAAGTGCCATAGCAATCATGACACGCTGGCGCATACCACCAGAAAGCTCATGTGGATATGACGAGAAAACCTTCTCTGGTGCAGGAATACCCACCAACTTGATCATATCAAGAGCTTTCTTGTCAGCCTCTTCTTTGCTCATATTGGGGTTATGAACAAGGATGCCCTCACGAATCTGGAGACCAGATTTCATAACAGGATTCAAGGAGGTCATTGGCTCTTGGAAAATCATTCCAATGCGATTACCGCGGAAGTCACGCATACCACCTCGAGGAAGTTGGGTTAGATCAGTTCCCTCAAAAATGATTTCTCCACCGGTAATTTTTGCAGGAGGCGCAGGAAGCAATCCCATGACAGACAGAGCTGTCATAGACTTACCGCAGCCAGACTCTCCTACCACTGCAAGAGTCTCGCCTTTTCGCATGATAAACGAGAGGTCACTTACTGCAGGAAGCGCGCCGTCTTCAGTGAAAAGTGTGACATCAAGATGATTAACATCCAGAAGAACATTCTTTTTGCACTGCTCTTCTCGCTCCTTTTGAGCGGTCTCTTGTGCAAGTTTGCGCTCTTCAGTACTGCAAAATTGTACAGACTGTCCATTTGGACCTTCGATGACACGCTCTGACGACACAGCTGTATCTTTAGCTGTCTGTTCATTCTCTTGTGCAAGAGTATCAGTGTTTTCTGCCATAAATGTAACCTCCTTTCTAAGAACGCATCTTTGGATCAAGGGCATCGCGAAGTGCGTCGCCAAGCAAATTGAAAGACATGACGGTAATGATAATGACAATACCTGGGGCAATACTATAAAGAGGCTGTGATGCTAGATAAGGCTGAGATGCCGCAATCATTTGACCCCAACTTGCCTCAGGTGGCTGAACGCCCAAACCCAAAAACGAAAGAGTTGCCTCAGAAAGAATTGCACTTGGAATTCCTAACGTAGAAACAACAATCAGTGTAGAAATACAGTTAGGCAAAAGGTGCTTTATGATGATGCGGAAGCTATTGCCTCCGGACAAGATACAAGACTGAATGTACTCAGAATTTTTTAGGCGCATGACATCGCCTCGAATCAGCCTTGCAGTAGTTGTCCACATCAGAAGGCCTAACGCAATGTAGAGATTAATAAGGCCTGGACCCATAACAAACATTATCAAGATTGCAAAGAGCAAGAACGGAAAACTGGAAAAGACCTGAATGACAAAAGAAACTACAGCGTCAACCCAGCGACCATAATATCCCGCTGCAACACCTGCAACAAAACCGATAAAAAGTGCAATAACCTGCGAAACAATACCAACAGATAAAGAAATCTGGCAGCCATAAATAATACGAGAAAGAATATCTCGTCCATACTCATCGGTGCCAAGCAGGTGAGCAACTGTTGGATTTTGATTCTGAATTACCAGGTTTTGATCTTTATAGCTATATGGAGCAATAACTGGAGCAAGAATAGCAATTATCGCCAAAACCAAAACAATACCCAAGCAAATCATACCCAGCTTGTTCTTTTTAAAAATATTCCAGCTAACCTGCCAATAGCTCCGTGCACGGACCTTCTTAGTAGCGGCCTGTTCCGCTTCTTGAGCCTTGGCGGCATCCTCAAGCACAGCCTCAGTCTTTTGGACCTTCTCGCTATTTTTATCACTAGTAAACAAAGCCATTACTCTGATGCCTCCTCTCCAAGACGAATACGTGGATCAACTACTGCGTACAAAATATCAACAAGTAGATAAATCACAACGCAGATAATAGCCACATACATAACACTACCTTGAATCAATGGCAGGTCACGGGCGTTAATTGCATCAATAAGTAGTTTGCCCATACCGTTCATGTTAAAAATCTGCTCAATAATAATGGAACCTGTAAGGATGTCTCCTAGCTGAGATCCAGCAATGGTGATGATTGGAATAAGTGCATTTCTAAGAGCATGCTTCAAAACAATAGCGGAGCGTTTAAGACCCTTAGCTTCTGCGGTTCTGATGTAATCCTGATTTAAAACATCCAGCATGCTGGTTCTAGTAACACGTGCAATGCTTGCTGCATAGCGAGAACCCAACGCAATTACGGGAAGAACATACGCTGATGGAGTCTTGACGCCAGACAACGGAAACCACTTAAGCGTCAAGGCAAAAATAATCTGGAGTACTAGTGCAACCCAAAACGATGGGGCAGAAATACCAAAAATTGCACCAGACATAAGAGTTCTATCGAGCCATTTTCCATGGTTTACGGCAGAGAGAATGCCCATTAAAAGACCAAGTATTATTGCAAAAAGATATGCAAATACCGCCAGGCGCAGCGTAACAACCACGGCCTTTGTCAAAAGTGCGATGACAGGTCGCTTTTGAGTGTAAGAAGTTCCAAAATCTCCACCAAGCATTTTTACAAACCAGTTTGCATACTGCTCTGGAATTGGCTTATCAAGACCCATAGTATGGCGAACCTGCTGAACCGTAGCATCATCAGCCATATCACCCATCATGACTCTTACAGGATCGCCTGGAACAATGTTCAAGACAAAAAACGTTAAAGCAGAAATACAAACTACAACGCTCACTGCTTGAAGAATTCGTTTGATTAGAAACGATCTCACTCTTGAGCTCCTCTCCCTCTCAAGAAAATGAAGCGGCATCCAAGAACCTTAGATGCCGCTTTAAAGTTTATAGCAAAACTACTGCTTAGTTTTCTGGAACGGTGTAATCGGAATTAGATGTATCAATATCGACATCAAAGAAGTGATAAATCAAGTTTCCAACCTTAGCGTTCTTTACATACTTCTTAGCGACAAAAGAGTTCTTTGGCCAGTACAGAGGAAGTGTAGCAAAATCTGTACGAGTAAGCAGGTTGTCTGCGTCCTTGTAATCCTCTGTTCTCTTGTCCTTGTTAGACTCAGAGCGACCCTCAACAAGAAGCTTGTCAAACTCTGGGTTGTTGTAGAAGGAAGACTTCTTTGCAGCGTTGGTGCTGTAGAAGTAGGTATAAAGGTGCTGATCGCCATCAGCAAACAGAGGATACCAACCAAGAGTTGTAACCTGAAGGTTACCAGCAGCCCAGTCAGTGTTCCAAACTGCGTTATCCTCTACCTGGACATCAAGAGTAACGCCAATCTTGCTCCAGTACTCCTGAACAGCAACAAGGAGTTTCTCGTAAGACTTTCTAACCTTTGCAGAAAGCTTAAGACCAGAAACACCAGCCTCAGAAAGAAGAGACTTAGCCTTCTCTGGATCGTACTCAAACGCAGGAGCGCTCTTGTCGTAACCAGGGGTTGCTGGTGCGAGCCAACCACTTGCAACAGTACCGTTACCGGAAGCAATGTTGTCAACAAGCTCCTGACGATTAATTGCCAGGGAGAGTGCCTGACGAACCTTAGGATTGGTAAGCTCAAAGCCCTCTTTAAGGTTCAGGTTAATAAAGTTAACACCGAGGGTCTGATATGCAGTAATAAGATCCTTAACATCTGCATCCTTTGAATACTGCTGATACAGAGAAGATGGAAGATCACAGAAATCGATGTCGTTGTTCTTAAATGCGAGCAACTGAGTATTGGAATCATCGTAGTAGTGAATACGAATCTCATCTAAAGCAGGCTTGCCATCATGGTAGTCATCGAAACGCTCAAGAACTACCTCAGTGGTGTCATCATTGCTCTTAATCTTATATTTACCAGTACCAATGAGGTTGGTACCAGTACCCCAGTTAGCGCCAGCAGCCTCACAAGCCTTCTCTGGGAAAATGCAAGCATATGAAATACCAAGAACGCTTACAAAAACAATGTAAGGCTCAGAAAGTGTAAAGGTGAAGTGTGTATCATCCTGAACAGTCAGGCCCTCAAGCTCAGTTGCTTTGCCAGCAAGCATCTCTGGAGCACCCTTGATCTTGTCAAAGAAGCTGGTGGAGAGAGCCTTGGTCTCTGGCTTAAACATACGCTCAAAGGTGTACTTAACGTCCTTTGCAGTCAAAGTAGTACCATCATGGAACTTAATGCCCTCTTTGAGCTCACACTTCAAAGTGACACCATCAGACTCAAAGGTTGGAATCTCTTTAAGCAGACAGGTAACAAGCTCGTTGTCCTCAGTCCAACGAAGCAAAGACTCACAAACAGAGTCTGCAACGCATGCGGACTGCGAGTTGTTTGCACGCTGCATATCAAGACCCTGCTTAGAGTTAGCAGAACCATAACGAAGAATCTTCTTCTTATCGGATGCCTGAGCAGTATTAGTAGAGGAAGAGTTGCAGCCAGCCAACATCATAGATGCGCCACCACCAGCCGCTACCATACCTGATGCCTTCAAAAAATTACGACGGCTAAGTGTGTTCTCCAGCATGTTAACCCTTCTTTCTTATTAAAACGATTTATAAGACAACCCTGCTGGGGTCAGATAACTATACATAACAATTACCAGCATCTACCTATATATACCTAGGATGAAATAGAGATGAAACATTAAATTGCACGTACAATAGCAAAATCTATCTACCTGCACTTTTTGTCTAACCATATAGAATTTGCCTATACTAAAATATAAAAATAGACTAAGCATTTTTAGACATCTGTCTATTTTTCTAAAAATATTGGCAGGCACCTAAGTGATGCCTGCCAATACAAATGCGCTTAGAGTGAAACACTTCTGTCTTAGTGCTTACGCCTCATAAATCCTGCAGCTGTTAAAGCAGATGCGCCCATAACCATAAGAGGCATTACCAAAAGCTCTTCTCCTGTATTTGGAAGCTGTGCTTTCTTCTTCTTTGCCTTCTTTTCTTTTACTGGAGAAGCAGGATTGGAAGGCTCTTCTGAAGTTGAAGTTGAAGTTGGAGTTGGAGTTGGAGCAGGAGCTGGAGTATCAGACTCAACGGTAAGTGTTACCGTCTTTGATGCTTCATAGTCATTACCTGCAGCTGCAGCGTTGCCGTTAAAGTAATAGTAATACGTAATGGAGTATGTTCCTGGAGTCTTAGAGATTTCTTCTGACTTCTGAGCAACAGTTGCTGCATCCATAGTTGCTGTATCAAGTACAACAGCACCGCTTTGATCAACAACCTTAACGCGAGCATTAGCAGAACCAGCAGCAGGGGTAACCTGACCAGCACTGTGATCAACCATAGCGTCAAGGTTATCAAGGATGGTCCAAGAATCCTGATTAGCAGTAATAGTGCTGTCATGTGCAGTAACTACCTGCCTGAGTTCTGTATAAAGAGGAGAAATAGAACCATCGTTAAGATTTAGAGTATCAGTTGAGCTCTCAGAAGCATTGATGCGAAGATTTCTACCAGAGACAGAAGTGTATGTATATTCCTGATACACATCATCTGTAAGGTCATTATCAACGGCCAACTGCCAGCCAGGAAGATTGAAATAAAGTCCCTTATTGGAATTTCCTGTATGAACTGAGTAACCATAATCCCTCATGGCAGCTTTAATGTTTGTCAAATCAATGTAGTAGAAACCACCAGTGTACAGAGCATCATTTTCTGTTGCGCTATGACGATCTTCATACAAAATGTTATCAACGTGAATGTCACTAGCAGAGATGGTAGGCATCTTATCCCACTCACTTTGAGGAATAGCATAGTAGCTACCATCAGGCCTAATAATTACGCCAAGATATTTCTTGTTGCTCGAAAGAATGGAATTGTTTGTTCCCTGTTCCAGGACTTGTCTTGCAAACCTAACTGAAACGCGAGGGTTGCCGTAAGAAGTTCCGTGATCAAGCAGGTACTGAGTAAGAGCAGCATAATTAGTACCATACAGATTAAGAGAAGAAGCGTTGGTAAGCGTCAGAGGAACGGTAAGCGTAATGGTCTCTCCGGCAGCCAGAGTGCCAGAAATAGAAATAGAGCGCATCTCAGAATTGCTCTGACCAGCTGCTACATATGCAGCATATGCATTAGCTGCAGGCTGAGAGCCAGAACCGCCGTTAAGTCCACCAATGTTCAAGTTAACTGCTGTTGCAGCATTAGTTGATGAGAAGGTAAATCCCGTTGCACGCAAATCAGGATTACCGCTAGAGCTGACATAGTACGTAAGAGGCAGCTGCATAATCTCATTTACAGAAACTGAAGATGAAGAGATGTTAGTAATCTTTACTACTGCCTGCAGATTCTGATATTTATCAATATCTACAACAGAACGGTTCATCTGAGTAGTGTCATTATCCTTATAAGCGTAGTTGGATGTCTGACCTGAGGCATCCGTGAAATAAATAGAACGCTCAATAAGGCCATCTGCACTTACAGAAGGCGAAACGTTAGTAGTAGTGCCGTTATAGAACGAATTGTTACTTGCAGCGTATGCAATATTTGGCACAAAAATTAAAGCTGCCAAAAATGCAAACATAACAGCAAGAATTGTGCGGCCCTGCATCTTTGATGGCATAGGCGTATTCCTCCTCAAGATAAAATCCTAGTACTGTATTTTCTCATTAACATACTGTTGAAGGAATGGAGATATTTATATCTAACAAAAAAGAGACGCCATTTTTCGATGGCGTCTCTTAATAAATTTCTAGATGAGCAAAATGCGTTACTCTGCTGCCTCTTCAGTTGCCTGAGCGTTAGCCTCAGTCTCACTCATGTGAGCCTCAAGATCAGCCTCAGCTGCAGCTGCTGCTGCCTCTGCTGCGGCACGCTCTTCCTCAGGAAGTGGAGTGACCTCAATGTCAATGCCAAGGGTCTCTGCAGCTGCCTTCATAGAAAGGGAGATGCGACGACGGTCAAGATCAATCTCCATGACCTTTACCTGTACAACATCGCCAACTTTGCAGACCTGGGATGGAGCGGTAACGTGCTGCTTAGCCATCTCGGAGATGTGGACAAGGCCCTCAACGCCGTTGCCAAGGTCAACAAATGCACCGAAGGTAACAAGCTTGGTAACAGTGCCCTCGATAATTGCGTCAACTGGATACTTGGAAACAAGTACACGCCATGGATCCTCAGAAGTCTGCTTAAGACCAAGGGAGATACGCTCACGATTAAGATCAACGTCAAGAACCTGAACCTCAACCTCCTGGCCAACCTTAACAACCTCAGATGGGTGGTTAACGTGGTTCCAAGAGAGCTCAGAGATGTGAACCAGGCCGTCAATACCGCCGAGGTCAACAAATGCACCAAACTCAACGATAGAGGAAACAGTACCCTTGAGCTTCATACCAACCTGGAGCTTGCCCAGGATGTCCTGACGCTCTGCCTTACGAGCCTCCTCAAGAACAATGCGGCGAGAAAGAACAACATTGTTGCGGTTACGATCCATCTCGATGACACGAGCCTCAATACGAGTGCCCATGAATGCACCAAGATCCTTGACACGACGAAGGTCAACAAGGGATGCAGGCAGGAAGCCACGGAGGCCAATATCAAGAATCAGGCCACCCTTAACAACCTCGATAACCTCGCCCTCAACGGTCTCACCGGCGTTGAACTTATCCTCAACTGCCTTCCAAGCACGCTCGTACTCAGCACGCTTCTTGGAAAGAACCAGGCGACCCTCTTTATCCTCTTTCTGAAGGACAAGAGCCTCGACGTCCTCGCCCAAAGAGATAATCTCTGCAGGGTTGACGTCTTTACGAATAGAAAGCTCACGAGCAGGAATAACGCCCTCAGACTTGTAACCAATGTCTACGAGGACCTCATCGCGCTCAATCTTAACGACGGTGCCGTTGACAAGGTCTCCCTCATCAAAATCGGTGAC
Source organism: Atopobium sp. (assembly GCA_022732885.1). Classification (GTDB taxonomy): domain Bacteria; phylum Actinomycetota; class Coriobacteriia; order Coriobacteriales; family Atopobiaceae; genus Lancefieldella. The sequence continues at coordinate 22,812 of JAIJTS010000005.1, read as the reverse complement.
AGTGCCGTCAATCAGGCTGTTCATTTCCTCATCGGAAATTTCATCCAAAGAGAAGATGGACGAGTTCTGAATCTCACTCAAAGGTGGACCCCTTCCAAAACGGGGCCCCGGTCAACATGGTTGCTGCCAGAGTGCCAATACGTGGGCTTCTCTACTCGGAAACTTACATGCTCTCGGGGGCCAACAGATACAGTGTATAGCTTGACGCCATACGGGCAATAGGATAGCGCTCTTTGGCTGATTAAACAAGCCAAAGAGCGCTACTATGCAGAGCTATTACGCAAGTTTTACAAAACTTCTTCAAACTTTGTTTCTTGTAAGATAGTTTTGTTACTTCTTACGCTAGAAGACGGTAGCCTTCTTTCTCTACAGCAGTTCGATACGCGTCTACATCAATTGGATTTTTGCTGAGGATACGTGCCTGACCACCGGCTAAAGTAACCTGTGCCCATGTTCCCTCAACACTATCAAGTGCTCGAGTCACGTGATTGACGCAATTCTGGCAAGTCATGCCACCAATCTCAAATGTTTGCACATAAGGATAATGAGACTCATCTTTGTCCTCTGGACCATCTGCTGCAGCAACTTGCTGAGTATTACAGGTAGTAACACCTGTTCCCTCATCAGAGCAGCAGCCTTTTTTACCTGCAGCAATTCCATAAACACGATAAACCGCAAAACCAAAAAGAACTACAACAGCAAGAATAACAATGACATTAATTGGTGACATAAGAACTTCCCTTCTATTGCTGTTTTACTACCCACCACTTTTCAAATTATTCAAAAAAATGATGGTTTTCTCGATAAATTTAACAGCAATAGTAACTTTAATAATGCAGCTTAAGCAGAAAGCTTTGAACCAAGACTACGAAGAGCCTCAAGAGCATCGTCATCAGGCTCAAGGTTGCAGATCAAAGTCTCAACAACATTGACTCCCTCTGCCTCAGCATTTTGCTTCCAGGTCTCCATCCAGTCACCTGTTCCCCAGTCATAAGAACCAAAGAGAGCAGTTGGCTTTTGACCAAGCTTGCTAGCGCAATCGTTAAAGAGCTCCTCAAAATCAGGGTCAAGCTCTTCATCACCCATTGCAGGGCAACCAAAAGCAAATGCGTCATACTGATTGCACATATCAGCAGAAAACTCAGAAGACTCAATAGCTTCAGCATTTGCTGCGCCTGCAAGCTCTTTGGCCATTGCCTCGGTATTGCCCGTCATAGACCAATACACGACTGCTACTTTACTCATACATTTCCTCCTTCTGTGTCCAGGTTTTTCCTGGAAAACTACACGTTACTTTCAATACCTCAACAAGAAATCCAAGAATATCTTTCATACAACCTGGTATTTCTCGGTATTGCTAAACGATGAGAGAATCCGAAACAAAGACTCTCCTTGATAAAATCGAAACTTGCAGTGATCTTCTGCATCTTTAAGCTGCTCTAAGCGCAAGCGAGTTTCTTCCGAGTTGTCATAAACCTTCCAAGCGCTTGTAAAGACTTCAGTTTGTCCGTTCATAAAGCCTTGAACATCTGTAAGTGGATAGCCCAGCACAAGTCCAATCTCGTGCGGAAACGCAGCCTTCTTTGCATGAAACGCAAAAATTCTTGAGCGCATACTTTTCATCAACGCTTGCACTGATTCTGTGTGGTGGCCTAAATCAGCCAAGAACTTACGGCATTCTGGTTTAGCGAGAATATCCTCAACAAGCTCAGTTCTATAGGCGATGAAAGACACCTTTCCACCCGAAATGGCAGAAGTTGTAAGTAGAGTTACTCCAAACATTGAAAGCTCACGAGTGACACCACATAAAAAAGCTCTTAGTGTTGGATTAGTACAAACAATGCTTTTACAAGAATTGCAAGATTTAAAAGATGTAAACGAAAATAATGCAGCTGGCTTGTCAAAAGTAATTACACCAGCAGCACAGCGTACAAATGTTGTCGCAAAATCATAGCAGAGCTTAGGAACATAAGCTTTTCTATTCTCATTACAAACACGTTCTATAGCAAAAGAATTAGCGCGAGAAGAAGCAACATCTAGAAGCATAGAATTCTTAAAGGAAGTAAGACAATCCATACCAAGTTTGCTCCTGTCTTAAAAATGCGCCGCCGACTAAGAGGGAGCCGACGGCGCCTGGATTCCGGACCCATGGAGAGGGGAAGGGTTCCGGGCTGATAAAGCAAATTTGTTAGAAGTGAGTTTTGTCAAATACATAACACATCGAGTTAACCACTTCTAACTATCTAAAGTGTAAGCCTTAGCTAACTAAATGCAAGCGAAAACTCAAAATTAATTTAATTTTTTGAAAAGAAAAAGTTCCTGCCTCTTTATAAAAGAAACAGGAACGTTTAAGTAAATCAAAAGACGAGTCTCAAGCTGGTCAAAATGCGTTTTAGACAGTTTGTTTCTCAGCCAAAAGCATTTTTACCTCAGAAGGGACATGTGAATTATGGGCGGCAGAAGTAAGCAGTGACCTTGTATTTGCAAGCGTAACCATAAGCGTAAGAAGGTTGTGCATATACGCAGCAGTGCTTACCGTAATAAGACCCGCAACACCTGCAGCAATGAAAGAACTATTCAAAGCGACAATTGTGCGATAGTCCGCATGAATCCTTTTCATTACCTGCTGGCCTAGAAGGCGCATGATAACCAGCGATTCAAGAGAATCATTTCTGATAGAAATATCAGCAACGGCACGAGCAATATCTGTTGCATCAGAAAGTGCTAGTGAAACATCAGAAACAGCTAGGGCTGGCGAATCATTTATGCCATCGCCTACCATTGCAACGGTATAACCTTCCTGCTGGAACTTCTTTACATATGCACACTTATCTTCTGGAAGAATTTGCGCCACATAATCATCAAGGCCAAGCTTCTTAGCAACATTAGCAGCAACGTTTTCTGAGTCACCAGTCAACATAACCATACGCTTAACACCAAGAGAACGAAGCTGTGCAATAGTTGCTGCTGCATCTTCTCTTACAGGATCAGTAATGCATATTGCTGCAATAAGCTTTGAATCTTCAGACATAAAGATAGTAGAAGAAGTTGGAGCGATTCGTGCAAGATCCTGTTGAATTTTCTCTGGCATTGGAGTTTTTTCATCATCAAAAATGAAGTGAGCAGAGCCAATGCAGACCTCTTTGTTGTTAACCTTAGTACGAATACCGTGAGCAACAACATATTTAACCTCTGCGTGGAACTCATCTTTATGCTTAAGTCCGCGTACTTTTGCCTCGTTTACAATTGCACGAGCCATGCTGTGTGGGAAGTGTTCCTCAATACATGCCGCAAGACGCAAAAGCTGGTCCTCGGTACGATCACAGAAGCTGACAACACACTCAACATGTGGAACTGCCTTTGTCAGAGTGCCTGTCTTATCAAAAACAATAAGGTCAGCTGCAGCGATCTTCTCGAGATACTTGCCGCCCTTGACCGTCATGCCAAACTTAGCAACCTCGTCCATAGCGCTACCCACTGCAACAGGAGTAGAAAGCTTAATAGCACAGGAATAATCGACCATTAGGACAGTCATTGCCTTAGTAATATTTCTGGTTATTCCCCAAATACCAAAGAAGGCAAGAAAACTATAAGGAACTAGTGCATCAGAAAGGCGTTCAGCTTTTGACTGTACACCAGCCTTAAGCTCTGCAGACTGCTCAACCATATCAACAATATTGTCAATCCGGGACATTCCTGGAGGAGCAGTGACGCTTACCATTAAATCGCCATCTTCTAGAGCAGTACCAGCGTAAACAGTAGAACCAGACTCCTTGGTAACAAGTCGAGATTCGCCTGTCATGGCAGCCTCGTTCATCTGGCCGATGCCTTCAACAACTTTGCCATCAACAGGAAGTACCCCACCAGCACGCTGATGCAAAATCATGCCCTTCTCAACCTCCGAGAGGGCAATCATAACGTCTTTGCCATCAATACGAGCCCAGACGTTCTCAGAACGAGTAATCAAACCATCACGAAGAGCAAGACGAGCTCGGCTAGCAACGTGGTTCTCCATTGCTGCAGAAAGTTCAAGCAAGAACATGACAGTAGAGGCATCTGCCCACTCATTTCTTAGAATTGAAGTGGTAATTGCAGTTGCATCCAAAACTTCAACTGTAAGTTCTTTTCTGAGCAGGCGCTTAACACCTTCCACAACAAATGGAATGGTACGGAAAATAACGTAGGCGTAGTTTGCAAATGCGGGAAGTGGCAAAAAACGAATAAACCAACGACGTGCAAATGTGGTCACAATTTCCATCTGGAAGCGGTTGTTCTCTAGAGCCATCTCGATTGAACCGCAGAAGTCCTCAAGACCCGCCTCTTCTTCCCGAGGTAAATTCAAGACGTCAAAAGCGCTAACAGCTGCAAGTACCTGATCTCTCTTAACGGGATCAAATCTTAGCAGCAAAGAGCCATTTGCCATATGGACTTCTGCATGACAAACACCGTCAACACGCATCAGTTCATAGGAAATGCCGCGAGCCTCAGCCTCATCAATATGACCCAGGTCGCATTTTGCACGAATGCGACCTGGAATTTCATTAACAATTGTAAAGCGCATAAACTATGCCTGTGCGCCCTCTGCATCAACCTGCTTGATAACCTCAGCGCGGATGCCCTCTTCTAGCTCAGCAAGACGAGCACGAACAGCAGCGTCAATCTTTGACTCACGGCGAGCCTCTGCGACAACATCATTAGCCTCATCAACAACATTCTGAGTTTCTGCAGCAACGCGATCGGTTACACGAAGGCCACAAGCTGTTGCCTTGACAGCAGCCTTATGAAGAGTGCCATTTGAAGCAAGGCCAGCAACAACTCCAGCAAGTGCAGCGCCTCCAGCTGCTAAACACCAATTGTTCAGTTTCATATAAATCCTCCATCTGCTCATGCAAATTAATTGATTAATTACCTATTGAAGATAAAATTTTTTTGACTAAAATACAAGCAAAAATCATTATTAATTAGTTACCCTATTAAAACAATTGTACGCAAGAAATGCTTTACCTGCACAAACATTTTACATGGTTAGCCTTGGTATACATAGAAATTTTATGAAGAACCATTGTTAAAGCGTTACTTAAATATTTGATATTTTATTTCTTAGCCCTAAACTTCTACTCGTTTTTCTTGAATTTTAGTATGAAGCAAATATGGAAAATAAGTTGTACGCAATTTATTTATGGAAGACAACACTTATTGAAGTACACTAGCCAATAAAACAAAGCCAACAATACTCCACACTAACCGTGGCTGATTGAAAGGAACATTATGGAAGCTACAAATATTTACGACCTCTCTGTAGAAGAGCGTGACGGTTCTCTTACTTCCCTCTCCTCTTTTAACGGAAAAGTTTTACTTATCGTGAACACTGCAACTGGCTGCGGTTTTACCCCGCAGTATGAAGATCTTGAGCGTATTTATGCAGCTTATAAGGATCAAGGCTTCGAGATTCTGGACTTCCCTTGCAATCAGTTTGCAGGCCAGGCTCCAGAATCTGATGAAGAGATTCATCAGTTCTGCACCATGAAGTTTGGCACCAATTTCCCACAATTTAAGAAAGGCGACGTCAACGGAGAGACTGCTAACCCTCTCTTTGAGCGCCTTGCAACCGCATTCCCTTTCCAGGGTTTTGGCAAAGGCATCAAGGCTCTTGCACTGGATAAATTTGCAAAAGCAAACAACAAGAAGTTTGGTGATAAAGCCTATATTATGTGGAACTTTACTAAGTTCCTTGTAGACCGCCAAGGAAATGTTGTTGCCCGCTTTGAGCCAACCACTGATATGGCAGAAGTTGAGGCCGCAATTAAGAACCTTCTTGCCTAAGGCGAGAGGACCGATTCACTTATGAGCTCTTCTCAAAAAGAAATGCACTCAGCTGCAGCCGCCGGCACTTTTGCTGGTGGTGATTATGTGCTCGACAACGTACAAGACATTCCTGAGCTGCTCCTTAAAAATCAGCTCTGCTTCCCGCTTTACAGCGCCTCAAAAGAGGTGGTGCGCAGGTATACACCATTGCTTAAGCCTTTTAATTTAACGTACACACAATACATTGCCATGATGGCGCTTTGGGAAAACAAGTCCTTGGACGTCAAAACTTTAGGCAAACTGTTATTTCTTGACTCAGGCACTTTAACCCCACTTCTTAAAAAGCTTGAGGAGAAGGGTCTTGTCCTACGCCAAAAAACAAGCAAAGATGGGCGTCAGCTGATTGTTTCTCTCACCCAAAAAGGTCAAGAGCTTAGGCGAGAAATTCAAGTAGTCCCTCACCAAATTGGCTCATGCGTTAATCTCTCACCTGAAGAGGGTGCTGAGCTCAAAAAATTACTTCTAAAAGTTCTTTCTAACGTTACAGAAAGTTAGTTTTACTATGACCCAAACACAGGTAACTATTACCTCTTCTGAGCGTGAAACCGCTATTGTGCGCACAAGCGTCATTGGTATTGCAGCCAATATTGCGCTTGCAGCGTTCAAAGCTGCTGTAGGCATTTTATCCAACTCAATTGCTGTTACTCTTGATGCAGTAAACAATCTTTCCGACGCAATCTCATCAATCATCACGATTGTTGGAACCAAACTCTCTAACAAAAAAGCTGATCGTGAGCATCCTTTTGGTCACGGGCGTATTGAATACATCACTACAACAGTAATTGCTGCAATCATTATGTATGCAGGCATTTCTTCATTCATTAAATCTATCCAAAACATCATTGATCCTGTAACACCAGACTATAGTCCCCTGTCTTTAGTCATCATTGCTGTAGCCGTACTCGTAAAGATTGTTTTGGGCCACTATGTGCACTCTGTAGGGAATCGCGTGAACTCAGATACGCTTATTGCTTCAGGTTCTGACGCACTTTTTGATGCCATACTATCTACTTCTGTTCTTGCAGCTGCTCTTATCTTTATCTTTACGAGAATTAGCCTTGAATCATACGTAGGTGTTGTTATCTCCGTTTTTATTATTAAAGCTTCTATAGAGATGCTGCAGGACTCTATCAAAGAGATTATTGGCATGCGACCTGATGCAGCTCTTTCATCGATCATCTATGACATTGTGAAAGATGACCCAGATGCAGAAGGCGTCTACGATCTTATTATCCACAGCTATGGTCCAGATAAATTTGTTGGTTCGTTCCATACTGAGGTTCTTGATACTACTACAGCTACTGAGATTGATACCATGACCAGACGTCTGAATACAGAAATTTACAAACAGACATCAGGCAAAGTCATCATTGCAGCTATTGGTATTTATGCGAGAAACACTACTGATGATCGCATTGTAAAAATGCGTACTGAAGTCACCGAAATGGCATTGGCCCATGAGGGTGTTCTTCAAGTTCACGGTTTTATTGCTGACATTGAAAACCAATTTATGGCATTTGATACTGTTATTGAGTTTGGCTATGACGGCAATCAAATTGTCCACGATATTATTCGTGAAGTTAAAGCAGCCTATCCTGATATGAATGTATCAGTTCTTTTGGATCGTGATACGAGTGATCTTTCTGAGCACGAAGAAGCTAGAGACTTGCACTAAACACAAATAAATACCGTTAAAAAGGGGCGAGCCGCTGACACCCAGAGTCAGCGGCTCGTGTTCTACGCTCGCAAGAAAGGGAGAGGGTCTTTCTTCGAGCTACGGGAACCTGAAAGAGGCAAGCAACTAAATTGCTTGAAACCATAATAAGTTAACCTAGGAAAACTTACAAGGATTATTTAGTTAAATTTGTAAATTCTACAAAAGTTAGACTAAGTTTACATATCTATGGATTTTTATCTTAACATCAAGAAAGTCCAAGCTATCCGTAAATAAAAGATCTCCCGCACCAAATTGATACGGGAGATCAGGCTAGCTTATTACGTGAGCAACTTTATGCTTTTGCTACTTCGTTAAGGTTGGTAAGAATCTTCTCGTCTTTCTTATCCCACTTTGGAGCTGGGCGGAAAAGCTGGAAGAGGATTGCTGCCAAGAAGATGAAGGCAACAACAGTCCACACACCAAAGGAATGAAGGACAAAGAACTCCCAGAACTGATTGATCATCAGGCCAACAATCCATGCAAAGGTGCACTGATAACCAATAGCAAACCAGAACCACTTAGAGTCGTTCATTTGTCGACGAATAGAACCTACTGCAGCAAAGCAAGGTGCGTCAAGCATATTGAATGCCACAAATGCACACATTGCGCCAACGTGGAGAATACTACTAGCATCGGTGAACATACCGGCAAAACCAGTCCACATGGTAACAGACTTCTCGCTTGCATCACCAAGACCGTAAAGAACACCAAAGGTAGAAACAAGATTCTCTTTTGCGATCAAAGCAGAAATAGAAGCTACCGTTGCCTGCCAATTTCCAAATCCGAGAGGAGTAAAGATACCACCAATAGAATTTCCAATAGCAGCAAGCAAAGAGAAGTCCAAAACATTGTCAGGAGCGCCCTGAATAGCTGGAAGATAGCCAAATACTCCATTTGCGCCGTCCCAGTTGGCCCAACCAAAATTGGATAAAACCCAAATTCCAATTGCTGCAGCAAAAATAATGGTACCGGCTTTAATAACATACGCAGAAATACGCTCCCAAATATGCATTGCCCAAGACTTAAGAGAAGGCATGTGATAATCAGGCAGCTCCATGACAAATGGCGCTGGCTCTCCCGCAAAAGCCTTAGTTTTCTTAAGCATGATTGCAGAAATAACAATCGCAGCTACACCCATGAAATAAAAGGCTGGAGCAACCCACCAAGCGGTAGTTCCTCCAATAAGAACACCCATAATCAACGCAATAATAGGCTGTTTTGCCGAACATGGAATCATAGTGGTAAGCATGATTGTCATGCGACGATCTTTCTCATTTTCAATAGTACGAGTAGAAAGAACGCCAGGAACACCACAACCAGAGGAGATAAGAAGTGGAATAAAAGACTTACCTGATAGGCCAAAACGACGGAAGACACGGTCCATAACAAAAGCAACGCGGCTCATATATCCGCAGTCTTCCAAGAAACACAACATAACAAACAAAACAAACATCTGTGGAATAAAGCCAAGAACAGCGCCTACGCCATTAATAATACCGTCAACTACAAGGCTAGTGACAACGGGGCTTGCGCCAGCACCCTGAAGAGCGCCTCGGGCAAGTGTAGGAAGGCCTGGAACATAAATACCATACTGAGATGCGTCTGGTTCTGAAGCAGCTCCTGTAACAGCTGTTTTAAACCCGTCGAGAGTTACGCCACCCAATGTCTGAAGTTCTTGACCTTGAGCAAGAATTGGATTGCCATTCGCATCAACCTTAAGAGGATTACCATCTGTATCAACAAAATTGCCATCTTCATCATGTACGGGAGCACTTGTAGCGACAACGCTCTTTTGAGATGCTTCATCCTCAAATTTAGTAATAGCATCTGAATCCCACTGTTTTGCGGAAACTGCAGCACGCACCTCAGTAGTATCAATGCCATCTTTATCAGCTGCATTTAAATAAGCATCGATTAAATCAGAATAATGATGCGAATCAAAATCATCTTTTGCCTGACTATACTCTGCATCTCCGATGCCTAATACGTGAAAACCTTTGTCAAACAGATTGTCATTAACCCAGTTAGTAGCATTGATGCCAACAGTAGAAATAGAGATAAAGTACACCAGGGACATAACAATAACAAAAATAGGAAGACCGAGAATACGGTTAGTGACAACACGGTCAATCTTCTCGGAAGTAGACAGCTTCTTGGGTGCCTTTTTGACACAAGCTGCCATTACGCCAGCAATCCACTCATAACGATCAGAAGTAATGATGGACTCAGCGTCGTCATCACGAGATTTCTCAACTGCAGAAATAATCTTCTCAATTTCTGCGGTCTTCTCGGCAGAAAGATTAAGAGGGGCAATTGCAGCTGCATCGCGCTCAAAGACCTTAATTGAATACCAGCGAGAAAGAGATGCTGGAGCTAGGTCTTCAATTGCAGTAGCAATTTTACCAAGAGCTTCCTCTACCTCTGGGGTAAAGCACTTAACGCCCTCAGCAGGAGTACCCTCCTGGCCAGCCTTAATTGCAGTCTTTACCAAAGTATCGATATTTTTGTTGTGAAGTGCAGAAACCTCAATAACCTCAACACCAAGTCGCTTGGAGAGCTCTTTAATATCAATAACATCGCCAGACTCTTTAAGAAGGTCAACCATGTTAAGACCAAGAACAACAGGACGACCAGCCTCAAGAACCTGAGTTGTTAAGTAAAGGTTACGCTCTAGGTTAGTAACATCGAGAAGGTCAATGATAGTATCAGGGCGCTCGTTAATAAGATAGTCACGTGATACCTGCTCCTCAGGTGAATAAGGAGACAGAGAATAAATACCAGGAAGGTCGACAAAGGTAACGTTCTTATCGGCGCGCCAATTTGCCTGCTTCTTCTCAACGGTAACGCCTGGCCAGTTGCCAACATAACCATTTGATCCTGTAAGCTCATTAAATAGGGTGGTCTTGCCGCAGTTTGGATTACCTGCAAGACCGATAATAGTCTTTTGTGCCATTAGGCTTCCTCTACTTTGTGAACGTCTACTACTTCAATGCTTGCTGCCTCATCCTTACGGATGGAAAGCTCATAGCCACGGACAGTAAGTTCAATTGGATCTCCCAGTGGAGCTACCTTTTTGACGTGAACCTCAGTACCTTTAGTAAGACCCATGTCCATGATGCGACGTTTCACGGCGCCTACACCCTTTAGCGCAGCAACCGTGCAACTCTCCCCCACCTTAACGTCTCTCAGAGTTGCCATAACCTTCCTTTCAACGAAACACGTATTAAAAGCTGCCAGTTTTACAAGCAGCGCAATACAACAAAGTATTTAAAGAGGAGAAACCATAATGTGTGACGACATTTGACGATTTAGTCCTAGTCGTGCACCCTTCACGCTCACAATGACGTCACCATTGACACGCGAAATTACCTTTACCTCTGCACCCTCAACAAAACCGAGCGTAGAGAGGTGCTGACGAAGATCAGAAGCACCCTTAACCGTTACGATTAACGCAGTCTCTCCCTCGCCAACCATGGCAAGAGGAAGAACTGGACCAGAGTTCACAGAACCTCGTGAGGTCTTTTCTGTATCCATACATCCCCCAAAATAACCGTTGACAAACTAAGTTTACTTATGCGAACTTTTACCTCATTAGTATCAACTAAAAGTTAAGGTAATTCAACTTTTATTTAATAAATTGACTAAAAATAAGACGAGAAGCACTGTTTACCAGTGGTTTCTCGTCTTTTAAATGTTGCAATTTTATTTCATACAACGTACTTTATAAAATGTAAACGGCTATTTAATGGAAATAACTATAGCTACGTTGCATCAGCCCGTATTCTGCAAACCAGCCGCAACGCCAGATACCGTACATAAAATTAGATACGTGATATTTGCACGTTCTTCTGGAGTAAGCGTGTCATCTCTCGTACGAAGCTCAGAAAGAGCGTGTACCTGTGTAACTGAAAGAATATTAACAAATGGCAAGCGCAAGCGAATAACAGGGCCTAATACACGACGGCTTTCTAGCGGCCATTTATTACCTGTAATAGCAAGTACCCACTTACGTGTCAGAGACATCTCATTAAGAACCATCTCAGAAAGCTCAGGACGGTCGCCTAAAGCTAAATAAAGCCTTGCAATACGAGCGTCAATTTTTGAGATTGACATCTCAATATTGTCAATAAATGTAGTGAACAGAGGCCATTCCTTGTATGCCTCACGAAGGCGCTCAATATCCCCAACCGCCTCGCATGCACTACCCAGTCCGTACCAAGCAGCCAAGTTAATGCGAGCCTGTGACCACGAGAAAATCCATGGAATTGCACGCAGATCGTCAAGAGACTTTGCACCAAGACCACGTTTAGCAGGTCTTGAACCAATAGGGAGAAGACCAATCTCTGTCAAAGGAGTAACAACCGAGAACCACTCGGCAAAACCATCTGAGTGAATGAGCTCTAGGAAGCGTTGCTTAGAAGCTTCATCAAGCTCAGAAGCTAGTGAGGCAAATTTTACATCTGTCTGAGTATTCTTCTGCTCTATAGAAGGAGCCATCTGAAGCAACGTTGCTCCTGCGACGGATTCTACGTGGCGGCGAGCAAGCGTTGGGTCTCCATAACGAGCAAAAATAACCTCTCCTTGCTCGGTAAGCTTAAAGCGGCCGTTAACAGATCCCTTAGGCTGAGACAGAACGGCGCGGTTTGCAGGACCACCACCACGACCAACAGCACCGCCTCGACCATGCATCAAAATAAGATCAATAGAGTTTTTCTCTGCCCACTCTGCCAAAGCCGCTTGAGTCTTATGCAGTACTAACGTAGCAGTAGTTGGTCCCTCATCCTTGGAAGAATCGGAATAACCTAGCATAACCTCAAACTTACGATTTGTTTGGGCAAGGCGAGCCTGAACTTCAGGAATCTGAATTACCTTATCAAGCGTACTAACAGCGTTTTCAAGGTCTTCAATCTGTTCAAACAGTGGGATAACATCTAGTACAGGAACGTCTTCTTCATTTGCAAACGCTAGACGCGCAAGTTTGTAGACATTCTCAACGTCTTGAGCAGACTGTGTAAACGAAATAATATAACGACGAGCGGCATTAATACCGTTCTTCTTTTGAATTGAGCCAATAGAGCGGAATGTGTCCAACACTTCTTGCGTCATTGCATCAAGCTTTGCGGTATTCTCGGCATTTGTTGAATGTGCCTCAAGATCAGCAAGCGCTCGTTTGTGCACCAAGGAATGCTGACGGAACTCCATCTCAACTAGATGGAATCCAAAAGTCTGAGCCTGCCAGATAAGTTTCTGAACAGGACCATAGGCAATTCGACGGGCGCCAGCTTGAGCTAAAGAGTCCTGAATAACGCGCAAGTCAGAAATAAATTCTTCAGCATTTTGATACATAAGGTCTGCATTACGCTCAATAGTAGCGCTCAATCGACCAGAAATTACGCGCATGGCAGCGCGATGAAGCTCAGAGCCGGCTTTATCAATAGCCTTAGAGGTCAGAGCCTGGCTCATCTCCACCTGCTGAGCCCAAAGATTTACAAGCGCAGGAGAAGCTGGAGTTGAAATACCATCAAGCGTCAAACCTCGGCTAACCTCTTTAGTAGCCTTAGCCAAAGCCTGTAATACATGGACACGGTATTTCTCGGCAACTTGGCGAGAAACCCTTGCGGTAACGTTGGGATTACCGTCACGATCGGAGCCAATCCAGCTACCTGGACGGAAAAACGCTGGACAAACAGGTGGTACGCAACCAGCATCTTCTTCTAACATCCAGTTATCAAAACGGCGATATACCGAGGGAACCATCTCAAAAAGCGTCGTATCAAAAATGTTAAGGACGGTATCCGCTTCCTCCAAAGGAGTTGGCTTTTTGTGACCAATAGGAGAAGTGCGAAATAGTCCATCAATCTCCTGCAGCATACAACGCTCGTTTTCCATACGAGCAGGACCACCAAGTCTTTGACGCTCATCAAGAAGTTTTGAAATAGTGCGAATTCGACGCTCAACATTCTTACGACGAGCCTCAGTTGGATGTGCCGTAAAAACGGGATGAAACTCAAGACGATTAAGGCGTGCTTTTGCCTCTTCTTCACCGCACTCATCAATAAGCTGCTTATATGCAACAGTTATCTCATTGATGGGATCTTCTGCAGAAGATACATCAACGGATGCCTCACGAGAACGCAGGCTGGTGACACGATAATTCTCTTCACAAAGATTTGCTAAATGAAAGTATGTAACAAATGCGCGCATAAGAAGAACGGAATCTTCCATGCTTAGACTATCAATAGTAGAAGCAAAACGAAGGAAAGCATTAAAAGATTCCTTCTCTGAGTCTACCTTGAGTACGGCATTAATTGCCTCAAGCAACAGTGGTGCGCGAGTTGTAGATAAATCATCTGGTCCAGCCTTAATTGCCTCAACAAGCAATTTATCAAAACTGGTGAGAAGGTCTGGATTATACTCAGCAAGCACCTTTCTTACCAAGCGTAAAAAGAAGGCAAGATTATCCCGCAGAGGAGTTGGTGCATTAAGAGCCTGAATAAGATTACGAGCAGCAGCTATCTCATTTCCTCGTCGATCAAGAATTGACTGTGTTTCCTCAGAAGAGGCTATCCCATCAATGGTTTTCTCGTCAAAAGAAACATTGCTGGGATCTAGATTTGAGTCTTGAGAGTTGCTTGGCATGCTAGTCCTTTCATACATGACCCAAATTACCTATTATCTACCATACCTATTTGTAACAATCTGCGCACGATTGTTTGCCAATCTGTTACCTAATGTACATCGTGCACTACAATCGATACAACACATAAAAGGTGATATATCAAAGTTTCTGGCCACACTAAAGAAGATCTTGGGTTTTACATGCTCAATCCATTTAAGAAAAGTCGTACTGAGTACAACAATTCTTCCGTACATAAACAGGTAGAGCGTCTTCGTACTCCTCGCTATGAGCTTTCTGACTCTCGCGCAAACGGAGGCCAACCCGGCATTGTGGTTACGTGGTGGACCAGGCTTCTTTCTGCCGTGGTTTCTGGCGATATTGCCAATCAAGACGAACAATACTTGGCGCATCAAACGTCTCAGGACTATCTCTTTAACGCTCTTGGACAAGGTGCATGGGGTGCTCTTTTCCCGCTATTGACAGTAGTCTGCTCTCAGCTTGTTGGTATTGAGCAGGCTGGTCTTTTTTCCATGGCGTTTGTTGTGGCAACGCTTTTGCTTTTTGTAGCTCAATATGGTGTTCGCACGTATCAAGTTTCTGACTTAACTGAACAACGTAGTTTTTCCGATTACCAGATTCAACGTGCAGCTACCATCATTGTTATGGTCATAGCTGGCCTTTTTTGGTGCTTATTCAAAGGCTATACCGAGCCTATGTTTTCTATCTGTACCGGAGCATTGCTCTTTAGGGCTGTTGACGGCATGGCTGATGTCTATGAAGGTCGCTTGCAGCAAAAGGACAAGCTCTATCTAGCCGGACTAAGTCAAGCCCTTAGATGTAGCGCCAGTTTTATTCTCTTTACTATTGTGTTGTTTGTTACCAGAAATCTTGTATGGGCAAGCTGGAGCATGGGTATTTGTGCCCTTGTTACCTTGCTGTTTGTTTCTGCTCCCCTAGCTATTCTTGAGACCGATAAAAGCGTGCGCTTTAAGATTGCAAACATCAGAGAAATCTTTGTACAGTGCTGGCCTCTCTTTTTGGCGCTTTTTCTCTACAACCTTATTGATTCTTTACCAAAGTTTGCCATGGAAGGCGCGCTGTCTTATAGCAACCAGTTGTACTTCAACGCCCTGTATTTCCCAGCTCATACTATTTTGATGATTTCAACGCTCATCTATCGACCCCAGCTTTTTAAGCTTGCAAGCTTATTAGAAACATCCGTTCACACCCCCGCCAACAAGAAAAAATTTGGTGTGATTGTGCTTGCAATGTTTGGGGCTATTGCTGTAGTCACTGCGGGAACCGCTGCATTTGTCGAGTTTATTGGTATTCCTCTTAACAGTTTCTTATACGGCGTGAACTTTGAGCAATATCGAGGCCTCGCGCGCATCATGGTAGCTACTGGCGGTCTCTGTGCTGCTATTGATTTTTTATATCAGCTCATCACCATCATGCGAGCTCAAAAGATTGTTACTCGCGCATACCTCATCTCATTTGTTGTTTCTATTCCTATTATCTGGATGATGGTCAGCTTTACCGGCCTTAACGGCGCAGTCATTGGCAGCTTCTCCTCTATTCTCATCCTCTTCTTACTGCTCATCAGCGAATACGCCATGGTGCGCCTTAGGGGCTAAACTACACAGGCAAAACGAACATGCAAAATCCCTCTGCTCCAAATACGGGAACAAAGGGATTTTTACCTACATATTACGAGAAAAACCAACTGCTAGATGGGTTTCTCGACAACCAACTTAGAAGGAGCAAGCGCCACCGATTGTGCAAGCGGCGGCTGCAGAGCCATCATCTGAATCATTATGTGAACCAGAAACATGGAAAGCCTCGGAGAGGTAATTGATGATATCGCCAGACTCATACATTGCCTTGCCATCAACAAATAAACATGGAACCTGACGCTTACCGCCAACCTCGATGAGACGCTCACGAGCTGCGTCATCTGCAACAATATCATGCATAGGAAGCTCGATGTTATTCTGCTCCATGAATGACATTACCTTGTGGCAGTATGGGCAGGTTGGCTTATAGAAAAGCTCAAGATTCTGAGTAGCCATAAAAACTCCTTTGTTAGTAATTACTACTACTTTGTCTATACCCACCACAGTGCAGTTGTTTCACGTGGATTTGGGTATGGAGAGTTAATCAGAAAAACTCTAGAAAAATCGATATCTAGCATGTCATAACCTATCAACAATACAATTGCACAACAAATCGGTAGCGAACGCCTCCTTGGAATACAAAATATTTGCGCACTCACAGGTATAAAAGAAGTGACAGTCACAAGGCTGATGAAGGAGAATGGAAAACTATTCGCCTTCATCACAGGCTTTTTGTCCTTGAGACAAGCTTGTTGGTGCATTACCTCGCACATGAGATCGCGGAATACGACTGTGTTAGATGAATCTTCAAACTCATAACTTTCAGCCCAGGTAATGAATTTTTAGCACTTTGCAGTACATGCCTTTTAATGGTCACTCCCCTTCTTCATAAAACGTGATAATCCAAACAACCACGATGTTTGACAAGCAACATTCAAGTATTTCAACCCCAAAATATACCACTTACGGAATAAAACTGTCCTTTCACAAAAATGAAAATAAATATAAAAAAATAAAAATTAAGAGTATTAAAATTAAATTAATTAAAGGTGACCCCACCCATCTTAAGTGTGGGTGGGGCCAGCTACTTATAGGAGGAATAGTGAATACTAAAGACTTTACGAGCTTGGTTATTTCAGCCATTCTTTTTCTTTTTTCAATTCAATACCACCGAGGAAAGTGGTATGGATCGATAGCAGGTTATAATACAATGCCAAAAGATGAACGGAAGTATATTGACATTCGACCCTATGCGCAGAGAGTCTCAATGGTGTGTTTTTCTATGGGGTTGCTTTTTTTGGCCTTCGCTTTCGAGTGGTGGTTGCGGGAAATTAATCCCATCATCTTTGATGTTATCCTATGTTTTTCCAGTATATTTACAATAATTACTTTTTTTAGAATGGTTAAATACGCCATTATGAACGGTCGTTTAAAATGATTAAATACATCATCATGAACGGTCATTAGAGGAGGCAAAATGGCCGCAGATGCTGAAAGCCACAGGCACGTCCTCGAAGAGCTGGACAAGGCGGGGTAACATCTACGACAGTCGAGGAGCAAGAGAAACGCGCTCTTGAGCTGCAAAATAAAATACAAGAGGTTATAGACGAATACCGCCAATAATTGTTATTTGTCTCTCAAAGAACACGTGTTCTAATGTACACGTTTCATCGGACAAAAAGTCATGTCAATTATTCGTGCAGATAACTGTATGAAAGGATAATGAAAGGAAGTTTTTGTTATGGAAGAGCAAAAGCAGAGCAAACTAGAACAACTAGCAGATAAATATAAAATTTCTGCGATTGTAAGTGCGGTTATATCTGTGATTTCCTTTATTGGGCAAATCGCAACGGTTAATAACCTCGCAAGAGAAACTCAACGTTTAACAGAATATACAACTAGATTAACCACGACAGCTGATACCTCAGCGATCACTAACATGCAGCAGCTAATACTGCTTTTGGACGTTATTGCGGCTCTTGCTGGTATCGTTTTTATAGTTTCGATTTTGTGCTATCTATTCTGCGGCATTCTAAAGGCTTCAAAGGAAAATTAACCTAAAATCGCGAAGGGCGAAAATGCTTAACGTGCACACTCTTTTTGCACGGCGGAATACACGAGTTTCACACTTTGTGGAGGTTTTGGTGAGGGATTTGTGGAGAAACGAGCATAAAAATAGCCGCACGAAGCGGCTATTTAGTAGTTGATGGTGCCAGCAACCAGGTTTGAACTGATGACCCCCGCTTTACGAGAGCGGTGCTCTACCAACTGAGCTATGCTGGCGTGCAAAAGCGCGCTAACAACTATACGGGGAAGCCCTGTATTATTCAAGCAAGAATACTAAAGAAGCCCGAGAACACCACGAACAAGGCGTTCAAGATCATCGGCGTACTTCTCAGATGCCTCTTGAACACTCTTATGCGTAGTCCCATGAGCACCTGCTGGATTAGCGGCAAGTGTCAGAGCTAACACATTCATCTCAAGTGCTCGCGCCATAATGACTTCAAGTGCGGTAGAAACGCCAACATATGAAACACCAAAGCTGCGAAGCATTGCAACCTCAGCGGGAGTCTCAAAGTTTGGTCCCAAAAGGCCAGCAAAAACACCTTCATTGAGCTCAATCTTAAGGTCATCTGCTACGCCACGTGCAAGCGTTCTTAGATAAGGCGAGAAGGCATCGTTCATATCAACAAATGGTGTCTCGACATCGCGAAGGCCTGCCCATTCTGCAAGCGGATTGGTTCCAGTAAGGTTTATCTGGTCAGTAATAACACCAAGGCCGGTCTTTGCGTTTCCAGAAACAGCGCCTGTTGCACCGGCAAAAATAATGTCTTTGCAGCCTAGGTGATGTGCGTGCTGAACAAGGGAGGTTACCTCGGCCGCAGAATAACCCTGATAGAGGTGAACGCGGCCAGGATAGACAACTACAGGAACCCCATCGATAGTACCAATGGTTGCCTCAAAGCTATGACCTGCCATAGGAGAAGCGTCAACAGGAAAACCTGGAATGTCCCGATAATCAATACGACGAACTGGCTTTACTAGATCAGCAAGATGACCTAATCCAGTTCCCAGAATAAGAGCAACAGGATGTTCAACAGATGGACTTACATTCTCAATGGTTTTCTCGGTAACCACGCAAATCCCCTCCTCTAAAAGGTGACGAGTAAGTGTTCCCTCGCCAGAAACAAGCTTTCCTGAGTACGTACCATCATAAATCTCATGCACGCCACAAGACGGACTTTTTGCCTTCAAAACGGCGAGCGTAATGTGAGAAGACTTAACGGTACTAAGGGCAATCTTAGATCCACGCTCAAAATCTTCTGTTACATCTGAGCCGTCTCTAAGCCAAACACGTCCTTCTCGCTGTTCCGCGGGTGGACGAGGCACAGGAAGACCTGAAGCGGTCTCGGGGCAAATCTTTGTAACATTTACTTTTTGAGCAACTCTTTGTACTGCAGAAACAGGCTTGGCCCCTCCGTCATATCTGACGGGGAGGCCAAGTAAGCAAGCGCTAATTGCAACTTTCATTGCGTTTCAAATCCTAGAGAGCAAGAGAGTAAACAGCAATAGATGCTTTTCCAAGAATCTCGTTAATCTTCTGTGACCACTCCTGAGACGCCTTATTTGCAACTGTAGAATACTTGCTCATAGCCACCTGATAAGCAGTCTGAGCTGCTGCGTAAGAAGCGGAGTCATTGGAGATTTTATAAGAAGAGAGCTGCTTATAATAATCGCCATCCTGGGAAGCCCAGGTATTGTTCTTAGCATCCCACTCATCGCCAGCAAGACCAATAATGTACTGAGCGTACTCCTGACTTGTAGTCTCAGAGTTACCGTCTTCTGGTGCAGTTGGAGCCTGTGGAGCATCTGGAAGAGGTGTAGACAAAACGCTATCACGATATTTCTTCATAATGACAGCATCATTGATAAGCTTCTTTGTAACATCCTCAGAAAGCTTATATGCAGAAGCAACCTGACTTACATCAGTTGTTTTAAAGTTAGTCTGCATATATTTATTAATATCATCATCAGAGGCACTAATACTCTTGCTCTGAGCCTCAGCAACAACTAGAGCGTTACGAACATAACCAATAATCTTATCCGCTGGTGGAACTGTATAGGTGCCATCAGATTGCTTTGCTGCATCAAGTCCTGAAGTATTCTCGATAACCTCGCGAGCAGACACCTCTTTGGTCTGACCGTTATAGGTATAAGAAGCAACAGGTGTATTGAGCTCGCCTTCTGAAAGCGTAGTGCGACCGTTTAGAGAGCCAGTAGCTCCGGTGCCACCAAGAAGAAAACGACCAATTACAAGACCAAGAGCAAACAGTACAACTGCGCCTACTCCGATAAAGAGCTTAGAGTACTTTTTTACATCAATAGATGGCATATCCTTGCCTTTCATCACTTACTGCAACTATGCGTAACCTAATACAAACCTGTAGTTTACTCTTATTCGCATGCATAAAACATACAACCGGTAAACTCCCCCATTTGTACACAGTCACTTGTTTACAGAACAAATTACTTAGTTGCTACCACAATTTCTTCTGAATACTGCTTTATGTACCCTGTAGCATTCTCCGCATCAAACTTCATACGTTGCGACAGTGCCTTTTTCACATCCTTGGAAATAGTTCCATGTGCTAAAGCGAGAAGACCTTGGAGCATGTCGTGATATTCAGCATCTCCGTGATAACACTGGACTGCTTCATCTAAAAGTGGCCAAGCCTCATTAGAATGCTTTGCAGAAGTTGCTCCGTATTGGCAAAGAAATAAAAACGCTGCAAGACGCACGGTTGCCGAGTCATCATCAAACAATGATGCTTCCGCAGCATCAAATGCCTTAAAGACCTGGTCACCAAAATGCTCACTCAACTGAGCAAGCACATCTAACACTTCCCAACGAGTCTGTGCTTCAGGTCTATAGAGAGCATCAATAAGAGAATCAATGTGTTCCTCAAAAGCAAGAGGTGCTACATGAGCCAGCTCTGCAAGCTCATGGGAAGCGTCTTGACGAGCACGTCTACTAGCATCAGATAAAGTAATAACCAATGTATTAACTTTTTTAATCTGTGCCATAGTTGGCTTTTTTACAGCCTTTTTAGCAGACTGTTTTTCTTCTTTTGGCGCCTTTGCAGAGCCCGCTTTTGCGGTTGCCTTAGTTGAAGCCTTTTTTGGCTTCTGAGCAGTTTCTTTCTTATCTGCCATGAAACCTAAATCCTCTCTAAAACACCCTTTATTCTTTAAATCCATCTACGACAACAGTGCCGCTTTTTTGATCTTCATGAATTTTAATAAATCCAAGGCTTGATGCTTCACGTAAAAGAGAAGTAAACGAACGATATCCATAAGTCGCTTCAGCAAACTGCGGCCGCTTCCTTCGCATAGTCACCTTTAAGCGAGATGCATAAATAAATGTTTCGCTTTCACGTTCCAATGACTCAATAGTTTCAAATAGAAGCTGATAGCAGTCGTGTTTCTCGGCAGGTACTTTCTCTTTAAAGTCTGGAATTCTGCCAGAACTCAAGATATCCTCGTAAAAAATGAACTCATCACAAACTTCAGCAAGGAGCGAGCTTGTAGACTCCTTCATGCCAACACCAACGACCGTTTTGCCGGCCTCTTTAAGTTTTGCTACTAAAGGCGAGAAATCAGAATCTCCAGACAGTACAACAAATGTATCTATGTGATCTTTAGTAAGACACATCTCAACTGCATCTACTGCAAGCCTAATATCAGCGGAGTTTTTGCCAGTATAAGCTCGATCTGGAATCTCAATCAGCTCAATTCCAAGCTCATGTAAAGGCGTAATGGCATTTGGAAAGCGCTGCCAGTCGCAATACGCACGCTTAGCAGTAATGCGTCCCTTATCAACCAACCTCTCTAGAATAAGCTTCATCTCTGGAAGATGGCCTGGTTCTTGGTGACCATTACGCTTTCTTTTGCCTGTTCCTAGTGCCAAATTTTCATAATCAATGAAAACCGCAATAGAGCTCTGAGGAGTAGAAATATCGCTCATAATCTGGGTTCCTTTGCGGCTAGTGCCTAATGGCAGCAGTGTCCATCATGACCGTGTTTGTGACCTTCATGGTCATGATGATGTTCGTGCTCATGGCACTCGCAGTCGTGGTCACTATGTCCGTGGTCATGGCCGCAGCAACACTCATGCTCATCTTCGTCTGCATCTTCTTGATTCTCAAGAAGTGACCAGTCAAGGCCAGCTGCAGTGCTCGTAGCCTCATCAGCATAAAGCAGTGAGATTGCCTGAATGCCCTTACGAGCACCACCAATCTGGCAGAGCATGTCATACAAGGTAAAGGCGGTCTCTGCACCAGGAAGCGTAATCTCAAGGTCCTCAGACTGAGCAAGGGCAAGCGCAATATCCTTGCGGAAGTGCTCAGCCAAAAATCCTGGCTGGAAGTCCCCCTCAAGCGACTTAGGAGCAAGCTCTTTAAGTGCACGAGAAGAGCCCATACCGCTGGCAACAACCTCAAGCATCTGCTCAACGTCAAGACCACCCTGCTCTGCTAAAGCCATTGCGTCTGCGTAGCCAATCATGCAAGAAGCAAGAGAAACCTGGTTACAAAGCTTTGCAGTCTGACCCTTACCAGCGCCACCCATGCAGAAAATCTTTGCCGAAAAAGTCTCAAGAAGAGCACGTACTGGCTCAATGTCATTCTCAGTTGCACCAATAATCAGTGTAAGAGTTCCGTCCTGAGCGCCCTTCTGACCTCCAGTAACAGGGCAATCAAACGCATGTTTTCCCTCAATTTCAGCAGCATCGTGAATATCACGTGCAAGCTGAGAAGAAGAAGTGGTCAGATCGATAAGATATGCGCCTTTTTTGGCAACACGGAGCAGACCATCTGTTGCTAAGTAAACATCTTCAACGTCAGTTGGATAACCAACCATAGTAAAGACAACGTCAGCATCTTTTGCGGCGTCTGCTACGCTCTCTGCAGTGCGTGCTCCCAACGAGACAAGCTTTTGAG
>JAIJTS010000024.1 GCA_022732885.1 Atopobium sp. | reverse complement strand
CCATTTGATATCTGGATTCATATCTCCATTTTCTAAGCCTGCAATCGTTTGACCGTCATCAATAGGGTTATCGTGCTCAAAGATATAATACAATACACTTTTTGATTTTGCTATTCTTATTTGTTATTGCAATTTTCGCCTATGAAAAAATCCGATTATTTTCTAGAAAACGTGAAAAAGTGCGTATGTGAGGGTTGCTTTTTAATTCCTACCATTTAGTATGAATTAGCGGATTTTGGGGTATGACAAAAACATCGGTGACATTGGCGTTTGTCTTTGCCACAAAACCGCACTAGCACAAGGTTTTGCTCGCCCTAGAGCTGCCCAAACTTGCTAGTCACAAACGTATCACGTGCTTGCACGTAGAGATATTTGGAGAGAGATTTATGGCAACTGAGCTACTCCGTGTAAACGGAATTTCTGCAGGTACCGAGGAGAAATCCATCCTGCATTCAATTGATCTGAGCATTGGTGATGGCCAGGCTCACGTTCTGATGGGACCTAACGGCGCAGGTAAATCAACACTTGGCCGCGTCATTATGGGTGATCCTACCTATAAGATTACCGATGGC
This sequence comes from Atopobium sp., assembly GCA_022732885.1. GTDB lineage: Bacteria > Actinomycetota > Coriobacteriia > Coriobacteriales > Atopobiaceae > Lancefieldella. Next base: position 15,303 of record JAIJTS010000024.1, on the reverse strand, counting down.
TCCCTTATCTTTAACGGCGAGGATGTAACTGAGCTTGCTGCAGATAAGCGCTCTCTTGCGGGCATCTTCCTCTCCTATCAGGCACCTGTTGAGGTTCCTGGCGTTCCTCTTTATTCATTCCTGCGTACCATTACACAAATGCGCCCTGAGCTTAAGATGACTGCCCGTCAGTTCCGTCAGCGTGTTGGTCAGATTTCTGATCAGCTTGAGCTTGACCAGGGCTTCTTGATGCGTGAGCTTAACGTTGGCTTCTCTGGTGGCGAGAAGAAAAAGGTTGAGATGCTCCAGCTTCTGCTGCTTCAACCTAAGCTTGCCATTCTCGACGAGACAGACTCTGGCCTGGACGTTGACGCGCTCTCCGTTGTTTCAAAGGGCATTCAGGCCTATCGCGAGACCTGCGACGGCTCGCTGCTCATCATTACTCACAACACCCGCATTCTTGAGCGCCTTGAGATTGACCGCACTCACGTCATGGTTAAGGGTCACCTGGTGGCAGACGGTCCTGCTGACCTTATCAACCAGATTGACCACGAGGGCTTTGAGCGTTTTGAGAACCAGTCTGATGAGGGCGGTGCTAACTAGTGAGCGAGAAGAAGCGATCTGAGGTCGCTGACGTAGACCGCTCGCTCTACGACTTCACCAAGTCCGAAGAGGGTTACGAGCGCTACGATGATGGCCTTACGCCAGAAATTGTGCGTGCTATTTCCGAGAAAAAAGAAGAGCCCGAGTGGATGCTCCAGATGAGGTTGTCGGCCCTGGAAACCTATCACCAGCGCCAGATGGCTACCAACTGGGGACCTTCTATTGCAGGTCTGGATTTGAATCATATCTCCACGTATGTCTCGCCAAAGACTCAGCAGGCAAATAGCTGGGATGACGTACCAGAGGATATTAGGGATACCTTTGATCGTCTGGGTATTCCACAGGCAGAGGCAGAGAGCCTTGCTGGTGTTGGTGCTCAGTACGATTCCGAGATTGTCTATCACAACATGCGTGAGGAAGTTGCTGAGCAGGGTGTTATTTACACCACTATTGAGGATGCTTTGCATGATCCGCAGTGGGAACTTGTTGTTAAAGAGTACTTTGGCAAGCTGATTCCACCAACAGATCACAAGTTTGCGGCGCTGCACTATGCCGTGTGGTCTGGCGGTTCTTTTGTTTATGTGCCAAAAAACGTCACTCTGGACTACCCACTTCAGAGTTACTTTAGGCTGAATGCTCAGGGTGCTGGCCAGTTTGAGCACACGCTTATTATCGTTGAGGAAGGTGCTGACCTGCACTTTATTGAGGGTTGCTCCGCACCTAAGTACTACGCAGCAAACCTTCACGCAGGCGCTGTTGAGCTCTTTGTTAAGGACGGCGCTCGTCTGCGCTACTCAACCATCGAAAACTGGTCCAAGAACATGTACAACCTCAACACCAAGCGCGCCATCATTGGTAGCAATGCAAAAATGGAGTGGGTCTCGGGCTCTTTTGGTAGCCACGTTTCCTACCTCTACCCTTCTACGATCATGAACGGCGATTCTTCTAACTGCGAGTTCACCGGTATTACGTTTGCAGGCGCTACGCAGGACTTGGATACAGGCTGCAAGGTGATTATCAACGGCTCCAATAACTCGGCAAACGTTGACACTAAGTCCATCTCCAAAGACGGCGGCGTCAATACCTTCCGCTCTACAGTTACCGTTGGCCGCAAGGCAGAAAACGCTCGCGTAGCGTTCTCGTGCCAGTCACTGATGCTGGATAACATCAGCCGCTCCGACACCATCCCAGAGATGGACGTTCGCAATGCAACTGCCCAGATTGGCCACGAGGCAACTATTGGCCGCATTTCTGATGACACCGTTTTATACCTGATGAGCCGCGGTTGCTCTGAGGCTGAGGCTCGTACCATGGTAGTAAACGGATTTGCAAACCCTGTCTCAAAAGAGCTTCCTATGGAGTACGCCGTTGAGATGAACAATCTAATCAAACTTGAGATGGAAGGAGCGATTGGCTAATGGACAACGTTTTGATTAATCGCGCCAACGTTCCTGCAGCTCAGACATGGAACCGTCTACGCGCTAACTCACTGTCAGTTACCGTCTCTAATCACGCTGATACAGGTAAAGTGTACCTGCCTCTGCCTCGCCTTTTTGAGCGCATTGAGTGCGGAATGGGCCAAGAAGTTACCAACTACGTTGAGTCCCAGGCATTCAAGTCTGATTTCTACAACGTTCCCGCTCATACCAAGCGAGAAGAACCTATTGTTGTTGCTGTTTCTGCAGCTCAAAATCAGTGCGCTAACACCGGCATCATTGTGCGTGAGGGCGCTGAGGCTACCGTAGTTATCGCAGCGTTTGCAGGCGAGGCTGATGGCAGCGCACCTGCAGGCAACGACGCGAGTGCTTCCGGCGATGCGCTCCCTACAAGCGCTGCACTCACCCGCATTGTGGTTGAGGCTGGCGCAAAGCTGCACCTTATTGAGATGCTTGGCGTCAACGAGGGTCAACAGCACCTCGAGAGCGTTGGTCTTGAGGTTTACCAAGACGCTGCTGTTGATGTTAAGCAGTACGCTCTGGGTGGATCAACTATCGGTCTTGGCCTTACCGCTAACTTGGTTGGCGCTCGAGCTCGTCTTGACCTTAACAACCGCTATCACGCAACTCACGAAGAGACGCTTGATATCAACCACCTGGTACGCATGCGTGGAACTTCTACGCGCGCACAGCTCACCGAGTCCGGTGTCCTTAACGAGGCAGCCAAGAAGACGCTTCGTGCAACCATTGATCTTGTTCGTGGTGCCAAGGATGCCCAGGGCAACGAAATTGAAACGGTCATGCTTCTTGGTGACGACGTTGTCAACAAGACCATGCCTATTATTCTCTGCGATGAGGACGATGTTGCTGGTAACCACGGCGCCACTATCGGATCTGTATCCCCCGAGCAGCTTGATTACCTTGCAGCTCGAGGCCTTTCTCACCAGGCTGCAGAGCAGCTGTTTGTACGCGCTCTCTTTGAAGACGCCATCATCAACGCGCCCGAGGAGATTTCTCACCGCGTAGCTGTTGAGCGTTGTGAGGCTGAGCTGGGTGCAGAGATTGCTCACGACTATGACGATGCCGCAGCTAAAAACGATGAGACGGGCAGTGACGCAGCTGGCAACGCAAACGCTGAAGCTAATTCCAGCAAAGGTGGTGTCGCGTAATGACCAACGCAGAAGTTGCTCAGATTACCGATAACCCCTACAAGGCAGATTTTCCTCTTTTGGCTGCAAATCACGAGGTAGCTTACTTGGATAGCGCTGCTACTTCTCAGCGCCCTCGTGCGGTTATTGAGGCGCAGTCGCGTTTCTACGAGACCATGAACGCAAATGCTCTGCGCGGATTGTACCGTTGGAGTGTGGAAGCAACCGAAGCTATCGAGGGCGCTCGCACTTCGATTGCAAAGTTCATTGGTGCTGTCGATGAAAGCGGCAAGCCAGAAAGCCAACAGATTATTTTTACGCGCAACACTTCTGAGGCGCTCAATCTGGTTGCTTCAAGCCTTGGCCGCTATGCACTCAAGCCAGGCGATGACGTGGTCATTTCCATCATGGAACACCACTCTAATATCATCCCTTGGCAGCAGATTTGCAAGGCTACTGGTGCAAATCTGGTGTATCTACGCATGAACTCGCAGTACCAGATTACACCTGAAGAAATTGCATCAAAGATTACCGAACGTGCCAAAATTGTATCTGTCACACACGTCTCTAACGTGCTGGGCACCCGCAACGACATCAAGGCCATTGCTAAGCGTGCTCATACCATGGGCGCCTACATGGTTGTTGATGCTGCTCAATCAGCACCTCACATTCCTATTGACGTGCATGATCTTGACTGTGACTTGTTAGCTTTCTCGGCACATAAGATGTGTGGACCTATGGGCATTGGTGTGCTCTGGGGCCGCGCCGAGCTGCTTGACGCTATGCCACCGTTTCTTACCGGCGGCGAGATGATTGACTCTGTCACTGAGACCAGCGCCGTTTGGGCTCCTGTTCCCGAGAAATTTGAGGCAGGCACACAGGACGCTGCAGGTATCTACGCCACCGGCGTTGCTGTCGAATACCTCAATGGCTTGGATATGGCCAAAATTGAAAAGCGAGAAGAACTTCTCGCCAGGTACTTGGTACAGCAGCTATGCACACTAGACTTTGTTGACATTATTGGCTCTAAGCTGGGACAAAATCACGTAGGTGCTGTGGCGTTTAACGTGCGTGGAGTTCATCCACATGACGTTTCGAGCATCCTCGACATGAACAATGTTTGCATTCGCGCTGGTCATCACTGCGCTGAGCCGCTCCTGATTGAGCTACACGAGTCTAGCACCTGTCGCGCATCCGTTGCGTTTTACAACGATAAACACGATATTGACCAGCTTATCGAGGGTCTTAACCAGGTATGGAAGATCTTTGGTAGCGCGGTCAGCAACAAATAAAACAAGGAGTTGAAATAAGTGGCAGCAAATGACCTGTATAACGCTGAGTTTATGGACCACGTTTCTCACCCCGATTACAAATATCAGATGGACAATCCAACCGTCTCTCATGCAGGCGTTAACCCTTCTTGTGGCGATGAATTGACATTTTCCGTACGTATTGAAGACGGTAAGATTGCCGAGGCTGCTTTTGTAGGTAGCGGTTGCGCGATCTCTCAGGCATCAGCCGACATCATGAGTGACCTGATGATTGACCGCACTCCAGAAGAGGCAATTGAGCTCTGCAAACTCTTTGGACGTATGATTCGCGGTGAAGAGACTGACGAGGCCGTACTTGATCAGCTAGAAGACGCCAACATTTTGCACGATATCGCTCACATGCCCGCGCGCGTTAAGTGCGCTGAGTTGGCATGGCACACACTTGAAGAGATGCTCGAAGCACACAACAATGGCTCTGCCACAGCTGGTGCATCTACCACCGAGGACGGCGAGTAACCGTGGCCGGAATGTTCTCTACAAAGGGAATGTATGCACTCCGTGCAATGGCTGACTTAGCCGTTCACGAGGGGTGGATTTCTTTGGGCGACGTTTCCGAGCGTCAAAATATCTCCCGCAAGTACCTTGAGCAGGTCATAGCTTTGATGCACAAGGCGGGCTATGTTGAGAGTCTGCGCGGAAAGGGTGGCGGCTATCGCCTCACCCGCAAACCCGAGGACTACACGCTAGGCGAGATTCTTCGTGCGGCCGAAGGTAACCTTGCTCCTGCAAGCTGCCTAAACTGCACAAATACCACGCTTTGCCCTCAAATGGAGTCCTGCACCACCATCAACATCTGGCGAGACCTTGGCCGTATGACCTCCAGTTTCCTAGATAGCAAGACGCTTGCGGACATTGCTCACAATGAAGGCAACATGCACGTATCCCCCACCGATCACCCTGCTACTGAGTAAGCATTTGAACTGCGCTTCTGTTGTCGTGTGCAGCGGAACTTGCGTTGCAAAAGAACTCAGGAGCGCACCGGGTTTCTCGCGAGAAGGACGCATCTGGTGCGCGGCGGGTGTGAGCCTAAAAATTACATCAAATCTGAATGTTTTGCCGGATTCTCTTACCATGTCTGAGTGATTTGCCGGTTTTTCTCATCAAGTCTGGGTGATTTTACTCAGACTTGGTGTGTCATTCAGGCTCCGATTATCTAGGGCTTGACCGATTTTCTAGGTTTGAAGAATTTATCGTAGATTCAAGTTAGACTTTTAGATCTTTTCTAACTCTTTCCACAATTTAATTCTTTTCTCTCTTTCAATTTGCCTTTGTTTTGAAGATGTATGTCTTCTTGGTAGATTTAGCCTAGAGCGAATAACCGTAAACAGATTATCCATAAAAACGATATCGTCATATTCATTTTTGCTAATTACAAACTCTTCTATACCAGCAGCTAAAAGTTCGTTATTTCGTTTGTAGTCCCTGTCTGTGACGGTAAGCGATTCATGAACAGATCCGTTATATTCAAGTGCTACATTTTGAGATCCTTTTGGATTTAATACTCCACTGGATAGAAGCAGGTCAATTGCACGATACTTTTTCTGAGATTTTATGCCTGACATATTTTGTATTTCAAATTCTTTATTTAACTCGACACATGGAATAGCATATCCACCTTTATACACCGGCATTAAAGCTCGAAGTGCCAGTTTAACCTCCATCGGCGAAGCTGCATTTTCAACAGATAGATCTGCCGCAGCCTTTACTTTTCTAAAAGATCTAGCACCTTTCTTTTTGCTGAGATATGCAAGTAATTCTGACTTTTTAAAAAGAGGTGTATACCAATTTGACTGCAATTCTCCTGTTGAAGCATCAATAACAAAACGTCCTTGGAATTCTGAAATGAGGAGCACTAGTTCTAACAGACTCAATTTTGAAGCCATTTGAAACAGCAATTCAAATGGAGATGAAATTAAAACTGAAGAACTGTTTATATTCAGTTTTATCACAGAACCAAATGGAGCACAGGTATCTACATGAAAATGAATTCCCTCATAAGCACAGGAATTCTTTTTATTGCTCACAGTAATTTCAACTGGATTTTTAAGTTCAATACCATAATCTACTAGCAACTCGGTATTAATAGCTCTAACCAAATCGCGATAAGGAATATCCTCTTTGGCCAGTAATTGTCTAGTATTTAAATTGAACTTATTCAGATACTCATTAAATCCATGAGTTAAGAGTTCGTGTCTCCGCGTTCGCAAAGCACGATAAATTTGTAGAGCAGATGTATGTGAAAGGTAATATTCCATATAGAAATAGTATTTCTAAAAGTCAAATAAGCAAAACAACAAAAAACCTACGAATATTTGATTAATACGGCATTTCCGCAGATAGATTAAAAACACCTTAAAATATCATCTTATAAAAGTCCTGCTACAAAGGTTAGACCGCTAAATAAATGTACTTTCTCAATTTCGTGACAAATAAGTGACAAAATTAGAATTCCATAATTTAAATGAGTATTCTTCTCCATGCTGCATGACGCAAATGAGTATTACATGTTAATTGATGCTAGTCCGAAATGCGAACTTGATTAAGCAGCTTGCGCACTTCTCTTTCATGAAGCCGAGCCTGAATAGTTTGACAAGTCTGAACAAAATCACTCAGATAAGGTAAGAAAAACAGGCAAATGACTCAGACATGGTGAAAAAATCCGGCAAATCGTTCAGACTTGGTGAGAAAATCAGGCTGTCATTAACTGCCTCTCGCGAGAAGAACGCATCTGGTGCGCGTCTTCCGCACATACTGTTCCCAACAAAAAACGGACCTGGAAAAATCCAGGTCCGTTGTTTTAACTAGCAGCAAGAACGCGCTGTCGCATCGCGTCAACACATCGTCGCTTTGACGCGCATTCAGCGTATGACGTAGATTAGTTCCAAGCCTTACCGTCAGAACCAAACTCGCGGATGAGCTCCTTGGTGCGCTCAACGATTGCCTCACGACCAGGCTTCAGGAGCTTACGAGGATCGTAGCCCTTGCCGTTATCAATAAGGCCAGCCTCAACGTATTTCTTAGTTGCCTCAGCAAAGACAAGCTGAAGGTCAGTGTTAACGTTGATCTTGGAGATGCCCATAGAGATAGCCTTCTGAACCTGCTCTACAGGAATGCCAGTGCCACCGTGAAGAACAAGTGGAAGATCACCAACGCGCTCCTTAATAGCCTTGAGCTGGTCAAAAGACAGGCCCTCCCAGTTAGCTGGGTAGATACCATGAATGTTGCCGATACCGCAAGCAAGGAAGTCAACGCCAAGAGAAGCAATCTTTGCGCACTGCTCAGGATCAGCAAGCTCACCCTTAGCGGTAACACCGTCCTCAGTACCACCGATGCCGCCAACCTCAGCCTCAACAGAAATGCCCTTTGCGTGAGCAGCCTTTACAACTTCCTCGGTACGCTTAAGGTTGGTCTCAAAATCAGCCTCGTGAGAACCGTCATACATGATGGAAGTAAATCCAGCCTCGATGCACTTAAATGCATCTTCATATGAACCGTGATCAAGGTGGAGAGCAACAGGAACAGTAATGTTCTTGTCCTCAACAAGACGACGAACCATATCTGCTACAACGCGGTAGCTTACCTGCCACTTTGCTGCACCGCCGGTGCACTGAATAATAACAGGAGACTGTAGCTCTTCTGCTGCATCAAGGATTGAAGCAGCCCACTCAAGGTTGTTCTCGTTAAATGCACCAATGCCATAATGGCCCTTCTCGGCACTCTGGAGCATAGCTTTTGCACTTACAAGCATGTAAACCTCCGTTTGACGTAAAACTGATACATATAAATGATACCTTGTTTCATCACCTTTGATGCGATTGTTTTTAACAAAACGTCACAAGAATCCTGGCATGGTTTTTAACAAGAAAACAGCGTGACTCAGACACCCTATTCTTATTGCATTGACGCTGCTTTAATGATTTTTCTTTCCAGCTGATGTTGCGATTTAGAAACGAAACATTACATCTTCACAAAAATGGGGTAGGCTATCAGTTCAAAGAAAGGGGGCATCTTGTGAGTTATAAGCACTTTGATGCAGACAAGACTCGATTTGCTTCGCCTGCTCAACCTTCAGATGAAGCAGTAAACAAAAAACCAGGACTTCTTAAGGACGTCTCAATCAGCCAAATTTTGGCAACATCACTTGCTGCGGTGACCGCCTTTGTACTATCAAACCAGATTGGTATTGCTGGCTCGATCATCGGTGTTGCCGTTGGTGCTGCTGCATCGGCGTTGGCAACGCAGATTTACCAAAACGTCATCAGGCGCTCCACACACAAATTCCGCAGTAGCGATAACGATGAATATAGCCAGCAGCCAAATACAAACAGCTACCAAAATACGCTTGAGGGCACACAATACATGCCCCAACCCCACTATGCACCAACTCGAGATTACTATCCCAATGCTACTTCCCGTGCGGGACAGTCATCGCAGGTAAATCGCGCACAAAAGGTATCTCACAATCGAGCAAAAGCGCTGACTGCTGTAACCATTATTTCAATTATTTTTACTATTTCCGCCGTTATTCTTTACGCTATGTTCCTGAACTTTCTTACCGACGGATCTGGACTTGGACCAAAGGTTAGCGCTACCCCAGTTGTGACAGAAAAAACTGCGGATACCAACAAACCAACGGATAAAAAAGACGACTCCAAGTCTTCTAGCGAGAAGACCGATGAATCAAGCAAATCTACTGATTCCAAGGATTCCTCATCGGAGAATTCCGATTCCAAGAAATCAGAGACTACTAGCTCCGACAATTCGTCTAACTCAGAAAAGACCAGCGACTCTAACAGCTCAAACAACTCATCAGAGAATAACTCTTCCAACAACAACTCTGGAACAGGTAACTCAAGCAGCAATTCTGGTTCAAATCAAAACTCTAGCTCTGGCAATAGTTCTAGCAATGGATCTAACAGTTCTGGTTCAAACGGTTCTAACGGAGGCAACTAAGCCGCCAACAACGCCAGCACAACCACAGGTGGAGCAATTGAGCGCTGACACACCTAATAATAGCTACAAGCAGCAGCTCTCTCAGAGCTTGCTACAGAAAGGATGGGTATGGAAACCACAAACGCATGGAAAAAGTACACTTCAGAAGAGCTGGACAAGCTTCAGTCGTTTACCGAAGGCTACAGAAACTTTATTTCTGAGAACAAAACTGAGCGCGAGTGTGCTTCAAGCGCTATTAAACTTGCCGAGGCAGCAGGTTACATCAAGCTTGCTGACGCTATTGCTGCAGGTAAAACCCTCAAGGCTGGCGATAAAGTTTATGCAGACATTCGTGGCAAGTCCGTCATCTTTGTCCAGATTGGCACCAAGTCTCTGGAAGAGGGTCTAAACATCCTTGGCGCTCACATCGACTCCCCTCGCCTGGACGTCAAGCAGAACCCACTTGAGGAACGCAACGAGCTGGCAACCTTTGACACCCACTACTACGGCGGCGTCAAGAAGTACCAGTGGGTTACCATTCCCCTGGCAATTCATGGTGTCCTTGCACTTAAAGATGGTAGTGTTGTAAACGTTTGCGTTGGTGAGGACCCAACCGATCCTGTTTTCTGCATCTCCGATCTTCTCATCCACTTGAGCGCCGAGCAGCTTGGAAAGCCCGCCTCTAAGGTCATCGAGGGCGAGATGCTTGACCTTATTGTTGGCAACCGTCCACTTGTTTGGGGTCAAAACGGCGAGAAACCCGCTGATGCAGAGGGTGATGAGCCAAAGGAAGCCATTAAGGCTAACGTCATCAGCATCTTGAAGGACCTTTACGGCATTGAGGAAGCAGACCTTCTCTCTGCTGAGCTTGAGATTGTTCCTGCAGGTCCTGCTCGCGATATGGGCTTTGACCGCTCCATGATTTTGGGCTATGGCCATGATGACCGCAGCTGCTCCTATCCTTCCCTGATTGCACAGCTTGAGTGCAACACTCCAGCACGCACCTCGGTAACTATCCTAACCGACAAGGAAGAGATTGGTTCTGTTGGCGCTACTGGCATGAACTCCCTTTTCTTTGAGAACATCATGGCAGAGGTTTTGGCGCTTGCCGGTTTTGAGTCACCACTATCCCTGCGTCGCTGCATGGCTAACTCCTACATGCTCTCCAGCGATGTTTCTGCTGGTTATGACCCTAGCTTTGCTGGCAGCTTTGAGCTCAAGAACTCCGCCATTATGGGTCACGGCCTTGCATTCAATAAGTTCACTGGAAGTGGTGGCAAGTTTGGCTCCAACGATGCTGATGCTGAGTACGTTGCACTCATTCGCCGCATTATGGACAACGCTGGCGTCCAGTTCCAGACCGCTGAGCTTGGTCGCGTTGACGCTGGTGGCGGCGGAACTATTGCATACATGCTGGCTAAATACGGCATGCACGTAATTGACTGCGGTGTTCCAGTTCTTTCCATGCATGCGCCTTGGGAGATTGCAAATAAGGCTGATATCTTTGAAGCATATCGTGGATATCGCGCATTCCTTGAGTTCAGCGAGTAGTTGAGCTACACAAATAGCTGCACAATTAGCCACACAAACAGCTTTTGCTTGCATGTATCAAACTAATAAGAAAGACGTGAGAGACAAACTCTCACGTCTTTTTCTGTATCAAAACTACTGCAAGAATCCACAAAGAAACATCCGCTCGTGTGCAACCAACGCTTACAGGACACCTATCCCAGCAATGAAAGTACTTCTCGCTTAGCCGCCAAAAACTCTGCACTTAAATCAAAAGACGCCAGATCAGCTTTTTGACTGGGGTCATCTACCGCTACATCAGAGCAGCCCTGTGGCTCAACAAGACCCACAATCTTAGTCACAATGCCCTGCGCGGGACTTCCCGCCATCACATAAATGCGAGAAGCCATAGCAACAGCTTCATCAACATCGTGCGTAATTACCAACACCGAAAGTCCAAATTCTTTTACTGAAGACATGAGCCACACACGCATTTCTCGCCGTGTGAGGGCGTCAAGTGCCGAGAAGGGCTCGTCCAGCAGCATAATATCTGAGCCAATGAGCGCTGTACGCAAAAACGCAACGCGCTGTCTCATACCGCCTGAGAGCTCGTGAGGCCAACTTTTTGCTACACGCTCAAGTCCGCCGCGCTTCAGCATCTCTTGAGCCTGTACGCGTGCCTCAGCACGCGAGACGCCCTTTAACTCCAGAGGAAGCGCTACGTTATCTACAATGCGCTTGCTTGGTATAAGCAGATCTTTCTGAAGCATGTAGCCAATGTGTCCAGGATGTCCCGTGACGTCAGAACCATGCAACAACACTTTGCCCTGCTGCGGCTGTAAAAGTCCAGCAAGTGCATGGAGCAACGTTGTTTTGCCACAGCCCGAACGACCAACTAAACAGGTAATAGTGCCTGGTTGCAGCTCAATTGAGATATCCTTGGCTACCACCTGGCCGTTGCCCCAGGTAAGTGTAAGGCTACGTGCTTCAAGCGCAGGAGCGTCGCTCTGTTGCATCGTGCATTCAGATGCAATCTCCAGGCTTTTCTCGCCAGAAGCTCCTTCAGAAGCTTCTTTTTCTATGTTGGTAATTTGTTTATCCAAGATACTCACTTGTAAAACCAGCGGATGGATCAATCTTATTTTCAAGTAGTTTTTGGTCATTAAGCCAGTTGTAGAAACGCTGCCAGCGAGCTGAGTCAATCACGCCCCACTTCTCAGCATCATCAATGTACTTTGAAGCCAAAAACTTCTGAGACGCCTTAACTAGGTTAGCGTCAAGCTCTGGAACAGCTTTAAGAAGAATATCAGCAGCGTCATCTGGGTTAGAAACGCAGAACTCATAACCCTTTCTAGCGGCGCTCAAGAATGACTTGACGGCATCTGGATTCTGCTTTGCAAAGCTATCGTTTGCCGCAATAACCGGAGTGTAGTAGTCAAAGTTTTTATCAATAGCTGCAAAAGCAAAGTAGTTGTATGGAAAATTCTGGACTTTAGCATTTTGAACTGCCCACTGCTCATATACCCAAACAGCATCAAACATCTTAGCTTTCAGACCAGATACCTCATCATCTACTTCATAAGGAACCATCTTAAGCGTTGAAGGATCTCCGCCATCAGATTCCATTACTGACTTGATGGTAGCCTGCTCTACAGGAAGATTCCATGTAGCGTATGTATGATTATTCAGATCACGTGGACGAACAATGTGATCCTCTTCACGACTCATAATACCCGAAAGATTGTGCTGAATAATGGCAGCAACTGCCGTATACGGTAGTGGATTTGAAGACGAGAGATTATTGGCAATATAGTCTTGGTACGTAATGCCCATCTGAGCTCCGCCTGCGCCAATAAGAGCATCGGCACCATCAGCAGGTGGCTGCTGGATGGTTACTTTAAGACCAGCTTCATCAAAGTAGCCCTTCTCCTGAGCCACATAAATGCCAGTGTGGTTTGTATTTGGAGTGTAGTCCAAAGCAAACGTAATCTCTGTAGTTCCACCGGTTTTCTCGCCAGCACCCTTACTGTCTCCGTTAGATGGAGCAGCTGGTTGCTGAAGCGAGCAGCCTGCGAAAAGCCCCATTGTTGAAAGACCCATTGCGGTTAAAAAGCCTTTTCTTGTTATGTCCTTACGATTCAATGTGTCCATGCGTTTAATCACTTCTTTCTTTAAGTTTGCCATGGTTACTACAAAGATTTTTTGACGTCTTGAGATGTATCCCAAGGAAGTGCTTGCCTTTGGATAAGTTCCACAAGCTTCATTAACACCAACGACAATGCTGAAACCACCACAATTGCCGCAAACATCCTGTCGTACGCAAACGCTTTTCTTACGCGCGTCATGTATACGCCAAGACCAACGTCACCCCCTAACCACTCTGCAATTACCGCTCCAATAATGGCGTAGGTTACGCTCATCTTTAGTCCCGAGAAAAATTGCGGTGCAGCGGAAGCCAACTTAACGTGCCAGAAAATCTGTACGCGACTAGCTCCCATAGTGGTCATCAGATCAACCATATCAGAATCAATTGATTTGAATGCTGAGTTCAAAGCTACGGTAATGGGGAAAAACGTTGAAATGGCCACAAGAACAATCTTAGGCAGAAGACCATATCCTAGCCAAAGCACCAAAAGCGGAGCAATGGTCACAATAGGGATAGTCTGAGAAATGGTAACGAGCGGAGAAAGAAGTCTGTCCAGTGTTTTGAAAAAGTCCATAAGGACTGCAAGCATGAAGCCAATAAACATTCCAATAGCAAGACCTGCAAAAGACTCCAAAAGCGTAATACCCGTATGGGCCATTAAAAGCTGAAAGTCTTTTACTAGTGCAAATGCAACCTGAACAGGAGTTGGAACAAGATAGTTTGGAATAATGCCCGCAACAATAACGAGCTGCCAAAGCACAAAAAAAGAAGTAAGAGATATGGCTTGTAGAGCAAAATGAGAAAACTTTTTCAAATGCCCTCCTTCTAATAGTGCGTAAGGACGGCATTATCTCCCTACGCTGGCATTACCCAGATCAGGTTATTGGGTCGCAGTATGAGGTACTGCCTCTCAGCCAGGCCATTTCCCAGCTCCCCTCTGAAATGATTATAACTCTGAAGCTTTAAATATCAAATACATAGTTATGCTCCCACAAAAGCCAAGTCATACCTCTGTATTTGAACTCAACAAGCGCTAACCCAAAAGCTCTTTGAGTCCCAGCTTATCTGCATAAGTAATTTGACGTATGACTTTTGCTGGAGAACCAACAGCAAGAGAATTATCTGGAATATCTTTAGTGACCAGGCTATTAGCACCAATAACACAGTTATTACCAATAGTTACACCGGGAAGCACCGTCACATTTCCACCAAACCAGCAATTATCCCCCACCGTAATAGGCAAAGCTCGTTCATACCAGGCGTTTCTCTCCTCAGCGTCTAAAGGGTGCTGAACGGTGTACGCCTTAAATTGAGGACCTACAAAACTATGAGCACCAAAGGTAATAGGCGCACAATCCATCAGATATGCACCGTGGTTGATAAAACTATGTGGTCCAATCTTAATGTTGAAACCATAATCAACATTAAATGGAGAAACTGCAGCGCTTCCCTCTCCTAGTTCGCCGAGAAGTTCGGTCAAAATCTGACGGCACTTTTCTTTATCGCTTGGGCGAGTCTGGTTAAACTCCCAGGCAAGATCCTTAGCACGCCAAAAAGCTGCGCTTTGTTCTGCGTCAATTTCACCACCACACCACTCACCTGCGCTCATGCGTTCAAGCTTTGATTTCTTATTTTCTGAGTTTGCAGTGGTTTGCTTTGGATCAATATCGTACATAGCCAACTCCTTGTGCTCCTTTATGTAACAACAAGAAGTGTAATAAAAGAAGAGCCCCTGACGAGGCTCTTCTTAGGTAGTTTAAAGTGCTTGTAACCAATTACATTGCATCAAATACATTTACCCACTTAAGCAGGAATTCTGTTTCTTTTACACGACCACGTGCAAGCTCTGCTGCAGCAATAATGCCAAGCCATTCGTTTACATACTGACGTGTGCAGCCTTGCTTGGTGCAATAAAGATTGATGTACTTCTCGGCAAGTTCTTCATCACCATGAAGAAGCAAGTGCAGATAAGTTGTAGCGCAGTCTGCAGTGCCATTACCCTGTGTTGCATGAGCCCAATCAAGAATTACAGGAGTGCCGTCTTCGGCGAGAATAACGTTGGAAGGGACAAAGTCACCGTGACAGACCTTTGTATGAGGCTTCATGCCGTCAAGCTTAATCAGAAGCTCATATCTTGTAGCCTCATCAAGAATATCTGGAATGCTATTAATCATTCGAGCAAACTTGTCTTTTTGACGAGTCAAAAGTGGTGCTTTGTG
>JAIJTS010000004.1 GCA_022732885.1 Atopobium sp. | reverse complement strand
TTCCGTCTCTTGAGCGCGCAGTAGTTATGGTGCAGGCTGAGGTTGCCGATAGAATTGCCGCCAAGCCTTCTACCAAGGCATATGGTGCCTATACAGCAAAGCTGTCTTTGTTTGCGCAGGTTACTGGTAGGTTTGAGGTGGGTCCTGGCAATTTTATGCCTCCGCCACGCGTCAACTCTGCTGTGGTTCGCCTTGATCGCACCAAGGCGAGAAACCCGGTAACCTCCAAGCTTCTTTCTGAAGAAGAGCTCTTGCATACCATGAGCGTTATCGACGCGGCCTTTGCTCAGCGTAGAAAGACCATTCGTAATTCAATGAGTGCTTCTGGCTTTGATAAAGATAAGCTAGATCAGGCGTTTCTCGCCACAGGAATTGCACCTACGGCGCGTGCAGAAGTTTTGACCAGCCAAGATTTTATTTGTCTTGCAGCTGCTTTGGAGCCTTTGAGTGAGTAAGAAAAAGCATCATCTATCAGCAGAAGAAGTGGAAGCACTTTCTTTTTCTGACGGTCAGTTATTCCACGATATTTACGGCACACCTCGCCCAACACCTCGAGTTTTGGCGCCTGTTGCTGATACCCATGGTCACCTGGGTAGTCTTCATGAGCACAGCGCAGCAGAGTCTCTTGCTCGCGCTGCCGCGGCGGGTGTTCGTATGCTTATTGTGCCCGTAGATATTGCTACGGAGTTTCCTCGTAAGTGGGCAGATACCAGCGCTTTTATTACGTGGTTTGAGGGCATTCTTAGTGAGGCTCGCGCCGCTTATACAAAGCTGGCTGAAGCAGATCTCTGTGTACCCTGTGATTTGCCTGCAGAGTATTTGTTTGAACACACGTATTTTGTGGTAGGTGCTCATCCATACAGTGCACCAGACTACAACCAAGAGGCTGAGCAGCGCTTGTTTGAGCTCCTTGAACATCCTCTTTGTGTTGGCGTGGGAGAGATTGGCCTTGATTTTGGACCGTACTGTGAAGTTCCAGAAGAGGTCCAGCGCCAAGTATTTGAGCGCCAGCTTTCCCTTACACATGAGCGCAATCAACGCGTTGAGCTGCATCTGCGTGATGGTGCTGATAATACGCGCGCTCATGATTTAGCGCTTGAAATACTGAACCGTCTGGGTATCCCTCAGGCAGGCTGCGACCTGCATTGCTACACCGACGGTCCAGAGGTCATGAAACCTTTTGCAGACCTTGGTTGCTTTGTGGCCTTTGGTGGAGCAGCAACGTTTAAGCGCTCCGATGATATTCGAGCTGCAATGATTTTCTGTCCAGAGACACAACTACTCTCAGAGACTGACTTCCCCTACATGGCCCCAGAGCCTTTGCGTGGAGGGGAGTGTACGCCGGCAATGGTGGTACATACGGTTGAGCGCTTAGCAGAGCTTCGTTGGCAGCGACTTGATATCCCCAAAGAGAAGACGTATACCATACTCTGGCAAAACGCCCAGCGCTTTGTGGGACTTGCGTAGCGTAGTAGGAGGTGAGCACGCATGACAAAAATTCTGGTTGTAGAAGATGACCATCAGATTCAGCAAGAGTTGGTACTGCTGCTGCAAAGAAACGGCTTTGAGGCCCAGGCACTCACGTCTTTTGAGTCCGCACCTCAACAGATTATTGCCGCGCATCCAGACTTGGTTTTGCTAGACCTTAACCTTCCCGGTATTGATGGACAACAGATTTGTCGAGAAGTACGACAGCTCTCAAACGTTCCCATCATTGTAGTTACTAGCAGAAATACTGACCTTGATGAGCTTATGGTGCTCTCGTTAGGAGCAGACGATTTTATCGCCAAGCCCTATAACACCCAGATCTTGCTTATGCACATCACTTCGGTTTTGAGGCGTGCAAATAGCGACGCCACAACAGGAACAAAGCTTTCACATGCAGGTGTGACGCTTGATTCTTCTTCCTGCAAAGTTTCTGCAAATCAAAAGAGCGTTGAGCTGACCAAAAATGAGCTCAGAATACTTTCGCTTTTGATGCAAAACGTGGGAACGGTTGTTTCTCGTCAGCGTATTCAAGAAGAGCTGTGGCAGTCGGACGAGTTTGTTGATGACAATACGTTGACGGTCAACATCAGTCACCTCAGAAATACTCTTGCAAGCATAGGCGTTGAGGATTTTGTTATGACGCGCCGCGGACTTGGTTACGTTATCGAGTAGGTCGCTATGACGTTTTTTGAGTATCTAAAAAATCGAACTATTTTCTTTCTTGCACTCATAATAAGCTGCACGTTAATCGGCTTTATGCTCAAAGGTATTGGTCTTAACGTGTTTGCTATTGCCTACTGTATCTTGGTTTTGTGGGTAGTGGGCGCAGCTGCACTTCTTGCTGATTATTTTCATCGTCGTTGGTTCTACCAGCAACTGGCAGAGAATTTAGCAGCAACTGATAAAGAGAGCTATCTGGTTCCCACCATGCTGGATACGCCATCAACGCTGGAAGAGCGGCTTTTTAAGGATGCGCTTTCAAGCATGTCCAAATCTATGATGGATCAACTTGCTGATGAGCATATGCAATCAAAGGCTTATCGCGAGTACATTGAGATGTGGGTGCATGAGATCAAGACTCCTATTGCTGCAGCTCATTTAGTTGCCCAAAATAATCTATCGCTACCAATGGATGACGTGCAAACGCAGCTTACCAAGATTGAATCACTGGTAGAGCAGGCGCTCTTTTATGCGCGCAGTGCATCCGTGGATCGAGATTTTTCTATCAGAGACGTCAATTTGCAGTCCATTGTTAAAGATGCTCTAAAAAACAACGCACGTGTCTTCATTGACGCTGGTGTATCTCCGCATTTTTATGACTTGGCTCATGTGGTCAAGGCGGACCCAAAGTGGCTTGAGTTTATTTTGCGACAACTTCTCATCAACGCAGCAAAGTATTCAAATCCAGAGCTTGCTCCTGGCGAGAAGAACGTTTGGATTTCTGCCTCTGTCTCAGAGCCACATGAGGGGACCACTTCGACAACCCTTTTTATTAAAGATAATGGCATTGGTATTCCTGAAGAGGATCTATCCCGCATTTTTGATAAGGGATTTACCGGTCAAAATGGACGCAAATATGCCAAATCTACCGGCATGGGTCTCTATCTTTGCTATGAGCTCTGCAAGAAAATGGACCTTAAGCTTACGGTCAGCAGTAAGGTGGGGAAGGGTTCAACGTTTTCTATTACGTTTAATCAGTCTTTTACGGATTTAAAATGAAGCTGTAGCTTTTAACAGCAATTGTGCTAGTTCTCAATTAGAAGCTCCCACAATTCATCTGTTTGAGGATCGCTTCCTACTGGGAAGGTATGCTGACTAAAACGCTTGAATCCCCAGCAAGAATAAAATGCCTGAGCAGGCTCATTATGTTCCCAGACACCTAGCCACACACGTTTCTTGCCCTTCTCTTTTGCTAGATCAAGAGCAAATTTCATGAGCTTTGATCCAAGGTGTAAGCCTTTGAAGCGTGGAAGAATATACAGACGCTCAATTTCAAGTGAGTCATCGCGTTGTCCCTCAGTTTGTTCATAACGCGTATTGAGCTTCATGTAGCCGGCTATTTGGTCTTCTACCTCAACAAAATAGAAATATGAGTGTTTAGCAGCAAGTTCGCGAGTAAGCTTTTCTGTATTGTAGAGCGAGTCAATGCAACTTGCTAAATCATCTGCTGTATTTGAGTCAATAAAGGTATCTACAAAAGTCTCTACACTGAGTTTCTGCAGGGAGTGAAGGTCGTCTGTTTTAAGTGGCCTAATAGAAACGTGAACGTCATCAATACTGACCGCATTTCTCGCCTGACGATATGCATCAAGGTCAAAGGAAAGCAAATGGTGGAGGACACCAAAGTGATCAAGTACTTTAGAAGATGTCTGCGTAAAGCCAGCGCGTTCATAGAAAGGCTGAGCTTTGAGTTGCGACTCAACTAACACTTTGGAGGCAACACTTTCTTGTGCCAGATAATCAAGGGTGTCGTGCAATAGCTTAGATCCAATACCCGCACCTTTGTTATTGACGCATACGCGACCGATAAGAGGGGAGTTGTAGGAGTGTCCTGCATCAATGATGCGCAAATATGCAGCTACTGAGTCAGTATCTTGATAAAAGACATGGGTAGAAACTTGATCAACGTTATCAAGATCGTTGTACATAATCTGCTGATCAACAATAAACGTTTCTGCTCTCAGAGAAAGAATTTGATACAACTCTTTAGCGGTAAGCTGCCCAAATCTTTTGATTACTAACTTCATAGCATGCCCCTCTCGTGTGCTTGATAGTGATATTTTGACATATCAAAGTGAGAAAAGCGTAAGGTTTCCGTAAGGTCAATCGATGGCAACGTAAACGGTAGTGATGGAGTATATATCTCAAGATTTACCCGCTCCCAATGAAAGGACGTAACATGGCAGCTACTCAAGTAACTCCAACTCAGCCAACTGTTGTGGCTGGACAGTCTTCAGCACTTACCCCTCATACCGTTTTGGTTTGTCAAAACCTCGAGAAGTACTATGGAACTCGTGGAAATATTACTAAGGCTCTGGATGGCATTAATCTTTCTGTAGCACGTGGTGAGTTCATTGCCATCATGGGTCCTTCTGGTTCTGGCAAAACTACACTTTTGAACTGTATCTCCACCATTGACCAAGCATCTGCAGGCCACATCTTTATTGATGACCAAGAACTTTCCAGCCTGCGTGGCTCTGAACTTTCTGCCTTTAGGCGTGACCGCCTGGGCTTTATTTTCCAGGACGCCAACTTGCTTGATAGTCTTACTGCTCGCGAGAATATTGCACTCTCTTTAACCATTGGTCATGTCCGTGCTCAGGAAGTTTTGGAGCGTGTAGAAAACGTTGCCAAACTGCTCCAGATCTCCGAGGTACTTGATAAGTTCCCCTACGAGATGTCCGGCGGCCAACGTCAGCGCGTTGCTGCAGCTCGAGCAATTGTTACTAACCCTTCATTGGTTCTGGCAGACGAGCCAACTGGTGCTCTTGATTCAAAGAATGCCCGCACGCTCCTTGAAAGCCTTGAGAACCTCAACCGTAATGGCGCAACCATTGCCATGGTCACTCACGATTCATATGCCGCTTCTTATGCTCATCGCGTTATTTTCATTAAAGATGGTCGCATCTTTAACGAGATTGTTCGTGGCGAGAAGCCCCGTAAGCAGTTCTTTGACCAGATCATGGACGTTGTTTCATTCCTGGGAGGAGAGGGTGCTGATGTACAGTAAAATCGCGCTTGGCAACGTCAAGAAATCACTGCGCGATTTCAGCATTTACTTTCTGACATTGGCAGTAGGCGTTGCACTGTTTTATTCTTTCAATTCAATTACTCAGCAATCTATGGTGTTGAATCTTTCTGAAGACCAGCGAAACATCGTTCAGCTTTTGAGTAATACCATCTCTGGAGTAAGTGTTTTTCTTGCCGTTATTATGGGATTTCTTGTTGTCTATGCTAATCAGTTTCTGATTCGTCGTAGAAAAAAAGAATTTGGCATGTATCAGATACTGGGTATGACCAAAAGAAATGTCTCAAAGATTATGAGTATTGAGACGATACTTGTTGGTTTTCTCGCTCTGGTAGTTGGACTTGTTGCAGGTATTTTTATCTCTCAATTTATGATGTTTGCAACGGCCCACATGTTCAATACGACTCTTGATTCGTTCAAATTTGTCTTCTCGCAAGCTGCGCTCATTCAAACGGTTATTTACTTTGTAGTGATGTTTGTGGTTGCACTGATTTTTAACGTGACCACGGTGTCCCGCTATAAGCTTATTGATCTTCTTAACGCAGACAAAGTAACTCAGACCGTCAAGGTAAGAAACCTTACCATCTCTGTACTGCTCTTCTTGGCCTCCCTTGGAATCATTGCTTATTCCTATATTTTGCTTCAGCACAATGGTTTAAAACAGATAGATGAAGAGTTTGCCATGGCTACTGCTTTGGTATCTGTGGGCACAGCACTCTTTTTCTTCTCAATCTCTGGTTTCTTGCTCAGATTTATGCAGATGCAGAAGGGCTTTTACTACAAGGGTCTTCACTCGTTCATCCTGCGTCAGTTTAATGCCCGCGTTAATACTGCTTGGGTTTCCATCTCTTTAGTCTGCGCTATGCTCTTTGTGGCAGTCTGTGGACTTGGTACGGGTTTCTCGCTTGTTGACTCTATGAACTCTAGCTTTTCTAAAGTCAAAACGTACGATGTTTCTGTACAAATTAATCCAGGCTCAGAGCGCAGTTATACCCCTGGTCCAGCAGATTCGTATGACTACCTTTCTGTAGTGCAGAAGCTAGATCCAGAGTGGGATAAAACTATCAAAAACGCCTTCCAGGTAGATACGTACTATGCTCAAGATGATCCAACAACACCAAGCTTTACGTATAGCACTCTTGATGCTGTAACAGGCAAGCGCCTTGATGATTACTTTACCGGCTATAGCGGTCAGGGAGATCCTGCGCAGCAAAGTGTGACTCTGATGCGAGCATCTCAGTACAACAAACTGCGCGTTGCGTCTGGTCTTAAGCCTGTTGATTTTGGTACTGACGGTTATATGGTTTGGACACTTGATACTAATCTCACAAAATACTGGCAGGATTCTCTTGCAAATAATCCTGAGCTTACCATTCAAGGTCACAAGCTCCATGCTGTTGGTGGAACACTGGATATTGCTCAGACGCAAGGTGGCCCTTATCTTATGCCTGTAGCTGGAATTGTGGTTGTTGCTGATCAAAGTTTCCCTTCAAGCACCGTTTTGACCAACTCATACATCTTAGGCAACTACCAAACTCCAGGTGATGCTACTGAAACACAGTTCCAGGGTCAAATTAAGCAGTACTTAGGCGATGGCGCCGTAACGGGAAACGATTCCGATCCGTATTCTTTAATGCTTGTTGTTACTGCCTCTCAATATATTCAAGGTACTGCTGGATTCTCTGGTATTGTGACGTATCTGGCACTGTACATTGGCCTGGTACTCTTCATTGCTTGTGCTGCTATTCTGGCTCTTCAGCAACTCTCCGAGGCGTCGGACAACGCTCGTGCTTATCAAGTTCTTGCAGAGCTTGGTGCCGAGAAGGGCCTTGCAAGTCGTGCGCTTTTTGTTCAGATTGGCGTGTACTTCCTGTTCCCACTTCTTATGGCAGCTGCACATGCAACCTGCGCAATGTCAATTATGGTCTCCGTTATCAAGTCAATTGGTAACTTTGATGTGGCAAGTAGCATAGGTGGAGTAGTTGCAGTCGTAGCCGCTCTGTACGGTGGATACTTCTTGGTCACTTATTTTGCTGCACGTTCAATTATTTTTAGAGGTGCTAAAAGAATGCAGTAAGTTGTAATTTCGTGTTGTAAATTCGTGAAAGAAGGACGGATGTTTCTCTGTGGAACATTCGTCCTTCTCGCTTAGGTAAAATGGAAGTGTTATGTCAGATGATATCTGTACAAAGCACATATTCAAGGAGGCATCATGGGTCTTTGGTCAAAGGTTAAAAATGCGTTTGTTCCCTCTAATGGAATAGAGCAGCCTCAGAAAGCTACATTTGCTACCAGGGAAGACACTATCTATGCACCAGTTTCTGGTGTTCTTGTAAGCGTACAAGAGGTTCACGATGAGGTAATTTCAAGTGGACTTTTTGGTCAAGGCTATGGCATCTTGCCGGTTGGTCTTGATTGTATTTATGCTCCTTGCAATGCCCGTGTTACCGCAACTAATGTAACTAATCATTCAATTGGTCTTACCTCAGATACTGGTATTGAGATTTTGATTCACATTGGTGTTGGTACCATTGAGATGAATGGTAAGGGCTTTACACGCTTTGTTCATGCTAACGATAAGGTCAAGGCTGGCACTCCACTGATTTCATTTGATCCTGCTGCTATTGAAGAAGCCGGATATGAAAATGTGGTGGTTGTTACTGTTGTAAATGCAGATAAGTTTGAACGCATTGATCTTATTGGTGAGTCTGGAACACTGATTGGCGGTCGTCCTTTGGTTAAAATTGGCGATCCTTTAATGTGTGTCAAGCACTAGGGTTTCTCGCCAGCACAACTATCTGCAATAAACGAGGTTTACATGCTTAGAGTCACTAAGGCTATTCTTCATGTCTTTGATTTTGAGAAGGGAACTAAATACTTCTCTCAATCTATCTTGGATTTGGAGGATCGTCAGACAAAGTCATACGTACAGCGTAGACTGCGTAAGATTACGGCAAATCCAGAGTCTAGGCATGGAGAGTTTGCTCCTACTAGCAATTTTGCTGGTGGTCTTCAGGAGTATGCTCATGGAGATATTGAGTTTGTAGAGTTTTCTCATCAAATTGCTCAGTGGTTTTGGGAAGAGCTTCGTCGTGCAGATGATGTTGAGCAGTGTGACCTTCTTGTGGCTGACTACATTGATACTGATGCAGGACAGGCCCTCGCTGGTGCTGCTGCAGATAATGAGGACGCTCAGGCTGAGGCATTTGAGGGCGAGGGAAGACGTCTTTTTGCCATTGTGCTTCTACCACGCAAGCAGGCCTTTATCCATGACGTTAATGGCTCTTCTAACGAGATTTTGCGTCAAGACGCAACGTTGCCATCACCTACGCAAAAAGTTGACTCATATGCAGTCATTGATCTGGACACAGGTGCCATTGATTTTCACGATCATGACCGCTCTGTAGCTGGAGAGGGAAAGTTCATCATCCCAGAACTCTTCCTTGAGTGCACATCAGAGGCTTCAAGTCATGAGGTTATTGGTGAAGTAACCGTTATTGTTCAGGATTTAGCAGAAGAGTATGGCCTTGAGCCAGCTCTTGAAGTGTCTCGTGCTAAGGCAGCCGTTGCAGAGGCAGCTGAGGTAGAAGAGGTAGTAGACCCTATCAAGGTTGGTAAGCGCATCTTTGAGGAGCGTCCTGAGATTCAAAAGAAGTACGAAGCTCAGGTTGCAAGTAAAGAGCTTCCAGAAGAAGTTCCAGTTAAACGCGGTGTTGCTAATAGGATTGCAAAGAATCATAAGATTAGAACAGATACAGGAATTGAGATTTCATTTCCTTCAAACTTATCAAATAGTCCAGGATATTTAGAGTTTTATCATGAATCTGATGGAAGGATTACCATTTCAATTAAAAATGTTGCACATATTGAAAACCGATAAATCCTACCATTTACCTCACAATTTAGAAATTAAACTTCTCAAAATGCTCTTTGATGAGTTTGTAAATTACGTATCCTTTTGAATATCAGTGCGTATCTCGGGTAAAATAGTCACTCAAAGGTCACACCATACTATTAAACGTTCTAGGAGACCCTTATGAGTTTAAAGAAACAGCAAGCTACGACCATTGAAGAGCAGAGTGCTGCTCTTTTTAATCGCCGTGATGCTCTTAAGATTTTTGCCGGCATGGGTATTGCTGCCGCAGCTGTCACTGCTTCTCTGATTAACACACGTACTGCTTTTGGTGTTACACAGGCTCAGATTGATGCTGCTCGTAGTGATTACGATGCTGCTCAGAAGTTGCTTGATGAGATTTCTAATGAGGTCTCTAGCATGCAGGCAAGCTTGAATGATACCAACTCTCAGATTGGTGCTATTTCTGACCAGATTACTGATAAGCAGAATCAGATTGACGCTAAGCAGAAAGAGATTTCTGAAAAAGAGGCTCAGATTGCCGAGAAAAGAAAATCTCTTGGTGCACGTATGTCTGACAGCTATAAGGCTGGTCCCGCTGGCGCTCTTGAGATGATTCTCTCATCGGCTAGCTTTGAGGAGCTTACATCCAATATTTATTACCTTGATAAAATCTCTGAGTCTGATCAGAAGATGATTGAGGAAGTTAAAAATCTGAAAGCTGCTCTTGAGGCAGACAAAGCTGCTCTTCAGTCTGAAAAGACTGAGCTAGAAAATAAGAAAGCTGAGCTTGAGAATCTCCGTGCTTCTCAGGAGTCCCAGCTTAATGAGATTTCTGCACGCCAGGCAGATGCTGCTAACGTTGTTTCTAATCTTGATGACAACGTTAAACAGCTTATTGCTCAGCGTGACTCTGAGCTCCTTGCTGCCCAGCAGGAGGCAGAGCGTGTTGCCGCTCAACGTTCTGAGTCAAGCGGTGGCGGTAGTAGCTATTCTGGTGGCGGAGGCGTAGGAGGAACTTCTTCTGCTGGTTCTGGTTCCGCTGCTGCAGTTGTTAATGCTGCTGGCTACACCGGATCTACAGGCGCTGGCTTCTGTGCTGCTTGGGTTTCCAACGTCTTCTCTAACGCTGGTGTTGGCAGATTCTATGGCAACGCCGTCGATATGTATTATTCCTGGTGCTACTCCACTGATCAGAGCGCCATTGAGCCTGGCATGATTATTGCTGTTCCAACTCTTGGTGGTTCTGCTGCAGCTTTGATTTATGGTCACGTTGGTATCTACCTTGGTGGCGGAATAGTCAGACACTGTCTTTCTGGTGTTGTAAGAAGCCAGAGCTTGAGCTCTTGGATTTCTCAGCTTGGCGCTTTGAGCACTCCTAGGTGGGGTTGGCTCGGCGGCGTTGTTTTGAGCTAAGACTTCAGTCTCATAATAATTTGCTACGCAAAAGAGCTTGGATGCTTGCATCCAAGCTCTTTTTTGCAACTACCTCAGCAAAAAAGGACGTAAGAGTTACACCATCTACGTCCTTCTCGCCCTATAGGGGAGAGTGAGTTACTCTTCTACCTCAAGAAGCTCAATGTTGAAGTTAAGGTCTTTACCAGCCATTGGATGATTAGTATCAAAGACAATAGTGGTACCGTCATTAGAAACTACGGTTGCCATAACAGGGTATCCCTCAGGGGTGCCCAGAGTAACCTGCTGACCTGCAACAAGCTTCTCAGATCCAGGAAGCTGAGCAACAGGAACAGGTTGCACAGCCTCTTCATGGCGCTCACCATATGCCTCAGCCGCTGGAATGTGGACGTCAACAATCTGGCCAACAGTCATGTCTTTGACAGCTTCATCAAATCCAGGAATCATCTGACCTGCCATGCAGGTGAAAGCCAGTGGCTCATTGCGATCGCGGGAAGAGTCAAACTTAGTTCCGTCATCAAGCGTACCGACGTAGTGAACCTTTACCTTTTTACCTTCGTTGCTCATGAAACTCCAATCGTTAAAAACACATCTTTGGCATTCTACCCAAGAGTGACGGAAATCAACCTTTGAATGATAAAGGTATAAAATACAGTACATTCAGTTTGAAAGGTTTGTAATGGAAGCTCCTTTAGCTCCTCATAATTTTGTTGGTGTGTTTGACTCGGGTGTTGGCGGCATGAGCGTGCTTAAGCACCTTGTTACGCAATTACCTCACGAGAAGTTCCATTATTTTGGAGATTCTGCATTTGCTCCTTATGGAACTAAGTCAAAAGAGCAGATTGCACAGCGCTCTGCTGCAATTACTAAAAAGTTTATTGACGAGGGCGCTAAAGCGTTGGTTATAGCCTG
Source organism: Atopobium sp. (assembly GCA_022732885.1). Taxonomy (GTDB): domain Bacteria; phylum Actinomycetota; class Coriobacteriia; order Coriobacteriales; family Atopobiaceae; genus Lancefieldella. Next base: position 83,068 of record JAIJTS010000004.1, on the reverse strand, counting down.
TAATACCGCTACAGCTGCTGCTGCAGATGAGTTAAGAGCAACCTATCCTCATCTACCGATTGTGGGTGTTGAACCAGCCCTTAAACCAGCAGTAACTACATATCCTCATGGAACGGTAGTTGTTTTGGCTACAAAAGCAACACTTTCTTTGCAAAAGTATCACAACCTTGAGTCGCGCTTGCATCCTTCCGCAAAGGTCATCTCTATTCCAGGAGAGGGCCTGGTAGAACTCATTGAATCTGGTCAGGCTGATTCAGAACAGATGCATAGACGACTGACTGAGCTTTTGGGTGATTACGCAGGTCAGGTAGATGCCGTGGTTCTGGGTTGCACGCATTATCCTTTTATCAAAAAGCAAATTAGCTCTGTTTTAGGCAATGTGGAATTCTTTGACGGTGGTGCAGGAGCTGCTCACCAGCTTAAACGTTTATTAGAACAGCAAAACTTACTTGTTTCTACAGACACCTCTATGGATAAAAACAGTGATAGCGCAAAGGCAAACATTGTTTTCTCATCAAGTATTGATACTCCTGATGAATTGTCATTCTATAAGGAGTTCTTCTCGCAAGAGATGTAGGTATGACCTGGTAAACCTATTACTTTAACCGAGGTTCAAGCCATTTTTTGAGTACCACCGCATTGTTGTACGTAGTGTCTTTATCTGAAAAAAGAAGCGTAACGGTAGTTTGATTAAGCTTTTTAAGCTGTTCAACAAAAATCTGCGCATCAGGATTACTCTCAAGCTCAGCTGTGTATGCAGACATAAAGCTGTCAAAGCGCGCTGGATCGTGATTGAATGCTTTTCTGCATTCGGTGGTAGGAGCAATAGTCTTTGCCCATTCATCGGCGTGCAGGTTTTCTTTTTTTATGCCACGAGGCCATAGTCTATCAACAAGTACACGATACCCATCGTCAGCTTCTGCTGTATCGTAGGTTCTCTTTAGTTTGATATTCATTTTTGCTCCTTTTGACCTAAGTACGTTATACCGCAAAATATCTATTCGGTTACAAACTATTTGATAGAGCAAGGTATTTGTACTTGTACGTTTATGATGAAGCACATTCTTTGAAACCCTCGGAGAAAGGAAAGCCATGGCAACTTCAGTGGAGAAAAAAGACATTGATTGGACATCACTTGGCTTTGCATATACGCAATGTGACTACAGCTATGTAGCCCATTACCAAGATGGCGCTTGGGACGAGGGTGGTCTAACCGCCGATCACAGCATTACGCTGTCTGAATGTGCAAATATCTTTCATTATTGCCAGGAAGTTTTTGAGGGTCTAAAGGCCTATACCACAGCTTCTGGTGACATTGTTTGCTTCCGCCCTAACCTTAATGCTCAGCGTATGGTAGATTCTGCATCTCGTCTTGTTATGCCACCATTTCCTGAAGAAAGATTTGTTGCCGCAGTTAAAGAGGTTGTTTCTGCAAATGCAGCTTGGGTTCCACCATTTGGAACAGGCGCTACGCTGTATGTTCGTCCTTTTATGATTGGTACCGGCAATACTGTTGGTGTTAAGCCATCTCCTACGTATGAATTCCGTATTATGGTCACTCCAGTTGGAGCTTATTACTCTAACGGTGTAGCTCCTGTGGCACTGACCGTCTCTCCATATGATCGTGCTGCTCCTCACGGCACTGGCAACATCAAGGCTGGCCTGAACTACGCCATGTCTTTGTATCCAACTACTTGGGCGCATGAGCAGGGATTTGCAGATAGCATGTATCTTGATTCAGGTTCTCGTACCTATATTGAAGAGTCCAGTGGTGCAAACTTCCTCTTTGTTGATAAAGAGGGAACCTTGGTAATTCCGCAGTCTTACACTGATTCCATTTTGCCTTCTATTACTCGTCGCTCTTTGGCAACTGTTGCTAAAGACATGCTTGGCATGAAGGTTATTGAGCGTCCTGTCCGTTTTGATGAGCTTGACCAGTTTGTTGAGTGCGGCATGTGCGGTACTGCAGCTGTTATTTCTCCTGTTGGTAAAGTTGTAGACGGCAAGAAAGAAATTATCTTTGGCGCTGGTATGGAGGCTGTCGGACCAGTTATGTCTAAGCTTCGAAACACTCTGACCAACATTCAGTCTGGCGAGCTTGAGGCTCCAGAGGCAGACTGGATTTGCAAGATTTGCTAAGCTGCGCGCTTGTAACAACGCTTTGCTTTTAACCAAAAGGCGAGAAGACCAATTGATCTTCTCGCCTTGTTTTTATCTGCAAAAAAGCAGGATGTATGCGACGGCTATGCCTTAACGCTTACGCCTTGTGGGAGGAACCCAAGTTATCCATGTGGCTTGCAACAATCTGTGTGATTGCTTCCATACCAGGAATGGAAGGCTTCTTTGGATCAAAGTTGTTAGGATTTTCGGACATGTACTTCATGAAAGCAGCTGTGAAAACCTGGCGAAGCTCGGTTGCGTAGTTAACCTTACAAATACCGTTCTGGATTGCCTCTGCTACCTGGTCGTCTGGCACGCCAGAAGTGCCGTGAAGAACAAGAGGAATATCAAGACGTTGACGGATTGCCTTTAGGATACCCTGCTCAATGTGGGGAGTGCCGTGGTAGACGCCGTGAGCGGTACCAACACCTACTGCAAGAGAAGTGCAGTTAGTGCGTGCGACAAACTCTTCAGCCTGGTCAGGATCAGTGTAGGGGTTCTCGCCCTCAACAGCTGGGCCATCGTCCTCTTTACCACCAACTTTGCCAAGTTCTGCCTCAACAGGAAGGTTAATAGGGCCAGCAAACTTGGTGACAGATGCGGTAAGTGCAATGTTGTCCTCAAAAGGAACGTGAGAGCCGTCAATCATGACAGAAGTGTAACCTGCGCGAGCTGCCTGAATGCAACGGTCAAAGCCATCACCGTGATCAAGGTGAAGGGCTACAGGAACGCTAGCCTCTTCAGCAGCACAACGAACCATAGCTGCAAAGTAATCAAGATTTGCATACTTGATGGTTCCAGGAGTGGTTTGAAGAATAACGGGGGAGCGGCGCTCTTCTGCTGCCTTAACAACAGCCATCACAAACTCAAGATTTTCAACGTTAAAGGCGCCAACAGCGTAATGACCAGCCTGCGCATCAAGAAGCATCTGCTTAGTAGTAACGAACATCTATTGCTCCTTTCGCCCTAAAGGGCTTTTTAATTGACTGAAAAAATTGTAGCGTTTCTCTTACTTTGTTACGCAACTTTTCTAAAAATCGTTTTATCTTTGTAACCTTTGGCGAGAAACCCGTCTTATCACACGTTTATTCAGCAATCTTTTTGATAGAAACTTGTTTTTGAATCTCTGCTGCTACACTCTGATCAAAGCGTCCAGTACCTGCAGACAAGCAATTTGCAGTAGCGCAAGACAGCGCAAAAACAAGACATTCTGAAGTTGGCTTTTTCTGAGCAAGGGCTACAGCAAAAGAACCAACAAGGGTATCGCCAGCCCCAACAGGGTTAATAACTTCAATTTTTGGAGGTGTTGCTCTAAAGGTTCCTTCATCAGAAACCATCAGAGCACCTTGAGCGCCAAGCGAAATTACTACAATTTTGATTCCACGTTTATACAGCTCTTGAGCTGCTTTAATAATCTCATCTTCTGAAGAGACTTTTCTTCCTAGTAGTTGGCCGATTTCATCGGTATTTGGCTTGATCATGGTGGGGAGAACATCAACACAAGAAGTGAGTAGTGATCCAGATGCATCTACAATACAGGGAACACCAGCGGCCATAGTTTCTTCAATAAGTTCTTTATAATTTGCAGCGGAAATACCTTTTGGAATGCTGCCATTAAAAGTAACAACTTCAGCATTCTTTGCTAGTTTGGCAAGTTTTGCTTTGAAAGCAAGAAAATCTTTGGTAAGAACAGGTTGTCCTGGCTCTAAAAATTCAGTTGATTGTCCGCTGGGCTCTAAAATATTGATGCATGAGCGAGTTTCCTGCTCAGTATAAATAAAATCGCTGGTAATACCATCTTTATGTGCTAGTTCAACAAGATAGCGGCCATTATTTCCACCTACAAATCCTGTAGCGCATACAGGGTAGTTAAGGGTGGTAATGGCCCTTGAGGCGTTAAGACCTTTGCCACCAGCACTGTTATCAACTACTGAGACTCTATGTACGGTTCCATCTATAACGGGAGAATTTAGATAGTAAGCCTTATCAATGGAGGCATTTAGGGTCACGGTAACAATCATGCTTATCTCCTTGTCTAAAAGACAGTACATGATGAACTCTAAGAAGAAAAACAGAAGCAAAAAGCATTACAAAACATTGCTACTGCAAACAGAGTTGAACTGAATCTATTTAACCAAAGCACTATCTAAAAATTTTTCATTAGATGTTTTAAAAAAAGATACCAGTACATAACTTCTTAATACCAATTTTATGTTTTCATCGTATTTTAGCAGGATTTTACGGTTAAGTACTACGTTTATTACGTATAAAGACACGCCTAGGAACCTCTTGGTTAATGGTATTTTTGATTGTGCTACCACAAATTATTCATATATTTACCTGCGAAAATAGTAATAAGCATACCGTTTACGGTGAAAAAACTACCGTTAAGCCGTGGACTGTTAACGTACGCATTGCAATAAGCGCGCTAGCCTATACTTGTATTAGGTTGTTATCTGGTATCTACCACTTAGAGAAATTATTCGCTATTTCTAAAGTTTTTCTGTAGTGCTCAGATAGTTTCAAGCCCTTTGAAGGGAGTTTGACATGGTAGGTTGCGTTTTAACTGGTCATGGAACTTTTGCAAATGGTCTTGCTGATGCCTTTAAAATGATAGCTGGAGAGCAAGAAGCTTTTGTTCCTGTTCCTTTTATTGAGGCTGGAGCAGCAACGTACCCAGAAACTCTTGCTGCCACAATTTCCGATCTTCTTGATACCGCTGATGGTGTACTGGTTTTTTGTGATCTTCTTGGTGGTACACCCTTTAATCAGGCAATGATTCTTGCTCAGAATTACTCCAATGTTGAAGTTGTTACAGGAGCAAACCTTCCTATGCTTCTTGAGACGCTTGGTAGTCGTATGGCCAATACCTCTCTTGAAGAGTTGGTTGAAATTGCTGTTGTAGCTGGTAGCCAGGGAGTCATCCATAAGCGTCTTGAGCTTGAGATTGAGTCAGAAGATGACATTTTTGGAGACGATGGTATTTAAAGAGCAGTTGGCTTCTGAATTAAGGAGATACGCATGGCAAATTTAGCAGAGAACATACTTGCTTCATCCATTGTTCTTCTCGCGTTTTTAGTAATTTTGGGCCTTGTTTATTCCTTCATTATTTGGAGAGCTTCTTCTAAAAAGGCTGGAACTACTTCAGAGTTTTTGAAGAATCTTCATGCAGGTCAGAAGGTTAAGACCAACAACGGAATGTATGGCGTAGTCAAATACGTCAAAAAAGAAACAGTAGATGTCGAGTTTGCTCCAAACGTGGTAATCACATTAGATCGCTGGGCTTTAATAAGCGTTTCCAACAATAAGTAAATTTGCAGTAAAACACGCAACATAAGTTGCGAGAAGTGCGATGAAAATCGCAAAAGCACACATATAGATGTGCGCAAGAGAGGAGAACTTGTTATGGGAGAACCAGATATCAAGCTTGCTCGAATTGATAACCGCCTGATTCACGGCCAGGTTGCTACTCAGTGGAACGGCACCCTTGGAACAAACCTTATTCTTGTTGCTAATGATGAGGTTGCAGGAAATAAGATGCGTCAGGGTTTGATGGATATGGCCGCACCAAGTGGCGTTGCAACCAGGTACTTTACGCTTCAAAAAACAATCGATGTTATTCACAAGGCTTCAGCAAGTCAGCACATTTTCTTAGTTGCCGAGAATCCAGAGGATGTCCTTACTCTGGTAAAGGGCGGTGTTCCTATTAAAAAAGTGAACATCGGCAATATGCACATGGCCGAAGGAAAGCGACAGGTCGCCACAAGTGTGGCGGTAGACGATAAGGACGTCGCTGCCTTCCGTGAACTTCAGGAATTGGGGGTGACTCTAGAGATTAGACGTGTTCCTACGACTCCGGTCGAGGATATCTCAAAGCTATTCGAGTAAGTTTTGCGCGCAACTTCCTGATAAGAGTAATAACCCAATGTGGGTGCGCTTTATCAGGTTGGCAAAGGTATTCGGATAGTCTGTCGGTCATCGTCATCGACAGTTATGGTGTGTTTGAAAGGAGGAGTTAAGATGGATGTTAGCCCTATTCAGGTGTTATTAATTTTCATCGTTGCGTTTATCGCTGGCATCGATCAGTTTAGTTTCCTTGAGTCTTTATACCAGCCAATCGTTACCGGTTTTTTGGTTGGTTTGATCCTTGGTGACGTCCAGACTGGTCTTATTGTTGGTGGCACGTATCAGCTTATGACCATCGGTAACATGCCTGTTGGTGGTGCACAGCCACCTAATGCTGTTATTGGCGGCATTATGTCTGCAGTTTTTGCAATTACCACTAAACTTGAACCAATGGCTGCTGTAGCTGCGGCAATTCCATTCTCCCTGCTTGGTCAGTATGCAGTAACCATCATCTTTACCATTATGTCTCCTGTAATGGCAACTGCTGATTCATACGCCGAGAAGGCCGATCCTAAGGGAATTGCTCGTATTAACTACGGCGCAATGGCTGCCCTTGGCCTTTTCTTTGGTGTCATTGTTACCCTGTTCTTCCTGGGTGGCGCTGCATTTGGTACGCAGATTACTACTGCAATTCCAAAGTGGCTCATGAATGCACTGTCTGTCGCCGGTGGCATGATGCGCTTCGTCGGCTTTGCAATCTTGCTGAAGGTTATGGTTTCTCGCGAGCTTTGGGGCTTCTTCCTCATGGGCTTTGCAGCTGCAATCGTATTTGTCAGTATTCCTGAGCTCTCTGGTCCAGCACTTTTGCTTCTTGCGCTCATCGGCTTTGGTATCGCATTCTGGGATTACCAGCTCCAGACAAAGATGAAGAATGCTGCTCCTGCTGTTGTTGCTGGAGGTGACTTCGAAGATGGCATTTAATATTCCTGATACCTATCAGAACACCACACCTGCTGAGCCACTTGATCAGAAGACACTCAACAAGATGGTTTGGCGTTCTCTGTTCCTGCAGGCTTCCTTTAACTACGAGAGAATGCAGGCAGCTGGTTGGCTTTACGGTATCCTTCCAGGCCTTGAGAAGATTCATGGCGACAACAAGGATGACCTTGCTGCTTCTATGAGTCACAACCTTGAGTTCTTTAACACTCATCCATTCCTAGTCACTTTTGTGATGGGTATTGTTCTCTCTCTTGAGCAGAACAAGCTGGATATCCCAACCATTCGTGCAGTCCGCGTTTCTGCAATGGGTCCTTTAGGCGGCATTGGTGACGCACTGTTCTGGTTTACCCTTGTTCCAATTACTGCTGGTATTACCTCTAACATGGCAATTTCCGGCAATGTCTTTGCACCATTTTTGTTCCTCATCATCTTTAACATTGCTCAGTTTGTGATCCGTTATTGGTTGATGAACCTTTCTTACAAGATGGGCACTGACGCAATTACTCTGCTTACCGAGAACGCAAAAGAATTCACTCGTGCTGCTTCTATTTTGGGCGTCTTTGTTGTTGGCTGCCTGGTTGTCTGCTATGGTGGAACCAAGCTTGGCGTTGGCGCAAATATTCCTAACGGTGAGACTCACAGTGTTGTTCTTTCTCAGGTAACTCTTTCTGATGAGCAGCTTGCTTCTGGTCAGTATGACAAGGCACTTTTTGCTGAGGGTAGCTATGCAGACTTCAAGAAGAATCCTGAGTCCGTTAAGTTCATCGGTGGCAAGACTGCTGATGGTAAAGATGGCACTGCCGCTATCGTTCCAGTTGGTAAAGGTGTTAATCTGGTAACTGTTGGTCAGGAAGTAACTACTCCTGTCTCTATTGATATCCAGAAGATCCTTGACGGCGTTTGCCCAAAGCTTATTCCTCTGGCTCTTACTCTTTGCCTGTACTATCTCATGGCAAAGCGTAACTGGACTCCAATTATGTGCATCTGCCTGCTTTTGGTAATTGCACTTCTTGGTTCTGGCTTTGGTGTTCTCCCATATATTTGGGGTTAAGTAAGTGCGACGGGTGTCCACTTGTTGGGCACCCGTCTTTTATAGGAGAGTTTGATGACAGCCTTTATGGGAAGACAACCACTCTACGAGCAGCTAGCAAATATGCTGCGTTATCGTATTGAGAATGAGATGGATCCAGATGATCCACTTCCTTCTGAGCGCGAGCTCTCTGATTCCTATGGACTTTCTCGTACCACGGTAAGACTTGCCCTGCAAGAGCTTGAACATATGGGGCTCATTTACCGCCAGCGTGGTCGTGGTACTTTTGTTGCCGACGTATCTGAGCGCGCAACAGACCTTATGGGTGGCTACAGTTTTACTGACCAGCAGCGTCAGTTAGGCCGCACTCCAAAGACAACTATTCTTGAGTTTGACGCTATTGAGGCTAATAAGTTTTTAGCCCAACATATGCGTGTTATTCTTGGCGAGAAACTCTTCCGCATTAAACGTTTAAGAAGCGCCGACAATGTTCCTATGATGTTGGAAGTAACGTATCTTCCAGTTTCACAGTTTTTCTCGCTAACTGTTCATGATGTTGCGCAAAAATCTTTGTACCAAATTTTTGAAGAAGACTATAACGTAAAGATTGGTATAGCAGAGGAAGAGTTTAAGGCTTCAATTGCTCGCTCTGACGATGCCACTTTACTTCAAATTTCCGAGGGCTCGCCTGTTTTGAGTCTTACTCGCACTACCTACAGCGATAAAAACATTATTGTTGAGTTCACTTTAAGTGTGGCTCGTGCTGATCAATTTAGATACAAAATTGTACATACACGCAGTTAGATAGCTGTAAGAAGGGATATTAATGTTTAAGAAAAGCCAAGAAGAATTGAAAGCATTGGGCGCACATATTACAACTGCCGAGATTAAGCAGCAGCCTGAGCTTTGGGAGTCTACCTTTGGCATTTATCAAGAGAATCTTTCTGCAATTAAAGCGTTTGTAGAGCGTGCTCGCAATCTTGGAGAGGGCCGTCGTACGCACGTTATTTTTACTGGCGCTGGAACTTCGGCTTATGTAGGAGATACCATTACTCCGTATCTTCGTTCTCATGGCGAGAAAAGCTCTTTTGAGTTTGCGTCTGTTGCAACAACCGATATTGTTTCTGATCCGTATGGTAGCCTTGACCCAGATAATCCTACGGTCTTAGTATCTTTTGCGCGTTCTGGCAACAGTCCAGAGAGTCTTGCTGCAGTGAATATTGCGCGCCAGATTGTTAAAAATCTTTTGCTTATCAATATTACCTGCGCCCCTGAAGGCAAACTTGCTATTGAATCCGCAGGTAAAGAGGATACGCTCCTTCTTCTGATTCCTGGTGCCAATGATCAGGGTTTTGCTATGACCGGATCCTATAGTTGCATGACACTTCTAGCAACGCTTTTATTTGATAGAGCTGAAGATCAACAGAAAAAGAACTGGATTTCTGATGCTTCTAAGCTGGGAAAACAAGTAATTGAGCGTGAAGAAGAAATTGCAGAGTGGCTTAAGAGCGATTTTAATCGCATTACGTATTTAGGTTCTGGTCCTTTTGTGGGTCTGGCTCATGAGGCTCAGCTTAAGATTTTGGAACTTGCTGCTGGTATTAATGCAACGTCATGGGATTCTTCAATGGGATATCGCCATGGACCAAAGTCTTTTGTTGATGAGCATACCCTTGTATTTGATTTTGTTTCCAACAATTCTTATACGCGTCAATATGATCTTGACATCCTTGACGAGATTAAGGGAGACCAGATTGCTGCGCTGACCATTGGTATTGAGCAGGAAGGTTCAATAAACTTTACGGGAAGAACGTTTAGTCTTCCGGTACTTTCAGAGCCTCTACCAGCACCTTATTTGGCTCTGCCATTTGTAATGGTTGCACAGGTAGTGGCGCTTTTAAACTCAGTCCGTGTTAATAACAAACCAGATACACCTTCTCCAACTGGTCAGGTTAATCGAGTAGTCAAGGGTGTTACAATTCACTCACTGTAGGAATTACTAGAAAAGGACGTGCCTATGGTGCGTCCTTTTGAAAATGATTGAGGTAATTATGAGTACATTTGCAGTTAAAGCGGATAAGTTCTTTTTACCAGGAGCAACTTCTGGCCCAGGATATTTGCTTGTTGAAGATGGTGTCTTTGGTCACTTCACTAAAGAGAAGCCAGAGTGTGAGATTGTTGATCGTACGGGCTCTTGGGTAGCCCCTGGTCTTGTTGATACACATATCCACGGCTTCCTTGATCATGACATCATGGATTGTGATCCTGATGGCGTTATTGAGATTGCTCAGGGTCTGCTTTCTAATGGCGTCACTTCTTGGCTTCCAACAACACTGACTGCAAGTGTTGAGCAGACCGGTGATGCTTGTGAGTCTGTTGCTGATGCCGCAGAAGGAATCGCAGCAAACGGTGTTGACGCTGCTCGCATCCAAGGTATCTTCCTGGAGGGACCTTTCTTTACCGAGAAACACAAGGGCGCCCAGAACCCTGCGTACTTCCTTGACCCAGATGTAGAGGTCTTTGATGAGTGGCAGGAGCGTGCTGATGGTTGGATTGCCAAGATTGCTATTGCTCCAGAGCGTGATGGTGCTCCAGAGTTTTGTGCAGAGATGGCAGACCGCGGCGTTCACGTTGCTCTTGGACACTCCGATGCAACGTATGATCAGGCACTTGCTTGCGTAAATGCTGGTGCAGATATTTTTGTTCACACCTATAACGGCATGAGTGGTCTTCACCATCGTGAGCCAGGTATGGTTGGTGCTGCAATGACCACCCACGGCACCTATGCAGAGGCTATTTGCGACGGTCACCACCTCAATCCTATTGCCGTTCGCGCTCTGGTAAATGCAAAGGGATATGACCATACCGTTCTTATTACAGACTGCATGCGTGCAGGTGGTATGCCTAACGGAGAGTACAAACTTGGTGATTTCCCTGTTGTTGTTGAAGGGGGAACCGCCCGACTTATGAATGAGTCTCACAGCCTTGCTGGTTCAATCCTTCGTCTGTTTGAAGGCGTCAAGAACGTCTATGACTGGGGAATTGTTTCCGCTGAAGAGGCAGTTCGTATGGCTTCAGAAAATCCAGCTCGCTCCTGTGGAATCGATGATGTTTGCGGCTTCATTCGTCCTGGATATGATGCTGACTTTATCGTCATCAATAAAGATCTTCAGCTTGAAGAAACCTTCCTTGGTGGAAAGAGTGTCTATAAGGCTTAAAATATGAATGTCCGTTTTTGAAAAGGATGTTCATGGAATTTTATTCTCACAACTACCTGATTCATCGTGCGGTAACGTTCGATTGGACTCAGGTAGTTCTTTTTGTTCTTGTTGCACTTTTGATGATCTTCTCGCTTGTGCATTACATGCGTGATAGAAAGAATTCTAAGTATCGTGAGCTGGCGCTCATTGCGCTGTTCTCGCTCATTTTTCTTGGACTTCTGCAGCTCGATCGTGTGTTAGAGGTTAATCAAGCAAGTAAGCACTATGAGTCAATTATTGCCTCACAGGAAAACATTGCTCGACGCCTTGAGGTTGATTTTGACCACGTGTATGTTGCCTTTGATGGCCAGGGAAATCCGTCGTACCTTGAGGTTGATGGCAAGTATTATCACGTTTTGAAAAATACCGAGAAAGGCTATGTCATCGAGCAAATTAATCTTATTGGCAATGATATTAAGCACGTAGAGGAGTAGATCGATGAACTTTTATTTAGAAGTTGCCATTAAATTGTGCATCGGTCTTTTCTCGCTTGTTTTGGCAATTAATGTCAGCGGAAAAGGAAATCTCGCACCAACTGCAGCAATTGACCAGGTTCAAAACTTTGTACTTGGTGGAATTGTCGGCGGCATGATTTATAACAGCTCAATTACTATTCTGCAGTACACCCTTGTTCTGCTTATTTGGCTCATTATTGTTATGGTTCTCAAATGGCTGAGAACTAACAATATGCTGGTTAAACAGCTGATTGATGGACGTCCTGTTATTGTCATTGATAAGGGCAAATTACTTGTAGATAATTGCAGGTCTATGGGACTTACCGCTTACGATGTATCGCTTAAACTGCGTCAGGCAGGTGTGCATTACACCTCAGAAGTTAAACGCGCTATTCTTGAGCAAAACGGTCAGCTTATTATTGTTCAGCACGGAGAAGAGAACGTTAAGTTCCCCCTTATTACTGATGGACAAGTTCAAACAAACATCCTTGATGCACTTGATTTGGAAGAAAATTGGCTTGATAAGGAGCTTCAGCGTCAAGGTTATGAGTCTCCTTCAGAGATTTATTTGGCTGAGTACAGCAGTGGTAATTTAATTATTACGCCGTATGTGGAGAAAGATCAGTAGGTTTGCAAGAGATAAAACAGTTAATTCGTTTCTTTTGTTTTTGTGTACGGTAAAGATATAAAATTTTTTACCGTTGCTTTGAATTAAAATATGTATACTAAAGCTAACTTCTGAAAGCGGACTGTCGAGAGACAGCCCGCTTTCGTGCTAAAAGGGACGCATGAAAGCATGTTCAGATGATGAGAAGTGAGTAGAAAGGCAAAGAAGTGAGGAGAAACATGGGTTTCTCGCCATGTTTATGTGCTTACTAGTGTGGGTATCGTACGAATTTATTTTGTTGAGTTTAGTGCCTCATCGCATTGGTTCTATAGTTTTGGGAGATGTAACATGAATTTGAATCCAACTGTTTCTCGCCGTAGTGCGCTTGCAGCTTCTGCTTTTGGTGTGAGTGCCCTTCTTGCTGGCTGCAAGCCTGATGCTCAAAAGCAAGGAGGAGCTTCTGGGGATAACAAGGACCAGAAAAAGCTCAGTATTGTTGCAAGTTTTTATCCTATGTACGACTTTGCAAAGCGTATTGCTGGTGATTATGCTGAGGTTACTTGCTTGGTTCCTGCAGGGACTGAGCCACACGACTGGGAGCCTTCCAGCAAAGATATGAAGACTATTCAAGAAGCTGATTTCTTGATTTATAACGGTGCCGGCATGGAGCATTGGGTCAAGGACGTGCTTGATGGTCTTGGTTCTGGTACAAAGCTTGTAGCTGTTGAAGCTAGTAAAGATGTCAAGCTTCTTGAGCTTGCAGAGGAAGACGACCACGAGGAGAAAAAAGACGACCATAATCACGATCACGACCATGGCGGAACTGATCCTCATGTTTGGCTGAGCCCTTTGAATGCCAAGATTCAGATGAAGAATATTTGTGATGCTCTGTCCGAGAAAGACTCTGAGCACAAGTCAGAGTATGCTGCCAATCTTGATAAGGCAAACGCGGACTTTGATACGCTTGATAATGAGTTTCATAAGGGTCTTGATTCTCTACCTAACAAGACCATTGTTGTTTCTCACCAGGCATTTGGTTATTTGTGTGAGGCTTACGGCCTCACTCAGATGCCAATCGAGGGTGTTGAGGCTGACGCTGAGCCAAATGCTCAGGAAATGAAAGAGATTACTGAGTTCGTAAAAGAGCATAATGTAAAGGTTATTTTTAGTGAGGAATTGGTAAGCCCTAAAGTTGCTCAAGCAATTGCTGAGGCAACTGGAGCTCGAGTTGAAGAGCTCAATCCACTTGAGGGCTTGACTGATGAAGAGCTTAAGGCAGGTGAGGATTACCTGTCTGTTATGCGTGAGAACCTCAAAGCACTTGAGGGCGCTCTTGCATAGTGTGTTGCCAGCTTAGGCTGGATGGTTGGAGGATGTGTTGCAGGAAAGCAAGATAGCCGTCTCGCTTCAAGATGTGAGTTTCTCGTATAAGAAAACGCGCGTCTTAAGCGGTGTAAATTTAGACGTCCATCAAGGTGAGATTTGTGCACTTATCGGTGATAATGGCGCAGGAAAATCAACGCTATCGCGCATTGTGGTAGGAGAGCTTGAGCCAACATGCGGTAAGTCACTTCTTTTTGGCACGCCTTCGACTCGGTTTAAAGATTGGGAACGTGTGGGCTATGTTCCACAGCTTCCTTCAGAATCGGTTAATCGTTTTCCTGCAAGCGTCGTAGAACTTATTGATGCTAGTCAGTATGCTCGTGCAAAAAAGGTAAAGATGAGCGCAAAAGAGCGTCGAGAGCGGACTCTTGAGGCGCTTGAACTTGTGGGTATGACTGACTTTTCTTCTCGTATTATCAGAGAACTCTCTGGAGGACAACTCCAGAGAGTCCGCCTTGCTTGCGCATTGGTAGGGAATCCATCGCTGCTCATTCTAGATGAGCCTACTACCGGCCTTGATAAAGAGAGCCGTAATCACTTTTATAACTTAGTGCGAGAAGCCCATGCAGCTAGAGATCTTGCGGTACTCATTGTTACTCATGATCTCACAGCTCTTGACGCTCTTGCGTGTCGAGTTATTGAAGTGGCTGACCATAAGGCTGTAGAAATTGCCGGCAGGGGACACGGACATAATCACTGTGCGGTTCATGGTGCTCATTGTGATATTGATTCCCATCATGTTCACGATCATAACCGTGGCAAATTGGATGATTTTGCACTGAATGAGTCGCTTGGTCCTGCGTTAGACGTTGCTCAAGATGTCCAAGACTCGCATGAGAGGAGGGCATAAATGTTTGAATACGTATTTATGCAGCGAGGAATTCTTGTTGGAATTCTTCTGGGAGCAATCATTCCGCTGGTAGGCGTTACCGTTGTTTTGAAGCGCCTTTCTATGATTGGCGATGCGCTTTCTCACACTTCTCTTGCAGGTGTTGCAGGAGGCATGATTGCAGGCATTAATCCTGTTGCAGGAGCTATTACTGCTTGTTTGGGTGGAGCACTTTGTGTTGAGGGAGTACGCCGCCATTTTAAAGATCAATCTGAGCTTGCAGTTGCCATTGTTATGGCAGCAGGTATTGGTCTAGCAGGTGTTTTATCAGGGTTTGTTCCTAACTCATCAAGTTTTAACAGCTTTATGTTTGGCTCCATTTTGACCGTGAGTGAGCAAGAAGTGCAGATGATTGTGGTCATTAGCATTCTTGCGGTAGCGTTTTGCTTCTTCCTTAGAAAAGAACTTTTCTTGATGTCCTTTGACGAGCGTCATGCACGTTGTGTAGGTGTGCCTGTAAGCCTTATCAACTTTGGTTTTGTCATCGCAGTAGCTTTGGTAGTTGCTGTTGCGGCCAGAACAGTTGGCTCGCTTATTGTGTCTTCTATGATGGTAGTTCCCGTTGCCTGTGCTCTACAGATTTCTCGCAGCTGGAAGCAGTGCTGCTTGTATTCAAGTACAGTGGGTATGCTGACCTCGCTTGGCGGACTTGTTGTCTCCTATGAGCTTGGTCTTAAGCCAGGAGGAACCATCGTTCTTCTCGCGGTTGTTACGCTTTTGTTTATCTTTCTCGTAAAAAGGGTTGTGCTGCTGCTCAAAACCCGTGCAGTGTGATACTCTGAACAAAGTGCGTTGACGGAGAGGTTTGCCGGAGCACGTTGTGAACAGAGAGGGTGTTCGTGGTTGAGAAACACCTGCACAGCGCTGGTAGAGTTCACTCCCGAGCTACAACTTGAACGGCAGTTACTGCTCAGTAGGGAAGTCGTCCGCCTAACGAGACTAGGCTTTTAAGTGGATTGCTCAGAGAGAAAACTGAGCAATCAACCGAGGTGGTACCGCGGAAATTTTCCGTCCTTGGGCTTGCGCTCAGGGACGGTTTTCTATTGAAAGGGTAATTACATGGGAATGTCTGAGGAACTCTCGGCAATTCGCGAGCAAGTACTTGAAGGAATTGCTAAGGCAACAAACCTTGAAGCACTTGAAAAGGTGCGTGTTGCGTCAATGGGAAAGAAAGGCTCTCTTACTGCAATTATGCGTATGATGGGTCAGGTTCCCGCAGATCAGCGCCCTCAAATGGGTCAGCTTGCAAACACCGTTCGCGCTAACGTTGAGAGTGCTATTCGTGAGCGCCAGCTTGCCTTAAAGCGAGAAGCCCTTGAGGCTCAACTCAACGCGGAGGCAACTGATATTACCCTTCCAGGCCGTCGTCTGAGTCCTGGTACTCAACACCTCATCGAGCAGGTTCGTGAGGAGATGGAAGACATCTTCATTAGCATGGGTTACACCATTGAGACGGGCCCTTATGTTGAGACTACCTACTACAACTTCACAGCTTTGAATGCTCCTGAAGATCACCCAAGCCGTTCTGGTAAGGATACGTTCTACGTAGTAGACAATGCACCAGAGGGCAAGGAATCCCACGTATTAGGTGAGTCTGACGTTCTTCTTCGTACGCAGACTTCCGGTGTTCAGGTACATACCATGGAGACAAAAGAGCCTCCTATTTACATGATTTGTCCTGGCACGGTATTTCGTCCTGACACTGCAGACGCTAATCATCTGCCACAATTTACGCAGATGGAAGGCCTTGTTGTTGATGAGGGAATCACCTTTGGTGATCTCAAAGGCACCCTTGACCACTTTACACGTGAGATCTTTGGTAAGGACCGCGCTACACGCTATCGTCCTCACTTCTTCCCATTCACCGAGCCTAGCTGCGAGGTAGATGTTTCTTGCGGCGTTTGCCACGGCGAGGGCTGCCGCTTCTGCAAGAATACCGGTTGGCTTGAGATTCTTGGCTGCGGCATGGTTGATCCTAATGTCTTCAAGTACTGCGGTATTGACTCCGAGAAGTACACAGGCTTTGCCTTTGGCATTGGTGTTGAGCGTGTTGCGGCACTTCGTTATGACCTTCCTGACCTGCGTATGCTCATCTCTGGTGACCAGAGAGTTCTGCGTCAGTTCTAATCATCGGCGTCTTATTAGAAAGGCAATCACATGCGTGTATCTTATGAATGGCTGAAGACGCTCGTTGATCTTCCTCAGGACCCAAAAGACCTTGAGCGTGAGTTTGTGCGCACTGGTACTGAGGTTGAAGCTGTAGAGCGTGTTGGCGCAAATCTTGACCATGTTGTTACAGCTCAGGTTGTAAGCAAAGAGCCTCATCCTGATTCTGATCACATGTACGTTACCCTGGTTGACGTGGGCAAAAACAATGTGGATAAGGACGGAAATCCTGTTCCTCTACAGATTGTTTGCGGCGCTCAAAACTTTAATCAGGGAGACCACATTGTTACTGCAATGATCGGGGCTGTACTTCCTGGAGACTTCAAGATTAAAAAGTCTAAGCTACGTGGCGTTGAGTCTTGCGGCATGAACTGCTCTTCTCGCGAGCTGGGTCTTGGCGATGACCAGAGTGGCATTATGATTCTTCCTGAGGATGCGCCAATTGGCATACCTCTTACCGATTACCTGGGCATGTCTGATGTTGTTCTTGATTGCGAGATTACCCCAAACCGCCCTGACTGTCTTTCTATGACAGGTATGGCTGTTGAGGTTTCTGCAATGTATGACATCGACACTCACATTGAGCTTCCAAGCGTCTCGTCTGAGTCTGGTGTAGCTGTATCTGAGCAGGTTGATGTTACTATTGCTGACCCTGAGCTTTGCTCAAGGTACACCGCTCGCGTGGTTCGCAACGTTAAGATTGGTCCAAGCCCTGAGTGGCTTGCTCGTCGCGTTACGGCTTGTGGTGGTCGTTCTATCAACAACGTTGTTGATGTTACCAACTACGTTATGTATCTGACCGGACAGCCTCTACATGCTTTTGACCTTGGAAAACTTACCAAGGAAGATGGCAAGTATCACATTGTGGTTCGTGCTGCAGAAGATGGCGAGCACATTGTGACGCTTGACGGAGAAGATCGTGAGCTCACGTCCGATATGACCGTCATTGCTGATAACGGCAAGACTCCTATTGCGCTTGCTGGTGTTATGGGTGGCCTGGACTCTGAAATTACAGAGAATACCGTTGATGTCCTTTTGGAGTCTGCGGTCTTTGATAACGGCCACATTAGCCGTACCAGTAGAAACCTTGACCTTATGAGTGAGGCTTCCATTCGCTACGAGCGTCTTGTTGATCCAAACGGCTGTGCATCTGTTGCAGACATTGCAGCAGCACTCTTTGAAGAGTGCTGCGGTGCTGAGGTTTGCCCAGGCATTGTTGATGTATATCCAAAGGTAAAAGAGGCAGTAACTATTACCCTTCGTCCAGAGCGCGTCTGTGCCCTTGCAGGTGCTCAGATCCCAGAAGCATTTATGGCTTCTCGCCTTACGCGCCTTGGCTGCAAGGTTGCTCCTGCAAACAACGGTGAGCTCAGCGTTGTTGCTCCTACAAACCGTCCAGACCTTACACGCGAGGTTGACCTTATTGAGGAGGTTGTCCGCCTGTGGGGTGAAGGTGATATTGAGGCAACGCTTCCTGCGGCTAAAAACCATGCTGGTGGCCTGACCTCAGATCAGCGCCAGATCAGAAAGATTGGCCGTACCCTGCGCTCTTTGGGCCTGAACGAGACAAAGTCATATCTGTTTGCAAGTCCAGATGACCTCTCTAAGCTTGGCATGAGTGAAGAGGGAAGAGGCGTTCCTGTAAAGGTCATCAGCCCACTTGTTGCTGATCAGTCCGAGATGCGCCGCTCCATTGTCCCAGGTCTTCTGCGCTCTATTGCATACAACCTTGCTCATGGCGTCTCTAACATTGCCATGTATGAGCTGGGACGCGTACTCTTTGGACATAAGGATAAGAGTCAGCCAGATGAGCCAAGCTATGTTTGTGGTGTATTGGTTGGCCGTCCAGCAGATGACGCTTGGAACGCCAAGTATCCAGCTTACGATTTCTTTGATGCTAAGGGCATTGTCGAGGGATTGCTTGAAGCTTTGCGTATTCCTAAGGTTCGTTTCCGTGTAGCTGAGCCAGAGCAGTACGGTTGGCTGCAGCCTGGTCGCGCTGCTGAAATTCTTGCAGGTAGCGAGACAATCGGTTGGGTTGGAAACATCCATCCTCTGTCGCTACAGAACTTTGACATTGAGGTTCCAGTTGTTGCCTTTGAGATTTCTGTAGCATCACTTTTGCGCCTGTCTCAGAAAGATCTTCCTATCGTTGAGCCGCCAACCTACCCAGGTATCTCTATTGACTTGGCAATTGTTGTTGACGAGAACGTCACTGCAGAGCAGCTGGTTCAGCGCTTGAAGTCTGCAGGTGGCAAGCTTCTCTCTGATATCAGGCTTTTTGACGTGTACCGCGATGCCTTGCGTGTTGGTGCAGGTAAGAAGTCCATGGCCTTCTCGCTCACGTATCGCGCAGACGATAGAACGCTTACATCAGAAGAGGTCGAGAAGACCCACACTAAGCTTGTGGAGAAGGTTCTTCGTTCTACTGGCGGAGAAATTCGCGGATAAGCAGGTAATTGTAGTGCCAAGCTGGAACGTACACATTGCTCACGCCGACCGGCTCCTTGAGAAAGGGGCCGGTTGCTTGGATGTGGCTATTCAATATCCTGATGCATTTCTGCTTGGAAATGTTGCCCCTGATGTGCATATTGGATTTATGGTTCCAGACTATTCTCATAAGGTGAGGTACAGTCGAAGCCATCAATCGTATCCAGGAAGTTTGCCAATTCCAAGTTACAGGCGGTATCAGCGTAATTTTATGGGAGGTCTTACTCCCGTTGAGTATCTGTCACAGACTGACTTTATTCAGCCAAATGTGTCTTACTGTTCGGCTGAACAGCGTAGCTTAGTAAATCAACGGCAGTTAAGAGAGTTTATCGTAGGCATTTGGTGTCACCTCGTTTGTGACCATGTATATAACTCACATACACGTGCGTTTTTGCGAGCTCATCACATTCCAACAGGAGAAGATGCGCGCATACGTAAACAAGCGGACTTTGACGTATACGGGCGATCACTTGATATGAATCGTCTGCCAGAAGCATCTGAAGAGCTCTTTGCGGTTGCCGCAGCTTATCCACAGTATGGGTTTACGCATTCAGATGTTGAGCAAACACTTCAGGTTATACAACGTATTGCGGAGGAGAATCGACATAATAGCGTGAGCTCACCTCAGTATCAGATGCTTGATACAGCGTTTTTCTTGTCAGCTTACAAAGAAGCAGAAGACACGCTGCTTCAAGGATTTATGCTGCAAAAACATAACTAGTTCAGGTAAAGTTATATTCTTGCTTTTCTGAATTTTTTTGGAGGACGCTATGGAAAAGATGGAATCTCGCGGAACGTTTACGGAGTATCTGCCTTCATACACCATTGGAGTTGACGCTTATAAGTCCGTACTACGCATTGTTAAGCGATTCGGAAAAAACGCAGTAGTCATTGGTGGACCAACTGCAATGGAGAAGGCACGTCCAAAACTTGAGGCTGCTCTTGCCGGCTCTGAGGTTTCCATTTCTTCATGGATTTCTTACGGCACCAACTCAACACATGCAAACGCCAAGAGAATTGCCGCAATGCCTGAGGTTATTGCTGCTGATATGCTCTTCCTTGTTGGTGGAGGTCGCGCCATTGACGAGGGTAAAGAGATTGCAACCATCCTGGACAAGCCATACTTTACTTTCCCAACACTTGCCTCTAACTGTGCACCGGTAACAAGAATTGCTGTTTTCTATAAAGAGGACGGTTCTGCAGATACGTACTTTATTCCTGCTGAGCTTCCTGTTCATACCTTTATTGACACGCAGATTATTGCAGAGAGCCCTGATGAGTACTTCTGGGCAGGAATTGGCGATGCCTTCTCTAAGGGTCCTGAGGTTGAGCTTTCTTCCAGAGAAGTTGAGCTGCTCCACAGCCCTCTTATGGGACGAGCCCTTGCTGCAGGCGCTTGCATTGAGCCTTTGTTTGACAATGCTGAGCAGGCATTGGCAGATAAGCGCGCCGGCATTGTTTCTGAAGCATTTGAAAACGTTGTACTTAACATCATTGTTACCGCTGGTGTTGTGTCCAATATGACTACCAATATTGGTGCTGAACGGGGCGCGTATTACTTCAATTCTTCTACCGCTCATGCTTTCTACAATGCCTTTACTGCTCTAGGCGAGCGTGCCGAGAAACACCTTCATGGTGAGGTTGTTTCTTTTGGTACCTGCATTTTGTATGCCTTTGACGGCAACCTTACAGCACTTGAAGAGCAGGTAGCACTTAATAGAAAGCTTGGACTTCCAACTACCTTAGCTGATCTGGACATTACTCCAGAATCTGTTGACGCTGATTTGGACATCATTGTTGAGCGAGCTCAGAAGACTAACGAGTGGGGTCGCGCTCCTTATGGCTTTACAGCTGAGCGCTTCCGCCAGGCAATTCTTGATACCAACGCATATGGTAGGGCAGTTGCTGATGGCGAGAAGACCCTTCAAGTAGCAGCTCTTGACGTAATTGCTGCTCATGCTCCTTCAGCTGAGACAGCTGTGCCCCGTAAGATGTAGTTGCAAGCAGCCAAAGAAGGTTGCTTGAGAGAGATTTTTTCGAAAGCTAGCTTTTTAACAGACAGCTTTCAGTTATATAAATAATTTATGTATTTAATGGCAGTTTATTTAGATAAGCTGCCATTTCTTGTGATTGTAATTTTTATTCACTATTAGTAACAAAAATAGAACAAATAAAAAATAACGTGTACGGTCGTTTTTTATCGGTGAAAGTCATATGACGTGTTTGTCACAGCGTTTTGCCTTGTAATGGTTTATCTTAGTAAATACCAAATACGAATATTTATAGATAACAAATCTATAAAAACCGTAGCTTGTATTTAGTAATTGCAGGGGTGATTATGGCAGAGTTAAATGCATCGTTAGCAGTAAGTGATCAGGATGCATACTTGTTTGCACAAGGAAAATGGTTCCAGAGTCACAAAAAATTAGGCGCACACCCTGCGGTTTATGAAGATGGAGTTGAAGGGTATCATTTTGCTGTTTGGGCACCTAATGCCATTTCTGTTTCCGTTGTTGGAGATTTCAATAATTGGGATGATACGGTTAATGTCCTTTCTCGCTCAAAACATGGTGGAATTTGGGAAGGCTTTATTCCTGGAATAACCTCAGAAGTATTGTACAAATACCTGATTGTATCCTCTTCTGGTAAGAAGATTTTTAAGGCTGACCCATATGCTACGTATGCAGAGGTCAGACCACACACAGCATCCATTACGTTTGACCCAGACGTTTACGTTTGGGAAGATGAAGCATGGATGAAGAAGCGCGCAACGCTTAAGTTCCTGCATAGTCCTCTTAATATCTTTGAAGTCCATCTTGGTAGTTGGAAACAGCACGCCAATTTGAACTCTCAAGAAGATTCTGCTGATGCAGAGGATGTTGAACAGGGTGCAGAGCCTAAAGATTACTTTGATACAAACATAGATGCGTTTTATACCTATGATGATTTGTCAGATGAGTTGGTCTCCTACGTTAAAGAGATGGGCTACACTCACATCGAGCTTCTCCCTGTTATGGAGCATCCCTTTGATGGATCTTGGGGCTATCAGGTAACTGGTTATTTTGCTCCCACTTCAAGGTATGGCAATCCTGCTCAGTTCAAACACTTTATTGATGCTTGTCATCAAGCTGGTATCGGCGTCATTTTAGACTGGGTTCCAGGAGGCTTCTGTAAAGATGCTCATGGTCTTGCAGAGTTTGACGGTACCAAGCTTTTTGAAGAAAAAGAGCATCCAAATTGGGGAACTCTGAAGTTTGATCTTACTCGTGGTGAGGTTAGAAGCTTCCTTGTTTCTAACCTGCTTATGTGGCTGAATGATTATCATGCTGATGGCATTCGTGTTGATGGTGTTAGCAGCATGTTGTATTTGAATTTTGGTATAGACGATCCTTCTCAGAAGCGCTTTAACTATAAGGGTACTGAGGAAGATCTTGATGCAAGTGCTTTTTTGCGTCTCTGCAACGAGACAGCTCAGATAGAACATCCTGATGTTTTGATGATTGCAGAAGAGTCCACCGCATGGCCACTGGTTACCTATCCTCCAGAAGTTGGAGGGCTAGGCTTTAATCTTAAGTGGGACATGGGTTGGATGAATGATACGCTGCACTATTGTCAGACTGATTTTCCTTATAGGCCAGGCAATCATCGACTTCTCACCTTCTCCAGCATGTATCAGTTCAACGAGAACTTTGTGCTGCCACTCAGTCACGATGAGGTTGTTCATGGTAAGTGCAGCCTTATACAGCGCATGCCAGGAGATTGGTGGAGACAGTTTGCTGGTATGAGAGCTTTAGCACTTCATCAGATGACTCACCCAGGCGCTAAGCTCAACTTTATGGGCAATGAGATTGCTCAGTTTATTGAGTGGCGCTATTACGAGGGCATTGAGTATTACTTAACTGAGGAGTATCCAACTCATGCTCATCAGCAAGCATTTATTAAGGCTCTTAATCATTTCTATAAGAATCATCCAGGTCTTTGGCAGTATGCCTACGACAACCGAGGATTTGATTGGATTGATGCAGATAATAACGAGCAATCAATCATCTCGTTTGTCCGTCACGGAAGAAAGCCGACTGAGGACCTGGTTATTCTCATCAATTTTGACGTAGCAACCCATCAGAACTTCCGTTTAGGCATGCCGTTCGCGGGAGTGTGGAAAGAAGTATTCAATTCCGACGCAAAAGAGTTTGGCGGTTCGGGTATTGTGAATACAAAGAAACTTTCCACCAAGCCAGTGGCATGGAATGGAAGAGATTATTCGGTAGAACTGTCTGTTCCTCCGCTTGGTGGCATTGTTTTAGCGTTTGAGAAAGAACTTCCAAAGAGGGGGAAGCATGGCCGTAAATAACGGACAAAACATTTTTGTCGATAGACAAGATTTTGAAGATCAGTATCGCGATAAGTTCATCAAGATTCTTGGCAAATACTATGGAGAGTGCACTGCTCAGGAGCGCTATAACGTTCTTGCTCACCTTATAGCAGAAAAAGCGCGAGAAATTCAGTCAACCTCCTATATTCATTCGGACAAGCAGGTATATTACTTCTCCCTTGAGTTCCTTCTTGGACCTTTGCTTGAGAATTATCTGCTTAATTTAGGCATTACCGATGTAGTTGCAGAGGGTCTCAAAGAGATGGGTACATCTCTTAAAGAGCTTGCTGCTCAAGAGGTAGATCCTGGCCTTGGCAATGGTGGTCTGGGCAGACTTGCTGCATGCTTCCTTGATTCCATGGCACACGAGGGAATGGCTGGCTTTGGTAATGGTATGAGATACCGTTACGGTCTTTTCCGTCAGGAGATTAAAGATGGACGCCAGGTAGAGCGAACTGATAACTGGCTAGCTAACGGATATCCCTGGGAAGTCAGAAAAGATGATTCCAGCGTACTGGTGCGCTTTGGCGGCACCGTTGTAAGGCATGAAGACGGTAACGGCAATTTCTGGTTTTCTCAAGAGGGCGGACAACTTGTTAAGGCTGTCCCATACGACGTTCCAATTGTTGGCTATGGCGCAAAGACCGTAAATAAGCTGCGCCTTTGGTCTGCAGAACCAGCTGAGGAAGACTTTGATCTTGATGCCTTTAACGCAGGCGATTATGCACGTGCTAATAAATTCCGCTCTGATGTTGAGGCAATTTCAACCATTCTGTATCCAAATGATTCAGGCGAGCATGGACGTATCCTTCGCTTAAAGCAGGAGTACCTGTTTGTTTCTGCTGGTCTTCAGTCTATTCTTCGTGCGTACAAGGATAAGTACGACGAGGATTGGGATTATTTTGCCGATCATGTCTGCATCCACACTAACGATACGCATCCAGCAATGTGCGGACCAGAGCTTATGCGTCTTCTTGTTGATGATCATGGCGTTGACTTTGAGAAGGCATTTGATATCGCGAGAAATGCAATCTCTTATACCAACCACACTGTTATGCCTGAGGCTCTTGAAAAGTGGCCTATTAACACCTTCCGTGAGCTGCTTCCTCGTCTGTATATGTTTATTGATGAGGTTGATCGCCGCTATAAGGAGCAGCTGCTTGCCAACTCTAACGGCAACACCGATCTTCTCGCCTCAACAGCCGTGCTGTGGGATAACACCGTTCGTATGGCTAATCTCTCTATTCTGTTTAGTCACTCAGTCAACGGCGTATCTGATCTGCACACAAACATTTTGAAGCAGAGTGTTTTGAAGGATTTTTACAAGCTTCGTCCAGAAATCTTTAATAACAAGACCAATGGTATCTGCCACCGTCGTTTCTTGGCTCAGGCGAATACCGCATACGCAAAGCTCATTTCTGAGGCTATTGGCACTGACTGGCTTGATGATGCTAATGAACTTAAGAAGCTCTCTGCCTATGAGAATGACACTGAGTTCTTGGACAAGATGGACGTTGCAAAGAAAGAAGAAAAAGAGCGTCTTGCTGCATACGTCAAAAAGGCCACTGGTATTGAGATGGATACTAACACCATCTTTGATACGCAGGTAAAACGTTTCCATGCGTATAAGCGCCAGCTACTTAATGTCTTTAAGATTTTGTATCTCTATAACCGCATGCTTGATGACCCAAGTTATAAGCCAGCTCCAACAACCTTTATTTTCTCGGGTAAGGCTGCTCAGAGCTATACCTTTGCAAAGGAAGTTATTCGACTCATCCACTCCGTTGCAGACGTTGTTAACAACGATGAACGTATTGAGGGTCGCCTTAAGGTTGTCTTTATTCCAAACTTTGCTGTTTCAAATGCTCAGCTCATTTATGCTGCAACTGATATTTCGGAGCAGATTTCTGTTGCTGGTGCAGAGGCTTCTGGTACCTCAAACATGAAGCTTATGATGAACGCAGCCCTAACTCTTGGAACCTATGACGGTTCTAACATTGAGATTTCCAAGCTTGCGGGACCAGAGAACATCAAGATTTTTGGTCTACGCGCAGATGAGGTTCAGCAGGTATATGCTTCTGGTACTTACTTTGCTCAGAACCTGCTTAATCAAAACCCCATGCTGGCTCGTATTGTAAACATGCTCACTGATGGTTCTTTGTCTAGGTTGTCTGGTAACTTTGAGTCAATTCACGACTACCTGTTAATCAACAATGATCCTGACCTGGTGCTTATTGACTTTGACGCCTATGTAAAGGCTTGGGAAGAACTTACTCAGTCCTATGCTGATCGTCGTAGTTGGAATGCTCGCGCGCTCCACAACACTGCAAACTCTGGTTACTTCTCTGCTGATAGAACTATTAGAGAATATATGGAAGATATTTGGCACGTATAAGAAACTGCGTTTAGGTCAATGGTCATCAAACGTTAAGAATAGAGACCTCTGATTGGGAGAGGAGATTTGGATATGAGCAAAAAGGAATGTCTTGCAATGTTACTTGCTGGAGGACAAGGAAGTCGTTTAGGCGCTTTAACTTCAAAAGTAGCTAAGCCTGCTGTCTCATTTGGCGGCAAATTCCGCATCATTGACTTTGCACTATCCAACTGTGCAAATTCTGGAATCTCTACGGTAGGTGTTTTGACCCAGTACCGTCCTTATTTGCTCCATTCTTACGTGGGATCAGGTAGTGCTTGGGATCTTGATGAGCGTGGTGGCGGAATTTCTATTTTGCCTCCATTTGCTACTCAGTCTGGTGGCGCATGGTATGCAGGTACTGCAGATGCTGTCACTCAGAATATTGGCTACATTGAGCAGAACAAACCTGATTACGTAATTATTCTCTCTGGAGACCAGCTTTATCGCATGGACTATGGTGAGATGCTTGCGTGCCATAAAAAGAACAACGCAGACCTTACCATTGCCGTTATGCCTGTTCCATGGGAGGAAGCTTCCCGTTTTGGCATTATGTCTGTTGATGACGAGGGCAGAATTACTAAATTTGCCGAGAAACCCGCAAAACCAGAGTCCAACCTGGCCTCTATGGGCATCTACATTTTTACTACTGATTTGCTTCTTGAAACACTTCGCGAGGATGCAAGAAACCCTGAGTCTTCTCATGACTTTGGTAAAGATATCATTCCAACGCTGCTGGATGATGGTAAACGTCTGTTCACCTATCGTTTTGAGGGTTTCTGGCGTGATGTAGGTACTATTGCAAGCTATCATGAGACCAGCATGGATTTGCTTGGCTCTGAGCCTAAGTTTGATATTTTCTCGGACAAGTTCCCCATTATGTCCAATGCATCCACCCGTCCACCAGCGTATATTGGCGCATTCGGTGAGGTAGATGATTGTCTGGTAAGTAACGGCTGCCAAATCTTTGGTTATTCTCGCCATTCAATTTTGTCTACCGATGCCGTTATTGGCGAAGGGGCTCGTGTCATTGATTCCGTGCTTCTTCCTGGCGCAGAAGTTAAGCCTGGTGCTGTTGTAATTCGCGCAATTCTTGGTGAGAACGCTGTGGTTGAGAAAAACGTCCACGTTGGTAGTTCTGACCTCAATAAAGAGATAGCAGTTGTTGGAAATGATGTAGTAGTCGAAAGAGGTGAGCACTAATGAAAAGGGTAATTGGACTTATTACCTGCAATTATGCTTCTACTAATATGGAAATCGCCAGTGATGTCCGCCCAATTGCATCTATGCCTTTCTTGGGAAGATATCGCCTGGTAGATTTTCCTCTTTCAAATATGGTTAATTCTGGCATTAGTACCGTTGGCGTAATTATGCCATTTAACTATCGCTCGCTCATTGATCACCTTGGCTCTGGTAAAGATTGGAACTTGGATCGTAAGAGTGGTGGCTTGTTTATTCTGCCTGGATCTGCTTTTGGCACCTCTCATACGGGAGCGCGCTTCCTGCTGAGAGATCTTATTTCAAATAAGCCTTATCTTGATCGAACTGATGCAGAATATGTTCTTTTGTCCACTTCAAACTTTGTTTTTAACTCTGATCTTACTGAGCTCCTTGATCAGCATCTGGAGTCTGGTGCAGACATCACTATGATGACCTATACCACTCGTTATAACGATAGAGATGTTGTTGGTGTTGAGCTTGATGGGGAGCGCGTTGTTAAGACGCATAACGGCGTCCAACGTGGAGACGAGGCTTCTCTTGACTGCTTTATCATCAAGCGCGACTTACTCATTGACATGCTAGATTGGTATAGCGCTACCGATTACCTTGACCTCTTTGAGGCACTTCACGCTGATTATAACCGCGTCAAGGTTTGCACTTTCCACTTTGAAGGACATGTAGCTTCCATCTTCTCAAAGAACTCTTACTATCTTGCTAACATTGAGCTTTTGAACCCCATGCCAGCAAATGAGCTTTTTACCCCAGAGCGTTCCATCAAGACAAAGGCTCACGATACCGCACCTGCAAAGTTTGAGATTGGCTCTAAGGTCAGCAACTCAGCTATTTCCGCAGGTTGTCGTATTCGTGGCACGGTTACCGGTTCCGTTCTTGGTCGTAACGTTATTATTGAGCGCGGTGCCGTGGTGCGCGATTCTGTTGTAATGGAAGGCTGTATTGTTAAGGAAGGCTCTGTCGTTGAGCACGCTATTGTAGACCGCTCCAACATTATTCCAGCAGGTACTGAGCTTCGTGGCACAAGTGAAGAAATTCTTATTCAGCGTAAAAACAATAAGAGGGTGGCATAGTAATGTCCCAAGTCTCCAAGCGTCGCAAACTTCGCGTTGTCTATGCCACTTCTGAGGTAGCGCCTTTTTCCAAGACAGGTGGCCTTGGAGATGTCTCGGGTTCCTTGCCTCAAGCGCTTAAAAAAGTAGGAGCTAGAGTGGCGGTTATCTCGCCACTCTACAGCTCTATTAAGCCTGAGTGGAAACAAAAAATGAAGAAGGTCTACGAGCTCCAGGTGCCTCTTTCGTGGCGCTTTGAGTATTGTGGACTCTGGCATCTTGTTCACGAGGGTGTTGATTTTTACTTTGTAGATAACGAGTCCTACTTTGCTCGTGATGGCCTGTACGGATACTTTGATGATGGAGAGCGCTATGCGTTCTTCTCTAAGGCTCTCTGTGAGCTTATTGCGCACGTCCCAGAGCTCTCCTGCGACGTTCTGCACTGTAATGACTGGCAAACGGCATTGGCACCCGTATTTTTGCGTGAGCAGTATCAGGGCGTTCCTGAGGTCCAAAACGTTAAGACGGTTTTCTCTATCCATAACGTTATGTTCCAGGGCCAGTTTACTGACAAGATGCTGAGCGATGTGCTTGGCCTTGCAGATATTCCAGCAGCAGTTGATCAGTTGAGATGCGATGCAAGCTCTATCAACTTTATGAAGGGTGCGCTTTGTTATTCCGATTATCTGCTTACCGTTAGTCCAACATATGCTCAAGAACTGCAGACAGAACACTTTGGTGAGGGAATGGATGATATCTTCCGTCGTCGTCAAAGTATTCTGCGCGGAATCCTCAACGGCATTGACATTGGTGCGTGGTCACCTGCAAGTGATCCTTTTATTCCACAGAACTTCTCGGCACATCATATGGAGGGCAAAGCTGAGTGTAAGCGTCAGCTGCAAGAGGAGCTTGGTCTTGAAGTAGATCCAGATGCACCACTTGCGGTAATGGTTACACGCTTGACCAATCAGAAAGGCCTAGGCCTGATTCGCTACGCTATGGATCGCCTTATTTGCGCAGGTATTGAAGTTGCTGTTTTAGGCACTGGTGATGCTGAGCAAGAAGACGCTATGCGCTTTTTTGATGAACACTACGGCAACCGTATGGCTGCACGCATTGAGTTTGATATTGCGCTTTCTCACCGTATGTATGCGGGTGCAGATATGTTCTTGATGCCATCAGAGTTTGAGCCGTGCGGTCTTTCTCAGATGATTTCTATGCGTTATGGCACGCTTCCCGTTGTTCGTGAGACGGGCGGTCTGGCAGATTCCGTTAAACCGTACAACCAGTTTACGGGCGTAGGAACCGGTTTTAGTTTTGCTAATCAAAATGCAGATGAAATGGCAGATATTATTTTGTATGCTGCCGATGTTTACAGAAACGATAAGCAAGCGTGGACAAATCTTGTAAAACAGGCGATGGCTGAGGACTTTAGTTGGCATAACGCTGCAAATGAATATCTTGACGTGTATCATTTACTACACCCTGAGATTATCAGGTATGTACGTCGTCGAGATTGGTAAGAATGCAGGCTTTTCACAACACATCAAGCATTGTTTGTAGATATCCAAAAGGTGCAGTTGAACTAGGTACTTCAGTAACAATAAAAATATTTACTTGGGACGATGACGTTCAGTCAGTAACGCTTCGCCTGTGGCAAGAGTATGGTCCCGCTTCATCTTCAGAGGCTCAATCTCTCTCTGGCGAGAAACGCGTTGTGATGCAAAAGAGTGATTTTGCTGACGCGCTTCCGTCTGATGTACCCGACAATGCCCAGTGCTTTGAGGTAACGGTTAAACCTGCAGCTACAGGACTTATTTGGTATCGCTTTGAACTTGAGGCATCTGACGGAGCAGTTTGGTCATATGGCGCTCAAGAAAATAGATGCACCGGTGTTGGTAGCTTTTCTTATGGTGAGCCACCATCGTTTCAGATTACCTGCTATGAGCCTCGTACCAGCTTCTCCGGTGTTGAGGATCCCAGCTGGTACAAAGGGGGAGTTGTCTACCAGATTTTCCCTGACAGGTTTGCACGAGATGCAAACTGGCATGACCGTACCAAGCAAGCACTTGCCGTTCCAAGAAATGGGGCTTCTCGCCAGATGGTTGAAGACTGGGAGAAGACCCCCGAGTATCAGCGAGATGCCAACAGCCGCGTAACTGATTGGGATTTCTACGGCGGGTCTTTGGCTGGCATTGAAGAAAAGCTTCCTTATTTGGAAAACCTTGGAATAACTGCGCTTTATTTGAATCCAATTTACGCCGCCACCAGCAATCACCGCTACGATATTGCGGATTATTTGGAAGTAGATCCCGTGTTGGGCACTGTAGAGGACTTTGAGCGCCTTTGTGTTAGAGCAGCTGAGCATGGTATTTCCATTATTTTGGATGGCGTTTTTAACCATTGTGGCGCTGACTCAAAATACTTTAATAAATTTTCTAACTACCCTGAACCAGGAGCAGTTCAACAGGTTGGTTCTGCCTATGATAAGTGGTTTACATTTCATGAGGACGGAACATATGAGAGTTGGTGGGGCGTAGACGCGCTGCCAACTATTGTGTCTGATAACCCTGATTACCAGGAGTTTATTTGTGGCAAGAAAGGCGTTATTAGAACGTGGCTGCGCCGTGGCGCTCGTGGTTGGCGCCTAGACGTTGCAGATGAACTTTCTGATTCGTTTATTCAGAAGATTCGTGCAGCTGCACTTGCAGAGCGTAGTGATGCAGTTATTATCGGAGAGGTTTGGGAGGACGCAAGCAATAAGCGCGCGTATGGAAAACTCAGGCATTATCTTGAGGGCTCTGAGCTTGACGGTCCTATGAATTATCCTCTTCGCAAGTCCATTCTTTCATTTTTGATGAATGAGGTTGGTGCTGAAGCAACGGCTTTAGCCCTTGAGGAGCTTTGGGAAAACTATCCTCACGAGTCATTTTATTCTTGCCTTAATGTGTTTGGAACACATGATAAAGAACGCCTAATTAACGTAGTAGCAGGAGCTCCTACTCCTGATTCTCTTTCTGCTCATGAGCAGGTAACGTATAGGCTTTCTGCTGATCAGCGCGGTCTTTCTAAGGCTCGTATGTGGCAGACGGCTGTGCTGCAGATGACACTTCCTGGTGTTCCATCAATCTACTACGGCGATGAGATGGGCGTTGAGGGATTTGTTGACCCAACAAATCGTGCAACTATGCCCTGGCCTGGAAGTAGCCCGCGAGCAGACCTGGATTACCTGCACATTTATCGTAATGCTATTGCGCTTAGAAAAACGCTCCCACTGCTGGTAAATGGCTTGTTTGAACCATTTGTTCCAGAGGGGAGCTCAGATGATGTTTTGGCTTTTTGGCGTAAGCCTGTTCAAAAAGATGGCCAGCAAGAGCAACTGAGTAAAGCCGCCTCTGGCATTTGCGTTCTGGTGAATAAGAGTCGCGCAGATGCTAAAACAGTATATGTTTCTGTACCTCAAAACATGCAGGTCATTGATGTTATCAGTGGTCAGGCAGTACCTGTCAAAGATGGCAAAGCAGAGGTCTTTTTGTGGCAGCTTGGATGCACGGTCTTAAACGTACAGCCAGATTACAGACTACAAAAACCTCTTGAGCCTGGTATGGGAGTGCTTGCTCACATTACGTCTATGCCATCCGACGAGGACTCCGCAATTACGCTAGGCCAGAAGCTTGGTGTAATTGGTCGCGAGACTTCCCAGTTCATCGATTTTCTCGCCAAATCTGGCCAGAAGTATTGGCAGATTTTACCTGTTAGTCCAACCGATGAATACGGCTCTCCATATGCGGGAATTTCAGCCTTTGCAGGAAACATCAACTTGCTTGACCAGACTGCTATGAAGAAAGTCATTTCTGAGTGCGATGACCCTCAGAGTAAGCGAGCTGTTGAGTACCAGGCATTTTTGGCGAGAAACTCGTATTGGCTTGATTCGTATGCAGCGTTCCGTGCAATTAAAGACCTTCTTGGTGAGGGAGTGTGGCAGGAGTGGCCAAAGCAGTATCGCAGCTGGTCGCAAAAGCTACTTGCACGTCCTGAGCTTACTCAGGCAATCGAACTTCATCGCAAGCACCAATTTGCTTTTGACGTTATTTGGAGTCAGACATTAGCGGAGGCTCGCGCTAAGGGAATTCAGATTATTGGCGATATGCCCATGTTTGTTTCAGAAGATTCCGCTGATGTTTGGGCACATCCAGAGCTTTTTGCTCTGGATGCTACTGGTCATACGGAGTTTCAAGCTGGTGCTCCTGCTGACGCGTTTGCTCAGGATGGTCAGTTGTGGGGCAATCCAACGTACAACTGGCAAGCGCATAAAGACGAGGGTTATCGTTGGTGGATTGAACGATTCCGTAGGTCTTTCTATCTGTATGACTACACCAGGTTGGATCACTTTATTGGCTTCACGTCTTACTATGCCATTGAAAAGGGAAAGACTGCTGCCGAGGGTTCATTCAAGTTTGGTCCCGGCTATGAGCTGTTTGATGTTGCTTATAAGCAGCTTGGTCCACTGCCTTTTATTGCGGAGGATTTAGGAGCGGTTACCCCTGCGGTCAGGGCGCTGCTTTCCCAGACGGGATTTCCGGGTATGAGCGTCATTCAGTTTGCTGACGGAGACTGTAGATATTCCTTTGCACCAGCTCAGGAGTCTATTGTGTACAGCGGCACGCATGACACTCAAACGCTTATGGGTTTTGTGGAAACTCGCTTTACAGGCGGCCAGGCAACTGATGAATCACAGCAGATTTTTGACCACCTAATGGAGCAGGTAGTTGGCTCATCCAATGCAGTAGTCATTCTGCCGCTTCAGGATGTGCTGGGTCTTTCTGACGATGCGCGTATGAACGTTCCTGGTAAGGCTGAAGGTAATTGGTCTTGGCAGCTCAAAAAGGACATGCTCACGCCAGAGATTATTCAAAAGTTGCAGAGGTTTGTTGAGCTGCACCAGAGCAAGCGTAACGCTTAGAAGATAGCCTTCTTTCATACTTGAGTTACAACAAAAGGTCCTTCTCGATTGGCGAGAAGGACCTTTTACGTTCATATAACGTTAAAGCTGAAATGCAGTTTACTGAACCTGGCAAATCATAGCAACATTAGTTGAAGTGGTGTAATCACCAAGACGTGGGCTGGTATGAGGATCGCCAGCAGTCAGAACAACAATATCGCCAGTCTCAACAGCGCCAACTTCCTTAGCAACATTCAGAGCGTTGTACATGGTGTTAGAAAGTGTGCCCTGCTCAGAAGTCTTGAATGCATAGACGCCCCAATAGAAGCAGGTACGACGAACTGCCTCATCGGATGGAGACATTGCATACAGAGGACGCTTTGGACGGAAGTTAGAAACAAGGCGAGCGGTACGGCCAGAGTGTGTTGGGCAGATGATGCACTTAGCGTCAACACGGATTGCCATATCAACTGCAGCAAAGCCTGTAGCGCCGTTGACGTTCTTAAGACCCTCACGCTGGTGATAGACATCCTTAACTGGCAGGTACTTCTCGGTTTCCTTGCAGATGGAAGCCATAGTCTTTACTGCCTCAACAGGGTACTTACCAGCTGCGGACTCACCAGAAAGCATGACGCAGTCAGTACCGTCGTAGATTGCGTTAGCAACGTCGGTAACCTCTGCACGGGTTGGGCGAGGGTTGCGGATCATAGAGTCAAGCATCTGAGTTGCAGTGATGACAGGCTTGTAAGCATCGTTGCACTTCTTGATGATAGTCTTCTGAATGTGAGGAACCTCAGCTGCAGGAACCTCAACACCAAGGTCACCGCGGGCAACCATGATGCCGTTAGAAGCTGCAAGAATCTCGTCAAAGTTCTTTACGCCAAGAGCAGACTCAATCTTAGGGAAGATCTGTACGTTAGGGGTGCCCATTTCACGGCAGATGTTGCGGATCTCTTCAACTGCAGCGCCGTCACGAATGAAGGAAGCAGCAATTGCGTCAATGCCAAGCTCACAACCAAACATGATGTCTGCGCGATCCTGCTCAGTGACGGAAGGAAGTCCGATGTTAACGTTAGGAACGTTTACACCCTTCTTTTCTCCAAGCTCACCACCGTTGACAATCTTGCAGTACATATCGCTGCCCTCAACGTGGTCAACTTCAAGACCAATGAGACCGTCATCAATAAGGATGATAGAGCCCTTTTGGACCTCTTTTGGAAGATTCTTGTAATCAAGTGAGAAGCGCTGAGTGTTACCGATGACGTTATCATCTGTGGTAACAATAACGGACTCTCCAGTAGTAAGGGTGACCTTCTTGCCATCTTCAAGAAGACCAGTACGAACCTCTGGGCCCTTTGTATCAAGCATGATAGCAATAGGAATACCAAGTTCTTCAGAAATAGAACGAACGCGACCAATCATGGTGCGATGATACTCATGGCTTCCGTGAGAGAAATTAAAACGTGCGACGTTCATGCCAGCTAGAATGAGTTCACGAAGGACTTCATCACTTTCTGTTGCAGGACCCATAGTACAAACAATCTTGGTCTTTTTACGAGCCATGTCTCTCCTTTTCATAGAAATTGAAATCACATTCAAATACTAATAATAACTGTTTTTAAAGTATTTGATTCTCTGGTGCTTAGCAAACCACACTTTTATCAATGTAGTCAGTACCCTCAGCAAAGGCAGTTGCGTTTTCAAGCGTTACTTGAGCAATTTGAGAGAGTGCTTCATGGGTAAAGAATGCCTGATGGCTTGTTAAAACTACGTTAGGGAAGGAACATAAAGTAGAGGTAACTGAGTCAAAAACCTCAGCACCACGGTCTTTGTAAACGTTTGGATTTTCCTCTTCATAAACGTCAAGGCCGCAAGCACCAATTTTGCCAGAAAGAATGCCACGAATAAGAGCCTTGGTATCAACAAGTCCACCGCGACCAGTATTAACCAAAATAACGCCATCTTTCATCTTATTGATGGTCTTATCGTTAATCATGTGGTAGCTCTCGTCATTTAAGAAAGCGTGAAGTGAAATAAAGTCTGAACGTTCCCAAAGCTCATCGTAGCTGACATACTCATCAACAACGTGCTCGTCATTGACAAGGCTCATGTTTGGATAGAGGTCTGCGCCAAGGACATGCATACCAAAGCCCTTGCAGATACGGCAAAGTGCTGCACCAATACGACCAGTTCCAACAATACCAGCAGTTTTACCGTGAAGTGTATCGCCAACAAGGCCGACAAGTGAGAAGTTATTCTCGCGAATTCTGATGTAGCCACGGTGAATACGACGGTTAGCAGCAAGAGCAAGACCCATAGCGTGTTCTGCAATTGCCTCTGGTGAGTAGGCTGGTACGCGCGTTACCGTAATGCCAAGATCTTTTGCGGCATTAACGTCAACCGCATCAAAGCCTGCACAACGCATGAGCAGGAGCTTCACGTCAAAGCCTGCAAGAATTTCAAGAGTCAAAATTGAAGCATCAGCGTTAACAAAAGCGCAGACAGCATCATAGTCTTTGGCAAAACCTGCGGTCATTGGCGTCAGATTGGCTTCGATATAGTCGATTGAAACATCTGGATACTTTGGAAGCTCAAGGTTGAAAGAATCCTTGTCGTAACTTTGAGCACCATAAAACAGGATTTTCATAGTTACCTCCTTGCCAAAACAAACGTTTGGCTTATGTTGTAATGTTCTGCGCTTATTGTACCGCTCAGATGACAATTATGTGGTGCATAACAGGAGTTTTAAGAAATATTTATGAGGTTTGAAAAAAGAGAGAATACGGTAGAATGATAAGACGTTGTAAGGTCCTGACACGGCAATCTTGGTGAGCCCTTGCCCCTCTCCTGGGGAATTATGATCGGGCATCAATCTGTCAGGTAGAAACCCAGGAGGAACTTTGAAAGAGTATCTTTCAAGTGCGTCTGATGTAATCAGTGCGCAAAAAACTGATGCTGAAGCTGGACTGTCTGATGCAGAAGCAGCTTTACGTCTTGAGGCTCATGGCCTAAACAAGCTCAAAGAGGCCCCAAAAGAATCAATTATTAAAAGGTTCTTTGCGCAGATGGCTGATCCTATGGTCATTATGCTTCTTGTTGCTGCTGCTATTTCTGCTGCTGAAGGAATTTATACCGGAGAAGGCGGAGTTGCAGACGTTGTCATTATTTTGTTTGTTGTTGTCATCAACTCTGTTCTTGGTGTGGTCCAGGAAGGTAAAGCTGAGGAAGCTCTTGCTGCTCTGCAAGAGATGAGTGCAGCTCAAAGTAAGGTTATTAGAGACGGTCGTCTTGAAACGGTTGCCTCAACCGAGCTTGTTGTGGGCGATATCATCTTGCTTGAAGCAGGTGACTCCGTCCCAGCTGACTGCCGCATTCTTGAAAGCGCTTCCATGAAGGTAGAGGAATCTGCGCTTACAGGTGAATCAGTTCCTGTCGAGAAACACGCGGAGACCCTCAGTCTTGCTGAAGATACCGATGATATTCCTTTGGGTGACCGAAAGAATATGTGCTACTCCGGATCTATTGTGGTCTATGGACGTGGTCGTGCAGTTGTGGTTGCAACAGGCATGGATACTGAGATGGGCAAGATTGCAGATGCAATTTCTCAGGCAGAAGAGGGACAGACTCCACTACAGATTGCCCTCGATAAGCTTTCCCATACACTTACTATTCTTGTTGTTATTATCTCGCTGCTTGTTTTTGCAACAGGCTTTATCAAGCATGGCGCTGAGATACTTGGTAACTTTGATCTTGTTTTGAGCACCTTTATGGTCGCAGTTTCTCTTGCAGTAGCCGCAATTCCAGAGGGTCTTGTTGCTGTTGTTACCATTGTTCTTTCTATGGGCGTTACCAGAATGAGCGAGCGTCACGCCATTGTTCGCCGTCTTACTGCAGTTGAGACCCTTGGTTGTACTCAGGTAATTTGTTCCGATAAGACCGGTACTCTGACTCAAAACAAAATGACCGTTGTTCGTCATGAGACAGAAAACCTTGACGCACACGTGCGTACCATGGCACTGTGCTCAGACGCTACCTGGGATGATGCGGAGCAGGTAGCAAAGGGCGAGCCTACTGAGGCTGCTCTTGTTGCAGACGCTGCAAAACTTGGTTACACCACAAGTGATTTAGCTGCTTCTCGCCCTCGTATTGGTGAGGCGCCCTTTGATTCTTCTCGTAAGATGATGTCTGTTGTCGTGCGCACTCGTTCTGGCAAAGTTGTACAGCACACTAAAGGTGCACCTGATGAGGTGCTTGCTCGCTGCACCAAGATTATGACAAGCGATGGCATTATTGACCTCACCGATGAGGCTCGCTCTGAGATATTGGCTCAGAACAAGTCCATGGCTGACCAGGCTCTTCGTGTTATGGCATCTGCTCGTCGTGATTGGGGAACAGAAGCTCCTTTGAGCTATGACCCAGCTACTCTTGAGCATGACATGGTCTTTGTTGGACTCTCTGGCATGATTGACCCAGTTCGTCCTGAGGTTAAGGGTGCTGTTGCAGAGGCGCATAGCGCTGGTATGCGTACCGTTATGATTACAGGTGACCATATTGATACGGCTGTTGCTATTGCAATTGAGCTGGGCATTATTACTAATCGCTCTCAGGCTATTACCGGTGCACAGCTTGATAAGATTTCTGACGAAGAGTTTGAGCAGCGTATTGAGACCCTTGGCGTTTATGCACGCGTTCAGCCTGAGCACAAGGTTCGCATTGTTGATACTTGGCGCAAAAAGGGCATGGTTACAGCTATGACGGGCGACGGCGTTAACGATGCTCCTTCCATTAAACGTGCTGATATTGGTATTGGTATGGGTATTACTGGTACCGATGTTACCAAGGGCGTTGCAGATATGGTTCTGGCTGACGATAACTTTGCCACCATCATTAGCGCGTGCGAAGAGGGAAGACGCATCTACGACAACATTCGTAAGTGCATTCAGTTCCTCTTGAGCTCTAACCTTGCAGAGGTTATTTCCGTCTTTATTGCATCTCTGGTTGGCTTTACCATTCTTCAGCCTACCCACCTTCTGTGGATTAACCTGATTACCGACTCTCTGCCTGCGCTTGCTATGGCTACCGAGAAGGCTGAGCCAGGCATTATGAAGCGCAGACCTCGTAATCCCAAGGACGGAATCTTTGCGGGTGGCGTTGGCTTTGACTGCCTTGTTCAGGGCTCCATCATTGCTCTTCTCACCCTTGCGAGCTATTTTATTGGCCACTACTTTGAGTATGGAACCTTTGACATCTCACAGGTTATTACTAACCCAGAGGCTGGCGTTGAGGGCATGACTATGGCGTTCTTGACGCTTTCTATGGTTGAGATGTTCCACTCCTTTAACATGCGTTCTCTGCGTGGTTCCATCTTCAAGCTAACCAGCCATAATATTTGGCTGTGGGGTTCTTTTGTTATGTCTTTGATTCTTACCTTTGTGGTAATTGAGACACCACTTTCTCAGGCATTTGGCTTTGCTGAGATTGGCGTTGAACAGTACGCCATGGCAATGCTTTTAGCTGCGTCAATTATTCCTCTGATGGAGCTTTATAAGGCTGTTATGCGTTCTGTGCAATAGAACAAAGCATAAGGTAGGGAGCACTCTTGTCCGCTAAGCGTACAAAAAGTTCCAAAAAACTAGGAGCCGACAGGACTCAAGGGTCTCTGCCGGCCCTTTCTTCATTGCTGGACGTTCCAGCGTTTGAACAGCTGACTCCATCGTCGGCTCAGACGCAAGCTTATGCAGACGTCGTATCTGAGCTTGAAGCTCAAGGGGTTTCTCGCCAGATGATGACTATGGCTTGTGTGGTCCGCTTGGATAGGGGATTTCCTGCAGTTGTTTCAGGGCAGGGAGTGTTTCGTGCCGAGTTTGCCGCGCGTGTGACTAAGGGCCAGAACTCCACGGTAGCCGTGGGAGACTGGGTATGCGCGCGCATTCCAGACTCGCACGATATGGGCATTATCGAGGCAGTTCTGCCGCGAGAGACTGATATTGCTCGCTGGAAGGGCGGAGCTCGTGGCCAAAAGCAGACTTTGGCCGCAAACGTTGATCTGGTGCTTGTGGTACAAGCTCTGGATGGCGAGGCTGTCTCGGTAGATCGTATTGTGCGCTCAGCGGTCATTTCTAAAGATTGTGGAGCTGCGTGTGCCGTGGTGCTCACTAAGTCAGATGCAGCGGGTCCGGAGCTTTTGGCACAAGAGATTTTTTCTATCATCGCAGCTCTTGGCTCTACAGTAAAGATTGTTGCAACAGCTTCAAAGCTTGAGGGCGAGAAAAACGATGCACTTGCAGATCTTGCTCAGACTGCTCAAAAGCTTGGAGCCGCATGGGGAATTGATGCTGTTCGTAGCCTTGTTCCTTACGGCTCCGTAGCCATTGTGCTTGGCGAATCAGGTGCCGGTAAATCAACGCTTCTGAATGCGCTTTTGGGACATGAGGCGCTTGAAACGGGAGAAGTCCGTGAGTCTGATAAGGCAGGGCGACATACAACGGTTGCTCGTCGCATGGTAACACTTCCTGATGCGGGCGTTATTGTGGACGAGCCTGGTCTCAGAAGTCTACCTATTGTGGGTCATGAGAGGGGATTGCAGAAGATATTCCCACACATTTCTGAAGCTGCTCAGACGTGTAAGTTTAGGGATTGCACTCATACGCATGAGCCAGGATGTAGCGTTCAGGATGCCCTTCATGAGGGGCAGATTACAGAACCTCAGCTAAAAGCTTATTTATCTCTTGCAAAAGAAATGCGAGAAAGTCAGCAATCGCTTGACCCCGATGTTGTGCTTTAAGTTTTAACAGCGTAAACCCTCTAAGCACCCTGGCTTGTCTAGGGTGTTTTTTATTGCTCTCGTAATGAAATTTACTCAGCAAGATTTGCTGAAAAATGTAGTAGTTATGACGTTCTAAAAATTTTTATATATCAAATTAGATAAAAATTTAAATTACCTATTTTTCTTGTCATTGCACTGGCCTGAGAATTCATTACTTTGGGAAAGATTCGCGTCAGCTATCTGACATGTTTGTGCAGGTAAATCTTTTATTTTTGCATTCACTCTCTTAATCCGAGCGCACAATCGATGTATCGCAAATGAAGGGAGGAGAAACAGTGACTAAGAAAACAAGAATTTTAATTTCAGTGTTGAGTGCGCTTTTGGCCAGTTTTTGTTTCTTTGCGTACGTACAAAGTGTCCGCGCTGAGGCGGAAAAGTCACGAGCCGAGGCAATACAAAAATATGGAGGTGAACTTACTTCTATCTTGGTAGCCACTAAACAAATAGAGCCTGGAGAAACTCTTTCGTCTTCTAATACTCAGGTAAAAAGTTGGATTTCTGATCTAATTCCAGAAGGCGCAATTACTAATCCAGAAAGTGTTATGGGTCGTACAGTCTCATCTGTCATTGGAGTAGGCATGCCTGTTGTTTCTCTTCATTTACGTTCAGCCACTTCTCAGATTTCTATTCCAGAAAATCTAGTTGGTCTTACTATTTCCCATGGCGAGAAGTACGGTTTAGCAGAAAGATTAAGTGCTGGCACAAAGCTTGCGGCGTATGAGGTTACTGATTCTCTCATTACCTGTATTGCTTCAGACATCGCAGTATTGTCAGACGATACAGACAGCGCTCTTTATAGTTCCTCTTCAGTAACGCTCGGATTAACTCCTGAACAGGTTCCTGCCGTGCTTTCGGCATATGCTCGAGGAACGCTTCGGTTTACACTTCCAGGTTCAAAAATTAATGCTCAAGACTTATTAAAGAATAACTCTAACGTCGAAGAAGAAAATGCAACGGATTTGGCAGACAAGACAAATCAATCAGGTTCATCTGATGTAAGTGAAGAAGTGCAAATAGACAGTACTACGTCTTCGACAACCGATCAAAAAAGTAACAGTACATCACAGGAGAATTTGTCTACTAATTCAGGAGGTGAAGCGTAATGTTAGAAAAGTGGATTTCATACGTAAGTCTTGATGCACGCATTGAGATTGGAGCTATTCTTAGTTACTTAGGAATTAACAATAGATGTGAATTTGCAGATTCAGCCGCATCTCTTAGGTCTATTGTTGCTCGCTCAACTCCTCAAGATTATTCAGTGTTAATTGGCAATACAGGCTCTGATGTTTCAGATATAAACCTTGCAGCCGCGATTGTTAAAGATGGAAATGCTCGTTGCGTAGTACTCGTAAGGTCTGGTGCTTCTGGATCACTGCGTTCAAGAGCGGCAAAAGCAGGGGTCGATTTAGTAATTGATCCCATGGAATTAGGAGATCTGGTAAAGGTTGGAAGAGGATATCAATCATATGGGGCTGACAGGCTTTCTCGGCCTTTACCAGAAACTTCAAATTATGTTGCTAGCATTCAGGAATTAAACTCCTATCTACAATCTCTTATCCCTCTTGAGAAGACTTTAAAAGCTCCGATTCTTACGTTTACTTCGGGACGAGGGGGAGTGGGAAAGACCACAATTATCTCTTCAATGGCTCTTCTTGCCTCATCTTGGGGTTTGAAGGTTGCGTTGGTTGATCTTGACTTGTCTTATGGAAACGCGTTTGAAAAGCTTGGGATTAGGCAGCCAAAAGATTTTTCTGATCTTGTGGGTGAAACGCCTTCAGAAAAAGAAAACCTCTTTGAAAAGGCTACTTGTATCAATAAAAACTTGTATCTTTTTGGTCCCTGTGTAAAACCGGAAATGGCGGAGCTGTTATTTCCTTGTGTAAGTTACTTTCTTCAAGCTGTTTCTGGTTTGGTTGATTTGGTACTTGTAGATACCACTACAGCGTCAACAGACTGCTATGCTCAGGCAGCACAATGTGCCGATAGGCTAGTCATAGTTTCAGAGAACCCTCTTACCTGTATTAATTCATTGGCAAAAGTAAGTGGACTAGCGGTGCGTCTTGGGGTGGCAAGAACTCGCATTATTCGACTTGAGAGTAAGGCTAATCCAAGAATCAAGCAGGACTTTTCTGTTGGAAAAGCTGAGGTTGGTCTTGAAGCAGCTAAGATGTTCAGGATTTTTGAAGGTGGACCGGGATTTCAAGAGCTCATCCAGCAAGGAAAGCTTTCTGTGTTGTTGCAAGAAGAAACTTTATTTGCACAGTCAATTTCTTTTGTTCTTGCAAATTTCCTAAATGAGTTGGGCATTCTTCCACAGTTGCATGAGGCCCAAAATGCACTACAAGAAATCCCAGAAAGAAAGTCATTTAGTTTGTTTGGCAGAAAGAAGGAGGTGAGTTAATGCTCGTATTTGAACGTGTAGCCAAGCAAATTGAGACACAAGAAGAAAATGATTCACAACTTCAAAAAGAACTGTTTCAGAAGGCTAGAAAGAAGTTAAAAGAAAAACTTGTTTCTCGATTAGGACTTTCCACTGTTTCTTCTCTTATTACAGGTAGTGATATTGATCGTGTAAGAGATGAGTTAAGAGTTACCTGTGAAGCAATCGTTAATGAAGAAAAGGATGAGCTCTTTAGCTCAGTTGACTATGAGGAAATAATCGAGCAGGTAATTAATGAGGTGTGTGGTCTTGGTCCAATTCAGCCGCTGCTGAATGATAAAGATGTTACTGAAATCATGATTAACGGCTGCAACAATTTGTTTTACGAGAAAAACGGCGAGCTATTTGAATCAAAAACAGTCTTTGACTCAGAAGAGCAAATTTTGATTGTTATGGATCGCATCTTGTCTCCTTTAGGAAGAAGGCTGGATAGAGTCAGTCCTATTGTTGATGCCAGACTTGAAAATGGAGACCGTGTTAATGCGGTTGCAAGTCCAGTTGCGGTAAATGGCACTTCAGTAACCATTCGAAGATTTACTGGAAAAATTACTTCTTTGGATCGGCTAGTGGAAATGGAATCGTTGCCAAAATGGCTTGCAAGATTTTTATCTTGGGCTGTGAAATGCAGACAGGGCATAGCGGTTGTTGGTGGAACAGGATCTGGTAAGACTACGCTTTTAAATGCACTTTCATGTGAAATTTCAAAGTCAGAAAGAATTGTCACTATTGAGGACTCAGCAGAGCTTAAGTTTGACTCTCATCCAAATGTCGTTAGGTTGGAGGCTCGCCCTGCCTCAATAGAAGGAACAGGAGAAATAACCATTAGATCATTGGTGAGAAATGCGCTCCGAATGAGACCAGATCGCATTGTAGTAGGAGAGGTAAGAGGTGAAGAGTGCATTGATATGTTGCAGGCTATGAATACAGGTCACGATGGCTCTCTAACTACATTGCATGCCGGAACCGCACAAGAAGCAATTTTACGATTAGTGTTAATGGCTCGTTTTGGAATGGATTTACCTGCAGAAATCATAGAACAGCAGATAGCAACTGCACTCGATTTGATTGTCATGTCTCAAAGATTTCCTGATGGAAAACGATATGTAACTAGCATTTCAGAAATCTCCCTATCCTCGGCAGGATCAATTGAAGTTCAAGAGATTGTGTCGTTTGATGTGCAGAAAAGAAGTTGGCTCTTTGTAAAAATTCCTTCTTTTGTCAATCGCGCAATACAAGAAGGATTACTCGATAAAAAGGAGGTTACTTCATGGATGTCTTTTCTTCCACAATCACAGGAGGTGCTTTTGGAGTAATTGTTTATTTTCTTGTATGCAGCGGTGAAGAAAAAACTATCTCTCAAATAAATACACGAATAGCAGGTTATGTAGTTCAGTTTTTCCAATTTGCACGTAATAGCACTTTTGTCCAACGCTTGCTCAAATGGGAACCTTTTTCTTATACATCAATTCAGCTACGTAATCGTTTTCTTTACAAATATGGGATTACCTTAGTCAGTGATGCTTTTGTACTGTTTTTTATTAGTGGCATAGTTGGATCCATCTTGCTTGGCGCTCTCTTTGAGTCTGCAATAGGTACACTTTGCGGTGTTTTCTCGTTATTTCTCGTTCCTTATTTTTTATATGAACATGCTAAGCATCAGTCTGCTTTAGAAATTGCCCATATGATGCCTTCAATTTTTAGAACTATTGCTGTAGCACTTGGATCGGGACTTACGCTTTCACAATCTATTGAATATGTCAGCAAACATACAGAAGGTGTTGTATCAGAAAATTTCTGTATTGCTGATATGCAAATTAAGTGTGGTTTTCCTATTGAAGAAGCTATTGAAGATTTGGCGGAAAGATTGGATGCTCCAGGTGTTAATTTGCTGGCTAGTGCTTTAGTAATTTCGCATAGAACAGGCTCCCCGCTCAAAAGTCTTTTACAAAAAACTGCTGAGTTAGTTGAATTGCAAGAAAAGAATCAAAGACTTATAGCAACAAAGACTGCTCAAGTTAGATTATCTGCTCGAATTGTATGTCTTCTTCCAATTGTACTGTTGGTTGTTTTA
This sequence comes from Atopobium sp., assembly GCA_022732885.1. Lineage (GTDB taxonomy): Bacteria > Actinomycetota > Coriobacteriia > Coriobacteriales > Atopobiaceae > Lancefieldella. The sequence goes on along the minus strand of JAIJTS010000004.1, from coordinate 38,434 downwards.
TCACTTTTATCACCAGATTTTCAAAAGGGACTGTTTACGCCATCGGGAGTTATATGCACAGTAATCGCAATGGTTATGGATTGCATTGCTCTTTTGATTATCAGAAGCATTATGAAGGGAGTAATGAAGTAATGGATTTAATTTGCTCCTTAGCGTTCGCATTATGCATAGCTATTCTCATCATGGTTATGCCTGTAAATTTGAATCATTTTGAAGCCCACCGCTATTATCAGCAAATTATGAGAGGCATAAAAAGTCACAAGAGAATGAGCTTCCGAGCAAAGTCAGAGTTTACAAGAAAATCATGCTTACGCGAGATGCCAGAAATGATTGACATTTTAATTCTTGGGCTGTCGTCAGGATTATCTTTTGATTCGGCATTAGATCTGTATTGTTCGCGAGAATCTGGTGAATTATCAAAAGAGCTTTCAAATGCGCATATGACTTGGAAACTTGGTGCTAATACTCGTGAAGAAGCCCTAAATCAGATGGCTGCTAGAGTAGGGGTTCCATCGCTTAAAAGCTTTGCGACCGTTGTAAACGAAGCGCTTACATTTGGAACTCCTCTTGCAGAAATTTTAGATAGACAAGCTTCAGTTCTTCGTGATGAGCAACGCTCATTGTTGGAAACGGAGATTGAGAAGATTCCTATTAAAATGCTCATCCCTCTAGGAACACTTATTGTTCCAGCGATGCTACTTGCAATTTTAGGTCCTTTGCTTGGACCTGCATTTTCTTCTTAGGAGAAAGGAAAGTCATTTATGTTTATATATCAGTTTTTTGATTACCTTCGAGAATTAAAACAAGATGAGTCCGGTCAAGGAACTACAGAGTATGCAATCTTAGTTGGTGTTCTTGTAGTCATTGCGATTGTTGCAATCATAGCTTTTAAAGGTAAAGTTTCTGAACTTTGGGAAGCAATAACATCTGGAATTAATTCTCTATGAGTAGAAAAAGAACTGCGGCGTATTCTGTTTTTATTGTTGTCACTATTTGTTTGCTGTTTGCAGCGCTTCTTTTTTTACCAAGAAAACAGGCCGATTCATCAAAAATAGAATTGAGCCGTGAACAATCTCAGGAAATTAGAGAAGAAAAAGGATCTGCTGAACAGCCAATTTTACGCGCAGCAGCGGAAGATTTATTCAAACAGAATTCCGTGCAAAGAGATAGTAAAGAAACTATTCAAGATGAAGCTCAAAGTGTTTTAGAGAGCTATCAACAAAGATCTGATTGTGTGCTTGTTTATTCCGGATATATAGATCTAGCTGGAAATGTATGGAGTTGTTTAGTTAATGGTGGGAATTGGTCAGAACTTGTGATCATTTCTGATCAAGGAGAGATAAGGAGGGTTTCAACGTGTCACATAACTACTCAAGATGTAAAAAATTTGTTAGAGCAGTCAAAGTAGGTGTAAAGAATACACAAGGACAAGCTACGCTTGAATATGCGTTAGTGCTATTTTCATGTTTGATTATCATCATCTCTCTTGGTGCGATATATCATTTTGTGCAAAATGGAGCAATTGTTCAATTAGCCACTCAAGCTGCTTCTCATACAATGAACGGCTCTTTTTTAGATTTAGCTAAAGATGTTCTCTCAGTTTAAACAGAATACCGGTCAAGCTTCAGTGGAAGCGGCTTTGCTATTTCCAGTTCTTTTGATGGTTATTGCATTGCTCATAGAACCTGTTTGTCTTCTCTATACAAAGACGGTTATGGATGGGGCCTGCGCAGAGGGATTAAGAGTAGCAACAACGTCTTCTGATACTGAGCTAATTGAGTCTTATATCAAACGCAGACTTAAGGCTATACCAGAGGTACCTCTATTTCATAGGGGTGGAGACGAGGATTGGAATATCTCCATTGATAAAAAAGAAAACGATGTTTCGATTGAAATTACGGGTCATGTGGCATCGATGCCACCAATAGGCTGGTGTTTATTTCTTGTAGGACAGACGGATGACCAAGGGATTGTTTTGAAATCCAGCTTGTCTGCTGGCACATATCCAGATTGGATTGAGGGTTCTTATGAGGGTTGGATTGGCTTTTGGAAAGCGTGAGCAAAAGAGGATAAGGCTTGGACTTTCCATGTTTATAGATGATACGGGAGGAATTACTTCAATTGCTTTTGCAAATGCCCTTCTGGTGTGTTTAGCGCTTGTATTTGCATTGGTGTCAGTTGCCTGGATCTCATCGAGGGCATACAAAACCCAGTCAATAGCAGATGCTGCTTCCATGGCAGGAGAAAATGTTGTAGCTAAATATACGGCTATTGCTCAAGTAGTTGATGCAAGCATTTTGAGCCTTGGTTTATCAGGGTTGTTATGTGTTGGTGCTGGACTGGTGGCTTCGTGTGTGCCGGGCTTAGCCTCGGCGGGTTCTAAATTATGCGATGCGGGTTTTAAGACACTTGAAGTGCGTAAAAATTTTGCCTCATCAGCCAGCGAAGGGTTAGAAACAACCGAAAAAATGCTTCCAGTTTTTGCGGCGATGGCGGCAAGTTCTTGTATTCAAAGAAACTCTAGTGAGGCTGGAAACTTTATAGGATCTGCGCTTTTATTTCCCGCTCAATCACAATCTAATTTTGGTCATTTAAATAACGATGTCCCATCAGATGAATTAAAAGCACAAAGTGAGCAATTACAACAGATATCAAAAGACATTGAAGAATTACAGAGTAAAGCAGAATCGTCTAAGAAAAGGGCATGGGAGGCAGATTGTGGCGGAAGCCCTTACTCTATGCGTGAAAGAGCAGAGCACCTTGCTGGTCTTTCTGAAGATATAAACCCATTTATCTCCTCACCAACTTCTTGGACGTTTGGTATTGCTCTAAAAAGAGCCAGAGCATATTACAGAGCACGATATGATCAAGAAATTGTAAAAGGAAACACAGCAGAAGAAATACGTGATTCTGCTATTCGAAAAGCTTTTTACAACTTTGCGTATCAAGAACTTTCTAAAGGGTTTTATAAAGAAACAGTTGATGGTGGGGTTGAAATGGACTTGCCTCGATTGCCACATAATTTAGAGGAGACAAAGAAAACAGATTTATACCTAAAGCCTATCTGGCCTTGTACCTATGAAAATGGCGAGAAAACCATTCATGCTCACAGTTCTTGTCCAGGTGCAATTGGAGAAAGTGCGGGATTTGCATCGTTGCAAGATTTAGATTCTGGAGTAGTCCATGAATGTCAATTTTGTCATTTTACAAGTGGCGATGTAGGAAGGGTAGCTTCTGCTTCAACAAATATTGATAACGGATTTGAGCACTACTGGAAAATTGTGGTTGAAGAGTCTGAAGTTTATGAATCGTCGCGTCAGCAAATAAAAGATTTGCAAAAGAGGCTGTCTGAAGCTGCGGACAAATCAACAGGTTTATTCCAAAAAGCACTTGATGCTCTGAAGGTTGCTAGACCTAAATTATGTCCACCAGGAGCTTGGGGTTGTATTTCATTTGTGAGAAGAGGCGGCTCATCTCCAGAATTTCAAGGAAGTCTGGGAACACTCGAGCAAGCAACTTTTCTTTCTGAAGGATACGCAATATCTGGAGCAGTGCTAGCGCCAGACAGTTCATCTACGAACAACGTTCTTTCAAGTTTCTTTAATCAGATTGAAAGGAGGGGAGGACTTATTGGACAGGTTTTAGATAAAGCAATGAGTTTGTGGGGAACTCTCTTAATTTCATATGGAGACAATGCAACCTCTTGGTCTTCTAAACTAACAGAATTTCTTGATAACGTTGATGGAGTAACAGGTGGAAGCGTTGGCGCTAAACTACAGAGTGTCTTAAAACAAATTGTTGTTGATGCAGGATTAGAGCCAAGTGATTTAAGACAAATGAAACCTGTTCTTGTTAATACAGAAAGTATTTTGAAACAAGCTGGTTTCGAAAAGGAATCAACAGTCCGTGAGCTAGTTCAGAAAATACCTAATACATCAGATCCAGTTGCTTTAGCACGTGCACTTGGGGCGTTTTCTCTGCAGTATCTCCCTGACAAAATAACGATTGCAAAATTGAGCGCTCCTGTTCTTGATATTGAGATTCCTTTAGAAATTGATGTTAAAAGAGTTTTTGGTGACGTATGAGAATAATGAAGTTTCTTTGTTGCCAAAAAGGTCAAATGTTTGTTGAAACAGCTTTGGTGCTTCCAGTTGTACTAGTGGTTGCTTTAATTGCAATCAATTTATTTAAGTTTGCGGATACGTGCTCAAAGTTTGATCGTGTTGCGGCAGATCAAATTATTGCTCATGGAATTTCTCCCAGTCACTCTGCAAATGAAGTTGCGCTAGAAGACTTAGCTCAAAAAATAAAAACTGTTCTTAAATGCGATGACAGTTGCGACATTGTTGTCTCAATGGAAGGTGAAAAGGAGGGAATCGGGAATATGGTCTCTGTTTTTCCTAAATACCAAGTAACTCTAAAGTACAAACCTTGGCCACATACTCTACGCCTTCCTTTAGTCTCACTAGAGTCTCCTTTAAGTCTTACTCATACAACTTCAATTGTTGTTAGCCCCTATAAGTCAGGAGTTGTGATTTGAAAATGAACGTACAGGTTTCGATAGAAGAAGTCCCTAATTCTGAGCAAATTTTTGAATTGTTACAAGGGGGCTTCGAAAAGTTCGTCGGTCTTTTGGGTACCGAGATAACAGCCCCTCCGGTCTTACTTCTAAAGTGCTCTTCAGTTCATACTTTTGGAATGACGTATCCGATTGATATTGCATTTGCAGACGATCACGGAGAAATTTTAAAAATTCGTAGACGAGTACAGCCTAAACAAATTCATAGCTGTGCAGGTGCTTATTGTACATTTGAAAGACCATCAGTTGATGATTTTCCATGGTTTGAAGTTGGTCAGACAGTATTAATTCAAGAAATAAATATCAAGGAAAGCAATGTTGAGAGAAGGAGTCGCTATGGCTATAGAAAACTATTCCGTAAAAATTTGCCCCAGATGCGGAGAAAAGTTGTTTCAGGACATGAGAATTTGTTACGGATGCCTTCTAGACTTCAGCGGACCAAGCTCGCTTGTATGCAATCTCGAAACGTCAAGAAATAAAAGGATTGCTAACCTTCCTTTTATAGAAACTGATGAATATTTGCTTTCTGAGGAAGTAGGAGAGGAATGGGATAAAGGTCTGCCGCCCGCTTTGTTTGAACTGGATAACTCATATTCACCAGCAGATTAAACAGTACGTGGTATCCTTTTGAAAAGAGTTGCGAAAGTAACATAAAGGAGTTTCCATGTATAAAGTCTCGCTTCGCTCTTCTAAAAAGAGCCAGTTTGTGAGGATTGCGCTTTGCATAATGCTCTTAGCTGTTGCGTTTTTAATTGCGCCAACTAAGACGTTTGCACGTGACCTTTCAATTAATAAAGTAGATATTGATGCAACAGTTCAAAAAGACGGAACGATGCATGTTGTAGAAACTCGCACATTTTATTTCAAAGGAAGTTACCACGGAGTTTATTGGAATCTTCCGGTTGGAAAGAATAAATACAATGGACAGGACGTTAAAGTAAATATTACTTCAGTTACTGTTCAAGATAGTCAAGGAACGCGTCAGCTTTACAGCAAAGACTCAAATGGAAATAGTGCCAACTCAGATGAGTATTATGTTTCCTCTCAGTCAAGCGATATGTTGAATTTGAAGATCTATTCAGCACATGATGATGAACCTGCGCGTATAACTATTGAATATGACATTACTAATGTTGTAACAAGCTGGTCTGATACTGCGGAGTTGTATTGGAAGTTTGTATCTGATGGCTGGGATTCAGAGTCTCAAGATGTAACAGCTACTATTCATCTTCCTGTTCCTGCAGGTCAGTCTATTGTGGCTGGAGATACTGTTCGTGCCTGGGGACATGGTCCGCTGGACGCAAACGTAGAAATTACCAATAGTGCAGTTGTTTATAAAGTTCCTGGTGTAGGAACTGATGAGTTCGCGGAAGCTCGTATAACGTTTCCAACTGATTGGGTTTCTGGGTTAGCTCCTATTCAGCAGAATAAATTGAGCAGTATTTTGTCTGAGGAACAAGCATGGGCCGATGAGGCAAATCACAAACGTGAGATTGCTAAAATTCAGGTAGCTCTCATACTTTATGCGCCACTAGTATTTGCAGCCATCACCATTGTTGCAGCAATCCTGCTACGCATTAAATATAAAAAGGTTATGACTCCTCAGTTTAACGATCTTTACTATAGAGATGTTCCATCTGATGATCATCCAGCGGTTCTCTCTATGCTTTATAACGGAGAACTAATTAAGGGAGATGCTCTAACGGCAACCCTTATGCACCTTTCTGACGCAAAATACATCAGCTTGAACAAGACGGTTAATACAAACTTCCTTGGTATGGAGAAGTCTGATTATTGCCTTACAAAGGTTCAAGATCTTGCAGAGAATCAGCCCTCCTTCTATCCGGGCAGCTCTTTGTCAAATAAGATTGATAGCATGGCTATGGAGTTAATCTTTGATAAAGCCGGAGAATCTGGAGCGGTAAATACTACTGTTACCATGAAACAAATTGGCAAATACGCCTCATCGCATCCAGAAGACTTTAATAAGGCATATGAGTCATGGGAGAGTCCTATCAAGCTTAGTTATGCTGCTAAGTTTGGCACAGACAAGATTCCGTTCCATGGTAAGGGAATTCTTGCTGCCCTAATTGCAGTTGATGTCCTTGTTTTTGCTGCTGCTTTTATTATGGGTGTTATGGCAGATGTCTCATTTAGTAATTTACTATTCCATCTGTTCATTCTTGTCATTGCTGGTTTTATTGCGCTTATAGGTATTGGCTCTTTTGATTTAATGAACAGAGAGGGCGTTGAGACTCTTGCTAAGACCCGAGCACTAAGAAAGTGGCTTACTGAGTTCACTAACTTGCATGAAGCTATTCCTACCGATGTTATTCTTTGGAATAGACTTTTGGTTATGGCAGTCGCGCTGGGTGTTGCAGATAAGGTTATTGATCAGTTGAAGGTTGCGATGCCAGAGTTGTTCAACGATCCTATGTTTATGCCTGTTTATAGCTGGTATTACTATGGAAATGGTATGCATGCTAATGCAATTGATAGCGTAACTAAGAGTGTTACAGCAGCTCATTCTGTCTCTACTGCAGCACTTGCTTCCTCCAGTGCAAGTTCTGGAGGCGGATTTGGCGGTGGTTTCTCCGGCGGAGGCGGCGGTGGCTTCGGCGGAGGCGGCGGAGGCGGCGGTTTCTAACGCCATAAACGTTTCAATAAACACCACAAGAAGCAACTTTTAAAGAATTTAATTCTCCCCGCAAATAAGTCGGGGAGAATTTCTTTTTTAGAAAATATGCGATTTTGGCATATTTGAGTTGATAGTTTTAACCTGCACTTATGGAGCAGATATCTAACAGATTAGTGGGCCAGTGCCTTCGCGATTTGCGAAAGAAGCAACGTCTTACTCAAGAGGCGGTTGCTGAGCGCCTTGCTGGAGATCAAGCATTTGTATCAAAGGTTGAATCAGGCGAGCGTGGCGTTAAGCTTGGAGAAGTTTTCTCTTTTGCTGAAGCCTTAGATATTGATGCTTTTGAACTCATTGAAGCGTTGCGTATGTATCGATAGCTTTTAATGCAAGAATCCTGTGAAAGAAATGCTTTTTAAAAGAGACACATCTTTTATGAACCGCCTCCCCATTTCTTGGACATAAGAAATGGGGAAGCGGTTCAAACTCAACCTCACTCATGAGCTGAGCAAGCCTTTTTGGGTCAATCCAGGCATGCTTGTCTTCTGTGTGGTCGTTATTTATATCCATAACTACGCAGTCAGATCAGACAAAGCCAGCGTTATTGCGAATGCTGCCTTCAAGAATCGCATCTGCATTGACCCAGGTCTAGGCTTCAACAAGGCCAGCCTCACCTGTCACCGTGACCTCACGGGCATAGCTCGTATTGAACTTATCACCGGTAAGTCCTGAGTACAGAAGCGAGAAACTCTTGGGAGTATGTGCGGTATCTAGCATGATATGTCTTTTGTGGTTGTGCGACTAAAATAGCGAATTGGTTTTCCTATTGTGTGGACATGTTGATTTCATCTTTTATGCCTGGCCTTATGGTCTCTGCTACAACTCATAGCTTATTGGTGTGCTCAATAAGCCTTCGGTTGAACTTGGAGATCAGACTTCGGTCATGCTCGTTGAAAAAACCAGTCAAAGTAAAGATGGGGTACCACTAGTGTCACTTCATAAAATGCGCGCCACTTGGTAACTGCACTGCCCTAATCTGGTTCACGATAATGTTTTCCAATTAGGGCGAGCAAACATACACATACTCACCTGGGACAGTAGCGTTAAAGCGCTCATGGTTGGGACTTGCATCTACAAGCTCAATGAAACGAACAATGGGTGGCTTATGCGTGAGTTATCACCTCACGCTTGCATACAGGCAAAATGCCAAAGCGGTTTTTAAGTAAGTCGTAAATAAAGAGGTACCCGTTTGAGTCCACTTGGTCAGAAGATGTGTGCCACCGAAGTCATCAAGGTAGGTTTCTGACCAGGTATAGCCCTTTGTGGTATATGTCTGGAAAAGCTGCCATTGACCAGACTGCTTGAACTGCACACCCGCCTCGGCTAAAAGCTTATTGAGACGCTTAGTAGACAGTCCAAAGTCCTTCGCAATTTGCGTCACCGTCATGAATAACTTGGATTTCAACACGATATCGTAATAGATGACTTTGGGCTTTGCCTCAGCGAGAAGTTGGCATGTGGCGTTAAGCTCACGTTCTTGCTTGACATAGTTTTGAACAAGTTCAAGAAATGCCTCGGGATTTTTTTAGCGTCTCTTCTACTGTTTGAGGCGTGGCATGCACGCCAGTCTTTCTGATAGATGGCAGCACTATCTCCGTGACTTACGCTTCAAACTCTACCGCTGAGGGGAGCTTGGAGCTGAAGATGAGATGATAGAGATCAGCTTTAGTAATAAAGCGAGCGTTTTGCACACCACTAAGCGTTTCAAGGGGATGGTAATTTGTCACCCCCTTATAATGGAGCTTAAAAGTATTTGTTGGGTCTTTGTAGCCAAGGGCTTCGGCGACGTCTTTACCACAGAAAAGGATTTTACCTCCATCACGCTCAATCGTGCGTACCTGCCTAAAGCTCGGGTGTTCGAAAAGCTGCAACGATGTACTCATAGCACTGTCCCTTCTGTCTCGGGTGGATTGTTGGCAGAGAGGACACGCTATGAACAAAAAGACCTCTCTACTTGGGGCAGCCGTTAGAGCGAGTGAGTTAAACTAGCACCCGCATATTTTTTGCAAAGGCTCCCGTAAGCCCTGCCAGATAGCGCGCTGAGTACACGTGTTTGAGAAGAATTTTTGCAAAGATGCTCAATACTGTAAACAGTTACTGTAAAGTGCTTTACGCACACTATCTAGCAAATATCAAGTACAAAACCACAGATGGAGTGAACTGATTAGCTAAATTAAAAACCTGCTGGAAAATGAGCAGATCAAGATATGTACAGGAGTTGGATACTGTGTTTAGAAAAGCTGCATACAACTAGTTTGAGAAGTATAGGTGCGATATCGATTTATGATGTTACGCGAGTTATGCAAATTTTATCTTTATCTTATCTAGATAGAAATAATTAGAAATTTACCGTTTACATATAAAACAATACCGGATATCTATTCACATAGAATATTTATAATTTTTTGTTAGAATATAATTCGAGGTGATGAAGATGCAGGCCTATACATTTGAAGATTTGCAAAGTTTTGATTTTTCAATCAATCCTTTACTCTACCTTAGGGAAGAGAATAACGGTTATTATTCTTTAATTCCACCGAATATGATTAAAGATTTCACCATAATGAATCCGACTACTCATCAAATTTATCAGCTACTGATAGAAGATAAAAATATAGAAGAGATTAAAAATATCTTTCTTTCAATGTATGACATCAAATCGGAAGTCGAACTAGAAGCAGATATTGCTTTGACAATAAATAAACTAATCGATTTAAACATTATTCACTTAAATTATAGGTACCAGTCTGTAAATATAGGAGCAGGTTTTAAGCTGGTCAAGTTGTCTCCTAATGAAATTGGATGTTGTTACAATTTAAGTATTAGTAATAAAGACAATATAGTACTAAGATCGCCCATTGAAAAAGTAGACTTTAATAATCTTTTATACCTGAGAGAAACATTGTTTAGTAGAAGTTATACGTTTTATATAGTAAATAAGAATGACTCTGCTATTGGATATCTTGTTCTTAAATATAGTGAGCCAGGCAGAAAGTCCATGAATTTAATATCATGTAGCGTCCCAAGATTTAAATTGTGCCAAATATTTAAAAGTATTTTTAGAATCAATGATATAAATAATGTCTTGTTTAATACAGATATCGATAACTTCAAACTGTTGCAGAGCAATTTCAAAAAACCATTGAATAAATTAATTTTAAACAATGAGCTAAATAAGAGCGATGTTATTATCTCCTGCATTTCTCGGGATGATTTCAATGAATAAATATGCTGAAATACTAAGATATCCTCACCATATTGCCTTTGATATTACAAATAGGTGTAACTTTAGGTGCTTGCATTGCTACAATAGCAGCGGCGAGAATTTTATATGTAAGCATGAGCTTACCGATGATGAAGTTTTGCGTTTTGTTTCGGAAGTTATTGAATACAAGCCATTTAGTGTTTGTTTTTGTGGAGGCGAGCCCTTACTTAGGAAAGATTTACTTTGTGAGTGTTTAAAAATGCTGAAGACTCAAGGAATACATACCTCATTTGTTACGAATGGATATTACATTAACGAGGTTTTGTCCGAAGAGTTAGACAGTATTGGGGTTGACGGAATACAAATAAGTTTAGATGGCAATGAGTCTTCACATAACCAATTGAGACAGAATAGAGACGCATATTGTAAAGCAATAGATGCAATCGATTGCGTCTTGAATAATACTGATATACATTTGGATATTGCTTTTTCACCCACATCATTCAATATTAATCACTTTGTAGATGCTTATCTAAAGATTTCACAGATATTTAGGCAATCAACTAGATTTACTTCAAATCTAGTTGACACTATTGAGTTTAGAGTACAGCCGCTAATGTTGTATGGGCGTGCTGGTGAGAACAATAAAATTATGCCCACCGAGATTCAATATGAAAAACTTGTATACTTTATAAATCAGTTGAATGGTTGCAAATTTGAAAATAGAGTTGAAATTCAGTGGGGAGACCCACTTGATCATATTTTTAGATTCAAAAATTTAGAACGACTTATGGATCAAGCTACCATTCATGCGGATGGAAGTGTAATGGTGTCACCATACTTCCCCTTAATTATTGGAAATATACGTCGTCACAATTTATCGGAGTATTGGAAATCAGGCCTTAATATTATTTGGTCATCTCCTTTAGTACAAAGTTTTTGCGATGAGCTGAAGACGATAAATAATATGAAGGACATATCCCTAATGATTGGGAATATAAATCAAGGATCTGACATAGAGGTAGATTTGATAGACGGCAATAACATTTATTTACTAGACAACGATATTGAGAGAGTCAATTATGAAAAAACTAGAGTATTCTAAACCCACACTTGAGTACATCAATGGGATTGAATCGAGCAATTCTAGAGTTGTTCAAGCTAATGTTGTTTATGACGTGAATTATGCGATTGGTCAAAATATTCTGTTGGCTGTAACCGCAATTGCAGGTTTTCAGGTTATCGTAATTCCAGGAGTGAATCCAAACCTTGAAGGGTTGAATACCCATGGGTGCTAATATTTACAGAGGCATAGCGATAGGTATTATTAGCCTTTGCTTTTTGTATATTGGCAATGTGCTGATAAAAACTAAAAATCCCTTCCTAGTACATTGGTATAATATTATTTTGATTCCCTTAAAATACAGGGAAGAGTTTACAAAAAGAGCAGGTATTGGTATATGTATTATAGCAGTAGTAACGCTTATCTATTCCGTGCTAATCATGCTGTTTTCTGATTCCTTTTTGTTGCAGATTATCACACTCTCATTCGCGTTTATTGGCGCATTATATATAGTCGGAAATATGGTTTATTTTATGATGCATGGACAGCAATAGACTTTTATCAATAGAAGTTGGGTTGCAATGGTAGTACTTACTTTTGAATTCTCATTGCTAGCGCAACACCTTTATCGTTTTATACAGAAGCAACCGTTTATATATCCATTAGCACAAACGCTTACGTGTTAAACACTCGTAAGACACTTGGAACAACTCGTAAGCTACTCGTGCTACACAAGCCGCAGATAACAAAAAAGGCTGATACCGAGATGGTATCAGCCTGAGCGTTAAAATGGTGGCGGGGAAGGGAATCGAACCCCTGACACGGGGATTTTCAGTCCCCTGCTCTACCAACTGAGCTACCCAGCCATTGGTGCTTCGAAAAGCTTATTTACTATAACAGACTCAAGCGCTTCGTCAAGCGGGCAATTTATACAATCCAGAAATTTTTTCCACCAGTGAGGTCAAATTCAACGGACATACCCTTTATTGCAAAAAACGCCTTAACTTGCTCCTTTGTTTTTTCAAGCTCTTGACCGTCGATTTTCTCGTGCTCATCGGTTTTTTCACCAGAGGGGAGTTCTATCCAAAGAGATTGCTTGCCACATGCGTCGCGCAGGTGAACTTTACTTAGAAGTCCCTGCTGAGCAAGTCTTTCATTAAGATGAATGAGATCAAAAAAGTTGACAACTTTTGGCATACTAACTCGTTTCTCTAAACGCTCGCTTTTAAGCATACACGTTTGCAAATTGGTACAATAGGTGACTAGCTTTAACTAGGTCAGCGGTTGTTGCTGCCTCCACTGAATAAACTATTCGAGGGGAAATTATGGCCTTTACGAGAAAAGAATTCTTGTCTCTTTCTGCTTTGGGAGCCGCCGGTACACTGGCAGCGTGCACTCCACAGGCAAGGACATCTGAGAATACAAATCAGCCTGCATCTAACGTGAACCTTGAAGAGTTTAAGTCGCTTAAGCTGGATATGACCCAGTGGAGCTATGACGAGGATAATGACTGTTACTATCAGCTGGGTATTCAGTACTGCATTAAGCCTGCAAGCAAGTCAGTAAATACTTTGTCGGTCTTTGTGCCCGGAAAGTATTTTTCGGGTAAGAAAAATGGCTCTACCTACGAGTGTGAAGTGAGCGAGAAGGCCGTTGTGGGCAGCTTCACCGCTCGTACCGCACCAGTTGTTATGCCTATTAACACAGCAACGCTTGCCCCTCAGAGTGCCCCTACAAGTTACTCATATGAAGGTCTTGCACCGTACCTTGAGGCTGGTTGTGTGTATGTATACGCAGGTTTCCGCGGCAGAAGCGCAGGCTATGATTCAACCTCAGGTTCGGATGAGCTTTACGCAGGTGGATCTCCTTGGCCAGCAGTAGACCTCAAGGCAGCCATCAGATATTTGCGCTACAACAATGAGCTGCTCCCATGCAATACATCAAAGATTTTTGTGTTTGGCTTTGCAGCCGGCGGCGGTCTTAGCGCGGTACTGGGAACCTCGGGAGACTCTCCGCTCTATGCTCCATACCTTAATTCTGTTGGCGCTGCTACACATAACGATAAGGGCGAGCAGATTTCAGACTCTATTTACGGCAGTGCGTCATGGTGTCCTACAACCTCATATGACCTTGCTGATGCAGCGTATGAGTGGTCAGCTGGTCAGTATGCAGATGCAACAGATTCTCGTGCTGAGGGCGCATGGACACAACCTCTCTCGCAAGATCTTGCTGGTGCATATGCTACGTTTGTCAACAGCATGGATTTTCTTGATAGCAATGACAGTAAGGTCAGTCTTGATGAGACTAACTCTGGCATCTATACCGCCGGCTCATATGCAGATCTTCTTATCAATGAGCTTAAGTCTTCTGCAAGTAACTTTATTAAAGACAATTCATTCCCGTATACTTTCACATCTCAGCGCCTGGAGGAGCCTACGTTTCCAGGTGATCCAAATCTTGCAACAGTTCGTGGCACGGACAATGCGACTCCTGCTACTCAGCAGGTTCAATCTACTATCTACGATTCCGCAGAGCACTATTTCACTTCTCTGAACTCTGAGTCTATTTGGGTTGTATATAACCTTCGTCGTCAGAGCATTGAGCTTGAGAACCTGAGGGGTTTCTCGCGCGCTTTGAGAGGTGCATCGCTTTCTGTTGGAGCTTTTGATGCTCCTGATAGAAGCACTCGAGCAAATCAGCTTTTTGGTGTAGGCGAGCAAAGTACTCTGCATTTTGATGAGCAAACTGCCAGCCTCATCAAAAAGAACCTCGATACGTATATGAAACTGACTGGTTGGAAGTCCAGCTACGCTAATGATTGGTCTTCTGATCTAAACAAGGCAGATACGCTTGAGAATGACATTTCAACTCGTGTTGATATGTTCAATCCGCTGTACTTTACCAGCGCATCTTACAAAGGTTATCAGACGGCATCGGTTGCTCCTTATTGGCGCATTAATGAGGGAGCTCAGAATGCTGATACCTCAATTTGTACCTCGTTCAACTTGGGATTGTCTTTAAAGCATTTCTCGGGCGTAAGTAGTGTTGATTACACGCTTGTTTGGGACAAAGGTCACGTTCTTGCCGAGAGAACAGGCAATGCAACCGCCAATCTGGTGTCTTGGATTGTCTCGAGTGCATCTGCTTAAAGGGGAGGGCATAGCGTGTTTGAAACAAAGAATCGCCGACTTTACGGGGCTATCGTCATCGTTTTGCTTGCGGCGGGAGTAATACTCTTCACTCTTTTAAAAGGCACCAATAAGTCACAACCTCAAGCAAGCTCGCAAACGCAGCAATCACAGCAGACGCAACAGACACAGTCTCAGAGCTCGCAAAATAAGGGCTACATTGATTCTGTTGCAGCGGATGACCCCTATGCAAAGGGTGTTCACCATGTCCGTATTGTGGTGAAGGGTTACGGCACTATCGAGGCCACCCTTAACGCAAATGTTGCGCCTATTACGGTTTCCAATTTTGCTCATCTTGCCGAGTCAGGCTTCTATAACGGACTTACGTTCCATCGCATTATTGACGGTTTCATGATTCAAGGCGGAGATCCTAAGGGTAATGGCTCGGGAGGATCTGAGAACAAAATCAAGGGTGAGTTCACAAAAAATGGTGTCGAGAATAACATCTCGCATACACGTGGAACTATTTCCATGGCACGCGCTCAAGATCCAAACTCGGCAAGCTCTCAGTTCTTTATCATGCAGGCAGACAACTCAACTCTAAATGGAAACTATGCAGCATTTGGCACGGTAACAAGTGGAATGGATGTTGTTGATGCCATCTGTAAAGGTGCAAAGCCTACCGATTCAAACGGAACCATTCCTGCTTCTGAGCAACCAGTTATTGAATCCATTACAATGATTGATTAGATTCCTTATATAAAATATTGTTATGTTACTGAATGACCTGTAATGCTCTATAAAGCTGTAGGTCATCAGTGTATATCGAGCCTCTCATGATATACTATTGTTATCTGAGAGGAGTGGTGTTATGCGAGCTGTTGGAGAGTTTTGCATTCACCCAGGTCAGGGCGTATGTCTTATTGAAGATGTGGTGTCGGAACCTACTCCTGCCTACGTTTTGTCTCCTATTGGGCAAAAACACCCTGTTCAAATTGTATTTCCTCTTAGTCAGGAGTTTAGGCTCCGTGATCTTATGACGCATGAAGAGGCAGCAAATCTTGTTGATACGTATCCGCAAATTGAGCTGATTACCCTCCATATTCATAATGCGTCGCTCGAAGAATCACACTTTAGACACGTTATTAGAGAAGGCTCCTGTAAGGATTCTATTAGTATTGCCAAAACGTTTAGGAGTCGAATCAATACCGCGCGCTCGCTTAGTAAGAAACCTCCTGTTTCTTACGAAAGAATTTTTAGGATGGCAAGTAATCGCGGCCTTTATGAGCTCATTACTGCACTTAATTGCTCTGTTGAAGAGATTCAAAGCATATTTAGCTCACGATATGGCATAGAAATCGGAAAGGCATAGAGTACAATTAACCCATCCGTTTAAGAGATGGGGAATTATGGCTTCAGAAACATCTGCTAATCGTGCTGTTGTTACTGTTTTGGGTAGCGATACCCCAGGAATTGTTGCAGCAATTTCAACTACTTTGGCTGAGTCCAACGCAAATATCCTGGATATTGCTCAGACAATTTTATCTGGTATTTTCACCATGACCATGTTGGTTGAACTTGAGAATGCTGAGTCTTTCTTGAGCCTCAAAGAGCGTCTTGATACCGTCTCGGAAAAGCTTGGTGTACAGGTAAATATGCAGCGTGAAGAGGTCTTCACGTTTATGTATCGACCATAAAGAGGTTTTGTTTTGTCAGAGCTTTCTACCGAAGAACTTATAGCTCAGAAGCAGTCTTGGCTTACTCAAGATGTATCAAATCTAGAAGTAAATATTGTCTTTTCCGATATGGATGAGACGTTTTTGCACACTGATAAATCTCTTGTTTCTGACAACATGGCAATGTTGGACCGCTTAGCTGAACTGGGAATTCCTTTTGTACCTTGTTCTGGGCGCGCATTTAACGTACTGCCAAAAGAGGTTGTGAACCATCCTGCTTCTAAGTACGTTATTTCCTGTGACGGCGCTATTATCAGAGACCTTTCAACCCAGACAGTGCTTCACGAGTCTACTGTTACCAAAGAGCAAGCTCTTGAGTTGTATCAAAAGCTTAAGGATTATCCTGTGACTTTTGACATCTTCGCGGACGGAGGTGTCTATCTGGAGCGCTCAAGACATAATCTTATCTCTCAGCTTGGTATTCCTGCAGATCATGCAGCGTTTATGCAGCGCTCACGCACACCTTTTGACCAAAGTGTCGAGGAGTTCATTGACAGCGTAACTACTATCGAACGACTTGGTTCCTACTGGTCAGTTTCAGAAGGCGAGAAGTACCAAGCACTCGTAGCAGACGCTGTGGCTTCAGTAAAGGGGCTCAGTGGTACGGCTTCCATGAGTATGGGAATGGAGATTTTGGCCGACGGCACCTCAAAGGGCGCTGCACTTCAGTGGCTCTGCAAGCATCTTGGTATTTCAACAAGTAATGCTGCGGCATTTGGCGATTCGCTTAATGATGTCACCATGCTTTCTGCTGCTGGAATGGGTACGGCAGTTGCCAACGCTCGCCGTGAAGATTTTGAGGCAGCATCCTATATCACACTCACTAACGATGAAGCGGGTTTCTCGCGATTCTTAACATGGGCACTGGGGGAGTAAGCGTTTGGTGCTGAAGGAGTAGCGTTTTAAAGCTTTGTTTGAGACATATCGTTTAAAGAAAAAGCCGGCAGATACAATCTGTCGGCTTTTATTGTTAGAAGCGAAACTGCTGCATGTTAGACCTATTGATTGTTGTCTATTTGCTCCTCAAAGACATCTTCATCAGCATTTTCTTCATCAAGCTTAAGAGGAAGGAAGCTGGCTGTGTCACCACCAACATAGTCTGCGACAGTAGCTGCATTTTCAATGCGCTCTTTGTGTAGAGCCTCTGCAAAGATATCTTCATCCTCTTCAATCTCTGCAATACGCTCTTTCATAGGAGCTCCAACAAGAGGCATAGAGCCCGTTTGAGAAGCGCCGTCAAGCACAATACGGGTAAGTTTCTGTTCACGTTTAACCTTGGAGAACAAAGGAACATACTCAAAGACAATGTTGGAGTTTTCAAGACCATACCAACGAGCAGGTGATCCGCAAATGCGGCGAATAAAATATTTGAGCTCAAGACAACGAGCATCAAAACCGTTGATGTCAGTCTCTGGGGCTAAAACTTTACGCAGCAAGCAGAATCTAAAGTCGCCAATTTCAGAGTGCTCTTTGTAAATAGAATACTTATGGTTTTGTGGAGCAAGCTGGTTATTCTCGATCAAATCACCAACAATTTGGTAGAGGTAGGTGTTGACACGTTGATTAACCTTAAAGCCAAGGCGCAAGGTAATCTTAAATAGAAAGTCTGTACCAAAATTATTAACAATGAACTCACGCGTATTTGGGTCATCTGTCAGCGAGATGTTAATAAAGTAATAGGCTTTTGCACGTTTAGGACGCTTATCCAAAATGGAGTAAAGAATATCGCGATCCAGCTTGTCAAAAGATGAATCGTTGGTGAGGAAGACCAAGTTATCCGCAAGAGTTGAATAGTCTTTGTCGTGGCTAAGATTACGGAGCTGGTCAATGTATTTATCAACTGGAAGATAAACGCTCTGCGTTCTCTCAACAGCAGTACCGCGACGCCATACAAACATGACAACAAAAATTGCGGTAGCCATAAGAACGGTAAAATAGCCGCCGTGGAAGAACTTGGTAAGACTAGAGAAGAAGAACATGGCTTCAATAGCACCAAAGAAAATGATAAATGGAATTGCTGCCCACATACGTTTTCTGATGACAGAGAGATACGTGTAGAGCAGAACTGAAGTCATTAACATGGTAACGGTAATGGCAAGACCATATGCTGCTTCCATGTGTTCAGAGCTTTGGAAAAGAAGGACAACACCAATGCAGCCAACCCACATGATGTTGTTGACTAGAGGAATATAAATTTGACCCTTGGTTGTGGATGGGTAATTGATTTGGATGTGCGGCATCAGATCAAGCTTAATTGCCTCTGAAACAATAGAGTAAGAACCAGTAATGAGAGCCTGGGAGGCAATGATTGCTGCCAGTGCAGAAAGAACAACAGCAAATGGTCTGAGCTGGTCAGGAAGCATCTCAAAGAAGGGGTTAAGATCCTTAATAGCATTTAGATTGGCATCGGTACGGTTGCTAATAAGCCAGGCGCCTTGACCAAGGTAATTCAAAATGAGGCAGATTTTGACAAATGGCCAACTAGCATAAATATTGCTTTTGCCAACGTGGCCCATGTCAGAGTAAAGAGCTTCTGCGCCGGTTGTACATAAAAAGACGCTACCTAAAACCATTAGTCCTGCAGCATTAAGATTGCCATTAAAGAGGAATAAAATGCCACGAACTGGATTAAGAGCTCGAAGAACACTTATGTCAGCAAGTAGGTTCATGGCACCCATAGAACCCAGGAACAAAAACCAAAGGGTCATAACAGGACCAAAAGCTTTACCAATGGTAGAAGTACCAGCCTTCTGTAACGCAAAAAGAGTGCAAAGAATAGCAATAGTGATGATGACAACAATGTGTTGTTTATCGCCAATAACTGCATGAGCAACAGGAATGGTGCGTAAGCCCTCAATAGCGGTGGTTACGGTTACGGCTGGGGTCAAAATACCGTCAGCAAGAAGAGCTGCACCACCAATCATGGCTGGAATAATCAGCCATTTAGCACTTCTTTTGACTAAACTATAGAGCGCAAAAATGCCACCCTCATTGTGGTTGTCAGCCTTCATCGCAACTACGACATATTTAATGGTTGTGATGAGTGTTAGCGTCCAAATAATAAGGGATAGAGCTCCTAAAACAACATCGGTATTCATGGTAAGGAGCCCACCATTACCAGCAATAATTGCCTTCATGGTGTACATAGGAGAGGTTCCAATGTCACCATAGACAATGCCCAAGGTAACCAAAACCATGCCAGCACTTAACGGAATGCCAGCTGACTTTTTGGATTTGTTCTTAGAAAAAAGTGCATTAAATGCAGCTTTATTTGCGGTCATCTATTAATCCTCTCAACAGATGATAAGTACAGTCCATCTTCATATGTTAGTCCATATACATAGATATAACTAGGCGAATGTATAAACGTATCTTTTTTGTCCATCAATAAAATATTTAGAAGTTTTCTTGTGGCTTTCTCAATATTTTATAAGCGTGGTGAATTTTCTGATTTCTTGAAAAGTCCTCCGGAATTGTTTCACTTGTGATGTCTTCAATGACAACGCCAGCTCGCTGGATTTTCTCGACATCTGGTTTAAAGGTGCGTAGGTTGCATGAGAAAATGGCAACGCCACCACGAGTTAAAAGGCGAGAAATGCCAATGATGAGCTCAGCGTGATCTCTCTGGACATCAAATGAGTTTTGCTTCATACGGGATGAGTTGGAGAAGGTTGGAACGTCGCAGAAGATGACGTTCCAACGGTTTTTGGTGTGACGCATCTCTGTAATCCAAGATAAGACGTCCGCCTGAACAAACTCGTGCTCTTCGCCATCAAAACCGTTGCGCTTCATGTTGCGCTTGGCCCATTCAAGCGAGGGTTTAGAGAGGTCAACAGTGGTGGAGTGAAGTGCGCCGCCGTCTGCTGCATAGCAGGTAGCGGTACCCGTATAGGCAAACAGGTTGAGGAAGCTCTTGGCAGCTCCAGCGCTCTTCATGAGCTCACGAATTTCAGCGCGCGTATCACGGTGATCCAGGAAAATGCCGCAATCTAATCTTGAGGCAAAGTTGACCTCAAAAAGCAGGCCGCCCTCATCAATGAGCAGCATTTCTTTTCTTGAGTTGTCTGCCGCACTACCCTCATCAGAGTATTGAGAGCCGCCTTTTGCTCGTGTTCTTGTCCTCAGATTCACGTTTGAACTGGGCACGCCCAAAATGCGTGGAGCCAGAGCTAGGACGTCTAGAAGGCGACGCTTTGCAAGATCTGGGTCAATCTCTTTAGAAGCGGCGTATTCAGAGATTTGCAGCCACGTAGTTGGCTTTGTGGCACCCTTGTAGATGTCTATACTGACGGCGTAATCTGGCAGGTCAGCATCGTAGACACGGTAGCATGAGACATCGTTTTTACGAGCCCATTTAGCACGTTGTTTAGCCACTTTTGTGAGACGAGCTGCAAACTGATCAGATGCAGCAACCAGCACACTTACGGGCTGTCCATTAACCACAACGGTAGGGCCAGCAGGAACTGAAGTGAGTTCGGAGTTGCTTGCAGGCGCATCAGTGGTTTTAGCTGTGCCATCAATCTTCTGTGCATCTGCAGCAGGGTAGGAGCGTATGGTAGCAATAGAGTTGCCCACGTAGACAGAAAGCGTTTGCGAAGGAGTTGCTCTGAGCACCGTATCGGTATTTGTGTCGCTGGTAAGCAGCGTGCTTGCCTGGCCAGCAAAAAGTCCAAGCGTAGCGTAAGCGGAGCCCTGCAGCGTGGGTTCTTCTTTGGCCCACGAGAGGTCCGCAACAACGCCAGTGAAGTGCTCTGTATGTTTTAGCAGTTCAGACGCTGGCAAAAACTGTACGTCTGCCTTGAGGCCGCCCGCACGAAGCGTGTACAGCACGGCTTCCTTAGCCTTTGGGCGAGGATCCGCTGCATAGAGCGTTACCTGGCGCTCCTGGCCCTTCTCGGCACGTTCATCGGCTTCGGCAAGCAAATCCTGCCAGGCATCGTCATCGTGGCAGGCCCAGCCTGTCATGCCCCAGCGAGCGCGCAGGATACCCGGAGCCACGTCAAGCGCCATGCCCGCAGCCTCTTGTGCAAGCGCGCCTGCTCCCGGGAACAGCAGCGCCGGTAGCGGCGCGTCGGGCGAGAAGAGCGGTGTACTCGCAGCAGTTTGCGCCTGCAGGTATAGAAGAGCTGCAGCGTAGTCCAGTCTGAGCGGCGCAAACTCACGTGCCGGCCCTCTACCGCCAGTTAGGCTGCGCTTAAAGAGTGCCTCACCAGCAAGGTCAATGCCAACGGTGGCACGGTTGCGTGATACGCGCACGACAATAGTTACGTCAGGTGCAAGCGTGTTGACCATAGGACGGCTTCCGCGCTTTGCTTGAAGCCGGTCTACAATGGCGTCTTTTGTTCTGACAGCAATAAAGTTAGTGTTTCTGAGCTGGTCATTTGTTCCGTGAGCACTCACTGCAATAGTGGCGTGTGGGCCAATATGGTCTTCCCAGGCAATGTGGGAGAGGTCTTCGTAGAGCGCGTCAGAAGTTGCAGCGCCAATGCGGTCGAGCACCAAAATGACACGAGAGGTAAGACGAGACCATAGACAGACTCGGTAAGCATCGGCAAGTGAGCCGTAAAACGCAACTTGTCCACCAAGGGGGCGTACCTTTTTAATGCGTAAGCCTTCTAGCTCATGCGCAAGGAGCTTTTCAAAGCCCTTTGGACATGTTGCAAAGAACTCAAGTTCTTGAGACATCGGGACACCTTTCGCCCGTAGGAATTGAATACGTACTATTTAACATTTTCCCATGTTTTTCTCGCCAAATCATCTGTTATTTTTAGCTTAAAATACGCGTAGTATCTTTTTATAAAGAAATACAGGGAGCTGTTTGAGGTTTGGGAGTCATTATGGATGCAAAAGTTATGGAAGCATTTGAGTCCTGGCGTGCAAACGTCACCGAAGAAGATCTGGTAAAAGAGCTTGATGAGCTTGTCAAACCAGAAGCAGAAGATAAGCTCTACGATGCATTTTATCGTTCGCTTGCTTTTGGTACTGCTGGTCTTCGTGGCACCATTGGTGTTGGCACCAACCGCATGAACGTCTACGTTGTTGCTCAGGCAACCCAGGGTCTTGCGGATTACCTTAACGCTCACTATCAAAATCCTACGGTGGCTCTTGCAAGGGATTCTCGCCTTAAGGGTGAGGACTTCCAGAAGGTTGCAGCTGGTGTTTTAGCAGCTAATGGCATCCGCGTGTACGTCTACCCTCGTATCGAGCCTGTTCCAACGCTTTCGTTTGCTGTCCGCTATCTTAAGACTTCCGCTGGTATCGTGCTTACCGCAAGTCACAATCCTGCGCCTTATAACGGTTATAAGGTATATAACGATAACGGCGGCCAGATTACGGATGAGGCTGCGGCTGAGATTTCTGCAAATATTGCGCGTGTCAATCCTTTTGACGTCAAGCCTATGAATTTTGAAGAGGGCCTGGAGAAGGGCCTGATTGTTTGGACACCAGAAGAGGTTCTAGACAACTTCATCGAGGCTATCAAGCGCGTTTCTATTCCAGGATTTAAGGCTGCCGACGGCTACAAGGTTGTGTACACGCCGCTTAACGGTACCGGCATGGAGTGCGTCACGCGCATCCTGAAGGAGATTGGCGTCAATGACGTTGACGTTGTTCCGGAGCAGGCAGAGCCAGACGGAAACTTCCCAACATGCTCCTATCCAAATCCAGAGTTCCGCGAGGCACTTGAGTTGGGCCTCAAACTTGCTGACAAGGTAAAGCCAAACCTTTTGGTGGCAACTGATCCTGACGCAGATCGCATGGGTACCGCAATCCCACATAATGGCGATTACGTGCTGCTTTCTGGAAACGAGATGGGCGTTCTGCTGATGGACTGGCTCCTTACCATGGCAGAAGAGCGTGGCGAGAAACCCCAGGATAAGGTAGCCGTTTCCACAATCGTATCTTCTGCTATGCCTGACGTCTTGGCACGTGCCCGCGGGTTTGAGATGCGCCGAGTACTCACGGGCTTTAAGTACATTGGTGACCAAATTGACCAGCTCAAGGATGCTGGTGAGGAGGATCGCTTCCTTATGGGCTTTGAGGAGTCCTATGGTTACCTTGCGGGTACTCATGCCCGCGATAAAGACGCTATTGTTGCCACCATGCTTTGCGTAGAGATGGCTTCTTGGTACGCTGCCCGTAACATGGATCTTTACGAGGCAATGGACGCTTTGTATCAGCGTTACGGTTACTACCTCAATGGCGTTGTTAACGCTGCATATCCAGGTGCTGAGGGAGCCGCAAAAATGTCTGAGATTATGAGCGGTCTACGTAGCAATCCGTTGGATATGGTTGGTAATTACAAAGTTGTTGGCGTAACAGACTATGCCGAGTGTGCAGAAATGCCTCGCGTCTCTGGCCTGCAGAAAGAGGCTCCTCAGACTCTGCCAGCGTCTAACGTTATTGAGTACAGGCTTGAGGGCGACAACAAGGTCATCTTCCGTCCATCGGGCACTGAGCCAAAGGTCAAGGCTTATCTCTTTGCTAACGGCGCTACCCGTGAAGAGGCCGAGGCGCGCATCGCAGAGCTCAGCGAGGCTGCACAGAAGGTGCTTTCATAGTCCGCTTCTAAAAATGTCTATCTCCGCACAGTTTTTTGGCGAGAAACCCGTCCAACCCAGTATTCACTTTTTGTGAATGCTGGGTTTTTACTCAGCGGCTTTTACTGTCACGGTATACAGAGTATTTGCGGCGCTTGCAATAGTTTCTGCAGCCCATGGGCGTGAGCTTACTTCAGGAGACAGAGGGTCGTGAACGTTTACCGTGCCGTCATCGTTTTTGCTGGTCACCAGAATCCAGTGAGCTCCATCTAAGCTTAGTTTGTTGCCCTTTACTTCAACAAGCAGGAAGGTTTCTGCGTCTAGAAGTGAGGTGATATTGTTAGCAGAAATGTTATAGCTTTCGGCGGTAAGGCCAAGGTTAGCTAAGTTCTTCTCGAGAAATGATCTGTTCATTCCAGAGTCGGTGTCTGCTGCTTTGGCAGTTTCAACAGCGCCCGCAATATCTGCTGGAGTCCAGTTATTCTTTCCGGTAAGACCCATGTATGCCATAGAGAGAGCAGTTGGGCCTGAGCCCTTGGTGGCAATTACAGAGCCAGCATATGAGACGCCGCCCCATCTAGAGTCCCAGGTATAGAGCTGTGGAGCTGTACCTTTGGTGAGCGAATCATCATAGGTCTTTGCCTTGCCATCAGAATCAGGGTAGTTTGCAACAAAATCAATTGCCTCAGGGTGGGCAAGCGCCAGTTCAATAAGGCTTTTATCGTTGTATCTATCGGCGTGCTCTGCAATCCATGCAAGATTTTTGTTCTGATCAAGCTTGGCTGCAAGCGCTTTGGTTAGCTCTTCTGAAGTTCCCACAGCAACGCGAGAATCAACGGAGTTGGTTTCTACCTTTGAAGTTGCCTCATTTGTGCAACCACGAACACAGCTAGAAACAATAAAAACCATTAAAAGCGCAGCTATAATAGCTAGTCCAATAACAATATAAGTTCTCGTGCGAGAATTAATGCGATAAAGAAAAGACTGTCTTTTAAAAAGAGGAGCCTTTGAATTCAGAGTATTTCTTTTACGACGTTTAGCTTGTCTATCAGAGAAATCTTTATTGTGAGATTGGCGGCTATTTTGTGGAAGGCGGCGGCGCATAGAAGCGTCTCCGTACGAGTCTTGATTTCTCTTAGGCAAATCATTGAGGGGCATGAGGGCCTCCAGGTTGTAAAAGATAATTTCACTCATGTTGAATCATACGGCGAAAAATACATAAATAGTTTTAGAAAATTGTGAATGTACTATCACAACCGACAAGCGGGTTATTTACACCGCTTAGCGGTTTTGTATGCTCACAAGAGTTAATTAAGTATATTCTTAAATCACTTTCGTTTGTTTTCAAAGGTTAGTGAATCATATAAGGAAAGAAGGCGTCGTGAAGCATAGAAATGCTCGACAAGACGTAATTCGTGAACTTGTTCGTAGTAAGTCAATCCGCACGCAGCGTGATCTTGCTTACTTGCTTAAAGAACGAGGCTTTGTCTGTACCCAGGCAACCGTTTCTCGTGATACTGCAGAAATGGATTTACAAAAGCTACCTGAGGGTTCTTATGTACTTTCTGAAGATATGCACCTGCAAAAAATGCTTTCTGAATTTGTTGTTGGGGCTACTGCAGCCGAGAACCTTATAGTAATTCACTGCCATCCTGGCACTGCATCAGCAGTTGCTTTTGCCCTAGACGATGTTGAGCTTGATCATGTTGTAGGAACTATTGCCGGCGATGATACAGTTTTGATAATTGTAGATAAAACTGCCCATGCCGCAGATGTTATCCAGATTATCGCTCAGCTTGGTAATGTAGACAGTATTCTTTAGCGTTCACAGTTTAGAGAGAAACAAAATAAAAAAGGGAGTCCGCAGTAAGCGGACTCCCTTTTTGTTGTAGATAAACAAGTAGATTATGGATTTCCTGTACCAGTTCCTGTTCCTGTACCAGTGCCTGTGCCTGTGCCTGTGCCAGTTCCAGTTCCAGGAGTTGCAGGAGTAGTAGGGGTGGTAGGAGTAGAGGTAGAATCAGTCTCTTCTTCCTCGTTGGTAGTCTCTTCCTCCTCCTCGCTGCTATCTTCCTCGTTCTGTTTACTGTTGATGGAGCCACCAACAAACTTCCAAGAGCTATCGGGCTTGTAGGAAATCTTTTCAGTAGTCTTAGGGAACTCTGCACGAGCAACACCAGATAATGCTGCATTCATGTAGTAAGCCCAAACATACTGAGCAGTAACAAAGGTAGAAGACTCGCCACCGCCGATAATAACAGGGTCACGACTATCTGGATATCCACACCAAGCAACTGTTGCTAGCTGTGGAGTATAAGCACAGAACCAAAGGTCCTCAGAGTTATCGGAAGTACCTGTCTTACCTGCAACTGGCTGGTTGAAGGTCTTCAGGTTGTTAGCGTAGCGACCAGTACCAGAGGTAAGAACGCCGCTCAGAACATCTGTAGCAGCTGCAGCAACAGCTGGACTAATAGCCTGAACTGGGTTGTCCTTGTGCTCATAGATGACATTTCCGTTACGGTCTTCAATACGAGTAATTGCAACAGCATCACGACGGACACCACCTGCAGCAAGGGTTGCAAATGCTGTGCACTGCTCAATAGGGGTTACGCCCTGAGAACCAAGAGTGGTAGATAGGTATGGCTGTAGCTGTGTGCGGATGCCCATGGCATAAGCTGTCTGAAGGATCTTATCGATACCAATGGCTTCAGCAACCTGCGCGTAAACAGTGTTGGAAGAGTAAACCGTACCTTGACGCAGCGTAATTGCGCCATAGCTGTAGTTGCCAGCATTTTTAACCAACCAGGTTGGGGTAATTTGCATTGGAGAGTTGCCGTTAAGAACAATCTCTGGATTCATACCTTCAGAGAGGGCTGCAACCAGCGTATACATCTTAAAACTGGAGCCCATCTGTCGGTTGCTACTGGTTGCAATGTTGTACTGACTCTTTGAGTAATCCTGCCCACCAACCATTGCTTTAATGTAGCCAGTTTGAGGATCGATAGAGACCAAAGCAGCGCCTAAGCGAGGGTTGCCAAGCTCTTTAATACGTCTTGTAGCAGCCTCGTCAGCGTCTTTTTGAAGGTCAGGATCAAGTGTGGTATAAACGCGCAATCCTCCTTGCAGAATGGTATCGCTATCAAAGTCTTCTTGGAGCAAGCTACGAATATAGTCAGTCCAGTAAGGGAACTGACCAATATTGTCAGTTAACGTACCAGGATTAAGTACTAGGTCTTCAGCAACAGCTTCATCGTACTGCTCTTGCGTAATGTCACCAGCGCGAAGCATACGCTCAAGAACAGTATTACGTCTTTCTTTTGCTGCTTCTGGGTTAACGGTTGGGTCATAAGCAGAAGGCGCATTTGGAAGTCCAGCTAGTGTAGCGGCTTCCGCAAGGGTTAAATCACTTGCATGCTTGTTAAAGTAGATGATACTTGCAGCTTCAATACCATAGGCACCATTACCGTAGTAGATAGTGTTTAGGTACATATTAAGAATTTGATCTTTAGTAAATTTTTTCTCCATCTGAATAGAGATATAAGCCTCACGGACCTTACGTTTTAACGAGCGCTCAAACTGCTCGTTAGAAAGAACAGTATTACGAACAAGCTGCTGTGTAATTGTAGAAGCGCCTTCGCCGCCACCAAAGAGCGAGCCGACTGAAGCGCGGACAATACCCCAAGGGTCAATACCACTGTGGGAATAGAAGCGCTTATCCTCAGTATCAATGGTTCCTTTAATGACATAAGGAGAAATTTGATCCAAGGTAACAGAACGACGTTGCTGCAAATAAAAGTCTGCAATATCGTTGCCTTTGGAGTCATAGATGCGTGTAGGCTCTGCGACGAGGTAGGCATTAGCAGAGTTGTAATCAGGCAGGTCTTCCAGCCACGATGAAACAGCTGCACCTAAAGAAAGAGCAAGTGCAAGCGCGAGAAGAGCCATAAAGCCAAAGAATCCGGCAATGCCAAAACCTACGGCATGTGTATTTGCGTGTTTACGTGCACGACGGGTTCTAATACCCATTGAGCCTCCTTGTCATAGCTCTCATTATTATAGTCTGATATTTAGGTTTCAGTGAATAAAGAGTTACAACTCTGTTGTATTCTGATAGATAACATTTTGAATAGATATTATTTGAAACAGCAACTATATGGTTTAACAGGTTTGCGTTGAGAGGAAACAGAGTGCTTTCAGTAGAAGAACAACTCCGTGTTATTACTTCAGGAACTATGCAGATTGTTCCTTTGGATGGTTTAAAAGAAAAACTCAAAAAGGGTACTCCTCTTAACATCAAGCTTGGCGTTGATCCAACAAGTCCTGATTTGCACCTGGGCCATGCAGTTCCTCTGCGTAAAATGCGTCAGTTCCAGGACCTTGGTCATAATGTCACGTTAATCATTGGTAGTGGTACAGCGCTAATTGGCGACCCTTCTGGACGTGATTCTACTCGTCCTCCACTGACGGCAGAGCAGGTAGACGCTAACGCAGAGACTTATGTTAACCAGGCTATGAAGATTCTTGACCCAGAAAGAACCACTGTTGTTCATAACGGTGACTGGATTAAACCTATGAATCTTGAGACCATGCTTGGTCTTATGAGCAAGTTCACCATTGCTCGTATTCTTGAGCGAGAAGACTTCTCTAATCGTTACCACAATCAGCAGCCAATTGCGCTCCATGAATTTATTTATCCAGTTCTTCAGGCATACGATTCTGTTGTTATTAAGGCAGACGTAGAGATGGGTGGAAACGACCAAATCTTTAATTTGCTTGCTGGTCGCGATCTTATGCGTGATATGGATATGGAGCCTCAGATTGCGCTTACTATGCCTCTTTTGGTAGGTACTGATGGTACTAAAAAGATGAGCAAGTCTTATGGCAACTACATTGGATTGACTGATGAGCCAAATGATATGTTTGGTAAGGTCATGTCTATTTCTGATGAGATTATTCCAATGTATTATCGTCTTTGTTCTACGCTCTCTATTGATGAGCTTGATGCAATTGATAAGAGCTTTGAAGATGGTACCGCTGATCCTTACCAGCTCAAGCGTGCTCTTGGTAGAAATATTGTTGATCTTTACCACGGTGAGGGAGAGGGTCTTAAGGCACAGGCAGCTTTTGATGCTCAGTTCAAGAACAATGAAGTTCCTGATGATGTCAAAGAGTTTGCAATTTCTCTTGAAGCAGATGAAGACGGTCTAATCTATTTGCCAAAGATTTTGGTTGAAGCAGAGATTGCTTCAAGTAATGGCGAGGCTCGCCGTCTTATTGACGGTGGTGGCATTAAGATTAATCAGCAACCTCTTCCCGCAAAGACCTATAAGGTTGAACCATCAGTTCTTGAGAAAGCCCTTCTTCAGGCAGGTAAAAAGCGCTGGGCTAAGCTCGTCTAGTTGGTAATGGCCACGAAATAAGGAAACTTACATATGTGGAGACAGTTTGCTTTAGCCGTAGCAGTTGCACTCGTTCTTTGTTATGTGCCGGGATATCTTTTTTCTCGCGCTCTTGGCACTAAACGAGCCACATCTTTTGTGGTTGCTCCGCTTATCTCGGTCTGTCTCATTGGTTTTTCTGGAATTGCAATATATCCTCTGGGATTAAGAGGCGTGACACCGCTTTTGGGAGGTGTTGGCCTTTTTATCCTGATTGCCGCTGGACTTTCGTATCTTATTCAGAAGGTCAGGCCAACTCAGCAAAATCAATCTCATACAAACGATGATGAGAAGAACTCTCTGAACGGAGCCTTTCTCTTAATAACCGCTTTTATTTCTACTGCGATTTTCTTTGTTATTTTTCATAAAGCAATTAGAAATCCGTCATGGTTTTTACAGTCTGCTGATAACTATGCACACCTGGCATACATTACAAGAAGCGTTCAGTCTGGTATTTATTCAACATTACATGCAGCTTTTTATACCGGAGCAAGGCCTGAGCTCCAGACTCCTTTCTTTGATGAGGGTTTCTATCCAACTCTTTTTCATTCTTTTGCAGCTGTCACTGCGGCAATTACAGGCCTTAATGAGGTACTTACAGAAAATGTGGTTTGGTTTGTTTTTGTCGCGGTTATATATCCAGTGGGCGTCTGTGCTTTGCTTCAGGTGATAGGAAAGAAAAATATAACTTTTAGTTTACTGACTGCATTTGTGGCATTTGCACAATTGGCTTTTCCTATTCGAATGGTTACGGTGCATGCAGTCTTTCCTAATGTAGCTGGTTTTTGTCTTGTCCCCACTGTTGTAGCAGTCTTTATATTGTCCTTTAATGAGGAAATATCTTGCAAAGAAGTATGCTCATCAACTCATAGCGTTCAAAAAATTTCTGTAAATGTTCATACACTTTGTCTATGTTTTATGGGGATTATTGCACTTGCATTGGTTCATCCTAGTGCAGATTTCTTGTGGGCTATTTTTGTTTTACCATTTGTTCTTTGCAATTTGCTTCCAAGATTTGTGGAGTATTTGAGTAAGAAATTTGATCTAACAAAACCGAGGAAAATCATTCTATTGATTTGTTTAGAGTGCGTAATTCTTGGCTCTGCTATTGGCATGTGGAATATTGTGCTTAATTCAAGTTTTATGGCACCGACTGTTAATTTCCGCTGGGAAATTTATGTTGATCCAATTAAGTCAGTTCTTTCTGTATTGAACTTTGGCTTGCTGATGAACATGCCCCAGGTTCTCTTTGCCGTTGCGTTCTGGCTTGGATTTGTGAGCTGTTTGTTGAACAAAAATTCACGCTGGCTTATTTTGGTATTTTTCATGACTGCCGTCATTTATGTGGCAAGTCTTTCTGATGTACTTCCTATCAAGAGGTTTTTCTCGGGATTTTGGTATACCGATCCAGAAAGAACCGCCGCGATGGTAGCAATAGCTGCAGTTCCTATTGCGATTATTGGTATGGAAACAACAATCACGTTTGTATTTGACCTGATCAAACACGTTATTAAGACAGTCAAAGAAAAGGGCAACAAAGGCGAGAAAACAAGTTCAGAAAATATCACGTGTGATAATTCCGTAGATGAAAAGCAGTCAACATGTAGGCCTTGCATGTTTATTAAGAGCTCTGGCGTTCTCATGTGTATTGTTGCTTTGTTATGGAGCTGTGCTCTTTTGAGCCCGTGGGACTTGGCAAGTTTGCCCAGAAAACAGCATAGTGAAATTCGTTACGGCATCATTTGGCTCAATGAGGTCTTTGAGCCTCGTGAGCAGACAACTTATAAGGCAAGTGAAGACGAGTTCGTACAAAAAGCTCTTCAGATTGTTGGCAATGACCTGGTAGTTAATAATCCTTACGACGGCTCGCTTGTTCTAAACTCACTTTATGGCATGAACATTTTCTACCGCGCGAAGGTGGAATCAGAAGAATTACCACAAAGTGTAATTATTCGTACAAGACTTAATGAGGTAGCTACTAATCCTGAGGTTCAGCAGGCAGTGCGAGAAACTGGTGCAAGATATGTCCTGTTGCTAGATTTAGAAAATCCAGCTTTATTAGGAAACCAAAGCTCTGTATTCTCAGGTTTGCAGATTACTGATAAAGTTCCTGGATTTGAGGTTGTTCTTCAAGAAGGTCCTTACAGATTGTATAAAATTACGGCTGTCGAATAGGACTTTGGTAAGCTTATTTATGAGCGTACTATAAGTAGTATTTGATGAGGAATCTAATTGATGGGGAGTAATTTTGAAAGGCATTATTCTTGCAGGAGGTAGCGGTACCAGGCTTTATCCCCTGACAACTGTTACATCTAAACAGCTTCTACCTGTTTATGACAAGCCAATGATTTACTATCCATTGTCAACGCTTATGTTGGCGGGAATTAGAGATATTCTCGTCATTTCTACTCCTCGGGACCTTCCAAACTTTGAGAAACTTTTGGGCGATGGTTCTGATTTTGGTATTTCAATCAGCTATGCTGAACAGCCTTCACCTGATGGATTGGCCCAGGCATTTGTCATTGGTAAAGAATTTATTGGCGATGACGCTGCCGCTTTAATCCTTGGGGATAATATTTTCTATGGAAATGGTCTTTCAGGACTTGTCAGAAAGGCTGCTCAACAGGCACAAACATCCGGTCGCGCTACCGTTTTTGGCTATCACGTTGATGACCCAGAGCGCTTTGGTGTTGTTGAGTTTGATAAAAACTACAACGCTATTTCAATTGAAGAAAAACCCCTTCAGCCAAAGTCTAACTATGCTGTTACCGGACTCTATTTCTATGATCAACGCGTCACTGAACTGGTAAAACAGGTTCAACCAAGCGCTCGTGGTGAATACGAGATTACTGACCTCAATCGTTTGTATCTTGAAGACGGTACGCTTGATGTTGTTACGCTTGGTCGTGGTTTTGCATGGCTGGATACAGGAACTATGGAGTCTCTCTTTGAGGCATCTACGTTTGTTCGTACCGTTGAGACAGCACAAGGCCTTCCCGTAAGTGTTCCAGAAGAAATTGCCTTTGAGAACGGTTGGATTGACAGCTCTAAGCTCATTGAGTGCGCCAATCGTTACGGTAAATCAACGTATGGTGAGCACCTTAAGAGTGTTGCAGAGGGACGTATTCTTCCTTCTGGAAAGGGAGAGTAGTATGCACGTTCTTATTACTGGTTCCCATGGTCAGTTAGGCAACGAACTCAAACGCCTTTTTGAGACCGGGGTTTCTGAGATTGGTCCCATTTCAGAGTCATTCATTGAGCCAGATGTTGATTATACCGACGCAGACGAGCTTGACATTACTAGCGCTGAGGCAGTTAATACATGGTTTGCTCAGCATGAACGCTATGACGTTGTTATTAACTGTGCTGCCGCAACAAATGTAGATGGTTGTGAGAGCAATTTTGATATGGCTTTTGCGGTAAATGCGCTTGGTCCTATGAATCTTGCACGAGCTTGTAACTCTACTCAGACAAAGCTTGTGCAGGTATCCACCGATTACGTCTTCAGCGGTAAAGAAAACTCTCCTCGCACGGAACAAGATGCTCCTTGTCCTGTTTCTGCCTATGGTCGCTCCAAATTGGCGGGAGAAGGACTTGCGCTGGCAGCAAATGCTCAAACATTTGTGGTTAGAACGGCGTGGCTTTATGGTTATGTTGGCAAGAACTTTGTGACAACCATGCGCACCCTTGGTGCAAAGTATCCAGAGATTAGTGTTGTTGATGATCAGGTAGGTAATCCTACCAGCGCAAATGATTTGGCACACGCAATCTTGTGCATTGCGGCTACTGAGAACTATGGCATCTATCACGCAACCAATGAGGGAACATGCTCATGGGCTGATTTTGCCGAAGCTATTATGGCTGGCAGCAATCTTGACTGTAAGGTTACTAGGGTAACTTCTGCTCAGTGGAAAGAGATGCACCCAGAAAGCGCTTCTCGCCCTGCGTATTCATCTTTGGTAAACGGCCATCTTGAGAGTACTATTGGAAACAGTATGAGGCCTTGGCAGGAGGCTCTTGCGACATATCTTTCGAAGGTAGAAAGAGGTTAGTGTGAAGACCTATTTAGTAACTGGTGGAGCTGGATTTATTGGATCTAACTTTATCCACTATATGCTCAAAAGAAATCAGGATATTCATATTCTGAACGTGGATGCCCTGACGTATGCGGGCAACCTTGAGAACCTTTCGGAATATGATCAGGACCCTCGCTATACCTTTGCTCACGTAGATATTAGGGATAAAGCAGCCCTAACGCAGCTCTTTGAAGCTCATCATCCTGATTATGTTATTAATTTTGCAGCAGAGAGTCATGTAGACCGCTCTATTGAAGATCCAGGCGCCTTTGCTGACACTAACGTTATGGGTACTGTTGCACTTCTGAGCGTTGCAGAGTCTTTCTGGAATGATGGACAGGGCTCCTACGGCAACCATAGATACCTGCAGGTTTCTACTGATGAGGTCTATGGATCGTTGCCGCTTGATGACCCAGAGGCATTTTTCCGTGAGACTACACCATTGAGCCCTCATAGTCCTTACTCTGCATCTAAGGCTTCTGCAGATATGTTTGTAAAGGCCTGGCATGATACGTACGGTTTCCCAGCGGTAATTACCCGCTGCTCTAACAACTACGGCCCCTATCAGTTCCCTGAGAAGCTCATTCCTCTGATGATTGAGAATTGCTTGGAGCACAAGGCACTTCCCGTTTATGGTGATGGACTTAACGTTCGTGATTGGCTGTACGTCGATGACCACTGCAAGGCAATTGCTATGGTTCTTGAAGGCGGCAAGCTGGGCGAGGTCTATAACGTTGGCGGTCATAACGAGCGCAACAACCTCTACATTGTTAAGTGCATCATTAGTGAAGTTGCAAGAATCACTGGCGATGCTCAGATTACTGAAAATCTGATTTCTTACGTTACTGATCGTAAAGGTCATGACCGCCGCTACGGCATTGCACCTGATAAGATTAAAGAAGAGCTTGGCTGGTATCCAGAAACTTCATTTGAAGAGGGAATTATCACTACCATTAACTGGTATCTAGAGAATCGTGAATGGGTTAAAAACGTAATTTCTGGTGATTACCAGGATTATTACAAGAAGATGTACGAAGGTCGATAATGCGCACATACGATACAGAGACACTTAAGCATCTTCAGCAAGTTGAGCTGATGATCTTAAAAGACTTCGTTGATACATGCGAAGCCAATGACATTCGTTATTTTGGGTTTGGCGGTACCGCTATCGGTGCTCTTCGTCATAAAGGTTTTATTCCTTGGGACGATGATATTGACGTTTGCCTTCCTGCGGAAGACTTTAATAAACTTCTGGATATCTATGACAAAGAGTGGTCAGAAAAGTATTCAATTATGAATACCAAGAGGGACATCAACTATCCATTTCCAACTACTCGAATCATGCTCAAGGGCACACAGTTTTGTGAAGAAGCACTTGCTTCGCTTCCACTTGACCTTGGTATTTTCCTGGATGTTTATTGCTTTGATAACGTTTCAGATGACGAGAAAGAATATCAGAAGCAAGCATTTGATGCATGGTTCTGGTCACATATGCGTATCCTAGTTGACGTTCCACGTCCTGTCATCTTGGCCGACGGCATCAAAGGAAAACTCTTAAAAGCTGCTGTTACCATGGGCAGGGGAGTTTGCAAACTTTTACCTCTATCTACTCAGAAAATGTATGAACGCGAGCAGGAAGCCCGCAACCGTTTTGCTCACGTTAAGACAAAAAGAATTGCCTACCTACACGACACCAATAGGTTTATGAACACCTATCCAATCGATGAGGTTTTCCCTGTTGATAAGCTTGATTTTGAGGGAATTAAAGTAGCATTCCCTAATCAAAATGATAAGTTCCTCAGGATGCTTTACGGCGATTATATGCAGATGCCTCCAGTTGAAAAACGCAAAAATCACTATCCAGCACGTTTGGATTTTGGTCCTTACTAGAGCTATCTTGTACATAAAGTAATAAATGAACTATAAAACGGCACTTCATGTGTCGTTTTTGTTAGAGTCACGGGTTTCTACGCTTCTCCAGTTTACTATGTTCAATATATGTTTATACTTGTACAAATTTGAACATAGTAGTACTATGACTAAAGTAAGTAGGCTTGAAAGTTGGTCTCATTTGGAGGAACCGTGGCTTTAACAAAGAACGTGTTTTCTGTACTAAAAACCATTGCTCAGTCTAACGAGAAGCTCAATCAAAGACAGCTTGCAGAGAATACAGAGCTGTCTTTAGGGTCAGTTAATTCAGCAGTTAAAACACTTGAAGACCAGGGGCTTATTGATGATAGTCTTATTACGCCAAAAGGACTTGAAGCTTTGAAGCCTTACGAGGTTAAAAACGCCATTATTATGGCAGCTGGTCTTTCTTCTCGCTTTGCGCCCATTTCTTATGAGAAGCCAAAAGGTGTCTTGAAGGTACGTGGAGAAGTCCTTATTGAGCGCCAGATTCACCAGCTTATGGAGGCCGGTGTTACCGATATTACCGTAGTTGTTGGCTATAAGAAGGAGTATTTCTTCTATCTGGCCGCTAAGTATGGTGTCAAGATTGTTGTTAATCCAGACTACGCAACTAGAAATAACAACTCTACGCTCTGGTGCGTTAAAGATCAGCTTGATAATACGTATATTTGCTCTTCCGATGATTACTTTACTCAGAATCCATTTGAACACTATGTTTTTGGGGCTTATTATTCCGCAACATATGTAGCAGGAGAAACTAATGAGTGGTGCCTTAAAGAGGGCCGCGGTGGACGCATAACTGGTGTAGAAATTGGCGGTTCTAACTCTTGGATTATGCTTGGACATGTCTTCTTTGATAGAAAGTTCTCTAAAAAGTTTGTTGATATTCTTGAAGAGGTTTATGACAAGCCAGAGACTGTCGATATGCTTTGGGAAGAGATTTACGTCCGTCACATCAAAGAGCTTTCTATGAGCATTAGAAAATATCCTGACGGCGTGATTTATGAGTTTGACTCCCTTGATGAGCTGCGTCAGTTTGATCCAGCTTTCATTGAGAATATTGATTCAGAGATTTTTGACAACATTGTCTCTGTACTCCACTGTCAGAAGAAAGATATTCACGGCTTCTATCCACTAAAACAAGGACTAACTAATTTGTCTGCCCACTTTGTTGTAGGAAATGGTGAGGATGCTCAGGAGTATGTCTACAGGCATCCTGGCGTTGGCACTGAAAAGCTTGTTGATCGCGCTGCCGAAGAGGCTGGTCTTCGTCTTGCTCGTGAACTTGGTCTGGACAACACCTTTATTTATGAGGATCAAAAAGAGGGCTGGAAGATTTCTAAGTTTGTGAAAAATGCGCAAAATCTTGATCCTCACAATCCTGAGCAGCTTAAACACGCAATGGAGATGGGCTATAAGCTGCACCATAGTGGAGCTTCACTTGATCGTTCTTTTGACTTTGTTAATGAGGGCCTTAATTACGAGAAACTTTTGCTTGAAGAGGGTCCCATTGAGATTCCTGGCTATTACGAGCTTCGCGAGAAGGTCCTGCGCTTGAAGAAGTATGCAGATGCCGATCAGTATCCAGTTGTGATTTCTCACAATGACTTCTTCTATCTGAATTTCTTAATTGATGAGGCCGGCACCTACAGCCTTATTGACTGGGAATATGCAGGCATGTCAGATGAGGCAAATGACTTTGGTACCTTTACGGTTTGTTGTGAGCTAACCGATGATGAAGCAAATGCTGCTATTGATTATTACTTTGGACAAGAAGCAACGTTTGAGCAGCGTAGGCATTTCTGGAGCTATGTAGTCTTTGCGGGTTGGTGCTGGTATCTATGGTCGCTTGTTAAAGAAGCAGAAGGCGAGAACGTAGGTGAGTGGTTCTTTATTTACTATCGCTACGCTGCAAATAATATTGATCGTGTACTTTCTTGGTACGAAGAGACTCAGAACTAAGAGCAAAAGGGGAAACTATGCAATATGGTTTATTGAGCGGCATCCTTTGGGCAGTTGATACCGTCATCCTTGGTGTTGCCCTTGGTATGAGTCCATACCTTGATTCTGCACAGGCTTCATTTGCCAGTGCATTCATGCATGATTTTTTTGCCGCAGTTATTCTTTTGGTCATGATGATACATAAGGGCAGACTAAAAGATACCCTTGAAGCTGCAAAGACTAAGAGTGGACGAGTTGTTATGCTCGGTGCCCTTTTAGGCGGACCAATTGGTATGAGTGGGTATCTTGCTGCAATTAATGCTATTGGACCAGGCTACACTGCAGCTATTTCAGCTTTTTATCCAGCGGTTGGTTCGCTTTTGGCATGGCTTCTGCTCAAAGAAAAAATGAATTTGAAACAAGTCATTGCTCTTATTGTTGCTCTTGTGGGTGTTATGGTCATTGGCGTATCAACTGCTGCAGGAGAGGGTAATGGAAACGTTCTTGTTGGAATCTTAGGCGTTGTAGCTTGCGTCTTTGGTTGGGGATCTGAGGCAGTTATTCTGGCTTGGGGCATGCAAGACGACGCTGTTGATAATGAGACTGCACTCCAAATCAGGGAAACTACCTCTGCGTTTGCGTATGGACTTATTATCTTACCTTTGGCAGGTTCTGTTGAATTTGCAAGTCAGGTAGCAGTAACCCCTGCAAATGCTGTGGTATTTATTGCAGCTCTTGCAGGAACCGCTTCGTATCTCTTCTACTATAAAGCTATCGATGCCATTGGTGCCTCTCGTGGAATGGCTCTGAATATTTCTTATTCCGCCTGGTCAGTTATATTTGCTGCACTTGCAGGGATTGTTTTACCAGCTATTATGCCGGAAGCAATTCCTTCTCCACTGACGGTAATTTGCTGCATTGTCATTATTGTAGGAACTGTTCTTTCGGCTACTCCAGACTGGAGTGAGCTTTTTAGTAAAGAGTAAGTTGGTTTCATTTAAATGGAGTAAAAAAGACCCGTAGCCGTTTGAACTGCGTCCCAAAACTTGGACGAATTTAATAAAGAGCTAGGCTACCAAGGACTGATTTCGGAACTCCTCCGGGGTCAGTCCTTTCAGTTTAAC
>JAIJTS010000023.1 GCA_022732885.1 Atopobium sp. | reverse complement strand
CTTATGTGGTAGTTTGGCTACACGCCAATGGACCAAGCGCGCACGAGGCACTTATCTTAGGAGCAAGAATGCGTGACAAGCTAGAAAAAATCGTTGAGGCCTATGCTGAGCTTGAGCAAAAGCTTGCAGACCCAGCTGTTGTCTCTGATCCAAAAGAGTATGCTCGCGTTGCAAAAGAGCACGCTAATCAGGCAGACTTGGTTGCTCACGCCAATAAGTACATCACAGCTCTTGATGATATTGAGGCTGCAAAAGAGCTTCTCAACGCCACTTCTGATCCAGAAGAAAAAGAAATGTTGCAGGAAGATATTGCTGCCAATGAACAGATGCTTCCTCAGCTTGAGGACGAGATTAAAGTTATGTTAATCCCAGGCGATCCAAATGACGAGAAGGACACTATCGTTGAGATTCGTGCTGGTGTTGGCGGCGACGAGGCAGCAATCTTTGCAGGTGACCTCTTCAAGATGTATGAGCGCTTTGCTGAGGCTCGCGGTTGGAAGACAGAGATTTTGTCCAGCTCTCCTTCGGAGGCGGGTGGCTTTAAGACTATTGAGTTTAAGGTTACGGGCGATAAGGTCTATTCAGTTATGAAGTATGAATCCGGTGTTCACCGTGTTCAGCGCGTTCCTAAGACTGAGTCTCAGGGTCGTATTCAGACTTCTACCGCAACCGTTGCAGTTCTTCCAGAGGCTGACGAGATTGATATTCAGATCAACCAGGAAGACTTGCGTATTGATACGTATTGCGCATCCGGCCCTGGTGGTCAGTGCGTTAACACCAC
Organism: Atopobium sp.; assembly: GCA_022732885.1. Taxonomy (GTDB): domain Bacteria; phylum Actinomycetota; class Coriobacteriia; order Coriobacteriales; family Atopobiaceae; genus Lancefieldella. The sequence continues at coordinate 16,228 of JAIJTS010000023.1, read as the reverse complement.
CTATTCCGCAGTTCGTATTACCCACCTGCCAACAAATACCGTTGTTCAGTCTCAGGACCAGCGTTCCCAGATTCAGAACCGCGAGGTCTGCATGCAGATGCTTCGTGCTCGTCTCTACGAGATGGAGCTTGAGCGTCAGCAGGCTGAGCAGGGCGCAGAGCGTCTTTCTCAGATTGGCCATGGCGCACGTTCCGAGAAGATCCGCACATATAACCAGCCACAGGACCGCGTAACCGATCACCGTGTTGGCTTCAACGGCACCTACAACGGCGTTCTTCTTGGCGATACGCTGCCATCCGTTATTGAGGCTCTAGCTGCAGCAGAGCGTGCCGAGAAACTCGCTCAGGCTGTCTAAGGCGCAAACTTCATGACAGATGAAGTTTGGACAATCCAGAAAATTTTGACGTGGACTACTCAGCACCTGGAAAAGAAGGGTGATGAGCATCCACGTCTTTCTGCAGAATGGCTCCTGTCCGCAGTAACAGGCCTTTCTCGCGTTCAGCTCTACACCAACTTTGACAAGCCGCTTTCTGCGGATGAGCGCACCCGTATGCGTGAGGCTATTAAGCGTCGTTCAGAGGGCGAGCCGCTTCAGTACGTGACGGGCGAAATGCCTTTTAGGCACCTGGTACTTACGTGTGAGTCGGGCGTGCTTATTCCACGACCAGAGACGGAAGTGCTGGTAGATGTTGCGCTAGAAGGCGTTGATGCGGCAACTCCAAACGCCGACGGAGAAGTGCGCGTGCTTGAGGCTGGCGTTGGAACGGGCTGTATATCGCTCTCTATTGCCACTGAGCGCCCACAGACACGCGTCTACGCCACAGATCTTTCTCCTAAAGCAATTGCTTTAGCAACTCGTAATAGAGACGCTTTGGACCTGCAGGAGCGTGTGGAGCTCATTGAGTGTGACCTGGTGGAAGGCGTGCCTGCTGAACTTGCACAGTCCTTCTCGGTAATGGTGTCTAATCCACCTTACATTCCTACAAGCGTGCTTGAGCAGGAAGTTCCTGCCGAGGTCAAGGGCTTTGAGCCTGAGCTAGCGCTTGACGGGGGAGAGGACGGCCTAGACGTCTACAGGAGGTTGCTTGAGGCGGCTCCTCGTATGCTTTTACCTGGAGGAATGCTCTGTGTTGAGCTCTATGAGGGACACCTGGATAAGGCGGCACACCTTGCTGAGCAGCAGGGAGTGTGGGAGTCCGTTGAGATCAAAGAGGACCTGACGCACAGGCCGCGCATTCTTGTGGCGCATCTAGCAAAGTAGCACTTCAGACGCATGGCGAGAAAATCTGTGTATCGTACAACAATGAGTTGAGGGTTTATGGGAGAGTACATTAAAGTTGATCAGATGAATCCAGAGGCATCTACCGTTTCTTTAGCAGTTGAGGTGGCGCGCCGTGGCGGCGTACTTATCATGCCAACCGATTCTGTCTATGGCATAGGTGCTGCTGCAACTCCTCAAAACCCAGGTCATAAGCGCATCTTTGAGATTAAACAGCGCCCTTCAACGCAGACGCTTCCATGGCTTGTGGGCAGTAAGGCCGATCTGCAGAAATATGCTCACATTACACATGAGTGGGCAAATAAGTTGGTAGATACTTATTGGCCTGGTGCTCTTACGTTGGTAGTCACCGCATCAGAGAACGTTTCTGATGAGTACATCTTGCCAGATAACAGGACTATTGCTCTTCGTATGCCCAACTCACCGCTTGTATGTCAAATTGCGCAACAGTTAGGGTGCCCTTTGGCTACTACCAGCGCTAACACACACGGAGCTCCTTCTGCGATTGATGGAAGTGGTCTTGAGGCAGGTCTTGTTGAGCAGGCCGATTTGACGCTTGATGGAGGTCCAGCTCCTCTTGCAATTGCGTCAACTATTGTCGACTGTACAGGTGATGAACCACGCATTTTGCGTGAGGGCGCTATTTCAACTAAAGATATTCTCGCCACCGCAGGATTTGCAAAATAGATAAAAAATCCTATCCCTTTTATGTGTTTTGGCTGCAGCTTTTGACTGCATGCGCTACTCTCTATAGGAGTGAATTTTCTGAGGAGGATACGTATGCGTATTGCAGTTGGTTCCGATCACGCTGGCTTTATCCAGAAAGACCCCATCATTGAGCACATCAAGTCACTTGGACACGAGGTTTTGGACTTTGGTCCAGCAACTGATGACCGAGTTGATTACCCCGATTTTGCAGATAAGGTTGCTCGTGCAGTTGCAGCAGGAAAGGCAGATCGCGGCGTTTTGATTTGCGGTACTGGCATTGGTGTTGCAATGGCCGCAGATAAAGTTCCTGGCATTCGTGCAGCTTCTGTTCAGACTGTTCAGTTTGCAGAGCTGGCTCGTGAGCATAATAACGCAAACGTCATTGGCCTTTCTGGTCGATTCACTGATCTTGCTGTAAACGAGGCTATTGTGGACACGTTCCTCAGCACTGAGTTTGCAGGTGGCCGTCATACTGGACGTGTCGAGAAAATCATGCGTGAGGATGACCCTAATTTTAAGGGCGTTGACGCTCAGTAAGTGAGCAGCACGCAAGCGGTGTTGCATGAGTAATACATACGCAAAACCTGCAGGGAATGTAGTGACTAGGTTTAAAGTTTCACCACACATTCAAATAAAGCGCAGGTCAAGCTCTTGGAGGGAGCACTATGGCAGATTACGATGAGTCCAGACTTACAGTTGTTGATCACCCACTGGTTCAGCACAAACTTCACATTCTTCGAGACAAGACAACTACCACCAAGCAGTTCCGTGAGCTTGTCAACGAGCTTGCAATTCTTGAGAGCTATGAGGCTATGCGTGATTTCCCACTTGAGGACGTTGAGGTGGAGACTCCTCTTGAGACTATGACTGCTAAGCGCATTGCTGGTAAGAAGGTTGCTATTATTCCAATTCTTCGTGCTGGTCTTGGCATGGTTGACGGCATTCTTGAGCTGGTTCCATCTGCTCGCGTTGGTCATGTTGGTATGTATCGTGATCCAGAGACCCACCTTCCACACCAGTATTACTGCAAGTTCCCTGCAGACATTGAGAACCGTACCTGCCTGGTTGTTGACCCAATGCTGGCAACTGGAGGTTCTCTAACTGCTGCTATTCAGTTCCTGCGTGAGGCAGGCGTCAAGGATATTCGTTGCCTGACCATTGTTTCTTGCCCTGAGGGTGTCAAGGCAACCCTGGACTTTGACCCAGATGTACGCCTTTACACTTGCACTGTTGACCGTCAGCTGAGCCCAAATGCCTATATTCTTCCAGGTCTTGGTGACGCAGGTGACCGTATTTACGGCACCAAGTAAGGAGCCCATTGCTCTTCTCGCCACCTCATAGAGTGGTAGTGCGTACATTAATACAAAGATCCAGTGCCCACATGACGTGAGCACTGGATTTTAATTACTGCATCACAAGGTAAAATAGTTGTCCGTACGTATCAAAATATTGGCAAATAACTGTGATTATTGATGCAACCATTTTACTTTCACGTAACAGCACTCATTAAGAAAATAGCAATAAAACAGCAGTTTAGTAGTGCTATAGTTACATATAACAATAACGGCGGTTAACACGAAATGTGTTAGTAATGTGAGAGTTTGGGCATTAGTTAATTATTTGATTTTGTAATCGTGACTATGCATACATTTAGTGCTAGTATCGCCGTTCGTCGCAAATATGCACGCTGAGTGGTAGCTAATACATTCAAAGTGGCGTATTCTTGGCATCTTATGTTGCGTTTCAAGTATGCTGAGCAGTGACGGGCAATCTTACATGGTTGCAGATTGTATGGGGAGGTTGAGACAGAGTGGATGTTCTTGCGCAGTTGCCAGCAGAAATGGCTGAGCTGCTCGAAAGTTTTTTGCCACATGCATTGGTTGGTAACACCACCTTTGGTTTCACTAACTACATTTTCTACTTCTTGATTGCTGTTACGATCTTTCTTATTGTCTGCTTTCAATTTAAAAAGAAGCAAGCAGAAAGTCTTGTGCCTAAAGGTCGCTTTGTTAACGGCGTTGAGTATCTTATTGAATACATTAGAGACGATGTTTGTAAGGCCGCTTTGGGAAAGACTTGGCGACAGCATTTTCCATTTTTAATTACAATTTTTATGTTTATTTTAATCAATAACCTTATCGGCTTAATTCCAGGCGCACATCCAGGTACTGGTACCATTGGCGTTACCGCTGCACTTGGACTTTGTTCCCTTGGATATTTTATGTATGTCGGAGCAAAGAGAATGGGCGTGCTTGGCTATATTTTAAGTTTAGCTCCAAAGGGTGTTAATCCTTTTATTGCGGCTGTTATTTGGGCTATTGAGGTATTCTCTACGTTTCTTCGTCTAGCTACGTTAGCCGTTCGTTTATTTTGTAATATGTATGCAGGCCATATTGTTATGGGTACATTTGCAATTCTTGCGTCAATGTATTTTATGCCAGCGCTTGAAAGTTTTTCTGCCTCAACAGCTGCTCAAGCAGGATTTTCTCTTTTTTGGGTTTTTCTGTTAATTATTATTTATGCAGTAGAGGCTATTGTTGCTTTCATTCAGGCATACGTTTTTACGCTACTTTCTACTGTCTATATTCAACTGGTGGAGGCGGAGCATTAGGTTGTATTAAGTTTACGGCGGTAGCTGTAAACTTGGTGAATGGTATGAAGATATCTTCTGAGCCCACGCTCAGTTGATGATAGAAACAAATATTGGTCGCCTTGAAAGAGGCGAACGAAAAAGGAGGAATCGTGGGTGTTATTGGATACGCTATTTGCGTTCTTGGAGCAGCTATATGCATTGGTACTGTTGCTATGGCTACTGCAAACAATATGGCTCGTCAGCCAGAGGTTCAGGGCCGTCTTTTCACAGTCTTTATTCTTGGCTGTGCATTTATTGAGGCATTGACTCTGATTGGCTTTGTCGTTACTTTGATGGTTAAATAATTGACATTGAGTAGCAGCAAAATTGCTATGTTGGAGGAATACATGAATTCAATTTGTAGGGGTGCTAAAAAAGTTACCAAAGCAGGTGCATTAGTTCTGTTGCTTATGGTATTTATCCCCTCAGTTGCACTTGCTGATGAAGGTGCAAGTGGTGCGGCTATTCTTCTTCCAAAGCCTGCTGAGTTTATTCCTGCTTTGATTGCGTTTTTAGTTATATTTGCACTTGTGGCAAAGTTTGTTTGGCCTTCTGTTTTGCACATGCTGGATAAGCGTCAAGAGAAAATCCAAAGTGATTTAGACGCTGCAGCAAGGTCGCGCGAGGAGGCTAACAAAGATCGTGAGATTGCGGCAGCTGGAATTGACGCAGCCAAGCAGAAAGCAAATGAGATTGTTTCTGCAGCTAAACGCGAAGGTGAGGAAGAGCGCTCTCGCATTATTGAGCAAGCAAAGGCTGAAGCCGCTGAGATTTTAACTAAAGGCAGAGATGCTGTTGAAGCTGAACGCCGTCATACCATGGCCGAGTTGTCAGATTCGGTTGTTGATCTTTCTGTTGAGATTGCGGGAAAAATTATTGGCAACGAATTGACAGAAGAGCAACAGCGTGCTCTTGCAGAGAAGTACCTTGCGGAAGTAGGCACTCCACATGAGCACTAATAAAGATGATCAGAACAGAAAAGTAGAGGGCTATACCAGGGCGCTTTTAGAGGCCGGACGCGCAGAAGGTCGTGCGGTTGCTGACCTTGTTCAGGTGCAGCATGCAAAAAAGTTCTCTCCAGAAGTTCTTGAGACTCTTGGTGCAATTCAGGCAAGTGAAGATGTCAATCTCATTGAAGACATAGCTGCCACTTTTCAGGAGCTTCTTGAAAAAGAAGATAATACGCTTACGGTAACGGTGACCACTACAATTGCTCTTGATGATGAGCTACGTCAAAAAATTATTAAAAAACTTGAGGATAGTTTTAATACCCAGATATATCTCATCGAGCGCGTTAACCCAAAGATTTTAGGCGGTATTGTGGTGGAAGCTCGTGATCATCGTTATGATGCATCAGTGAAGACACAGCTCACGCACATTAAAAGTAGGCTCTCTTCTAGTCACGTTGAAAGTGAATTGTAATGACTGATAAGACCACCATACAGGAAGGAACGCTAAGCTCAGATGCCGTTATGGCTCGTCTTAGAGAGCGTCTTTCTCAGGTCAACTCAACTGTTAGCCAGCAGGAAGTCTCCATTGTTACTGAGGTGGCAGATGGTATTGCTCGTGTAGCTGGCTTACGTAGTGCTATGGCAGGCGAATTACTGGAGTTTACTAGTTCGGTTACAGGCCATAGCGTATTTGGCTTAGCTCAAAACCTTGATGAAACTTCAGTCGGTGCTGTTTTGTTTGGCGAGGTTTCAGAAATTAAAGAAGGCGATGAGTGCCGTACCACTGGTCGTGTTATGGACATTCCCGCTGGTTTTGATATGCTCGGCCGAGTTGTCAATCCATTAGGACAGCCTATTGATGGATTGGGCGCAATTCATGCAACCCACCGTCGTCCAATTGAATTTAAGGCTCCTGGCATTATGCATCGACAGCCTGTTTGCGAACCAGTTCAGACGGGTCTTTTGGCAATTGATGCTATGGTTCCTGTTGGCCGTGGTCAGCGAGAGTTAATCATTGGCGATCGAAAGACTGGTAAAACGGCTATCGCAATTGATGCTATCGTAAACCAAAAAAACACCGATATGGTTTGTATCTATGTTGCTATTGGTCAAAAAGCATCTACAGTTGCAAACATCCGCGAGTCTCTTGCCCGTCATGGTGTTCTTGATAAGACCGTAATTGTTGCAGCTACTGCGGCTGATTCCGCACCAATGCAGTACATTGCTCCAATGGCAGGTGCAGCTATTGGTGAGTTCTTTATGTATAACGATAAAGACGGAAACCCAGCAGATAAAGAGCATCCAGGCGGACATGTTCTTGTTGTCTATGATGACTTGTCTAAGCAGGCAGTTGCATATCGTCAGATGTCACTGACGCTTCATCGTCCACCAGGACGCGAAGCTTATCCTGGAGATATTTTCTATCTACATTCACGTTTGTTGGAGCGTGCCTGCAAGCTTTCTGATGAAAACGGAGCGGGTTCACTCACTGCACTTCCAATTATTGAGACACAGGAAGGCGACGTTTCTGCATACATTCCTACAAACGTCATTTCCATTACAGACGGCCAGATTTATTTGCAGTCCAACCTCTTCTTCCAGGGCCAGCGCCCAGCAGTCGACGTAGGTATTTCCGTATCTCGCGTCGGTGGCGATGCGCAGGTCAAGGCAATGAAACAGGTAGCAGGTACCCTTCGTTTGGATCTTGCTAGCTATCGAGAAAAACAGGCTTTCTCGCAGTTTGGCTCAGACCTGGATGCTACTACTCAATATCAGCTTAACCACGGTGCTCATATGATGGAGTTGCTCAAGCAACCTCGTTATTCTGCCCTAGATGTTGTAGATCAGATTTGTGCAATCTTTGCTGCAAAAGAGAACTTTATAGATGATATTGATCTTGAAAATGTAGCTCTTTTCCGCGATAGCCTTGCTCAGTATTTGAGTGAATATCACCCTCAGCTTCGCAACTCTCTACGCTCGGGTAAGATTTCTGAAGATCAAGCAAACCGCTTAAGAGATCATATCAAGAACTTTAAGGTTAAGTTTGTTGAAGAGCATCCAAACAAGATTGTGGACGATGCAGAGATTAATACTGACACACCAGGTTCTTTTGACGCAGTAACTCAAGGTTCTTTGCAGGGGTAATTTTTAATGGCGAACCTTCATGAAATATCGAGGCGCATGAGTTCTATTAAGAGCACCATGCAGATTACGCGCACCATGTCGATGATTTCGACTGCGCGTGTCCGCAAGGCGCTTGATAGGGCAGAAGCAGCTTCGCCATACAAGGACGCGGTTACTCTTATGCTTGCCAACGTAGCAGGTGCCGGCTTTAATCCTAGGAAACAACCTCTTCTTGCAGTTCATAAAGAAGAGAAGAACGTGCTGTTTCTTATCATTGCTTCTGATAGAGGGCTTGCTGGAGGATTTAATATTCTTCCTCAGCGTGAGGTTGAGCATGAAATAACCCGTCTTAAGTCAAAGGGTATCTCTTCTGAGATTATTACTTGTGGACGCAAGCCAACAGAATATTTCTCGTATAGAAGCATCAATCCTGTCATGTCTTATGTGGGTATCTCTTCTGAGCCTACAGCCGATCAAGCCGATCGCATTGCTTCTTATATTATGGACGGCTATGTAAAGGGTAAGATTGATCGAGTAGTAATCAAATATTGGCATGCAAGAAATCGTGTTGACCAAGAGCAGGTAACAGAGCAACTTCTTCCTTTATCCCGCGATACGCTTACGATTCCTAACAAACCTCGCTCTGAAGAAGCTCTTACGCAGGTAGAAACATATCACAGAAGTGAATATCATTTTTCACCATCTGCTTCCCAGGTCCTTGATTCTTTGATGCCCGCTTATATTAAGACGGTCATTTTTCACGCACTTCTTGATTCAGCTGCAGCTGAGCATGGCGCGCGCCGTCGTGCAATGCAGTCTGCAACTGATAATGCTGAGAATGTTCTAAGCTCTCTCAGCCGTATGTATAATCGCGAACGCCAGGGCGCAATTACCACTGAGCTCAATGAGATTATCGGTGGTGCTGCAGCATTGGAGGATATGTAATGTCAGAAATGCAAGTAGAGACTTCTTCCTTTGAGGAAGCCGTTATCAACAAGCGTAATCAGCATGTTGACGATGGCGTAATTGTTCGCGTAGTTGGACCTGTTGTCGATGTTAAATTCGATGGACCTGTTCCAAGTATTTATACTGCGCTTACCGTAGAGGACGATACGCCTGTTGGTCATGTAAGCACTGTCCTTGAAGTTGAGTCCCAACTTAACGGCGGTGTTGTGCGTACTGTTGCTATGTCGTCAACCGATGGTCTTCAACGCAATCTTCGCGTTAAGGACACCGGCAAACCAATGATGATGCCAGTAGGTAAGTCTACATTGGGTCGCGTCTGGAACGTCATGGGCCAGCCAGTTGATGGCGGAGAAATTCCTGAAGACGTCGAGTATTACCCAATTCACCACCCTGCTCCTCTTTTTGAAGAGCTTACTACTGAGACTGAGATTTTTGAGACAGGTATCAAGGCAATTGACCTTCTCGAGCCTTATGTTCGAGGCGGAAAGACCGGTCTCTTTGGTGGCGCTGGTGTTGGTAAGACCGTTCTGATTCAGGAGCTTATTAACAACTTAGCTCAGCAGCACGGTGGTACCTCTGTATTCACCGGCGTTGGAGAGCGTACTCGTGAGGGTACCGACCTCTTCCTTGAGATGACTGAGTCTGGCGTCATTAACAAGACCTGCCTAGTCTACGGTCAGATGAACGAGCCACCAGGAGCTCGTATGCGTGTTGCTCTTGCAGGTCTTACTACTGCAGAGTACTTCCGTGATCAAGGCCAGGATGTTCTGTTGTTCATCGACAACATCTTCCGTTTCTCTCAGGCAGGTTCTGAGGTTTCCGCACTTCTCGGCCGTATGCCTTCCGCAGTTGGTTACCAGCCAACCCTGGCTACAGAGATGGGCGAGCTTCAGGAGCGTATTACTTCCACTAAGGAAGGTTCCATTACCTCCGTACAGGCAGTTTACGTCCCTGCAGACGACCTGACTGACCCTGCTCCTGCTACAACCTTTACGCACTTGGATGCAACTACCGTTCTTTCTCGTGCTATTACCGAGCTTGGTATTTACCCAGCAGTTGATCCTTTGGCAAGCTCAAGTTCTGCTCTTGACCCATCTATTGTTGGAGAAGAGCACTACCGCGTTGCTATGGCAGTTCAGGAGACCCTGCAGGAGTATTCTGACCTCCAGGACATTATTGCAATTTTGGGTATGGACGAGCTTTCTGAGGAGCAGCAGCAAACCGTTGCTCGCGCTCGTAAGATTCAGCAGTTCCTCTCTCAGTCATTCCACGTTGCCGAGAAATTCACTGGCAACCCTGGTGTGTACTGCTCTGTTGAGGAAACTGTCCGCTCGTTTGCAGAGATTATCGACGGTAAGTGCGATGATCTACCTGAGCAGGCATTCCGTTTTGCGGGCACCATTGAAGATGTTCGTGAGCGTGCCGCAAAGATGTCCGCTTCGGATAGCTCACAGAACTAGGATTTCTCATGGCTGAGTTGACTTGTCAGTTTGTCAGACCAGATAAGCTCCTCTACGAAGGAACTGTTAAAAGTCTGATTCTTGCTTCATCAGATGGAGAGTATGGTGTGTGGCCAGGCCATGCACCAGAAATCATTGCACTTGGCGATGGTGTTGTAAGACTGTACATGCCTCATCCAGAGTCTGAAGAAGATTCAATGACCAAGATAGTGATTTCTGGTGGATATGCAGAAATCGATCCAACAGGAGTCATTATCTTGGCTGATCACGCCCGTCGCGTTGACGATATTGATGCAGATGTTGTGCGCGAAACAAGAGATGAAGTCATTGACCAGATGCTTTCTCTTCCAGAAGACGATAATCGTCGTGCCTACTACGCAAAAAAGATAGACTGGTGTAATCTACTTCTGAAGCAAGTGGTTGAGGAGTAAAATTCTCACACTGTCGTTTTCGGAGGTTTATGGACGTCATAAAAGTAGTGGGTGGCCATTCTGTCACAGGAGAGGTCACGGTAGAGGGTGCAAAAAACTCTGCTCTTAAATTGATGGCTGCAACCATCATGGCTCCAGGTGTAACAACACTCACTAATGTTCCTAACATTGCAGATGTACACGTCATGGGCAAGGTGCTCAAGACGTTGGGTGCTCGCATCGAAGTTGTCGGTCTTCACGAGCTCAAAATTGACACCACAGATATTACAAGCTGGGAGACACCTTACAGCTTGGTTGCACAAATGCGTGCGTCAACTGCTGTTTTAGGCCCTCTTATTTCTCGTTTTGGCAAGGCTGTTGTTGCAATGCCAGGCGGTTGTAATATCGGTGCTCGCAAAATTGATATGCACATTCTTGGTCTTGAGGCCTTAGGCGTTGAGTTCAAAGTTGAGCATGGCAATATTCATGCAAGCGCTCCACATGGCATAACGGGAGAAACTGTTTCTCTCGCGTTTGCCTCTGTTGGTGCAACAGAGAATTTGATGATGGCATCAGTTTTTGCTAAAGGTGTGACAATCATCGATAACGCTGCTCGTGAGCCAGAAATTGTTGACCTTGCAAACATGCTTAACAAAATGGGAGCCAATATTCAGGGCGCTGGATCTCCTGTTATTGAGATTCATGGTGTAGCTGAGCTGCACCCTGTTGAGCATGAAGTTGTTGGCGATCGCATTGAGGCCGGCACCTTCTTGGCTATTGGCGCACTCACCGGTGAACCTATTACCGTTCACGGCTTTGAGCCTCATCACCTTGGTCTGGTGCTTAAGAAGTACGAGCAGATGGGCATTACTATCGAGACTGGTGATAGGTGGGCAAGGGCTTCTCGTCAGCAAGATCTTAAGGCCATTGACATTCAGACGCTGCCATTCCCCGGCTTTCCAACAGATATGCAGGCACAGACTATGTCCTTGCTTGCTCTAGCTAAGGGTACCTGCATTATCACGGAAAACGTTTTTGAGAACCGTTTTATGCTTGCGTCTGAACTTTCCCGTATGGGAGCAGACATTACCATTGAGGGCCATCACGCTATTGTTCGAGGCGTCTCTAGATTTGAGGGTGCTCAGGTCAAGTCACCAGATCTTCGTGGCGGAGCTGCGCTGGTTATGGCCGGTCTTGTAGCTGAGGGAGAAACTGTTGTTTCAGCTATCCACCATATTGACCGCGGATATGAGGGCTTTGTCGAGAAACTCGTTGCGCTAGGAGCAGATGCTCAGCGCACTACTATTCCAGACGACGACTTTATCGAAGGATAGTTTGTGTCAACTACACCAAAGCATTCAAAGCCGACAGACAATGAGGCTGCATTGAGCACTTCGGGCGATGTCGAACAAAATACTGCAGGTGGTGGTGCACAAGGCACTGCATCTAGCGACAAAATCAATACGCTGCAGAATACCTCAGCCGGTACTTCTCCTTTTAGTCGTACGCAGGCAGAGGGCTACCACAAGCGCCGTAAGCGTGTTTTTAGAAAGCAGCTGGTAGTCAGGTCGCTTTTGGGTGTTCTTGCAACCGTTTTTGTTGCCGCTTTGGTAGGCGTAGGTATCTGGTATGTAAATGTACAAGCGCAGCTTAATAACTCTCAGGTTATTACTGCTGAGCTTCGACAGACACTGCAGGAGCCTTCTGCGCCAAGTGACCCCTATTACGTGTTGCTTTTAGGTACAGACGGTCGACCTGGTGAGACCGAGTATCGTGCAGATTCCATTATTTTGGCGCGCGTTGACCCCATTCATAAGCGTGTGACCATGCTTTCTATTCCACGAGACACCCGTGTCTTGTGGAAAGGTTCATACATGAAAATTAATGCCGTCCACTTTTATGACGGCGCAAATGGTATGGTACAAGCTGTAAATGAACTTTGTGGCATACATATTGCTCACTATGCAGAGGTCAACTTTAATGGTCTTGCAGGCATTACAGATGCTCTTGGTGGTGTAACCGTAAATGTTGAGCAGTATATGCGTGATACAGAGAACTTTAGTGACGTCGTTGAGCTTTATCCTGGTGTTCAGAAACTTAATGGCGCTCAGGCACTTTTCTTCACTCGTGTTCGCTATGCTTTTGCAGATAGCGATTACACCCGTATGCGTCATCAAAGAACATTCATTAAGGCCATGATTTCTCAGATTTTAAATACGGGAGATCCTGCGGCCATTGCTAGCATTGTCAATTCAACAGCTAACATGGTTATTACCGACTTATCTGTTTCAGACATTATTTCTCTGGGCACACAGATGATTGGTATGAATACAGATAAAGACATATATACAGCATATGTCCCATCTGAAGGAACAGAAATTGATGGCCAGTCGTACGTCATTGCAGATAAAGATGCACTTGCAAAAATGATGAAAGTTATTGACGCGGGAGACGATCCGTCCAGCTTGAATGGACAAACAGACGCCGAGGCAAACGCTGAAGCTGCCGAGAAAAGCTCTTCAGAGTCCTCAGAATCTTCAAACAGCTCTTCTCGCCAGTAAAACTAACCGTCATTTTGGGTATCATTCAAATGATATAAAAGCTTTCGTTGCATAAAGCAACTAATTTTCTATGAAAAGACTGCCAAGCAGTTGATAAGGAGTGTCATGGCCAACGATAACGTACAAAATGACCACGTACTGACTAAAGCTGGTGAGGATTACCTAGAGGCAATCTATAGAATTGCTCTTGAACAGCCAGATAATGATAAGAGCGTTCGTTCCGTTGATATTGCCGAGTGCCTTGATGTCTCTAAGGCAAGCGTTAACAAGGCTTTGTCCCAGCTTAAAGAACAGGACATGGTTGAACAAAGTCGCTATGGTCGTGTTACGCTGACCAAAGAGGGCGAAGCAAATGCTCGCACCACTTGGCGGGCTCATCGTGCCCTCCGCACCTTTCTTGAAGAGGATTTGGGTGTAGACGTTGCAACAGCAGACGCAGAGGCTTGTCTTATGGAGCACTCGCTTTCTATTGATACTCTGACTAAGCTCATTACATTCCTCGAGAAGCGTGGTATTGAGATTCCAAACAAGTAGCTTAACTAGACGCTAAAATAAGCGTCAGTCATTTGAGTTTATCGGCGGCAAAACCGCCATTCTAAAAGCGCCCGTAAGGTGTGCAGAGCCAACAGGGCTCATAGATGAAAGGTACACATATGAAGGCAATTATCCCAGCGGCAGGTCTAGGTACACGCTTTTTACCTGCAACAAAAGTAACTCCTAAAGAGCTGTTGCCTGTTTTGGATAAGCCCGTCATTCAGTATGTGGTTGAGGAGGCTCTTGAGCCAGAAGAGGTTGATGAGGTAATCATCATCAATTCTCGAGAGAAGCCACAGATTGAAGCTTACTTTACAGAAGACAATAAGTTTGAAAATGACCTCTTGTCTCGCGGTAAACAAAATCTTGCTGATAAAGTTCACACAGCTTCTGCGCTTCCTGTTTCTTTTACCTATCAAGACAATCCTCGCGGACTCGGGCATGCAGTTCTTTGTGCTGCAGACGGCGTAGGTAATGAGCCATTCTTTGTACTTCTCGGCGATTACTTTGTTCCAGATCGTCAGATGTGCATCCGCATGGAAGAAATTTCTAAGCAGCACAACGGTGCTTCTGTTATTGCAGTAGCTCCAGTTCCTGCAGATCAGGTTGACCGCTATGGCATTATTGCGGGCGAGTGCATTTCTTCCCCTTCAGATAACGCTGAGGGCGAGGGAGCTATCTGGAAGGTAACTGGCCTTGTCGAGAAACCCCGTCCAGAAGACGCTCCTTCTCACCTGTTTATTGTTGGTCGTTACCTGCTTTCTCCAAAGATTATGGAGCTTCTGGCAACTCAGGGCCCTGGAGCTGGTAATGAGATTCAGCTCACAGATGCTATGGAGCGCCTGCTTTCCGAGGAAGAGATGTATGCGCTTGTAATCGACCCAGAAGAGGGTTGTGATACTGGTACTCCTGCAGCTTGGGCTGCTACTAATGCGCGCATGGCACTTTCTGATGAAGGCACTGCAGCGGCGTTTAAAGAGGCTCTTGGCAGCTATGTCAAACGCATTGGATAAAAGGCCCTACATCTTACGTTTTGGTAGCGATGGCTGGCAGGCCCGCTATGACAAAGGCTTTACCAGGGATAATGTAGTTAGACTTGCCGAAGCTCTTGGTACCGTTTGGTCACAGGAGCTTCCTGGCGGTATTGTGTTTGTTGGTTTTGATACGCGTTTTGAGGCAGATTCGTCTGCTCTTGAAGCTGCCGCAACACTAGCTTCATTTGGTCTAGATGTCCGTGTTTCCGAGACGTTTTGTCCAACACCTGCTATTTGCTATGCCTGTGCGCACCAAAATAATGTAGCTGGTGGTCTTATCATTTCTGCAACTGAACTTTCTTGCGAATATTGTGGCATGATCATTCGTGCTGCTAACGGCGGTCCAGTTTCACGTGATTTTCTCCAGCGCGTAGAATCAGTAACGCCCCTTGAGCCAACAAATCAACGTGGGACTTTTACTACTACAGATATTGTGACGCCTTATAAGAGTGCGCTTCTTGAGCAGATTAACGTGTCTGTCATCAAAAAGTTGCGTCCTAGCGTAGTGGTCGATCCAATGTATGGCGCAGCAACAGACTTACTTGCTGACGTGCTTTCGTCTGCTGGATGCGTAGTTCATCAAATGCATCAAGGTCCTGTTAGGGATTTTGGTGGCATCCACCCACAGCCAGCAGATCCTTGGGCTGACGAGTGCTCATCAATGGTGGTTGCTCGCCATGCACAGCTAGGTCTTTTGGTTGATTGCGACGGAGACCGTGCTGCTGCTGTAGATGAAACCGGTCGACTTCTGAGCCCTCGTGAGTTTATTCCGCTTATTATGCGTCACCTTGTACAAAATCGTAAACAAATTGGACGAGTTGTCTCCACTCTAACTTGTTCTGCGACAGTTTCTAGGCAAGCTTCTCACCTTGGATTGGAGTCCGTAAGCGTTCCCGTTGGGTTTGCCCGCCTTTATTCCGAAATTGAACAAGGAGACGTACTTCTCGCCGCAGAGGAGTACGGCGGTATTTGTATTCCGAGCCATCTCTTGGAACGAGACGGCCTACTTGCGGTTTTGCTTGTTGTCGAAATGCTTGCATACACTAATAAGACTCTTGCACAGCTTGTTGCTGAAGATGAAGCTCAGCTGGGTCGCATGTGTTATAGCAGGCGAGAAGTACGTCTTGATGCCGCGGCTACTCAAGCGTTTAGAAATATCTTACCTGGACTTAATCCAGAAACTGTAGCGGGTAAAGTGCCTGTATCGGTTAGTCATGCCGATGGTCTTAAACTCCAGTTTAAAGATGATTCTTGGATATTAATTCGACCTTCTCGTATGAACGCACTCGTACGTGTATATTCAGAAGCTGCAAACGAGACACTTCGAGACCAGCTTCTTGATGCAGCATGTCAGATTGTAAAAGACGAAATTTAATTCAGGTACAGCGCGCAAATAAGACAATACTATAAAGACAACACTATATATAGTTGAAAAATAAAGAATTACCACAAGCCTATATAAGTATTTAAAAGCCAAAATCCCTTCCCAGTTCACTAAAGAGTGCTAATTGTGTAGAAATTATGTAGGAATTAAGAAGATAGAAAATCATCTTCACAAACGAGTCGTAAG
>JAIJTS010000022.1 GCA_022732885.1 Atopobium sp. | reverse complement strand
GGCCAGGGCGTAAAGCGTGCCTTTGAAGAAGTGTTAGTTCCCGCAGATATGGGAGACGTTGCCATCTACACCGAGCTTGGACGTTGGCTTTTGGGTCCTGCGGGCGCGCTTGTTACCCGCGTTTTGCACCAAAAAGAGACATACCGTCACTACCTTGGCGTAGACGCGTGTGCGGCAAACCTCATGCGCCCCGCAATCTATGATGCCTATCACCACATTACCGTTATGGGCAAAGAGAACGCTCCTGCAACTCATACGTACAACGTTGTGGGCGGACTTTGCGAGAATAACGATCAGTTTGCAAAGAATCGCCAGCTCCCAGAAGTGGCTGTGGGTGACCTCTTGTTTATTCATGATACGGGTGCTCATGGTTTCTCGATGGGCTATAACTACAACGGCCGTCTGCGCTCCGCTGAGCTGCTGCTTCTAGAAGATGGATCCGTGCAGCTTATTCGCCGCGCTGAGACTGAGGCAGATTACTTTGCAACGCTTGCGTTTGATGGCTCCGATTTTTCTGATCTTGCACAACAAACAACTACAAACACTACACGTTAGAGGGCGAGAAAAACTATGGACATGAAGAATTTAACTGGTGCAATAACCGCTTTAGTAACCCCATTTGATGCTCAGGGAGATGTTGACTTTGAGGCACTTGAGCACTTTGTTGACTACCAGATTGAGCAGGGAATTGACGGTATTCTGGCTCTTGGTACTACGGGTGAGTCCGCTACTATGACAGACGAGGAGGACATTGAGGTAGTTAAGGCAATTCTTGCACGAGCACAAGGCAGAGTCCCTGTTATTGGCGGTGCTGGTTCCAACTCTTCTGCTGAGTCTTTGCGCAAAGCAGAAGCTCTAGAGAAGGCGGGCGTTGATGGCCTGTTGCTGATTACCCCTTACTACAACAAGAGTAACGAAGAGGGTATCTACCAGCATTTCTCGTATGTACTTGACCGCGTTGATGTCCCTTGTATTTTGTATAACATTCCTGGCAGAACGGGCTGCTCAATTTCTGAGCGTAATGTTCAGAGACTTGCTGCACATCCAAATGCTTGGGGTATCAAAGAGGCTTCTGGCGATATTGCGTACGCAACAAAGGTTGCTCGTTATCTGAGCGATGACTTTACTATGTGGTCAGGAAATGACGACATGATTGTGCCACTGCTTTCTCTGGGCGCATCTGGCGTTATTTCTGTTTGGTCTAACCTGGATCCAAAGATGGTTCATGACCTGGTAGCTGCATGGCATCGCGGCGAGGTCTCTCTTGCCCGCGAGCTGCAACTTCAGTATCTTGACCTGGTTCACGCGCTCTTCTGCGAGGTTAATCCAATTCCTGTCAAGGCCGCTTTGGCCCGCATGGGACTTATGGAAGAGAATTATCGTCTACCTCTGTGGAAGATGACTGATGAGCACGCAGAGGTACTTGAAAGCGCTATGAGAAAGGCTGGTCTTCTTGATGCCTAGTGCAGTAGTAATTGGTACCGGCAAGATGGGAAAGCTTATCGAGCAAACCCTTATTGCTCACGGTTTTGAGGTACTTGGAGCGTTTGGTCACGAGAATATCAATCAGTTGAGCACCGTTGAGCAAACGCCAGATGTGGTTGTGGATTTCTCTGGCGTTGCTGCCTTTGATGCTGTTGTCGGCTTTGTGCGTGAGCGCGGGTGCGCACTTGTTTCTGGTACCACGGGTTTCTCGCCAGAGCAGCTTTCAGAGCTGAAGCAGCTGGGGGAGAGCGTGCCGGTGATCCACGCAGCAAACTATTCGGTGGGTATTGCCGTGTTGAGACGCGCAGTGGCTATGGCTGCTGAGGCGCTTAATGGCTGGGATACCGAGATTGTGGAGACGCACCACAACCAGAAGGTTGATGCTCCATCAGGCACAGCAAAGCTACTGTTAGCCGCTATTGATCCAGAGGGAACTCGTCCTGTTGTTTCTGGTCGCGAGGGCTTCTGCGGAGCTCGTACCAAAGATGAGATTGGCGTGTTTGCCCTCAGAGGCGGCACAGTGGCTGGCACTCATGAGGTGCACTTCTTTGGACAGGATGAAGAAGTGTGTCTGACACATCGCGCTACGTCTCGTCAGATTTTTGTGAATGGTGCCGTTGCGTGCGCTGAGAAATTGATTACAAAAGCTCCAGGTTTTTATACCTTTGAAGAGTTGATTTTTGGATAAATACACGTGCTGGCCTTTGCGGGTCAGCGCCTGTTTGTTTGAGAAAGGACGCGCATGGACGCCCAGGAAATTATTAACTACATTGCTACGTCAGAGAAGAAAACCCCT
Source organism: Atopobium sp. (assembly GCA_022732885.1). Classification (GTDB taxonomy): domain Bacteria; phylum Actinomycetota; class Coriobacteriia; order Coriobacteriales; family Atopobiaceae; genus Lancefieldella. Next base: position 18,165 of record JAIJTS010000022.1, on the reverse strand, counting down.
GTTAAGCTCTATGTCAAAGAGCGTGAGGGTGCTTCTGTGTCTTATGGTTCTTCTCGCGTGTACGGTGAGGGCACTTCAAAGGTTGTCTTTGGTGATTGGTCTGAGCTTAAGAGTGTTGTTGAGCAGAACGCAGACGCATTTGAGTATTTTGATATCGAGAATGACCGTCGAAACTCCGGCGTTCCTCTGCTTAACATGAAGGACATAAACGCACGTATTGAGCCAGGCGCGCTGATTCGTGAGCGCGTTGAGATTGGCAACAATGCCGTCATTATGATGGGTGCCGTCATTAACATTGGTGCCGTTATTGGCGAGGGCACCATGATTGATATGGGTGCTGTTCTGGGCGGTCGTGCAACCGTTGGTAAGAATTGCCACATTGGCGCCGGTACTGTTCTTGCTGGCGTTGTTGAACCTGCATCTGCTACGCCAGTTATCGTCGAAGATAACGTTCTTATTGGTGCAAATGCCGTGGTTATCGAGGGTATTCGTGTTGGAGAGGGTGCTGTTGTTGCAGCAGGAGCTGTGGTAGTTGAGGATGTTCCAGCAAACGCTGTAGTGGCGGGATGTCCTGCACGTGTGATAAAAATGAAGGACCAGAAAACAGAGGGCAAGACAGCTTTGGTTGATGCTCTCCGCACGTTGTAATCGAGGTTACATGCCAGACGGCTCCAAAAAAGCACAGGGTTTTACCACCAAAATTTCCTGCGTTCATACAGAAAATTGGGCAGAGAAAAAAGAAGATTCTTGGTTTACCTACGAACTTCTCGCTGAAGATCCTAAGACGCATGCACGCGCTGGTATCTTCCACACGCCTCACGGTGACATTCCAACGCCTATTTTTATGCCGGTTGGTACCAAGGCAACCGTTAAAGGTTTGATGACCAATACCGTCCGTGACCTTGGTGCCAAGATTATTCTGGCAAATACGTATCATCTGTCTCAACGCCCCGGTGATGAGCTGATAGCGCAGATGGGTGGGCTGCATGACTTTATGCAGTGGCATGGACCAATCCTGACGGATTCCGGCGGATTCCAGGTCTTTAGCCACGAGGAGTTCATGAAGCTCTCTGATGAGGGTGTTAAATTCCGTGCGGTAGATTACGACGGCGCCTGGTCATACTGGACGCCAGAAACTAACATGCAGATTGCCCAGAACCTTGGTGCAGACATTGTTATGCAGCTTGATCAGTGCGTAGGCTATCCTGCTGAGCGCAAAAAAGTTGAGCGCGGTGTTGAGCTTTCAAGTGCATGGGCCGAGAGGTGCTTCAAGGCTCATACACGCCCCGATCAGGCGCTTTTTGGCATTGTTCAGGGTGGTATGCACCTTGATTTGCGCAGGCGCTCCATTGAGCATCTTGAGTCTATTGGCGATTTCCCTGGTTATGGTATTGGTGGCTATTCCGTTGGAGAGCCTCACGAGGTCATGTTTGAGACGCTGGCTCCACTTTGCGCCGATTACATGCCACGCCATAAGCCTCGCTACCTGATGGGTGTTGGTAATCCGTCTACGCTTATTCGCGGCGTTGCCTGCGGCATTGATATGTTTGACTGCGTGCTTCCAACGCGCACCGCGCGTATGGGCACCGCGTTTTCTCACGAGGGCCGTATGAACCTCAAGAACGCTAAGTACTTTGCCGACGCGGGTCCTATTGACGTCAAGTGCACCTGTCCGGTTTGCACGGGCGGTTATTCTCGCGCATACATCAATCACCTGTTCAAACAGCACGAGATGCTAGGCGGCCAGTTGCTTTCTATGCACAATATTTACTTCTTGCTTGAGCTGATGCGTCAGGCTCGAGAGGCAATTCTCGCAGGTACCTACAGCGATTTTGTTGAGGAGTGGGAAAACTCTGACGGCGTGGTTGATTTCTAAGGTTGATTTCTAAGTTCGTTTGGCGAGAAGCCCGTCTTCTTGATACTCAGCGCAAGCAGATTTGATTTAAATTTTTTATGACTAGCTCACTAATTTGCGGGCTAGTCATTTTTTGTCCGGTGACACGGGTAGAATGAAAAAGATAAACATTCGCGGGTGCCCAAGGCGCCCCTGGCTGGCTCTGCCGCCACAGAAAAGAGGACATGATGCCCGGCATCGAGAAAAGCACTCGTTGGAGTGTTCTTACACAAGACGTATATCTAGAGTCACTCTTTGAAAAAGAATTGCACGTTACTCCACTTGTTGCTCGTGTGTTGGTAGCACGCGGATTTACTGATGTAGCTACAGCTCAAGAGTTCCTCTCGCCATCTTTGCAAAGAGACTGGCTTGATCCACAGTGTATTCCTGGCATGGCTGAGGTTGCTGCCCGCGTTCATAAGGCAATTGTTAAGCATCAAAAGATTGCTGTTTTTGGTGATTTTGATGTAGATGGCATGAGCTCAACTTGTCTACTCACTTTAGCCTTACGTCGCTTGGGAGCAGATGTTTTACCGTATATTCCGCATCGTTTTGGTGAGGGATACGGCCTTTCTGAAGAGGCTCTTGCAAGAGTTTTGCAAGATAGAAAGCCAGATTTAATTATTACGGTAGATAACGGTATTGCTGCTGCTCAAGAAGTTGCTTGGCTTTTGCAGCAGGGGATTAATGTTGTTGTCACAGATCATCATGAGCCTGCAGATTTGGTGCCACAGGGTGTTCCAGTAACTGATCCAAAGCTTGTTGAGGATTGTCCTTCCAGAGAACTTGCTGGAGCGGGTGTTGCACTTAAGCTGGTGCAAGTTTTAGGAGAGCTTCAAAATCAACCTCAGCTTTGGCTTGATTACATTGATGTTGCTATGTTGGGCACGCTGTCTGACATGATGATGCTCAATAAAGAGAATCGCGCACTTGTTTCTGAAGGTGTTAAGCGTCTGCAGAAAGGTCTTCGTCCGGGTCTGGTGGCTCTTGCTGCTGTTTCTGGTCAAGATATTGCCCAGATTTCTGCAGATAACCTGCCGTTTTCTATTATTCCTCGCCTGAATGCAGCGGGGCGCATGGGTACTACTGATATTGCGCTTGACCTTCTTCTTACAGAAGACGCTGAAGAGGCTACTATTCTTGCGGGCAAGCTAGAAGAGATTAATGCTGAACGTCGTGCTATTGAGGCTAAGCTTACTGATGAGGCTCTTGAGCAGGCAAAAGAAATCTACGACGGCGGTCGCGCTATTGTACTTGCCAAAGAGGGCTGGCATGAGGGCGTAAAGGGCATTGTTGCTTCAAGAATTGTTAATCGCTATCACGTGCCTTGTATTTTGTTTACCATCCAAGACGGGGTTGCTCGCGGTTCAGGCCGTTCTGTTGGTTCTGTTGATTTGTTCCACGCGGTTGAGCAGTGTGCAGACCTTACCGTCCGTTTTGGTGGTCACCAAGGAGCTGTTGGCGTAACGGTAGAAACAGCAAAGATTGATGCTTTTAGAAAGCGTTTATCAGAGGTCATGGCAGAGCTTCCAGAAGAAGAATTTGAATCTTCAGGAGAAATAACAGCACTCGTAAACCTTGACGAGATTACCATCAACTCCATTGATGCGCTTGAGGCTTTGCAACCTTTTGGTCAGGGCAATAAAAAGCCGCTCTTTGGCGTTAAGGGTGTCGTGATGAAAAATCGCTCGCGCGTTGGTGCAGGCGGAGCTCATCTTTGCTTTATGGCTTCAAACGGTATCTCTTCAATTTCATCCATTATGTTTAGAACGCCTCATGTTGAGGCGGCGGCTGAGTATGATGGCGCTGTTGATTTGATTTTTGAAGCAGTGAACGAGACCTGGCAGGGCAGAACTAAGCCAAAGCTCATGGTCAGAGACATTCTCTATAGAGACTTTACCGATGAAGACGACGGCCCCATTGAAGCAGATCTTCTTGGCAGTGCTGCTGACTTGCCTCTTGTGGTTACCAAAGATACAACAGAGTCTGATGAGGCCTCCCAAGAACAGACAAAGCAAAAGCGCCATGAGCTGGAGAGCCTTTCTTCTGAGGATCTCACCCAGACCTTGGTTGCGTCCATGATTGGTTCAAGAGAGCTTTTGCCTCTGCAAGAGAAAACGCTAGAGGGTCTCTCTCAAGGAACGTCTTGTCTCTCTGTTATGGCAACAGGTAGAGGTAAATCGCTTATCTTCCAGGTTCATGCTGCTCGTGTTGCGCTTCTGCAGCACAAGATGAGCGTGTTTGTTTACCCACTGCGCGCTCTCATCAATGACCAAGTCCAAAGCATGAAGGACACCTTTGAGCCCCTGGGAATTTCTGTCGAGGTACTCAACGGAGAAACAGAGCTTACCAGCCGAGAAGACCTGTTTGCTCGCATGGCAAACAATGAGCTAGATATTGTGCTGACCACGCCAGAGTTCTTCTCGCTTCATGCTGATCAGTTTGCTGCGTCGCAAAATATCTCGTTTGTGGTGTTCGACGAAGCTCACCACGTGGGCATGAATGCTTCAGAGGGTAGGCTTGCCTACGCTCAAATGCCACAGGTACTAAAGAAGCTTGGAAGTCCGCAGGTACTTGCCACAACAGCTACAGCTACCACGCAGGCAGCTCAGAATATCTGTGAGCTTCTCTCCATTGAAGCAGAGCATGTATACAAAGATAAAACGGCTCGTACTAACCTTGAACTTAAGGACCTTCGCGGTGCTAAGGATAGGGAATGCGCGCTACTTTCCCTTGTGTCTGACGGCACAAAAACGGTTGTTTACGTAAATTCAAGAGAACAAGCGCAGGCTCTGACGCGCATGCTGCGCCATCGTATTCCAGAGCTTGGTCACAAAATTGCGTTTTATCACGCAGGTCTGACACCTCAGATACGCAAGAGCGTTGAGCGCGCTTTTAGGCGTGGAGACGTTTGCTGCATTATGGCAACAAGTGCGTTTGGCGAAGGCGTCAACATCTCCGATATTCGCCAGGTTATCCTGTACCACCTGCCGTTTGGTCGCGTTGCGTTCAATCAGATGAGCGGACGTGCGGGTAGAGACGGTAAGCCTTCTATAATTCAGATGCTATTTGATGCGCATGATATGCGTGTGAACGAGCGTATTCTTTCTTCTCATGCACCACAGCGAGAAGCCCTGGTGGCTGTCTATCGCGCGCTTATAGCACTGCAGCCAAAGCTTGGTACGCAGGCCGATTCGGCGCTTACCGATGAAGATATTGCGCAGAAGGCGCTGGAAATTGACCCACAATCTAAGGCTGATGAACATACTGTTCGTGTTGCACTTGACGTTTTTGTTGAGCTAGGGTTTATTAGCATTGAGGGGTTTGATCAAACGCGAACAATTTCCGTTAATAGTCAAGCTTCGCACATGGATTTGCTGGAGTCTGCACGCTACGCTGAGGGACTTAAAGCGCACGCTGAGTTTGAATCGTTTGCTCAGTGGATACTTTCTGCTTCACCAGATGAGTTAGCAGATGCTATAACAAAACCTATTGTTCCAGAAATTGGTTCAACAGTTGATGGGGGAAGGGAGTCCTCTGATGAGTGATGAGAGGACCAAAAAAGAGGTTAAGGCGCCAGGTGCGGATAATTATCGTTTGCTTGAAGGAGCTGTGCGTTCCTATTTGCCCAAGGAGGCTCAGACAAAGATTGCTGCTGCGTATGCCTTTGCCGCCAACTACCACAAAGATCAGCGCCGTCGCTCCGGTGAGCCTTATATCAACCACCCAGTTGAAGTAGCTCTTATTCTTGCACACGATCTTCACATGGACGAAGACACTATCTGTGCTGCTCTTATGCACGATACCGTAGAAGATACGTCTGCCTCACTCGACGAAATTTCTTCTCGCTTTGGTGAGTCGGTGGCTGAGCTAGTTGACGGCGTCACAAAACTTACGTCAATTGAAGTAAGTTCAATGGACGAGAAGCAGGCGCTTAACCTGCGTAAAATGTTTCTTGCTATGTCAAAGGACATTCGCGTTGTTATTATCAAGCTTGCTGACCGCCTTCATAACATGCGTACGTTGGCAGCACTTCCACCAGATCGTCGCTTGTTTAAGGCGCGAGAAACCATGGACGTGTATGCACCTCTTGCTGACCGCTTGGGTATCTCTTCGGTTAAGTGGGAGCTTGAGGACTTGTCGTTCTTTTGGCTAGAGCCAGAGGAGTACCAGCGCGTTGCTCGCATGGTTTCTGACTCTCGTGCACAAAGAGAGAATGACCTTAACAACGCTAAGAAGACCCTAACTGATGAGCTCAATGCCGCAGGCCTTACTGACTTCCAGATTACAGGCCGTCCAAAGCATCTGTGGTCTATCTATCAAAAGATGGTGCGCAAGGGCAGGGAGTTTTCCAACATCTACGATCTTATCGCCTTGCGTGTTATTACTAAAAGCGTAGGTGATTGTTATTCAGCACTTGGTGCCATACATGCACTTTGGCATCCAATGCCTGGCCGTTTTAAGGACTATATTGCAACGCCAAAGGCTAATCTTTATCAGTCGTTGCATACAACGGTTATTGGTCCTGATGGTCGTCCTATTGAGATTCAGATTAGAACCGCCGAGATGCATGAGGCATCTGAGTACGGTATTGCAGCTCACTGGCTTTATAAGGAGCAAGGCAATTCAAAGGGTAAGATGTCTTCTGAAGACAAGCTTATCGATTCAACTATTAATTGGATTCGCCGCAGTCTTGACTGGGCTGTTGAAGACGATATTGATGATCCTCACGAGTTCTTGGACAACCTTCGCGTAGATCTTTTTGAGCATGAGATTTTTGTTTTCACGCCAAAGGGCGAGGTTATGAGCTTGCGCGTCAATTCAACACCTCTGGACTTTGCTTACGCCGTCCACACTGAAGTGGGCAATCACTGTGTTGGAGCACGCGTGAATGGCTCTGTTGTTCCTCTGACACATACGCTTCAGATGGGCGATCGCATTGAGATTTTAACTAACAAGAATGCTCGTCCTTCTCGCGATTGGATGACGCTGGTAAAAACACCGTCTGCTCGTGCGAAGATTCGCAAGTATTTCTTGCAAGAGAATAAATCTGATGACGCCGAGCATGGACGTTCTGAGCTTGCAAAAGAGTTGCGCAAACACGGTTATGGTATTAGTGCTACACGTACTGTTAAGGCGCTTGAACAGCTTACCGAGCAGTTTGATTATCGCAGCATAGACGACTTGTTTGCAGGAATTGGTTCAGGTAATCAGTCTGCTAAGCAGGTTGTTAATCGCGTAAGTGAGATTCTGGAAGAAAAGAATTCTGAGATTGCTTCTGAACATGCGCGCAATGCAGCACGACTTCAGGAGAAAAATAAGGCAATTGCAAATGACCAACCTTTGGTTCGTTCGTATGTCATTTCTCGGACTGCTAAGGGAAGCCGCCCAAAGAAGTCTAACTGCGGCGTTGTAGTAAATGGAGATCCAGATTTACTTGTCCATCTTGCGCATTGCTGTAATCCTGTTGCAGGCGATGACATCGTAGGCTTTATTACACGTGGACGTGGTGTTTCTGTCCACCGAGCTAATTGTCCTAATGTTAAAGACTTGCTTAACAATCCAAAGCGCATCATTCCTGTTTCTTGGGATGCTAGCGGTGCAACTGAATTCAGAGTTGAGATTGTTGTTGAAGCAACGGACCGCATGGGTCTTCTCAAAGATGTTACGGTTGCGCTGTCTGATGCTGGAGCAAATATTCTTTCTGCTGCTACACAAGTGGGTGAGCAGGGCGTGGTACGTATGCGCTTTTTAGTCTCAATCTCTGATACCAGCCTGCTTGACACTGTATTTGCATTTGTAACTCGCGTACCTTCCGTTTATGATGCCCGCCGTATCATGCCAGGTGAAGGTGCTAATCAGATGAGAAGGAGACTCTATGGCTAATCAAAATGAAGACTGCTCCTGCGGTCATAATCACGAGGAAGAGCACAGCGGCCACGGCAGCTGCTGTGGACACCACGGAGAGCATAGTCATGGTGAACACGGCCACGGCGGCTGCTGTGGACATCATGGTCACGGTGGATGTCACCACGCAAAAGACCAGATTGGTGTTTTCAAGGTAGGTCCTCTTGAGACCAACTGCTACATCTACGTTTCTGGTAATGAGTGCATGATTATTGACCCCGGTGCATCAGGTGCAGAGATTGCTGCACAGCTTTTAAACCTTGAACTTAAGTACATTGTTGCTACTCACGGTCATGCTGATCATGTTGGTGGCGTTAAGGCTTTGAAGCTTGCGGTACCTGGAGCTCAGTATCTGATTAACAAAGCAGATAATGAGCTTGCTCAGAGGGCCCATAACTCAAATGATATCTACGATGATGCCCCAGAGCCAGACGGTTTTCTCCACGAGGGGGATATTCTTTCCGTTGGAACAGCACAGTTTAAGATTATGGAAACTCCTGGACACACTCCTGGTGGCATTGTTTTGGTGGGAGAAGGAACTGCTACTGGAGCTGTCTTTGTAGGCGATACGCTCTTCCAGGGCTCTGCGGGAAGAACGGACCTTCCAGGCGGCAACTTTGAAACGCTTCAAGCTTCTTTGAACCGCATCAAGACAGAGCTTGATCCAACCTCCATTATTTTGTCTGGTCATGGAAATCAGACGTCTCTAGAGGCAGAACTTGCAACCAATCCATTCTTGCAGGATTAAATTTAGCTAGAACTTTGATGATTTGGCAAGACAGATTTGCATAGGTGCGGTATAGTACCTATGCAAACTTTTTAGCCCGAGTGGCGGAATGGCAGACGCGGAGGTCTCAAAAACCTTTGAGGAAACTCGTGTGGGTTCAAGTCCCACCTCGGGCACCAGCTAAAAGTTTAAACTAGATGTGAAATTCTCGTCATATCTAGCTTGGTACTTGTAATATTTTCTCGTTAGAGGTAATCTTACACAGTACTTTTGAAGTGGGATTGAACGTGAGTCCCCACCTACACAGCGCAAAAGCAGCTGTCTGGTCAGACAATTTAATCTTCGCACATTACCTGTGCGTATTGTCTCCCAGTTGCTTGTGCACTGGGTTTTTTATTGGCGGACAAGCAATTGTCCAAGAGGGAAGGTGTACAAGATAGCCAAGAACGATGGTCCTCGCATTAATGAGGAAATCACTGCTCGCACGTGTCGTCTTATTGACGCTGATGGTAGTCAGCTTGGTCTTTTTGGCGTCAATGATGCAATAAAGAGAGCTCGTGAGCATGGTCTTGATCTCGTAGAGATTGCTCCAAATGCCGAGCCTCCTGTATGCAAGATTCTTGATTACAGTAAGTTCAAATACGAGCAGGCTCGCAAGGCCAAAGCAGCTCGTAAGAACCAAGTCAAGATCGAAGTCAAAGAGATGAAGTTCCGCCCAAAGATTGATGTGGGCGATTACGAGACCAAAAAAGGTCACGTACTGCGCTTCCTCAAGAAGGGAGCACGCGTCAAGATTACCATCATGTTCCGTGGACGCGAGATGGCTCACCCAGAGCAGGGCCGTATTGTACTTGATCGCCTTGCTGAAGATTTGAAGCCTTATGCCACAATTGAGCAAAAACCGCTCATTGAAGGCCGTAACATGCACATGCTCGTTGCTCCAATCAAGGGAGCATTTGACGAGAAGCCCGAGGGTGCTCAGGATGGCACCACACAGGAGGAGAAGTAGTATGCCTAAGATGAAGACGCACAAGGGTTCGGCTAAGCGTTTCCGCCGCACCGGTACTGGCAAGATCATGCGTGCTAAGGCTTTTAAGAGCCACATTCTTACCAAGAAGTCCCAGAAGCGTATTCGTGGCTTCCGTAAAGAAGCTGTTCTTTCCGCTGGCGATGCAGCAGTAGTTTCTCAGCGTATGGGCGCTAAGAACTAAGCGCGCCATCCACCAGATCAAATAACAAGGAGTGATTAGATATGGCAAGAGTTAAGCGCGCAGTTGCTGGTCGCAAGAAGCGTCAGACGCTCGTCGAGCGCACAAAGGGTTATTACGGAACTTCCTCTCGTACCTTCCGTGGTATGAAGGAGCAGGCACAGCATTCTGGTCAGTATGCTTACCGTGACCGTCGTAACAAGAAGCGTGATTTCCGTGCACTGTGGATTCAGCGTATCAACGCTGCAGCACGTATTAACGATCTTTCTTACAGCAAGTTTATGCACGGCCTCAAGCTTGCTGGTGTTGAGCTTGACCGCAAAGTTCTCGCAGAGATTGCATACTCTGATGAGCAGGGCTTTGCAGATCTTGCTGAAATTGCTAAGAAGGCACTTGCTGAGTAACTTCAGTTAAGTAGCCTCGACTGAGCAATTTTTTCGAGCTAGATAGTTACACCCCGTACATCTCGGATGTGCGGGGTTTCTTTTTGACTAAACTTGGGCAGTTGAAGCTCACGTGTAAAGTAACGCTGGTGTCAGAAGTCTTAGTTAACTTTTCCAGCTATTCGCTCTTATGATCTCTGTGAATAAGCTCTTCCAAATGCTCATGTTCTTCTTCGTGTAGCTGCTTTATCTCTTCGTCAAAGTCTGGGTCTTTTGGACCAATAAGTTCATCTTCACCGGTCTTTGGATCTGTATGATGCAACAAAACGGGCTCAAAAAGATGCAGATATTTTGCAAAAAGTGCGGACATTGTAAGCAACAAAACAAAAATTGCGATGCGAGGCATTGTGTTGACCTGCGTCATAATAAGCGAACCACCGCATAAGAGGGAAGTCCAGCCATACATTAAAAGAACCGCCTGGCGCTGGTTGTAGCCATGAGCCATCAAGCGGTGGTGGATGTGGCCTCGGTCTGCAGTGGCAAAACTGACATGTGCACGAGTTCGTCGGACAATTGCAGAGAAGGTATCAATAATTGGAATACCTGCAACAACGAGAGGAACAATGATGGTTGTGAGTCCTGCCCATCGGGTGACGGACAAAAGTGAAATTGTTCCCAGGGCAAATCCCAAGGTCAATGAACCAGAATCGCCCATAAAGATAGTTGCAGGATATGAGTTATGAACTAGAAAACCAAGTGTGGTACCTGCGATTGCAGCACTTAAAAGAGCAGCGTCAAATCGGCCAGCCCAAATGGAAAGTACAAACATAGTGGTAGAAGCAATGCAGGAAATACCTGAAGAAAGTCCGTCAAGACCGTCGATTAGGTTAATGATATTGGCGTAAGCAACTAGGTAAATGACGGTTGCTGGATAAGCAAGCCATCCAAGATCTACAAAACCGTACACAGTAAACGGATCAACAACGTTACCAATAATTAGTCCGCCAGCTGCTGCAATGCTTGCTGCAATAAATTGACCAGCAAGTTTTTGGATTGGCTTAAGAGAAAAAATGTCGTCAAGCAGGCCAGTCAAGAAAATAACTACAAACGCAGCGCCAACAATCCAGAAGTTAACGTTGAGATAAAAGCGGGAATAAAGGGTGATCTCTGCATGTCCAAAGATTGCTTCAACGCCATAACGCACTAGCATTGCAATTGCTAGTCCAAAGAAAATTGCCACGCCACCCATGCGAGGAATAGGCTTTTTATTGACTCGACGAGCAGAGGGTTTATCGACAACTCCAAGTTTCCAAGCTAGTTGACGAACGACAGGGGTAATCAGAGCTGAACCAAGACCAGCTGAGAGAAAAACACAAAACATGGTTACCCAGAGGTTCAAGCTGTAAACCCTTCAATAAAAAACAGTATTTAACTGCTAAAATCTACACCATTTAATTGTCCTGCTCATTAAAAAACAAGTCAAGACTTTAATCTTCTTATAATGTCTTTATGATAAGAATTGTCCTTTTCCCGCGGTCTAAACTGGGTGAACCGACAAGTTATTTTAGGGAGCCTAACCTTGTGTTCAGTACAGGCATCCTTCGTTGTAAAGGAAGCTGGAACGCTCAAGCGCGGCACCCACCTTATGAAGGTGGGTTCATAGATGACTGCGGGGAAGGATATTTTATTTCAAAATAATCGTAGAAGAGCTACAGAAGAGCTACAACAGAGCGTCAAAAAGAGCCTCAAACTAAGCTTCAAAATAGCTACAAAAAATCTGCAAGAAATCTGTGAAAAGACATGGGTCACCTCTCTTTTTACTTGCTCAATCATTGACATACCTGCTCCTGATTGCCACAATAAATACCGCAATGGGGATATAGCTCAGTTGGGAGAGCGCTGCCTTCGCAAGGCAGAGGCCGAGGGTTCGAATCCCTTTATCTCCACCATGACTTTGATGCGCGCAGAGACTCTGCGCGTTTTTTATACCTACATCTGCCTGGGCAGATACGACGGGAGGCGAGAAACCCTTGGGTAGTGCATCTTTACCTGATACCCTTACGTTTTCTGCCTACGACGTTTGTGAACTCTGTCCAAGGCGTTGCCACGCTCAAAGAAATGCTGGCAAAGCAGGTCTTTGTGGAGCCTCAAGCACTATTCGTGTAGCTCGTTCTGCGCTTCATTTTTGGGAGGAGCCTCCTATCTCTGGCGAGGCTGGATCAGGCGCAATCTTCTTCACAGGTTGTCCGCTTAGATGTGTATTCTGCCAAAATCACCAGATATCGCAGGAGGGTTTTGGCAAGCCAGTCACAACTGAGCGACTTGCCCAGATGATGCTTGAACTTCAAGATCAGGGTGCTCTCAACATTAACCTTGTGACTCCACTGCACTTCTCGCCACATATTATTGAAGCAGTGATGCTGGCAAAAGAGGCAGGGCTTACGCTTCCGATTGTGTGTAATACCTCGGGATATGAGTTGCCAGAGGTGGTGCAAAAAGTTTCAAACGTCATTGATATTTGGCTGACAGACGTGAAGTACGCAGACCCCGCGCTGTCAAAAGAGCTTTCGTACGCAGCGGATTATCCAGAGATGTCTATGGCGGCACTTAAGGTTATGCACGATTCGGTCATGAGCTGTGGCGGTCGCAAGCTTGACGATGATGGGCGCATGCTGCAGGGCATTATTGTGCGTCATCTGGTTATGCCCACACATGCAGATGATTCCTGCGAGGTGCTTAACCGTGTCTGGAATCTTTGTCATAATGATGTAGACGTATCGATCATGAATCAGTACACGCCCAATGAGCGCATGCGTGCAGCTGGCGGACCGCTTTCTGGCACGCTTTCTGACGAGGAGTACGAGCTGGTGCTCTGTCATGCGGATGACCTAGGCTTTGAGAACCTGTGGTGGCAGGAGGGTGGAACCGTCTCCGAGAGCTTTGTTCCAGCCTTTGATGCAACGGGCGTTGACGGCCCTGCGCTCAAGCTTCGTTCGTCTCGCAGCAGCACAGCCGATAAGTGCACCACTACAAGCACCTCCAATACACTAACCAAGGAGTAACCATGTCTGTCGAGAAACCCGAGGAGCTCCAAACCGCCCCAGCGCCACAGGCGACTCCGCTCACGGACGCGGAGCGCGCTGAGCTGGAGGCTCTTCGTGCGGAGAAGGAGCGCAGAGAACTTGAGGTGCTTCGTGCCGAGAAGGCCCGTGCAGTTCAAGCAGAAGCGCCAACTCAGGCAGAGTCAGCTGCTGCCGATGAGGACGCCCAGCTTGCGGCAGCTCAACAACGCGCCGCACGTCAAGCGGCTCAGCAGGAAGCTGAGCAGATTCGCCGTATTCAAGAGCAACGCGCTAAAGGTCGTGCTCTCATGGAGCCCGATGAGGATGACGAAGACATTAAAATGCCCCTGGGGCAAAAAATTGTCATAGCAACTGTGGTAATTCTTGCTGTTATCTTTGTTGTAAGCCAATTTATTTTGTAGGACTGCTACCCTAGATATATCGTTTCATTGTCAGTTTTTGACTAATAGAAAAGAGCAACTATGTCACTCACTGATCGTACCAAGCCTTCGGATGTAAGCCTTAATACAGACTTGTATGAGCTCACCATGGCTCAAGGTTATTGGGAAGCTGGACTTGTTGATTCAGAGGCGTGTTTTACCGCATTTTTCCGCGAGAACCCTTTTAATGGTGGATATGCAATTTCTTGTGGTACTGGTCAAATTGCTGACCTTGTTGAAAACTTTATTTTTGAAGACGATGATATTGATTACTTGGCAAGCATTAATTCTCCTGGCGGCGATCGTCTCTTTAAGCCAGCCTTTTTGGAGTTTTTACGTAACCATAAGCTCAATGTAACTATAGATGCAATCCCAGAGGGAGAGATCGTTTTCCCACGTGAGCCTATGGTTCGTGTTGAGGGCTCCATTGTTGATTGTCAGCTTATTGAGACCGCCCTGCTTAACCTGGTCAACTTCCAGACTTTGGCTGCAACTAAGTGTGCTCGCGTAATCAAAGCTGCTCAGGGCAATCCAGTTTCTGATTTTGGCCTGCGTCGTGCTCAGGGCCCAGATGGCGGCTTGGCGGTTGCTCGCGCTTCTTATATTGCAGGAGCTTCAAGCACTTCAAATGTTCTTGCTGGCAAAATCTATGGCATTCCCGTTTTTGGTACTCATGCGCACTCTTGGGTTATGTCGTTTGATACTGAGCTTGAGGCATTTAGAGCATTTGCAAAGTCTAGCCCAACTAACTGCGCACTCCTGCTTGATACCTATGACGTTCATGAGGGTATTAAAAACGCCATCATTGTGGCAAAAGAGATGGAAGAGCGTGGCGAGCGCCTTGGCGCTATTCGTATTGACTCTGGAGATTTGGCACGCCTTTCTAAGGAAGCTCGCAAGGCATTTGATGAGGCTGGACTTCCTTACATTAAGATTTCTGTTTCAAATGATCTTGACGAGTACACTATTCAGTCTCTCTTTGCTCAGGGCGCACCTATCGATGCTTTTGGTGTAGGTACTAAGCTGGCTACCTGTGATCCTCAGCCTTCCCTTGGTGGCGTCTATAAGCTGACTGCTCGTCGTCGCTCTTCAAACGAGCCTTGGACTCCTGTTATTAAGCTATCCGAGATGGCTTACAAGCGCACTGTCCCAGGTATTCAGTACATCCGTCGTTTCTATAATGCTAACGGCTCTCCAGCAGGAGACATGATTTTTGATCCAGACTATCTGGTCACTAAAAATCCAGAGTCTAAGGCAACCGTTGTAGACATTCTTGACCCGTATTCCACCCATACGCTTGAAGGAACTTCTCGCGAACTGTTGGTTCGTCTGGTAGAAGATGGCAAGCGTGTAGGGGAGAGCGAGTCCATTGAGATTGCTCGCGATCGTTGCCATGCGGCACTTATGCGTCTTGACGCAGCGTATACGCGTTTCTTGAACCCTCAGATTTATCCTGTGGGTCTCGAGCGCGGCCTGGCCAAGTTGCGTCATGAACTTGCTGCTCAACATCAGGTAAAATCTTCCGAAGAAACTGAGTAGTATCTTTAGGAACTACACCATCTACTACGTAATTACTTTGCTCACATGTAAAGGAGAACCATGCGCGAGAAGATCGAGGAACTTGTACGTCAAGCCTTGGCAGATGCTCAGGCTGCGGGTGAGTTGCCTGAATTCCAGATTGATGACGTGGGTCTTGAGCGCCCACAAGATTCATCAAATGGAGACTGGTCTTCTACAGTTGCTATGCGCTCCGCAAAACTAGCTCATAAGGCTCCACGTGATATCGCTACAGCTCTTGTGGCCCATATTGCTGAAGATGCTCAGATTGAGCGTGTTGAGGTTGCAGGTCCTGGCTTTGTGAACTTCTACCTGTCTACCGCTGCGGGCAATGAGATTTTTAACACTGTTCGTAAGCAGGGTGCAGATTTTGGTCGTTCTACCTTTGGTGCTGGCCAGAAGGTTCAGGTAGAGTACGTTTCTGCAAACCCTGTTGGCCCTCTACATATTGGACATGGTCGCTGGGCAGCACTGGGAGACTCTTTGAGCCGCATTCTTGCATTCGCAGGCTATGAAGTTGAGCGTGAGTACTACGTAAACGATCATGGTTCACAGATGGACGTCTTTGGTCACTCCATCTCTAAGCGCTATCTGCAACTCATTGATATTATGCAGAAGCGTGGTATTGACGCTGATGCCGCTGCTCAGGTACTTGCAGAAGATCGCAATGCTTACGTTGCAGATGAAGAAGATGCTTATCCCGAGCATCATCCGTTTACTGATGAGTTCATCAATTCTTTTGGCGGTAACGCTTATGCCGGAGACTACATTGTTGACCTGGGTCTTTTCTTCCTCAAAAATGATGGAGAGGTCTGGGCAGATAAGTCTGAAGACGAGCGCATGATTGAGTTCCGCGAGCGCGGCTACAAGATGATGCTTGAGTCTATCAAAAATACCTGTCACAACGCTCGTGCCGACTTTGATGTGTGGTTCTCTGAGCGTTCTCTTTACGTTAAGGATGACCAGGGTAAAGACGCTGTTGACCGCGCACTTGATGCTCTTGATAAGCTCGGCTACCTGTACCGTTCTGATGAAGGTGCACTATTCTTCCGCTCCACTGATTTTGGTGACGATAAGGACCGTGTACTCATTAAGACAAACGGTGAGTACACCTATTTTGCTTCTGACGTTGCTTACCACTGGAATAAGTTCCAACGTGTCGACCACGTTATTGATATTTGGGGAGCAGATCACCACGGCTATATTCAGCGTGTTCGCTCTGCTGCAACAGCTCTTGGATACCCAACTCAGTTTGAGGTTTTGCTTGGTCAGCTGGTTAATTTGCTTAGAAATGGTGTTGCCGTCAGGATGTCTAAGCGCAAGGGAACTGGTATCCACTTTGACGAACTTCTCGCCGAGGTTGGTGTTGATACAACGCGCTACACTCTGGTTTCAAAGTCTTCCAACCAGATGATTGACTTTGACATTGAGCAGGTAAAGCGTCAGGACAGCTCTAATCCTGTGTATTACGTTCAGTATGCTCACGCTCGTATTTGTTCTATTTTGCGCCGCGCTGCTGGCGTTGACCTTGAAGAAGCAAAGGCGCTTGGTATGGATGCTGTTGCAGATAAGGCTATTGGTTCTGAAGTTGATCTTGGACTTCTGTCTGATGCGGCTGAGCAGGCTCTTGCTCGTAAGCTCTTTGAGTTCCCAGGCCTTGTTGAGGGTTGTGCTCGCGATAGAGCACCATTCCGCATTACGCACTATATTGAAGAGCTTGCTGGTCAGTTCCACGCATTTTATACCGTTTGCCAGGTGCTTCCTTCTGACGGACGTCCACTGGACGCAGAGCTGTCTAAGGCTCGTCTTGCAGCATGTGATGCAACCCGTCGGGTGCTTGCAATTGCTCTTAATTTGATTGGCGTTTCTGCTCCTGAGGCTATGTAGACGTCTATTAATACGTTGTTTTGTCATAATTCCGTACAAGAAATTAATACTTGTACGGAATTTTTTGACGTTAATACTTCAGATTAGTTACACATTTCTGTGCGTGATACTATTTTTTCAATGTATAAAAAAGTTAAAAAATTAGTCTATATTATTTAAGTTTTTATATTGCATCATATAAATGAATATATGGCATTAAAATATTCATTGGTTTTTACATACTTTTGATTAACTATTGTTTATCCACATGTTAATACGTATTTTAAGGAGTATACTTATAAAATGAACATATAGTAAATGGTTCGGGCATAAGAGTGGAGGCCTCTATGGAACTTCGCGAGTACATGTCCATTCGCAGGTCTTATAACTTAGTTAGAAAAGTGGTACCTGCTAACAGACGACTCACGTTTGAAGAATTTGCTATTCTGTGTCGGCTTAATGTGAAGGGTACTTCTTTTAAAACTTCAGAAATCGCTGAGTATCAAGGTGCTCTTCGTCCAACGATTACTCATCGTACCTCGCACTTGGCAAAACTTGGTTTTATCAAACAAGATGAAGGCGCCAAAGATCGACGCAACATAGTGTGTTTTATTACAGAGAAGGGTGAAGAGGCGGTAGAGGAGCTCTCTAAACTTACCTGTGCTCGCATTGCTCCTGGACAAGCGCTTTCTCGTACTTCGTTTGAGCGTATTGTCATGTATGTTGACGCCATGGGATCTCTGTATTGTAGAGCTGCAGATATGGTGCTTCTTGCAATTTTAGATTCGCCTAAAGATGCTCTTTCAATTACAGAGATTGTTGACGCTCTTGGTCTTTTGCAGCCAACCGTTTCAATGTCTCTTTCTGCTTTGGCAGAAAATGGTTTAGTACGAAGAAAGCATGATGAGGCTCTTTCAAAAAGAGTAACCATGATTGAACTTACACCTGCAGGAGAGTTGTATAGTAAAAAAGTTGTCCAGCAAATTGAAAACATTGTTGTGAAAAGAAAAAGTCGTACATCAGTTTGAACTGCGTCCCAAAACTTGGACGAATTTAATAAAGAGCTAGGCTACCAAGGACTGATTTCGGAACTCCTCCGGGGTCAGTCCTTTCAGTTTAAC
>JAIJTS010000028.1 GCA_022732885.1 Atopobium sp. | reverse complement strand
ATTATCTTTTCTAGTCATTCTAGCAAATGCATTACCTGTACCAATTGGAAGTAATTGGTTTGGGTCACCAAGAAAGACTACTTTAGCATTTCTTTTTTCTGAGGCTTCTAGAATATTACTTAGTAGGTGATCTGTTAACATGGAGCTTTCATCTACTATCCAGACTTCTGGTGTATCTGCTTTTTTTACAGATGAAAAATCCCAAGAGTTATGAGGCGTAGTGGGTGAAAGGTGATTTAGATATTTATGAATAGTTTGAGAGGAAATTGCAGCTTCTGACTCCATGGCCTCTGCTGCTTTTCCCGTAAATGCCATACCTATCACATTAACTCCTTGAGACTCGTATAGTAATTTAGCTTGTTCAAGCATAGTCGTTTTACCAGAACCTGCTATACCTTCTACCGCAATATATTTGTTAGAAGATGATAACATTAAATTAATAGCTTCCTTTTGCCCTTTTGAAAGCTCCCAACCTTGAGCTAGTTTGAGCTTATTGGAAAGTATATCAATTTTTGATTTAGCATCATTCGGATCTAAAGTACTATAATTTTCAATTTGGGGACTTAAAAGGAGCGAATCTATATATTTGGCACGAGCTAAGTTTTTGGGAGTTGTAAAATATATCTCATTATTTAGTTGACGAAAACCAACTTGTATTAAAGTACTTTGTAAGTGGTGTTCAAATATACTTTCAAATTCTGATACAGTTACGCCAAGCATTATACCTTCTTTATATACTTCAATCATTAAGTCTGACTTAGAAAATGCATAGGACTTTTCTTGTAAATGGTCAATGGATTTTTTTAATATGTCATTGATTTTTAAAAGTCTTGATGCATCCTTATTATGTGTAGATTTATTTATTACAAAACCGCCTAAATTATCAATAGCTTTGCGCCACTCCTTCTCTAAAGTTACAAGATCTTCTGGTGGTTTTGGCCGACGAGAGGCCAGACCTGCAGCGTGTGCACCATCCCATGTATCAGAAAAACCTTGATTGGCTTGATAATATAGAATTTGAAATTTTCTTTTTGAAAAATGATCAATCAGAGTATCATTTACACCTTCAATCTCAAAATGTATGTTTTTCTGATCTTTGCTCACGGATTCCCGAAGGGGAATCCTTTTTTCTTGTAAAGCTTTAGATAATTCATTGTCATACATTAAAGAGAAAAGATATTGGTTTGAGTGAATAAATCGGTCCTCAATCGTCATAATTTTGCCATTTATCATTGTTTTTCTAAAAAGTAAGCAATGGGTGTGTAATTGCGGATCTTGTTCTCTAGATACTCTATGTTGCAAACACGCAAATAAAGCATTTTTAGTTTTTATATATTCTGTTCGATTATCTTTATTTGTATGCTTGCGCCATACTACATAATTAGATTCAACGAAAGTTAAGACATTTTTAACCGCTTGATTATGTGCATCTAGAAGATCATATTTTAATGCAGGATTTAACATTGCAATTGAGATAGATTTTGGAGGAGAGAAGGTTAAATCTATTGCCAATTTTTTTGCATCGGGAGTCAATTCGTCTTTTAATGTATTTACTTTTTGTTCGTAATTATCCTGTGATAAAGGTGTTATAGTGCTTTTACATGGATTTGGAATATCATCTCCTATAGGGGATAACAATCCTTTACCAAACCAAAAGTCCTCTTGTGTAATTGTGCGACTATAATAATCATCTTTGTTATAGTATTGTCCTGCTTGAATGGTAGAAACATTGGATGTTGTAACCATAGTAGATTATTCTCCTTTTTTATATTTTTTAATTAAATCTTCTCCATAACGATGCTCTTTATATTCATTAAATTTTATTCTATGGGGGGGCATATTTGGCTTAAATGAATTTACTGTTTTTCTATCAATAGGATCAAAATGTTTTATATTGGCTTTTTCATTAAAGAACAATTGAGGGATTATCAAATTAAAAGGGTTAAAACCTAATATCTTTCCGTATCCTTTAAATGGTGGTAGCGACTGTAACTGACTTGGAAGAATAAGTGATTTAGTTGTTGTATCTTGGCTAATTGAGGGGATAGGACCACCGTTTTGAGGTAGTTGAATTGATTCTTTGTATTCAATAATTTCCTCTACACCAAAGTTATCCGCTAGTTCTTTTGCAGTAGCTGCATCGTTAATCCGTAATACTATTTGCGTGCCAAAGTTATTTAAGAATGATTGCATTACTTGTGGCCCATATTTTTCCCTTAATAAACCAGGATCTTGCGTTAAAGCAAGAATACTAATGCCATAACTTCTACCTTTTGTAATTAAATCAGGTAATAATTGAATTTTGTTGACGCTACCAATTTCATCAATAATAAAATACAGTCTGCAATTTTTGCTTTCAGGTAAAGTAAGTGCTTCGTTAATCATAATATCCATGACTAGTGATAATAATGGGGCCATAATTCGTTGGCGGTTAGCAGGAACTAATAGATATAAGTTTGGTATTGTACCATTTGTTCGTTGATACTCCTCTCTAATGTATTGTTTAAAGGAAAATGCAGCATTATTAGCGGTTGAATCTTTTAAGTGCATGAAAGGCCTTAGACCGCTTGCAAGAGTTGCAAGTATAGAGGTAACGGTATTTTCTGGAGCGTTTAAGTACTGCTTAGATGTTATTAATGTTGGTAGCAAGGAGTTAATAGCTTCTGTTAGATCTTCTGCAGGCTGTTTAAAAAATTCTAGAATGTCATGATTCGTTTTACGCCCTTGTAAATCAAGATACTTTAAACCGTCTGCAAATATAGCTCCTGCAGCTAATCCCCAGAATGGATCTTTTGCACCTTCTTGTTCAAATAGAATAGAGGCGAAGGTATCATAATCTGAAATATCATCAATATCATTAAAGATTGACCAACTAATACTACGTTTATCGAAAGGGCAAAAAATGTAGTCATCGGATTTTGCAAATTTCCCCACGAACTCAGGCTTTACATCAGTAATAATATAGTGTCGTTTATCATTATATTTTTGGCTAAATGTATTAATTTGATTCAGAAATTGACTGAGCAATACAGATTTACCAGAGCCACTAGCACCAAAGACAAGAATATGTTTACATTCGGTATCAGTAGGGATATTTATATTTCCAATG
>JAIJTS010000021.1 GCA_022732885.1 Atopobium sp. | reverse complement strand
CAGTTGGATAACCAACCATAGTAAAGACAACGTCAGCATCTTTTGCGGCGTCTGCTACGCTCTCTGCAGTGCGTGCTCCCAACGAGACAAGCTTTTGAGCTTTCTCTGGTGTTCTGTTATAAACAGTAACGTTATAACCAGCAGAAATGAGATGCTCTGCAATAGGAGCACCCATAATACCTGTTCCAATAAAAGCAACCTTTGCATTCTTGCTCAGTGCCATGTATGAGTCCTTTCAGACTGAAATAAATATACAAACTGGGGCCGCTCCAAAGAGCGACCCCATACCTTGTACCCGTTAATTAGATTTACGAACCCTGTTAGCAATTCGATCAGAAAGTGAGAGCTTCTCGCGACGATCAGTACCCCAGAAAACAATAGCCACCATACCTGGGCCAACGTGAGCTCCAATGACTGGTCCCACCTGGCTGTGAATAATGGTAAGTCCCTCGCAGCCCTTCTCTTTACGAATCTGAGCCTCTAGCCAATTAGCATCCTTTTGTGCATCTGCAGAAATAATGCCAACAGGAAGAGAAGTATCGTGAGAATAATTATCTCTGAATTCCTGAACCAAAGACTTGAGGGCCTTCTTACGACCTCTGCACACAGTTTTGACGGTAAGTGCCCCTGTTGAGTCGTAGGTAAGCTCTGGCTTTACATCAAGCTTGCCACCAATGTTTGCCGCAGCGGCAGGAATACGACCGCCCGCAGCAAGTGCATCTAAAGTCTCAAGTGTTAAGTAGCCATGAATGTAATAACGTGCATCTTCTGCCCACTCAGCAATCTCTTTTGCCGAGAGACCCTTATTAGCCTGATGCACTGCCTCAAGAGCAAGCAGCTGAGCTGCTGACGAAGGTGCACCATTATCAACCACGTAAAACTCAAAATCTGGATATTTTTCTCTTACCATATCTGCTGCTTGTTCGGCTGCATAATAGGATGAAGAGAGCGCTGAGGTAAAGCACAAATACACAGTTGGCGTTCCTTGCTTTGCCGCGCGTTCAAATACCTCAAGGTAGCGACCAGGGCTAATTGCAGAGGTTGTATAGTGTAGCTTTTTATCTTTTCGCATACCCTCAAAAAACTCATGAGCACTAATACTTTTCCAGCCGTCGTCAAAATGCTCTCCATCCGGTCCTACATAAGAGAACTGAATGATATCGACACCTAGCTGTTCAGCAATTCCTGGGGCAAAGTCTGCACAAGAGTCCATGATGATTCGAACGTTACTGGGCTTATGATAGGCAGATGAAAGCTCAGTAGGCTCTAAATCTTCAAAGGCAACCTCACTGATTTCTTCTTCTGGATTATCTTTTTTATTAAACATCTTGCTCCTCTATCTTAGGCTTGATAATTCCATAACCACCATTTTTACGATGGTAAATGACATTAGTTAGACCCGTAGAAGAATTAACAAAGACATAAAAATCATGGCCGAGAAGGTCAGTTTGAACAAGCGCCTCCTCTTCTGTCATAGGCTCAAGATCAATGTACTTCTCGCGAACAAGCTGATCATCAAGGTCTTCAGCAGGAGTCTCAATAAGATTTGCAAGATCTTCTTGGGTTAAAGCAATGCCGCGCTCAGACTTAACATGATGACGACGATCGACAACTTTTGTCTTGTACTTACGCAACTGTCTGGATACTTTTTCTGCAGCCTCATCTATAGCTAGATACATATCATCAGAGCTAGCGGTAACACGAACAACATTGTTGCGAACAAATACCGTAACCTCAACTGTCTTTCTATCTGGGTTTGAAGGGTTTTTGTCTACTCTGAGGACAACATCACAAGACATGGGAGCGATATCAAATACTTTAAGTGCATCGCCAATTTTCTGATCTACGTGTGTGCGCAAAGCCTCAGAAATACTTACCTTGCGTCCCGAAATCTTGATGTCCACCATGAGGGCCTCCTATCGGATACACGAAACATCTTCTGTCTGATGTTTGTATAACAACAATACCCATTTGTCAGTCAATCATTCCATAAAAGTTACATTGAACGGTAAACGGCAAGAGGCGCCTCTTATTAAGTAAGTAACTAATTTTGCCCAGAAGAAGACGTAGCTGTATCAGCACTGGTTGATTGAGTAGAAACTTCTACAAGACCAGAAATCTTATTAGTAGTGGAGAGGTGTGGCAAGGTACCAACCCACTTATTCCTGATGACTCCCTCTACCCCGTTAGTCTGAATGGATGAAAGCGCTTGCTGAATTTGTGTAGCCAGAGCCTGATTACTTGTTGCTACAGAAATACCAACTGTAGTAGGAACATCAACAACACCAACCATAGAAATATCTTTATTTGCTGCTAAATAAGCACCAGCATACGCGTCGCATGCCACGTAATCTATAGAGCCATTTTCAAGTGCTTCAAACGCATCATTTAAGTTGGAGAAATCCTGAACAGACATGCCAGTAAGTACCTGTCCCATTGCACGCGCGGACAAAGAACCGCTTTGAACTCCAACGGATTTTCCACTTAAACTATCAGCGGTAATGCTGGTTTCTGAACCCTTGTGAAAAAGAGCGGTTGTAGACTCAGCGTAGCCGGAAATCAAAGTACTTGTTGAGTCTTCACCGTTTCGAACATCCATGACAATGTCGCAGCCTGCTTGTAGGCCATCTACTGGACCATTAACTGACACAAACTTAACATCTACGCCCAACTGATCTGCGATTGCAGAAGCAATTTCAACGTCAATTCCCTGGAGAGTGCCGCCTTCTGAGGCCACAATCATTGGAGCTGTTACTGACTGTGTACGTAGACCAACGGTCAAAGTACCAGCGGTATGCAGTGAGGAATCAGGAATCTTCTGCTGACGGGCTTCTCGCTTTTCTTGGATTGCCTCTTGCACTGACTTGACGTGGAACCATTTGCCCAAATCAATGTTGATAGGACCAATGGAGCATCCTGTCAAAACAACAGCAAAAGCAATAAGAAGCAACACCCTAAGAGAGCTTTTAACGCGCGTCATCAGAACTCCTTCTTCTATTCAGGTGTCTTTTCAGCTGACCTGGTATTTGACCCCACACTCGCATACTGGAACGTTTGCTTTGCTACCGCAATAACTCCACTAGTAGTTCTCTCGCCTGCGAGACCCTTTGTCTCTTTGATATAACAGGCGGTATGGCTTACTTCTAGGACGAGCCATGATCGTTTACATGCGCACATGCAAACTTACGTGGATCCCTTTGACCTCGTCTGTCATGGACTAAAAGCTCCGAGAGAACTTCGCAACCACAGACCTGAAAAGACGTATCAAGTATAGCCGTTTGCAACCTTAGATAACTCACCATACACGAGCTAATGCGCCTACGGTTACAGATTGTACGCCTGCGGTACAAAGGACTCGTGTAGCCTCTCTAATTGATGCGCCTGTCGTTACAACATCATCTAAAAGTAAAATATTTGATTGGTTAACTGGTACGGTACAAGCAATACTTCCTTTCAAATTTATCTGCCTTTGCACAGATGACAGCGTTCTTTGATCTTTTGCGTGAGGCCTTATGAGCACGTCATACAAAGGCAGGCCCGTAAGCTGACAAAACGATTGAGCTACAAGCTCCATATGATCAAAGCCTCTTCGCGCATATGCCTCTGCAGTTGCTGGAATAAAGGAAACGCCATCAATTTTTGAACTATCAAAGCGAGAGGTGCCATCACAGGCGTTCCATGCAGAAGCTTCTTCCAGTGCACATAAAATAGCTGCCGCAATTACAGGAGCTAGACGAAGTTCATGGCCATCTTTAAGCGTTAAAATCAACCGAGCGGGAGGACCTTTGAATCCCATGGCACAAATTACTGCCCTACTCTCCCACTGTACTGGACGTTTCTTTTTATCCATGCTCTCTGAACAAGCAAGTTTCCCAAAGGGCGCTCCGCAATTAGGACATGCCCACCGTTGAGAAATCCACGGCAGCTTTGCCCGACACTCATCACATAGAAGTTGTCCGGGTTTCTCACACACGGCACAGCGTGTAGGAGCTAGCAACTCAAGAGCTGAATTTGCGGCTGTTGTAAAAATAGATGTAGATAGCATTTAACCCCCAATTTTAGGGGGCTGACAGTGAATACAGTCTAGATCAATGCCCAGGAAATGAAAGGTATTTTAGGTGGACGGCAGAAGAGAGCTTATCTAAAAACTCTACCAGTAAGATTGTATTTTGTGAGGATTCGGCCAACGGATGCTTGCCAGGGAAGCCAGAGCAAAATCAAAAAAACCAGCGTAGCTACACCGTGCGTTAGATCAAGCGGAATAGAAGCTGTAAACGCAAGAAGGGCAGACTCAAACGTTAGAGGATGAATAAATCCAATAACAAAGTACACGTTCATTACAAAGCCAAAGAATGGTCCGGAGATAAAAGCCCAGATTAAAAGTAAGATAGGTGGAAGTTTGTGAGGTTTCTCGCCTTGTGAAAGAACTTGCTGACTAGCGGAAGTAGAACGAATTGAGGTAAGTGTTGCAAGAAGACCACCCAAGTAGCCAACAAGTCCCCACGCATACATCTGCCATGGCGTCCACGATCCCTGGCCAAAGAAAACGTTTGACAGAAGTGCCGATAAAGCACCTACTAAAAAGCCAGCATGCCTTCCGAGAGTTGCCCCAGCAAAAATAGCAACAGAAGACACAGGTTTTACGTATGCAAGCGGCGCAAAAGCCACTCTTCCTGCAGCTCCTAAGGCACTAAATACCGCTGTAGGTACCAAATGAGCAACTGAAGGCTTTCGAGTCTCAAAGCTTAACATAAATAATGAAACTGAAATGATTGCTAAAACAATTGAAGAAGCCGCAGTAAAATCAGATGAATAATATGTTTCAACAGCAAGAATAAGGGGTGTTGCAAAGATTGCTACAACCTCTAATACTATTGATAACGTGTGTTGTTTATTCACAATTGCCCCACGCTTGCCGTCAAAATAAAAATATCGAGAAGGTCTTTCTTATTTTGGCATAAGATGATTTGAAACTACAACAGGGAGGTTTTTATGATCTATCTGGGAAACTTCAGCTATAACGACAAGCTTGACCCTACGGATAACTATTGCCTTATGCCCTGCATTGTCGAGGCAGATTCCACAGATCACGCACTTGAACTTTTTTCGGAGCACCTCATTGAGGTCGCAAAAACAACTGAGCTGCTTGATGGAGCAAAAGAGATTTTTCTTGATTCCATTGTTGAGCTTGGGGAAGTTCCTACCACTCCTCTCATTGCTCAGTGGCAAAAAATTATGCCTGCTGGAGTTGGCCTTTGTAGCATTACCAGCGCTCTCCCAACGCTAGACTTTGATGATGAGACGGCAAATGCTTTTAGCTTTAATGAAGATTCTCACCACCATGACCATGAAGAAGATGAAGAGCATGAACATGAGGATTTTGGCGACATCAACGACCTTGATGATGAACTTCTTGAGGAACTTGGTCAGGACGAGGAGCCTTTTTTAAGGTTCTAGCTTGTCTACTCTGCCGACCACACCCACGAGTTCTCAAAAAATTCCGAAGCTGGTTCTGTCAGAGAAATCTGCCCATCAAAAACTAAAGAAACACTAGTAGCAACGCGCGATATCAGCTGCATATCGTGCGTTGCTACTAATATGGTTGCTCCATCTGATTGCGCGCGAGAAAGGAGGTTAATGACAGCTTCTTTGGTCGGTATATCCAAGCCTTTTGTAGGTTCATCAAGAATCAGCAGATGCGCTTTTGTAAGCATCACTTTTACAAGGGCTAAGAGTTGCTGCTGTCCACCTGATAAATCATATGGATGAGAAGACATAAGCTCCTGAAAAGTTGTGCTCGCAAGAAGTCCTGAAGCTTCTAGGAGCTCATGGATATCTTGGTCAGAATAGGCATCAGCATGTTGCCACTGGGTAAGCTCTTCAGCCACACTCTGGCAGGTAAAAAGCAGCTCAGGATTTTGCGGAATATACCCTTGAAATTGTTGAAGCTGGTTGTAGACATGGCCTCTTCTGGGGCGAAGAACACCTGCCGCAAGCTTTAGTAGCGTTGACTTGCCAGATCCGTTACCGCCTACAAGCGCACGAATTTCTCGCCCCATAACCTCTAACGAGCACTTATTGAGCACCAACTGAGTACTTTGAGGATATGAAAACGTAACGGCACTAAACTCAACTACGGGCTCGTTTTTGGCCTGGATGCCTGCTGAACTTGATACCAACTTGCTAAGACAAATTGTCTGGCGAGAAAAACTATCCACTTGGGGCACATCAGACTTCTTACCATCAAGGTAAACACGCACGTCTGTTAAGTGCTCAAATGCAGCAACATCGTGAGTTGCAACAAGTACAGCAACGTTAAGCTCACGAGCCACTCGCTCTAGAAGTGCGATAAAGCTTTTCTGCGCAAAAGGGTCTAACTGCGAGGTTGGTTCATCTAATAAAAGGAGCTTGGGGCGCATGACAAGTGCGGCAGCAAGGGCTACAAGCTGCTGCTCTCCTCCAGAAAGCTCGTGAATGCGTTTGTGCAAAAGAGATTCCATGCCAAAAAAACTAACCGTCTCAAAAATGCGGCGACGCATTTCTTTTTCTGAAATCCCTTGATTTTCTAAGCCAAAAGCTAGTTCTTTAAGAGGAGTCTCACACACAAGCGCATGTAAAGATGCTTGCGGTACAAAAGCAATAGCATCAACAGACTGCGTCTGCGTCATGGTTGAAACGTCCTGTCCACAAACAATAATTGAACCGCTGAGCTTTCCTTGCGGTGCAATCTCAGGCTTAATGAGACTCAAAATTGTAGACTTACCTGAACCAGTTGGCCCCAACAAAAGACCAATCTGACCAGCATGAACTTCACAAGAAAAATCTTCTACGACTTTATTAGTTGGAGTCAGTGCATACGAAAAAGAAAGTTTTTTAATGGCAAGTATTATTTCTTCACTACCTGAAGATGTAAGTGAATTCTGCTTGCAAGAAGAGTACTCACTCATACAGACTGCTCCCATAAAACAGTATCAACACAAACAAAAATTGCCGGTAAAACAGCAAACAACGCCAATCCTACATACCATAAGCTCAATTGAAATTCTGGCATGGAGGGATAAAACTGCCAGGCTTGTATGAGCATATATAAAGAAACAGCAGCAATTACACTAATAAAAACAAATATCAGTAAAGCAAGAGTATCGTAGACGTCAAGCACCTCAGTATTCCACGTACTTCTATGCTTTGTCATACCCCAGCCTCTAGACACAATAGATTGAAATGTGATTATCGATTTCTCAAGTGCGCTCATGCACACTGCATTGATTACGGCAGCCGATTGCACAATAGAATTTTTTGCGTTTAGAAAACGACTTTGCCAACAAGTCTTAGAGATAGAATCGCACGTTTTGGCAGCAGTATTTGCCGCCTGAATCTGTTGGACCGTTGTAAGGTCTGTGAGTAACTGTGGCATAAGCTGTGCGGAAAGGCTTACGACCAGATGCAATCCTGGAAAACAAACACTTGAGCGCTGCAACAGCTCAAGCGGAGACACTACCGCAAACAAACACTCTAACCAGCACAAAGTACTTACAAGCACCAAGCCTGAGGTAGCTCCATATACCAGACTTTCTAGATACAGCTGTGTGGTGCCAAAAGAAAACAAAACAGTAGAGCCAGATGCCGAGAAAAACGGATTAATAATGGTCATAGCCACAATAATGGGAACATAAAATACAAGTTGTTTTCCTGCGTGTTTACCATTAAACAGTTGGATTGTTGACAGTTCAGCGCCCACAAAAACAAGCAACGCACAAAGAGGTTGAAAAGAAAGGGCCGCAAGCACAACCTCGCATCCAAACAATATAACTACAGCAAGTGGATGTAGACGAGAAAAACTTGTACGAGCACGATTCATTAGTTCACCGCGTTAACGTAAGTCCAAACAACAGAATCGCCATCGTGCAGAATATACGAATCTGAAGTGTAATTTGGCTGCACTCCGTTAACCGAATATACCCAACCGCTTTGGGGGCCATGGTCTCGCTCTGCAAGGCCATTAATAGCAGCAACATACATACCAAACGATGTAGCTCGCGCATTTACCCCAGTTACTGTTGATACTAATGCGTCATAGGCAGAAGTACCTTCTTGTACCTGAAAATTAACAGTAAATGAAGGACCTTTCGCCGAGGAGCCATCAACCGTAACACTTACCGAGATTACGCCCTTCTCTTTATGGGGATTTGCTACAGCATTTGCTGAATTACCAGAATTAGAAGGCTCTGAAGTATTTTGAGTAGATGAATCTTGGGTTTTTGACGTATTAGAATTTGATTGAGCACCCAAACCAGAACTTACTTGCGACTGTGTAGTCTGAGAATTAGTTTGAGTACTAGACGCTCCTGCTATAGTTTGGCTCTGCACAGTATTTTGCGCCTTTTGAGCAGATGCACTTGAGTTTGGACCATAAAAGTACTGAACTAATGTCCATGCAAAGAAAAGCATGCACAAAAGAGAAATAATCGATGCTGCTAAATAGAGAATCCGCTTAGATTCTCTTGTGAGCTTAATCACTAGTTCACCTTGCCTCGGCTATTGGAAACTTGGTGAATTGCAGCAGTTTCTTTCTTAAGCAATGCAACAAATACTGCAAGGACTGCTGCAGAAGCAAAGAAACCAAAAATGCTCAAAAGTGGAATAGTAGGCGCAGAGGGCATCTGTTGCGGTGCTGCAGCTTGTTTATTTGAATATTCAGTCTGTGGCAGTTGTTTCTCGTCAGAGCTGGTATCTGTAGTTATATTTTCAGATGGAGCCTTTGTAACCTCCTCACCTGTATTTGTGGAAACAGTTGAAGAAGTTTCATGTGCAGCTGGAGATGAAGGATCTTGAGCTGGTACATTTGTGGATGTAGGCTCTGTCCTACTAAAGATATCTCCAGATGGATGGTTATTCTCGCCAGATGGTTTTTGATTAATTAACGAGAAAAGCGTACCAGAGTCGTTAGCGTAGTAAAGGTTGCCCTCGGAGTCTGCAATGACTGAGGATGTAGTGTAGTTCTGATGATTTTTATCTGGAGTGTAAATCTGAGCAGCTCTACCAGTTCCCAGCTTATACACCCATACACCGCCAGGTAATCCATTGACGGTAAAGTACGCGTAAGTGCCATTTTTCTGAACAGAAACAAGAGGCGTGCTTTGAGATTTACCTTTACCAGCACGAGCTTGGTCAGCTACAGTAAAGGTGTTCAAAGAAATTACAGAGATGGTTCCATACCCTTCTGCGTCAACGCCGTTAACAAAGATATTAGAACCGCTTATTGTTGGCGTAGAAGTAGACTCTGCTGCAAATTTAACTTTCTTCTCTTCAACAAGAGATGAGCCGTTTCTTCTAATAAGGTGCAGCGTGCCATCATTTCTAGTTACTGCAAGATACGCTCCGTTGCCACTTTGATCAACGGAGACAGGAACTATACCAGCACGAATTGGTGAGCCAAGATTAAGCTCAGCCTCAATAGCACCAGTTAAGCCATTAATAAGTCTAACTGAGGAGGACTCGTCTCCAATCACAAAGTCAGAACCAGAAGCAGCCGCGCCAGACCAGTAATAACCAGAAGGTTGACCAGAAATTGCTCCAGAAATACTTGCAGGTTGGGCTTCCTTCTTCCAACGAAGTACACCAGAGGTAGCATCAACAGCAACCATATAGCCACCGGATGCATCAAATCCACTCATCTTGGTAAATTCAGCCACAATAGTTCCGTTATTAACGGTCATGCTAGAAACAGATTGCAGCGTATTAGTGGTATCCAGCGGCGCTGTTTTCCAAATGCATTCCATAGTTGTTGCTGAAAACGCAGTAAGACATCCATCGTTAGTAGCAACAACAATCATGCCATTAACGTACAGAGGACGTGCAAAGTATGAAACTTTGGAACCAATCTGTGCCTCAGCTATGAGGCTTCCCGTTGCGGCATCGACTGCTTTGAGAGTAGAACCGCTTACATAATAGACGGTGTCTTTAACAATTACCTGGTCAGAAATAAATCCAGGCTCGTTTTGAGTACCTTCAGTAACACTCCAGCGCAAAACTGCGGAATTAATTGGGGTGCTTTGTGTGGTAGTAGAACTGTTTCCACTACCAAAACCACCCCAAGACGCCTCGTAATTAGGATGCTCAGCAAATGGATTAATAACCAACTCATTTGGAGGAGTTGGAATAGAACTATCCTGACCGCCGTACATCCAAGTAATGGTGGTATTCTCGTCCAAAGTGACGTTGTTGGCCATCTTATCTGAAAGCTGACCATTTATAAATAACTGCCACCACTTATAAGTTCCACCGACCTGCGTTGTAGCAAGTGTAAGGCCCTGCGCAGGAGAAGTAATTGAAGATACATAGCCACCCGTTGCATCGTATGTCAGTCCATTATTCTTCAGGTAGTCATACGTTGCCTTATCAACAGTTGAGCCTTTACGGACCTCAATGGTCTGCGTAGGAGCCCAATGCTGAGGCTTACCGTCCTTATCAAGACCTACAACAGAGAAGGTGACAGCAACAAGCTTGCTCGTATCTGAGTCTCTATCAGCTGATCGCAAGCCTTTCTCGCCTGCCACGGTGAAAGTTGCAGAGACTTTCTGATTAGTAAGGGCCTGGAACTGCTTATTGTCTGGATACAATCTTGCATAGCGAGAATAACGAGCACTTGAAAGAAGAGCCGAAACCGTAACAGGGGTGCTGTACTCAGGAGTCTGTAGTAGAACAAGATTCTCGTTCTGGATGATTGTTGGCTCAGAAGAACTGTAGGTGCGCGCCTGATCAGCGGGACCCATGGGGTCATACGTTGAGAACTCTGAAGGTACAATACCACTTGCCGTCTTATCGGTATTGTTAACATCATAAGACCAGGTTAAAGATCCATCTGAGGCACGATAAAACTTGTTTGGGGTAGCTAGAGACTCAGTAACACTGTCCTGTTTATTCTGCTGGCCAGAAGGGGTAGCAAGAGCATCCCAGAAATGAGCCTTTGACTCGTTCATTAAAGCAAGCTCTGCATCAATGTCAGATTGATTGAGCGGACTTACCGTAACCGTAAGAGTCTTAGAAACTGTTACCTCAGGATTTTCCTTATCAGTAACGGTCAAAGTGATATCTACCTGCTGTGTAGAAGCAGAAGGCAGAGGCTGATATACCGTTGCTCGATAACCATTGAACGTAATAGCAGAATTAGAGGAAGTATACGTAAACTGATAACGTTTTCCATCCAAACCAAAGTTCTTTGGCGTAGGCATCTGAAGATCATTGGTAACACTCTGAGCATCGATTGAGCGATTGGAGTACACATCTTTAATGCTTGACTCCGAGAAACGCCTGTTGATACGTCGTAACAGATTGTTCTGAGCGTCAGTGATAGCCGAAGAGTCACCTAAAACCGTTATGGTAAAAGTTTGCTGATAGCTTGTCTCAGGAGCATCAGAGCCGCTTAAAGAGACATTTGCAGTCAGTGTTACCTGCTTGTCATGAATCCCACGAGTAACTGTTGCCTTGTAAGGTTCAGTTCCATAACCATCAATACGGACAGTAGATGTATCTGAGCTAGTCCAAGTTACCTTAGACCAGGAAAGGCTACGGCCATCAGCAGAAACAAGCTTATGAGGAAGCGTAAAGTCTGAAGTTACTGAAGACTCATTTTGTCCAGCTGCGTAGGTTGGAGAAAGATTTTGAGACATATCACTCAATTGAGTCTGAGATTTTGCCTCATCCCAAGGAATTAAAACGTTGCAGGTATATTGGACGGTCTTCCCGTCTTTAGAAAGGTCGAAGGTAACTTTTGCCTGGCGCAGAACAAGAGTGCTTCTCTGATTTGTGAAGCCAGCGGCGTCCATCCAAAAATATTCAATAGAACCATTAGATACAAGATCTGTAGAAATACCTGCATGAGCGTATGAAGATGTCGAGGACATCTGAACGGATGCTACCCTCACGTTTACCTCTCCAGCACCTATACGATGCAGTTCTTCTGCAACCATGGTGTTGAGGTTAGTATCTACCCCGTAGCGAGGCTTTGGCTTATAGAAAGAATTGGTGAGAGCTTCCACGGCCTGATCCAACGTTTTGTGTGGATAGTCAGTCGCATCAGTGGTTGCTGCTGCATGAGAATTTGTTTCTTCGGAGGTAGTAGCTAATCCAGATGTGTTAGCTTCCGCACCAGAAGAGCTGCTATTAGTAGTAGGAGCTGTCTCTGTTGAGGAGGTTGCTGCAGTAGAAGAAGCAGAAGTTACAGGAGCCAGCTGCCCTGCTACTTCTGCAAATGCAGGTGCCGGTAAAAGTGCAAGCACTAAAAGTATGGAGAAAAGGCTATTGAATGCCTTTTTGATCATGCTTCTAATTCCTTCCAACTTGTGGTGAATCTAGCCTTCTTGCCATACCTAACACCACAATTCCAAGTATTACTAAAGGCAAGCTGAGCAGCTGACCCATAGTGATAAAACCGCCAAACAGATAACCAAGTTGCTCATCGGGAACACGGACAAATTCCACTACAAACC
This sequence comes from Atopobium sp., assembly GCA_022732885.1. Lineage (GTDB taxonomy): Bacteria > Actinomycetota > Coriobacteriia > Coriobacteriales > Atopobiaceae > Lancefieldella. The sequence goes on along the minus strand of JAIJTS010000021.1, from coordinate 9,482 downwards.
TAAAAATGCCATAGAGCACCAAAAACGTTCCAATGAACGTACCTTGTGGACGCGGAGGATTCTTTCTAGAAAGGACATACAAAATTACAAACATTAAAAGACCCTCAAGAAATGCTTCGTAAAGCTGAGAAGGATGGCGATAGACCGCTCCCCCTGTCTCAAACATTACTCCCCAAGGCAAATCTGTTGGCTTTCCCCAAAGCTCTCCGTTAATAAAGTTTGCACAGCGACCAAAGAAAAGACCAAGAGGTGCACCGATAACTCCCAGGTCACAAACAGTAGGAATAGAGAGACCAGAAGCCCTACAAACTATAGAGCCTCCAACAACAGCTCCTACAAGTCCTCCGTGAAAACTCATGCCTCCCTGACTTAGTGCAAATACATCAAGAGGATGAGCTACGTAATAGCCAGCACCATAAAAAATAACGTAGAACAGTCGGGCACCAACAATGACACCAAATGAGATGCCAACCATCAAATTAAGAACGTCATCAAGGGTTATGTTGAGCTTCCAGCGCTGAGCAGTTTTATACATAACCACGCCAGCAAGCACAAAGCCTATGAGGTATGCCAAGCCATACCATCTGATAGACAGCGGTCCCAGAGAAAGTGCTACTGGGTTTAATGAATGATAAAAAGCATCAAGCCACACAATACATCCTACTTACTCTATTTAGAAAGAACGTGCGAAGGAGTTGCCCCACGCTGACCTTGATAATGGCTACCAAGATCTTCACAGCCATAAGGACGCTCAACAGGAGAACTCATACGCTCAAAGGAAAGCTGACCTATTCTCATACCCGGGTGCAAAATAATTGGAAGATTTGCAACGTTGGAAAGCTCCAGCGTAAGCTCTCCATCCCAACCTGGATCAACATAACCCGCTGTTGAGTGAATCATCAGACCCAGACGTCCTAAGGTGGACTTACCTTCAAGTTTGCCAAGAATATCGTCAGGAATAGCAATGCGCTCAAGCGTAGTGCCAAGCGCAAACTGACCTGGATGAAGGACAAAAACCTCTCCTTCAGGAACATCAATTGACTCAGTAAGACCCTCTTGAGCTACAAGTGGATCAATGGAGGTATGTGTAGAATTGCGGAAAATTCTAAAATTTGAGCCAAGACATACGTCAACCGATGCAGGCTGCACGTTTTTCTCGCATAAAGGCTCAATAACGATACGACCGGCAGCAATCTCAGCTTTAATGTCGCGATCAGAAAGAACCACAACGTCCACCTTTCTTACGCCATACAAAGGTATGGTTAGAAAACCTAATTGTCCATTTATATAAAATATCACGCCCTACACCATAATGTGCGGGACGTGACAGAAAAAATTTATAAATGTACAGGTCAGTTATGGTTCAACACAACTTCTCTGCATAAAAAACACGTTTATGCGTATGAAATCAACAGCTGAAAAGCGTCAAATGTTCACTTTTTGGTATCGAATGGCAACTTACAGCATAGCTGGCTGAACGCGCTTAACGCCTGGAACATGCTCGATCAGGATGCGCTCAATGCCCTCAGACATATCATATGCAGACATAGGGCAGCCAGCGCAAGAGCCAACCATCTCAAGAGTAACGGTGCCGTCATCACTTACATCAATAAGCTCAACGTCACCACCATCGGTCTGAAGGCTCTGACGAATGACATCAAGGGTTGCATTCAAAAGGTCACGATTAATGGCCATAGTTGCTCCTACTCAAATCTACTCAAAGCGCGGGTGCGCTCATGACTTACAACAAAAGTATCCTACCCAAATTTCCAAACTAATTTCTTTCCTATCCAATTGGCGAGAAAAGATGTCCGACTGAAGCATCTTTAAGACGTGCAGGCAATGATGCACCCGACGCTGTTGCCTCAATTGCTGCAGCAACGCGAGAGGTAGCCTCTCTTATCTGCTCCACGCTCAAAAGTGTTGCGTCCACCATAAAACGCCTCACACCGGCGGAAAGCATCTCGGCTATCTCTGGCACACCATCAAAGAGCTTGGGGCTCCAAATCTTTGAGCGACCATGCCTGTCAGTCCTTACGGGCATGTAATCGTTATCGATACCCCTGAGCGTATGTTCCTCAAGGCGGAGCTTACAAGCGTCGCAATCGTGGATACACTTGCCTGTAGACATCAAAATGCAGTGCTCGGTTGTCATGGTACGAATACGACCGGTAACCATATAACCCACAGGAATCGAGGCGTTTCTCGCCATGTGGCAAATCTCTTGAAGGGTCAGCTCGGAGTTGAGCCAAACGCCTTCTGCGCCCATGTCGGCAAGCGCCTTGAGAGCATAGTCGTTGTGAACCGGAATGCACTCGCGCACCTCTGGGGTAGCTCCTCGTTCTACAGCAAACGCCAGCTCAGAGATGTTACCCACAGCAACTGACTTACCTGCAGCAATGTAGGGATCCAAGCGCTTGTGGTCAATCTCGCGACACACCTCGTCAAGCCACGGCGTTACCTTAGCGAGAAGATCCTCTGGCCACAAAGTCTCTGTGAGCGCATCAGTAGTTGCATACAGACGATCCGCCCCCGCGCTGAGCGCAACACGTGCCTGCTCTGGAGTCTCAACCAGAACACAGACCTCTGCCTGCAACGCATTTGTTTTTGCAGCTACCTCATCAAAGGCAAGAAGCTTCTCTTTGTCCTGGGCTTCTCGCTCCTTTTGATAGGCAAGACGGGAAAGCGGAGCAATCTTTTGCTCACGATCCTGGTACTCCTCCAGAAGCGCTGCCTCAAGCTGCTCACATGCCGCGGCGCGGACCTTATGAACAGCGCTAAAGCTCATGCCGCACGTGTCGTCCATTTGGACGTCAAAGCTTACGGCCTCAAAAGGAGAGGTTCCCATACGACCCACGTGCTCAATGAGCTCGTCAGAAGTTACCGCCTTGGTGCGGGCTTCCTCCACCACAAAACCTTCAGCAGATGCGCTTGCAACGCCATCTGCCGTTGTAAGTACCACGGTGAAGGGCTGGCCAATGCGGGCAATAATAGCCACGTCAACAGCTCGTTTACGAGGATATTCCAGTGAAGAAATCTGCTCGGCCGCTACGCGCGCAGCTTCGGAGCGAATAATGCGTACTGTAGATCCTGTCTGCATAACGCGAGAAGTGCGAACGGTAACTGTCTGACCAGGCTCAACGTCAACAGGACAAAGAGCGGTCAGGAACTTGTCAGGCTCATCTAATGGCCTAATTTCAAGCAAGTCGTTCTTGCCAATAGGAGCATGTGCAACAAGGTCAACATCTGCCTGTTTGTAGCGGCGCAGCTTAACGCGGCCACCATTCAGACCGCTCTTGCGCTCAAGAGCATCCTCAAGTGGGCGTCCTCCGGTAACCTCACCAACAATCTCGCCGCGGTTATTGGAGCGCTCGTAGCTCATCATCTCGTTGCCAGCAGTACCATGCAGATAAGCGTTGGTCAGACCGCGGTTAAACGAACGTTTAAGCAAACGATGACGACGTGCCACATCAGCCTGGTTGTCCACACCATTCTTAGCCGCATCAATTGCTTGGCGATACGAAGACACCACTGAGTACACATACTCAGGAGCCTTCATGCGACCTTCAATTTTAAGCGAGCCCACGCCCGCCTCAATCATGTCGGGAACGTCATCAATGGTGCAGTAATCTTTAGGACACAGTAGTCTATCAATGCCGCCCATCGAAACAACTTCATGTTTAGAGTTAAGCAGCTCATAAGGCAAGCGACACGGCTGAGCGCAGGCTCCACGATTAGCAGAGCGGTCTCCACGCATAGATGACATGTGGCAGATACCCGAATAACAGAAGCAGAGAGCTCCGTGACCAAAACATTCCAGCTCAACACCAAGCTTGGAAATAGTAGAAATCTCCTCTTTAGTAAGCTCTCTGGACAAGGTAACGCGTCCCACACCAAGCTTTTTGCAAGCAGCAACACCACGTGTATCGTGGATATTTGCCTGCGTTGATACGTGGCATTCAATCTCTGGCCAGGTCTTTCTTACCTGGGCCATAAGACCCCAGTCCTGGATGATAAAGGCATCTGCACCAAGAATCCACGCGCGACGAATCAGGCGCAGTACACGCTGCATCTCGTCCCATTTAACAACAACGTTCACAGTGACATACACACGAGCACCAGCTAGATGAGCCTGTCTGCACGCACGGGCAAACGACTCGTCATCAAAGTTGTCCGCACCGCGACGAGCATTGAAGCTGTTGCCTAGGCCGCAATAAATAGCATCAGCTCCACCAGCAAGAGCTGCAGTAAATGGCCCAGGACCTCCTGCTGGGGCGAGAAGTTCCATTTGTGTTGCACGAGGGAGCGGCAAAGACGGAAGCTCCTTATCAGAAGCTTCCTCAGTCCACTCTGGCTCATTCATGCGATTTAACTCGTGAGCTGAGGATTCTCGCTCACGACGATTACGTTCGTTCATAGTACCTAACTTGCCTTCAGTGCTTGTTACTTCTTAAGTGAAGAAAGCGCTGGATGAATCTTATCTTTGTCGGAAAGAATAACCTTTGAAGAATCTAAGGTCTTCTCGCCAAGAAATGCTGGCCACTCAATACCAAGCTCTGGATCGTTCCACATGATGCCGCCCTCATCTCCTGGATGATAGATGTCATCACACTTGTAGCAGAACTCAGCGGTATCAGAGAGCACCAAAAAGCCGTGAGCAAAGCCGCGAGGAACAAAGAACTGCCTGCGGTTCTCAGCGGACAGGACAACGCCTTCCCACTGACCCCAAGTTGGACTTCCCTCTCGCAGGTCAACAGCAACATCAAAGACAGTGCCGGAGATTACGCGCACAAGCTTTGCCTGAGGATGCTCAATCTGGAAGTGAAGACCCCGGAGCACACCCTGAACGGATGAGGACTGATTATCCTGTACAAAAGAAGCATCAATACCGCCGGCAACAAAGTTTTCTTCACGGTAGGTCTCCATAAATCCACCACGAGTATCACCGTACAGCTTTACGTCCATAACCTTTACACCTTCAATCGAGGTGTCATAAAACGTAAAATTGCCCGATTGAGTAGGGTTTTTAAGCTCTTTTGGAAACTCCATAGCGTTCACCTTTCAATTTCTTTAGGTAATCTACTATATACGAGTCAAGTTTAATTCGGCTTTTGAGCTATGATATTCATGCAGTTAACGTGTAATTTGCAATTCAAAGGATGCTCGTGAGAATTCTTGCAGTCGTTCCCGCTTACAACGAAGAAGCCTGCATTGCTTCAACTATTACAGAGTTGTGTCAGGTAGCTCCTCAAGTTGATTACATCATAATCAACGACGGCTCCGCTGACCGCACTCTGGATATCTGTAAAGAGCGTGGATTTAACTACCTCAATTTACCTGTTAACGGAGGCCTTTCTGCAGGCTTTAGGGCTGGTATGCGCTACGCCAAAGAACATGGTTATGACGCTGTGGTGCAGTTTGACTCGGATGGCCAGCACAGGCCTGAGTACATTGCCCCTATGGCCCAGGCAATGGTAAACGAGGGAGCAAACATCGTCATTGCTTCTCGCTTTGTCACCAAGGCTCGCGGAAACTCTCCTCGAGAGATTGGCTCCAAGCTAATTTCTTGGCTTATCAAGACAAGCACTGGTCAAACCATTACTGACCCCACCTCAGGCATGCGTATGTACGACCGTGGCCTTATTGAGACGTATGCGCGTTCTTTTGACTTCTCTCCCGAGCCAGACACTATTTCTTTGTTGATGCGCCGCGGCGCAAAGGTTGTCGAGATTGAAACTGAGATGCGTGAACGTCAAGGTGGCGAGTCCTATTTAAGCTTCTATAACTCAATTATGTATATGGCTCGCACGTGTCTCTCGCTTTTGCTCTTTCAGTGGTTTAGATAAGGTGGCGCCATGACTTTAGTTCTCAGAATTTTGCTGCTTATTGGTGCTCTTTTTGCCATGGGCATTGTCATCAATAGCGTCCGTAAATCAAAGATTCGTATCTCCGACTCTGTGTATTGGGTTGTTTCTGCAGGAATCCTTGTTTTGTTTGCGCTTATCCCCCAGCTTGCGTATTTCTTCTCGGGCCTGTTTGGCTTTATGAGTCCCGCAAACTTTGTCTTGCTGCTGGTTATTGTGCTGATGCTTATCAGGATTTTTCATCAGTCCTGTGCAATCTCTAAGCTCACCTATAAGGTTGAACAGCTCTCGGCTGATCTTGCTCTGCGCGATAAAGACGCACGTGACGAGAAAAATCTTGATTTTGTGACCGATCTTAACCAGCGTACTCGCGTGTAAATGACAAGTCCATCATTTGACGGCACGCTCACGCACAAGCAACAGATTAAAAAAGTCCGCCTATACAGCGGACTTTTTCTTTTGATCTTTAAATCCCAAGAAGCAGAAAATGCCGAATACAAAAGCGAGAATTGCAAGAGAGACATCGTATAGAATGCAGGCGCCCATAATGCCAAAGCTGCCTACAAACCATCCTCCTGTAAGCGCAGCAAAACCTGCGCCTGCTGCATAGCTCACAAACACCGCAATCTGCTTGCGCATGGTTACTACGGCATAGTACAAAATAACTGTGAGAGCATTAAGCAAGCCACCAAAAAGTAGCATCAAAAGCTCTAACTTATATGGTTCAAAATCAAGACCATACAAAAGTCCAAGAACGGGAGCTCCTAGAGGCCATGCCAGAGCCATTGAAACAGCAGTAGCTAAAGCAACTACAGCAAATCCCTTAAGAATCAAACCCACAAACTGCTTGTCTTGCTGATTATTCCAGTATTCAGCCATCTGAGTAAGCAGCGGTTTAAAGACAAAGTTGCTTAAAAGATTGATAACCATAGCAGGCATAGCTAATGCCGTAAAGAACGTAAGTAGCGCCTGATCACTTAATCCGCCCAGTGCATAGCGGGGAGCACCAACAACATATGTCAACAAGAATGAACCAGCAAACAAAGGAGCGGTGGTAACTAACAATTTTGTAATTTGCTTAAAGTCAAAAACAGGTTTAAGCGTTGCCATCTTCTTAGTGGGAGGAATGACAAGTGCAACCATAACCACCAAAGATGCGATAAAAGAAATAGCCGCGCTGATAAGCAAGTTTTTAGTAAGAAGTACGCCTATTGCAAAGCCAACAACGGTAGCAAGAACACGATAAAAGAACGCTCGACCAGCAATATCTAAACGGCCATGTTGCTGGAACATGCCATGGAAAACATCTTCTACAACATCAAATAAACGTAGCGATGCAATGAGGGCGTATAGCACTCCCTCGTAGCTCAGTCCTTGAGATTGCAGGGTAAAGATAGTAATTCCCACAATCATCAAAAGAGTTGTGATGACTCGCGCAGCAAGATACACGCCAAACGAGAATACTTCTTCTGTATCGGTAACCTGGTATGTTCTAATCTCAAAGTGACCAATGACCATCAGCTGCTGGGCCACTGCATACGCAAGCGAGAAAACACCACCAGCGGCAGCTCCCAAGGTACGTGTGACCACCATCAACATAAGTACTGTTGAGGCGGCATTCATCAGAGAGCCAAGCGTATTCCAAAAGTAATTTTTTCTTAGCTGTTCAGCAGAAGTATCTATAGTCATGTCTAGCTTTTCTGACCAAAATCTTCAAATGCCTGACGACTTCCTTTAGTAACATCCACATCTTTCCACTTACCAAAATCAAGCGCTCCAGGATGGTGGTTTTTACGATTATTCTCTGGAGGAAGTTGCATGTAATCACCATACCCCCTGGTAAGAAGCTTATCGTACTCCTTAGGAAGCGTAGTAGTAATGTCTTCAAAAGGAACGCGAATCGTAGGGAATACGTCCTCTTTATCCATAGACCAGTTCTCTGGATCAGGTTCAACAAAACTGGCGTAATGAGTGGTATTCTCGCTCTCTGCAGTACGGGCAGCCTCATCCCACTTACGCTGAATCAACGCGGAAGAAACCTTAAAGAGCTTCAAACCGTGATGAATGATAAAGCATCCTGCAAGAGCAACTTTTTTCTTCCAGCCGGTTAAAGGAACGCGGGGAGTTGGAGTAACCAGCAAAAAATTTAGTCGTCCCCAGAACCATGTCTGACGTTTAATCTTTGCAAGCTTCTTAGGATCTGCAGGAATCTTATCAAAAGGGAAAATACCAATAGAAATAGCGTAGGTAAAAGGGCAAGTCATAAACTCATCTGGGACACAAACGGTTCCCTTCAAAGAAAGGTTTGTGTTTACTGCAGGAAAATAATTGTCTTTCCTGCCGTTTTGAATGCAAAAATCTGGACGGAGGAGCGCCGGGGCCTTTTCCAAAAAAATCTCATAGTCCTCACGAAACATTGAGATATCAACATCGTCATCCCAAGGAATAAAACCTTTATGTCTTACGGCGCCAATAGCTGTTCCACCGTAAGCCTGATACGAAATACCAAGCTCTGTACAGACGCGATCAAGCTCATCCATCAAAAGCGTAGAAAGAATCTGAATCTTTCTCAGCTCATCGGGGTTCTCGTATGTCTTATATCCGTCAGACTCCACTGGGGCTCCCGTTCGCCATTGTCCAATAACATTCTTATAATACTAGACATCAGAGTTAATCGATTGGATAGACCAATGTATACACCTCAGGATCACACGTTTGCCATCTGCGCTTATGGCGAGAGCCCCTATCTAGAAGAATGTATTCTCTCGCTCAAGGAACAGACACTGTCTACGAATATTCTTTTGGCTACTTCAACGCCAAATGAACTCATTCAGTCTCTTTGCGAGAAATACAACATTCAGATGCACGTCAATCCTGGACCAGGTGGTATTGCTGGCGACTGGAACTTTGCGGTAAGTGTTTGCACGACTCCTCTAGTAACCATTGCGCACCAGGATGACCTCTATAAAGCTAACTATGCAGAATATATGCTTGAACGCGTCAACGGTTCTTCTCGCCCACTGATTTATTTCACCAATTACGGTGAGCTGAGGGACGGTGAAGAAGTTCTTGAGAATCGCCTGCTTAAGGTAAAACGGCGTCTTTTGTACTCGCTCTCAAAGCCAGAAAATGCTGGCAAGTCATGGGCCAAGCGCCGCGCACTTGAACTAGGTTGTGCCATTTGCTGCCCAAGTACCACGCTGGTCCTCCCCAACCTTGAGGTTCCTGTTTTTAAGGCTGGATTTGGCTCTAACCTGGATTGGGAAGCATGGGAAGCTATTAGTAAACGTGAAGGTGATTTCTTATACGACACTCGCGTTCTGATGCTTCACCGCATTCATGAAGACTCAGAAACCAGTCATCTTATTCACGATAATCGTCGTGAAAAGGAAGATCTTGAGATGCTCAAGAAGTTTTGGCCAACTCCTGTAGCTAAGCTCATTAACCTAGCTTATAAGAATGGTCAGAAAAGTAACGGTTAACTCCAGCTATTCACTACACAAAAAAGACCCGCAGCTCAACTGAACTGCCTCCCATTTCTTGGACATAAGAAATAGGAGGCTTTTTATGCGTATGGATCGTAGGGTAAAGTACGATGTAGAGGTGAGGAGAAAGGCA
>JAIJTS010000003.1 GCA_022732885.1 Atopobium sp. | reverse complement strand
AGCGAGAAGATATTGGTCAAAGTAGCAGGTTGTTTGCATCTCAAAGAGGCCGCATAAACCTGACAATGAATAGCCAAGAAATGTAAGAGGACACTTATCTTGTGTGGTATGAGTAGCTATAGCAGCGTATTTCTCGATAGCTGGGAGTACGACGTCAGAAAGAAATTCTTGTCCAAATCCGCCAAAATCTGATGTCTTTGCACGTACGCAGGGCGCTGACCAAGGGGAATAGCAGTCGATGTCAGACGGTGCGGTAATGGTGAGGCATTGGGGTAGCTTTGTCGCGTCAAGTTTCCCTGAAGAAAGTAAAGAAGATATCTTTGGCATAAGCAGAGAACCATGGAGGATGACGAGAAGACCGGGAACTTTGGAACGTTCTCCGATATTGATTATGCTGTTAGGTAAAGCCGATAAATCCATGAAGATCCTTGTCTGCTAGCTACTGATAATGTGCATATTGGCTGGGCTAGATATGTGCTTTTGAATTATACGTGTTGTCAGGCGTTGCATTGTTTGATATCTCGTGGGGGATATCCCATATATTTTTTGAAAAGACGACTGAAATAGAAGGGATCTTTGTATCCAACAGCCTCGGCAACTTTGTGTACAGAATAGCCTGTTTGTAGTAGATGATTGGCGTGTGAGAGTCTTTTGGAAATAATGAAGTTCATGGGTCGTATACCAAATGCTCGATAAAATTCATCCGAGAACTGTCGGGTGGAGAGACCGGCGGATTTGGCAAGGCCAGAGATAGTAAGCGAATCGGCAAAATGGACTTCAAGATACGATCGTACTTTTGTCATTGCTGTGAGTGTATCTTTTGGAGATTGCGAAAACATGGATTTAATGAGCTCGGTAGCACCAACAATTTGACTCAGTCGGTTGTCGAGCGAGGGGTGCAGATTTAGGTTTTCCAATCTTTGTGCTTGGGTGAGTATGTCTGAGAACTTTTGGGGGATGAAGCTGAAAGGTTTGCGCATGATACTTGTGCTTGTTGAAGAAGAATCGTAATAGATGTTGATATGACTAAAAGGCATCTTGCCTAAAGGCTCAAAGAGTAGTGTTTTATCAGGACAACCGTGGACAATCGTATGATCTTTACAGATAAAACTCTCACCGTTAAGAGTAATTTGTGCGCTTCCGCTAACGGGGATAATAAATGCTGAATGGATAGTGGTATATTCAGATTTTTCTTTCTTTACCTGTTGATTTACGGAAAAAACACTAAAAGGTGTATGGGTGTAGACATTCTTGAGTGCTTCTAGATTTGCTAGATTTTTTTCACTCATATTAATGCATCAACTCCGTATTTCTTAGAATAGTAGTGTCAAAATGTATAGGTTTGAATGTACTTTAATCCATGTTTGTAGTTTAATCCATTCTCATATCTCAAAAAGTAACATATAGTTAACTTTCAAAAATTCCGCTGAGGCGGCTCCTTGTACTTTGCTTGCAAAAAGCAGCGTCATTTTAGAGAGGTATCGTATGATAAGAAAAGCCGGGCCATTCCGTCTTTTCATGGGAGTTCTCGTCGCAATTCTAGCGGCGAGCATCGTAATAACTTCAACGATGGGCGCCATCGGCGTGTCCTTGCAAGACGCATATGCCGTACTGATGCATCATCTTTTTGGTATGCCGCTGCCAGAGATCCTAGCTGCCGGAGGACCTGTCGAGAAGGTCGTCTGGTCGCTGCGCTTTCCTCGCATCATTTTGGGAGTGGTAGCTGGAGCTGGCCTTGCGCTCTCAGGCGTTGTCATGCAGGCGTCAGTTCAAAACACTTTAGCTGAACCGTACATTTTGGGTATTTCATCAGGTGCTTCGTGTGGAGCCACCTGTGCCATCATGCTTGGAGCTGGCGCGGTAAACGTTGTGGGACTTTCTTCGGTACCGCTGTTCTCGTTTATTGGTTCAACTATCGCCACAATAGGCGTTTTGTTGTTGGCGTCCACCGGCGGTCATATGACGTCATCAAAGCTTGTTCTTTCAGGCATGATTTTGAACGCCCTGTTCACAGCGCTGTCTAATTTCATTATTACAATCGCTGCCAATGCCGAGGGTATGATGGACCTGAAGTTTTGGACCATGGGATCCTTGGCACGAGCAAGCTGGGGAAATGTTGGCGTTTCCGTTGTTGTAGTACTTCTCGTCAGTGTATTTTTCTTAACGCAGTTCCGCTCCCTCAACGTGCTGTTGATGGGAGACGAGGCAGCTACCACGCTTGGCCTCAACACCAATTTGTGCAGGTGGGCGTACTTGACCATTTCTGCGCTCATGGTTGGCACGCTGGTTTCATCAGTGGGAACTATCGGTTTTGTTGGTCTTATTATTCCGCATATTGCGCGCTCGTTTGTTGGGTCTGATCACCGAAGGCTGGTGCCAACCGCGCTGGTATTGGGAGCTATCTTCATTCTTTGGGCAGATGCCTGCGCCCGAACCATCCTGGGTAATGCCGAGGTTCCTATTGGTATTCTGACCGCCGTTGTAGGCGCGCCGTTCTTTGTCTACATCATGGTTGCCCGCAACTACAGCTTTAGGGATGGTGAGTAGCATGCGTCTTGACGTGCAAAATGTTTCGGTCACCATCCACAATAAGCCGATTGTTAAAGACGTCTCGCTTAACGTAGCAGATGGCGAGTTTGTGGGCATTCTTGGCCCTAATGGATCCGGCAAGTCTACGCTTTTGCGAGCAATTTATGGCCTTGGCCATCATTATGACGGGCAGATTCTGTGGGACGGGCGCGATGCTACTGAGATATCACGGCGTGACTTTGCCCGCAAAGTTGCAGTTGTAAGCCAGTTTAACTCGCTGTCCTTTGACTTTACCGTTCGCGAGATTGTGTCGCTTGGACGAAGCCCGCATCAGTCAGCGCTGTCAAGAGAGACTGACCACGATGAGGCAATCGTGTCTGACGTTATTCAGAAAGTTGGCCTTTCTCGCTTTGAGGATCGCTCGTTTGCCACGCTTTCAGGTGGCGAGAAACAACGTGTCATGTTGGCGCGTGCCTTGGCTCAGGAACCAGAGTTTCTGGTGCTTGATGAGCCTACCAATCACCTTGATATTACCTACCAGATTGATATTTTGCGCCTTGTTCGCAATCTTGGTATCAGCTGCTTGGCTGTTTTGCATGACATTGTGATGGCAGCTCACTATGTTGACCGTCTGTATTTCTTACAAGAGGGTTCCATTGTTTCTGAGGGAGCACCTGAGGACATTGTGACCCCTAAGCTACTTGCTGATGTTTACGGCGTTGAGGGCAAGGTTCGCCCGTCAACTGCTGGAAACGGCTTAAGCATTGATTACGTGTATTAATCGCCTGTTGAGATCAACAGATGAATGAAAGGATATCCGATGGATCCTCGTGTAAGTTCAAATCTCTTTACCAGAAGGAATTTTTTGAGCCTTGCAGCAGGATTTGCTGCAACTGGCGTTGGACTAGGTCTGACTGCGTGTAACAATGCAACGTCTAACCCATCCGCTTCTTCTACTGAAGATAAGAAATCGGCCAATACGAGCTATCCCGTATCGTTCAAGCTCTATGACGGTGACGGCAATGAGTTTGAGGCCAAGTTTGATAAGGCTCCTCAGAGTGTTGTTACCTTGACAGACTCTGCAGCCGAGATTCTGCTGCGTCTGGGTCTTGGATCCAAGATTATTGGCACTATCAAGCCTGATGCGCCAATGCCTTCAGATATTGCTGACGAGTATGCGAAAATCAAGCAGCTGGGCGATAAGAAGAGTCTTTCTCGCGAGGTTGTTGTTGCCGCTAATCCAAACCTTATTGTGGGACGTTCCCGCCTCTTTACCTCAAAGAATCAGACTACTCCAAAGGACTACGCTGACCTGGGCATTTCAGTCTATACTCAGCTGGCATCTTCTGAGCAGGGCGATCCAACGCTTGCCGGAATTATTTCTGACATTAAAAACCTTGGATCCATTTTTGATGTTCAGAGCAATGCTGATACCTATACCGCCGACCTTCAGAAGCGCCTTGATGCCATTAACGAGCGAGTTAAAGCGCATGAGAAAGAAACAAAGAAGACCGTGCTGGTTATGACCAATCTCAAGGACGGCACGTTTGGTCTCTTTGGCGGTAACGAGAAGAGCCTTGAGTTTACTATCATTAACCAGCTTGGAGCTACTCCTGCAACAACTCAGTCTGCAAATGGCCTGACGTATGAGAATCTGATTAAGTTCAATCCTGACGTTATTGTTTACGTTACCGCAGAGCGCAACAAGGCAGCTGACGCCGCAGCTAAAGACACCCTTCTGGGCGAGAGCTCCTTGCAGAACGTCCCTGCTATTGCTAACAAGAGCATCGTTGAGATTCCATATTCTGAGTACATCGATTGCTCGCCACGTGCATTTGATTCTGCCGAGAAAATCCTTGAGGCTCTGTATCCTCAGAAATAGACGTATTTGAAACGTGCGTATCGCAGAGACCAAGCAGGAACTTTGTTTCCTGCTTGGTCTTATTGTTGCTCGACATTCGGGTGGGGCGACGCGCCATCGAAGCGGTAGCACGATAGGCGCGGCTTTCGTTGCCGATAAGCGCTCTCTTGTGTGTTGTGCGCATAAGATAGGCTGCTTGTTTAGAGTTGGAAATCTGCCACATATGGCAGGAGCCGACGCTTGTGCAAATGCAGTACTGTTAGAATGTATTCACTTTATATTTACTCAAAAGATAGGTACATGAGGTGAAATATTCGGAGTTTGTGAACAGTAGCGATGCTGAGACCGAGCTGAAAGAACAACTCACCGGCGGTGACATGATCATCATGCACATCCCTAAAAATTTTAAGGAAGCGGGAGCAGCGGCTACGAACCTGCGCGGTATCAGCTTCACGCTTTCATCCGCATGTGCATGATCGAAGAGCTCGTGAACAACAAGGCGCAGTTCGCGGACTGGTCAACGCGTGAGGACATTAAGAGTCAGCTGAGTATGGAACTCACAGTATTGCTCTACAAGAACGGCTATTCGCCTCAGTGGGATGAGGAAGTGTTCGAGAAGGTGCTCGAGCAGGCCGAGAACATGAAGAAGAACAATGCCGTTAAGTAGGGTGATTTAGACAAATGGGCATGTACAGTACATCATTTCAACCGTTCAGAGACCAAGAGCTGCGTTTCTATCTTGGAGAAAAAGCAAATCGACTGAAAAATGAAATCAACGGGCTATCCGGAGACGCGCTGCACGCTAATACGCATGATTATCTTGTATCGTATTTCCTCGATAAATACCATGTAGCTCTTATCGAAATCGAAGATGAAGACGTCTCTGTTCGGGAACAGGAGCGCTGCAAAATTAATAAGCGCTTGCCAGGCTTTGAGAGGCAACTTTACGGGAGAAGCAGTGTTGAAGTTGAGGGTGTACGCATCTCCTTCCACTTTGCGTTTACGGGGGATCCTCAACTCTTCCATATGAGGGCGAGCACCTTTTCTTTAGGGGGCTATCAAGAAATTGAGCTTGCTGGTAATACACTGATTATCCGGCTTGAATATCAAATTTACACGAATGCCGAACTGCCCTCGGGAGACCAGATCCTAAAAGATCTTGAAGAGCGTAAGAAAGATATCGACGGGGGCGTTACCTACGTCAACAATGATGTGAATGAATTCAACAGTGAGCTCGCCACTTTGATTGAGGATGAACTTGGCAAGAGAGAGGACCTGGCACGGAAATTCGAGGGACTGGAACGTGATCTTGAAATTCCGCTCACTAAGGCTAAAGCAGCAAGCTCTCTTGTACCGTTAAAGAAACGAAAGATACTCGAGCTGAGCACCACCAGTACCCGCGAAAACAACTGGTGCATCAGCGATGGTGAATACCAGGAAATTCTTGGCATGATCAAGAACTTCTATTCAACTTGCGAGAGGACGCCGGAGACTTACAGTCCTCTAAATGAAGAGGCGCTTCGAGACTTGTCGCTGGCTAGTCTAAACAGTGTTTACGAGGGTAAAGCTGGTGGGGAAACCTTCCGGCACAAAGGGAAGACCGACATATCGATCGAAGCCGATAACAGAGCCGCTTTTGTAGCTGAATGTAAGATATGGAACGGCAAAAAGAAATTCACTGACGCTATAGCTCAGCTCTTGGGGTACTTGACTTGGCGCGATGTTAAAACAGCGCTGATAGTGTTTTCCCGGAAGCGCAGGTTTGACGATGTCCTCGCACATGTGAGCAATGCCCTTCAGTCACATGAAGATATCCGCAGTTTCAAGGCTATCGATAAGAACGAACTCGACTGCCAGTTCGTGAGAAGCGATAAACCTGGTCAGATTACTTACGTGCGGGTTTTGGTTTTCGACCTGTACTCGAAATAAGGAGGGAAGCTGTGGATAACGTGGCGATACAGATAGACAGTCAACACTCGTGGACGAGCTTCTACCAGAAACTCGCAGACAAGCTGCTGGCTTACAGGAATGACCGACAGACACTCATCTCCATGTTGAATGACGCGTATTCGCGCACTGGGATGCAACTGCCCAAGCTCGAGGCAGATGAGCTGAATGATATTGACCCGTTCACCGTCTTCGGCCTCTTCAATAAGGGCATCACGGATGCAAACCGACGGAAGATCATCGCAGTCATCGCCGAGGTGTTCGACATTGGGGCAGACCAGCCCACGGACTTTGAGGGCATCCCCGTGCTCAACAATCTCAACGCGACCTTCTATGCCTTCGCCAACGACGAACGGCGCAGTGAGCACGACATCGATAACCTCTGGAGCGTGTTCGAAGCCGAACTCGCGCTAGACGCGGATGATAGCGAAGAGAACCGCAAGGCATTCGTCGATGCATTCGATGCCACAGTCATCCAGTTTTCGCTTGGCTGGAAGCTCACCATGGGCCTCTACTGGGCAAGGCCCTATAGCTTCATCAGTTTGGATTCGCGCAACCGCTGGTTTATGGCCGACGTCGCAAAGGCCGGTAGCGCCATCGCCAACGCCGTGCCGAAGGAGAAGGACTCGCCAGTTCACGACGGAGAGCGCTACCTCGCCATTTGCGACACCATTAAGTCGGAGCTTAGAAGCGAAGAGTGCCCGTATACAGACTTCCCCTCGCTGACAGCTGCCGCCTTCGTGGAGTCCGAGCGCGTCAACCAGGAGAGGAAGGCTGCCGAGAAGGCAGCAGCTGTGAAAGCGGAGGAAAACGCCCTCGGAGACGAGGGTGTCAGGACCACGCACTACTGGACCTACTCCCCGGGAGACGGCGCCGCTAGGTGGGACGACTTCTACGCGCGCGGCATCATGGGCATCGGCTGGAGCAAGCTTGGTAACGTCGAGCAGTACGCCAGCAAAGAAGACATCCGCAAGAGCCTGCGCACCCTGTACAGCAGCAAGTTCTCGCAGAAGAATTCCGCACTCGCGCTCTGGCAGTTCTCTCGTGAGTTGAAGCCGGGCGATGTCGTCTTCGCGAAGCGGGGCCGCAGCGTGATCATAGGCCGCGGCGTCGTCGAGGGGGACTACCAGTTCGACGACAATGGCGACTCCTACCCGAACATCCGCAAGGTACGCTGGACGCACGGCGGAGAGTGGCAAACAGAAGACCTCCTCGCCATGAAGACCCTGACGGACATCACCGCCTATCCTGACCTCGTCGCGAAGCTCGACTCGTTCTTCGAGGACGAGGACGGCGAACCCGAGGAAGGTTCAGGCGCAGTCGAATACCCGGCGTACACACCCGAGGACTTCCTCTCGGAGGTCTACATGGACGCCGAGCGCTACAGGACCCTCGCCAACGTCCTGCGCGCGAAGAAGAACATCATCCTGCAGGGCGCCCCGGGCGTGGGCAAGACCTTCGCCGCAAAGCGCCTGGCCTATTCCATGATGGGTGTGAAGGACGCCGAGCGCGTGATGATGGTGCAGTTCCACCAGAGCTACAGCTACGAGGACTTTATCGAGGGGTTCCGCCCGAATGCGCAGGGCTTCGACCTCGAGAAGGGCACGTTCTACAGCTTCTGCAAGAAGGCGCAGGACGACTCTGACAACGACTACTTCTTCATCATCGACGAGATCAACCGCGGTAACCTCTCGAAGATCTTCGGCGAGCTGTTCATGCTCATCGAGAACGACAAGCGCGGACCGAGGAACACGCTGCAGCTGCTCTACTCGCACGAGCTGTTCTACGTCCCGAGTAACGTCTACCTCATAGGAATGATGAACACAGCTGACCGCTCACTCGCCATGCTCGACTACGCGCTGCGCCGCCGCTTCGCGTTCTTCGAGCTCCGACCAGCTTTCGACACGGAGAGCTTCGCCGTGTACCAGGAGGGGCTTGCCAGCGAGAAGTTTGACAGGCTCGTTGCCTGCGTCGTGAAGCTGAACGAGGCGATTGCTTCCGACGAGTCGCTCGGAGACGGCTTCTGCATCGGCCACAGCTACTTCTGCCGCGTGTCTCCGGACGACGTGACGGATGAGAAGCTTTCGGAAATCGTCGACTACGAGCTCGTGCCGATGCTGCGCGAGTACTGGTTCGACGAGCCCTCCAAGGTCGATGACTGGGCAGGCAAACTACATAGGTCCATCAAGTGATTCGGATACAGAACATCTACCACATGCTCGCCTATGCGTTCCAGACGCTGCAGGGGCAGGGCTACCGCGACATAGCCGCCGAGGAGTTTGGAAACACCACCGAGCTCCTCGCTGAGATACTGGCGCGGGGTGTGAGCTTGCAGCTAAAGCGAGGCCTCGGTCAAGAGTATATCGACCGCGAGGAGGCGCTCTCCTCCCCGAGGGGAAAGATAGAGCTGTCCGAGTCTCTGAAGACACGCTCGATCCTGCGCAGGCAGCTGGTCTGCAGCTACGACGAGTTCAGCACGGACACGCGCATGAACCGCATCCTCAAGGCGACGATTGCGCTCCTGGTCCGCTCGGACATCGACAAGGTGCGCAAAAAGGCGCTCAGGCGGCTGCTACCATACTTCGTGGACGTGGGCGACGTAGACCTTGCACATGAGGACTGGCACATGCGCTTCGACCGGAACAATCAGGCCTACCGCATGCTCATGAATGTGTGCTGGCTGGTCGTGAAGGGCCTCCTCCAGACGCAGGAAGACGGAAGCATCCGCATGATGGACCTCCTCGACGAGCAGCGCATGAGCCACCTGTACGAGAAGTTCATCCTCGAGTACTACAGGCGCGAACACCCGAAACTCTCCGCAGGGGCTCCATACATCGATTGGGCTCTCGACGATGGCTTCGATGACATGCTCCCCGCCATGCACACTGACATAATGCTCGAGCAGGGCAGGACTGTCCTCATCATCGACGCGAAGTACTACAGCCGCACAATGCAACAGCAGTTTGACAAGCGAAGCGTCCATTCGAGTAACTTGTACCAGATCTTCACCTACGTGAAGAACAAGGAAGTGGAGCTTTCCAGTACCCCCAAAGCCCACAGTGTATCGGGCATGCTGCTCTACGCAAAGACCGACGAAGAAATCCAGCCTGATGGCGTGTACCAGATGAGCGGCAACCAGATAAGCGTGAGGACGCTCGATCTCAACCAGCCTTTCGAGGAGATACGCTCGCAGCTCGATGGAATTGCCAAGGCACATTTCTCAAAGGAGGTAGCCTGTGTTTGAAGGACTGACGAAGCACCTGCCTGCCATTGAGAAAGCCGAGAGATTTGGCAACTGGGTCGTAGACCGAGAGAGCAAGGGCACCATGGATGACCCAATTCAGATGCCTTACGTGGACTACGAAACGACAGTCACGAATGTTGACCAGGCAATCTACGACTTTGCGGACGGGCATCCCGAATATGAACTCACGCATTACCGCGATATACTCGAGCGCAACGGGCTCGAGTGGGGCAGACAGGCAATGTCCAGAGCAGACGTGTCGGATCTCGACGGCCAGGCGGTGATGGCACTTCTGCTGGGAGCCGTGAGGGCAGAACGCTTCTGCGACGGAGCACTACTTGGCTTCTTTGAGGACGGGAGTATTAGACGCTGGCTGTTGAGGCTGCGCGAGATTGACAATGGAGGCAGCAATGAGTGATGACTTGAGCTTCGCCATAGAGATACCTTGCGATGAAGACGGGTTCATCTTGCTGCAATGCCCGCAATGCGGCGAGTTTTTCAAGCTGAAGCCGGGCGATTACGAGTCGGATGACGTATTGGAGGTCTGCTGCCCCGCCTGTGGTATCGCATCCGATAACTATCTGACCCAAGACGTCATAGACCTTGCGATGGCTATATGCAAGAACCAGGCGTTCGACGCCATTCACAAAGAGATGAAGAAGCTCGAGAGACGAACTAAAGGAAAGGCCGTGTCGTTCAAGGCGGGCAAACAGCCGAAACCGGATGACGAGCCCGTCTTGCAGCCTTCCATAGATACGCTTGCCATTACGACTTGCAAGCACTGCGGAAAGCAGTCGAAAGTGTCACGTCTCCTTTCAATGTCGATGTACGTATGTCCGTTATGCGGGGTGAGCAATTTCAATGACCGATAAGACCGCCTTTAAGAAGACCCTCTATCGCTTCAACCACGAGGCGAACATACTTTTACGATCGAATTGGGACGAATCGCCAGCGCCTTTCAAACGGTTTCTTGACCGTATTGAAGCAGAGCCGGATGTAAAAGCGTATCTCGATGATTGCGTTGATAACCATACCCCCGAGGGCTTCAATGCAGAAGAAGACGTCCGGGAGGTAGCGGGGGGCCTTAGAACTACCCTCATCAATTTCAGCACTATACCCGAGGAAGAGAGCGCAGAAGTGTATCTCATCCTCAAGGAAATGATTGTCCAGAACATTTCCGGTAGAAGCTATTTTTACTACACCTTTGCGAGTGGAAATAAATTCGCGGATATGTACAAAGGCTTCTTGGACAAAGTTGTACGGCGCCTCATCGCGAACATAACCGAACATCTGACCATGATTGGATTCGAAATAGGACTCGATGGCGGAGATTCAGTGACAAACAATTTCGGGTCCGTGAACAACCTGCAGATGAACCAAGCGACTGACAGCTCAACCATCAACGCAACTCAGAACATCGGCATTGACGAGCAAGCTCTGAACAAATTGATTGATGCGATTCTTAGCGCGGCAGGGACGGAAATTGACGATGCCGAAACAATTGAAGATGTACGCGATAATGCCGAGATTGTTCGCGCGCAGATAGAAAGCGGGGAACCTAAGCGAGGAGTACTCAAGAGCGCACTTGGCTTCTTGCGAGGAGTCAACGGCGGGGTACAGTTCGCTGCTGCTGTTGTTCAGCTTATCCAGTTCGTAAATAACTGCGGCTTTCAATTCCCGCTACCTGGCTAAGACGGGCACTCACCAGATTTCACGTTATAACAAACCATGACCAGCTGTCCCAGAGCCGCAGCTCCTGAGAGCAGTCTGCGTTTAGAGAGTGCCGAGCGCGTTGAGGTATTGTCGCAGCTGACATGTTGACTCGAGGAAGGACGCCCCGCCCCGAGCCCGAAGGCCCGGGGCAGCCGCCTTAGGGTCATCTCCCGTCGTTTAGGACGTTCTTGTGGTGGCGCAGGAGCGCCTTCTCCGAGCCCGTCACCAGCAGGCTCACGATGTCGTAGCGGATGCTGGCGAGGCCCTCCACCTCGGATTCGGCGAGGTAGGCTGCCGCGATGCGCTCGAAGCGTTCCTGGTCGGGCTCCTCACGGGGCACGTCGAAGCCCCCGCACTTGGTGGCGGTGTCCACGAAGATGAGCTCCTCGTCGTCCATGACGATGAAGTCGATGCCGTCCGAGCCGTGCGCCCAGTTCTCCTCCAGGACCTCGATGTCCCTGTGCTTCAGGTTCGCGCTGATTGCCTCATGCGACCTCTCGTCAATGCTCTTTCTCATGGCCGTCTGTCTCCTCGTGTTGGGGGATCCGATCTCAAGGCGAGACGGAGTCAGCGTACGAAAGGACTGCCAAAATGAAGCTGGAGATGTAGAAGAAGTAGATTTCTACAAAACGTTGGAGACGCAAAAGCACAAAGCGCCTAATCAGTACAGTATGCTCAGGTGAGATAGGTGAAAAAATTTACGGAACTTCTATCCTAATTTGCTCATAACCCAAAGGTCGTAGGTTCAAATCCCTGTCCCCGCGACCATAAGAATTTCAAACTCGCTATCAGCGGATTTTTTGTTAGCTGTTGTCGCAACGCATAGAAATATATCCGCTACTGAGTTCGCTTTCATGAAAATAAATATCTATTATTGAAAGAAATAAAAAGAGTTTCCTAAACAGATAGAAGAATCCTTATGAACTACGTCCAAAAAGTTCCCATTGCTATTTGTGGCGTTGCATTAGGTTTTGCAGCACTTGGAAATCTTTTTAAGACTTCTTTCGAGACCTTTTATTTTGCCTGTGGCATTATCTCTATTGCTCTTTTAGCTCTCTATACCCTCAAATTTATTGTGTCGACTAAAGTTGTATTGCGAGAGCTCTCTGATCCGATTGGTCTTTCAGTTGCTGCAACATATCCGATGGCAGTTATGCTGATTTCGGTGTATATGAAGGCTGATATTGGTGATGCAGCACAATTATTTTGGTTTGCAGGAATTGCGTTACACATATTGTGCATAGCTATCTTTACTTCTCGATATATTGCAAAATTTAATTGGGAGAATGTGCACGCCAGCTGGTTCATTGTGTATGTAGGTATTGTTGTTGCCAGTGTTACAGCGCCGGCGGTCAATTTTGAAACCAGTGTTGGTACGCTTGCATTTTGGTTTGGATTTATCTGCCTTGTGGTGCTTTTTATAGTAGTGAGCGTACGGTATGTTAAATATGGGCCGGTGCCTGATTCTGCTGAGTCGCTCGCTTGTATTTATGCAGCTCCAACAAGTCTTTGTATTGCAGGATATATTCAATCTATTACGCCAAAGTTCGTGCCGTTTCTTTTGGTTATGCTGGCAATCGCTTCAATTATTTATGTAGCTTCGCTTGTATGGTGCATCAGGTGTCTTACTAAACCATTCTTTCCCAGTCACGCCGCGTTTACTTTTCCCTTTGTAATCAGCGCTATTGCGTGCAAGCAAACAGCTGCATATCTAGTTAAACTTGGCCAGCCTCTCCAATGGCTCGACGGAATAGCTACTGTTGAAACGGTACTTGCAGCAGGGCTTTGTGTTGTTGTGCTTGTACGGTTACTTGTATATGTGCGCGATCAGACTTTGTCTTAAGAGAGATGAAAGAGACGAGTAGTTTGAGGTGATGCTTTGTATTTGTTTTGACAAGAGCTATTGTCTAAAGGTAATGAGAACTTCAAGTATTTTGTCGTCAGGCTTTTATTATTTTTTGCATTTTGTGTTTGCAATATAAACCGTTACTACCGCATCAATCGCAATAATACTGCCCGCAATGACTGCTGTTGTGTTTGGTATATTTGGACCAAGTAGTGCCATGAAAAAGAGTACTAACGCAGCTATAAGCGTGCAAATACCCGCTACAAAACAGAGTTTTTTCTCGTCAATTGTTTTCTTTTCATCTTCAGTCATTGTGTTAAATCCAGCAATTGAAATAGCACCATGACCAGATAGAAGTACAAGAGACCAAATGCCAAGAATTGCGGTTAAGGACCAAAATACGATTGAATACCCCATAGTAATCACTTCGATTCAATGTGAACTACTAGTTAGTTGAATTATATAGAATTCTTTTTTGTAAACTGATGTATATATTTAATGTGCTTATAGTTTTAACTAATTGAGGAACATTGATATGAAAAGGGAAATCTAAGAATGTCGATTGATACGATTATTGCAGCATTGAGTTCATTGTTTAGTCTTATTTCTGCTGTAATGGCTTTTAAAGCTAATAAAAATTCCAAAACTGCTAATAAAATTGCAGAAGAAGCAAATAAACATGCCATAGAGGCAAATGATATTGCTAAAGAATCTCAAAATATTGAAGTTTTTTTAAATGTCTCAAACTTTCGAGTAAAACTTGAAACAGTTCAATTTTCTAATGATGCGTATTCATATATGTGCGCTAAAGATGCTGTACAGAATGGTGTACTAGCGTGCGAGTTTAGTGTCGAGAATATTAGTCATAATGATGCTTATTCAGTAAGAATGGGAGCAATAGACGAGAAATCTAAAGATATTTTGTCTAAGGAGAAAGCTAAGTTACCGTGTAATATTATAGGGTGGCGTTCTGTCTTAGGAGGACCAACATATCATCAAGATTACAATAATGATTCAATAAATCCCAAAAGTGGAAATGTCCAAAAAGACGGATATATATTTATGACCAAACTTTATTGGAAAAATGGGGGATATACATATTCCTGTCATGTGAAATTTGAATGTTTGGTTCAAAATAATGGTAGTAGGGAGTTCCCTCAGTGGACTATATGTCCATTTAATAATGAAGAATGTTGTGTTCTAGATTATCATCAAGAAAAGCAAACTATTTCGAGTATGGAATAGTTGATTTTTGATTTTGTATTGATTATTTTCCATATGAAATAAAGTGTATCCATTTTTTGTAATGTGATTAATATAAATAGAAAGTAGAGGGTTAATATGTCGAGTAGCGCTGAAATCAAATTTCAAGAAACGATTGAAAAAGTCTTTGAAAAAGATGGGTGGAAAGAAATTGAACCTTTATATAAAAAAGTAATTGAAAAAAGAGAAGGATTCGAAGATGATTGTGGAAAATATGGAGACGATTCTACAACAATTGAACTTATGCTATATATAAGAAAAAAGATGAGAGAAGAAAACTTAATCCCATCCGTTCCATTAAGAAACTATATACAAAGTCAGCCCTTAACGATAAAAGAAACGATAAATGATTTTAATAATTTCATTGAGCATGATGGTAAAAATACAAGTTGGTTAACAAAGGAATATAAGAAACGTTTTCCAAAATCTTATGGTTCAGAACCAGAATCTCATCTTTCTGAATATGATATAGATGGTTGGGATTATTCTGAATATCAGAAAAGAAATCCTTTAGATGCTGATATTGAATGGCTCTTTAAATATAAAGCTAAGATAGGCCATATTTACTACAATGAATTGAATCATTATCTGACTTATTTGGTAGGGACAATACGAAAAAATAAAAAAGATGATTGTATAAGTCAAGGTAAGCATATAAAGGAAGACCTTGTGATTTCTTAAAGTCTTCTAAAGGGCTGCTAGTTTTATTTTTAAAGTATAGGAACTAGGCTACGAAAAGATTACGTTCAATTAATGGTGTCAAATTTTTTGCAAAAAGAGTGTGACTATTTCGTAATATCGTTATTATCAATAACGATATTACGCGCATCAAGGTTGTGTAAGCGAACCTATTTCCAGGAGGTCTTTAATCTTTATTTATAAATTGATAGAGCTATGTTGCTACCATAGTTGAAACTTATAAGCTCGGACCATCATATCGTAAAATAAGAAATATATTCGAGAGTAGGAAAACGTTGATATAGCTCAGGATAAGTTGAACTTGAAGGAATATGAAAATCCCTTCAGTAAATAATTTCACTAGCTAGCCAGTTTAATTGGCTACCGGTGGAACATTGCTATTGTGACCTGAACGAAGTGAAGGTCAAAGGACTTGAGTCCTGGGCAAGTATACTTAGGGTTATACCCTAAGAACAAACCACCCGCTATGCGGGCGGTTGTGATTTATACTTTATCAACTTACGTAATTATTTTTTCAAATCTTAAAATAAATTGATACATTGTACGTAGTTATTATTTAGTTAAGTTCATTCTTTCAACACAATTAGTTGTCTTAAGGATTATGCTTTGTAATCAATGTTAAATATATTTATTGTGTTGTATCACGCACGAATGTAACGCCTTGCTCTATTTGCTCCTTCAGCAATAACAAGACCCTTGTTGATAAGAGAACCAAGAAGACGAATTGTTTTGGTCTTCTCGAATCCCATTAAATTATCGAGTTCTTTGCGTGAATAACGACGTCCTGAGGACATCTTTTCCAAAAGAAATGTTTCATCGTTGGAAATCCCTGACTGTGATCCAAGAATTGGTAATATCACTGTGACAGAGTTTTTGTTAATTTCGAATCGAGGCTTTTCTAATTTAGTAAAATACGCTTCCTTTATACGAAAAACACCAGTACCAAACTTTTCGATATATCCAAGACGATAAAATACTTCTGCCAAGATAGGATTTCTGAGAACTGAGACACGTCCACTAAGGTATTCTTCTTCCGAAAGACCAGAGGGGAGACCGCCTGGGGATATGATTTCTACGCGGTCGGAGAATATACTTATTCGTATGCGTGCTTCTATATCCCAGGTTCTATGTATTAATGCATTGGCAATGGCCTCACGAAATGCTTCTTGAGGAATTTTCTCAACAGTTTTCCTTTCAGTTCCTTCAATTTGTTCAAAGCATAGATGTAGTTTAAATTTCTCTATAGCTGTTTCGAATTGAGTTAAAATAGATACTCTCTCTGTTGTTGATCGATCGAGCATTTTATTAATAGACGATCCAAACTGTACGATGTCTACTCCTGGGTATGAATTAGAATCGGCAAGAAGAGCAGCAGCATGGTTGTACGTTTCATTTTTTATAAGACCAAGGGTTTTCAGAATATCATTATTAATAGTTGATATATCAAGAATGTTATAAAGTTTTTGAGATAGAGTCTCAAAGGTGAGTTCTTGATTTCGAGAAGGCAATTGGTCATATGTAAGATTTTCACCAGCTAGTATTAGCCTTCCCAGCTCAATTCTGTCAACTTCAACAGTAGAACTATCACTTCTTCTGTAAGCTTTACCTTTATAGAAATATGGTTTATTTGGACTTTCTTTAACATGAAGTACGATAGTTTTTTGACTTTCATTTATTTCAAGTGAATACTGTGGTCGTGGAGAGATACAGTCATTGATTTTATTTTCAATATCTAAGCAGGCGTGAGTGGGATTTTTAAGACCAACAACAGTACCGCTATCATCAATTCCGAATATGATGACTCCAGTACAAAAGTTAGCATAAGCGCTTACAGTTTTTAAAAATGATGAACTATTTATATCAGATTTAAATTCGACATCAGTAGTTTCTCGCATAGGAGCTCCCTTCTCGGTAAGTTAATAGTATAGGAACTATGCAACGCAAATGCAACGCAAAAATTTGCGTTGCATTTGCGTTGTTCAAAAAGACTGAAATGTTCTTTCGTATCGCTTCTCAAGGAGTGATTAGTCTCGTGCTCTAAATCACAAGTTCTCTGAGCATTTGACCATACGCCGCTGAATCGCTGGTCATGCGTTCGCAGTGGTCATAGCCCTGCCAGATAGTAAGCGTGGCCTCGGGATAGACTTTGGGCAGAACCTGCCTTGCACGTTTCAAGTCAAAGTCCTTCTCGCCATACGTGAAGATGCAGCGGCGTTGTACGTCGGGGCTAAGGGTGGGAAGGTCAACGTTGCTGCAGTCGTGGATGATGTTCTGGATGCTTTGGTCACTCATCGCAATAAAGTGCTCTGACATAGGTTTAGCTGCAACTTTTCCGTAAAGTTGTTCCATCTTTTGTATGGAAAGTTCGGGGTCTGCAATAGCTTTGCGGTGCTTGGCAAGAAATACTTTCTTGAGTACAAACTCAAGCGCGGAGGCAAGAAATCCTCCTGTCCAGAAGCTTGTTCCCTCAAAGAAGAGGTGGTCAAAGACTAAATCGGGGAACTTGAGGAGCTCGGATAGAACTACGCCGCCAAGGGACGCGCCAAAACCCAGGGAGAGATGGGTTATGTTGTGTTTCAGCAGCCAGTCATGAATCTGCACTGCTTCTTGGGACGCCGAACATATTCTTTTGCGTCTTCTTCTCCGTGGGCAGCAAGATCTGGGACTAGATAGCGCAGGTCGTCGCCCATATTGTTCACAAGAACTGTCTTCATTCCCTCTGCCGAAGAAAGCATGGGATGAATCAGCAATACGGTAGGCGTGGTCTGGGTGCAAGCGTTGGGCTCAATGAGGTGCATCTTCATGACAGTCCTCCATCCGTTGTTTACCTGCGATTATATCTCTGCTAGATACGTGGATTTGCCACTTGTTCACCAAAGCTGACATTTTTCGCGAACGGTAGGGATGGAGTTGTGAAGGTGGGCGAGAGCGGGGCCTGAGATTTATTTTTGTTCTCGCATAAAACCAAGAAATGCATCAGGTACATTACTGGTTGAATTCCAAATCTTTGGAAAGCCCCATGTTGTCAGAAGTCTCATAACTGATGGAAAGTTCTCTGGGTATGTATTATGTCCAGCATTCGATAGACTGCCATGCTCCGAGATCGCCTCAAATTCCCACGTAAATGGAGGTCTACCATTAGTTGGAATAGACTCATAGGTATTCTTCCAGTTAAGAATTCCGGCATCTAAAAATCCACCTAATAATTCACACGATGGTTTGTAGTTTGACTTACATTCTTCGTAGGACACATCATCTGGCCAGTATCCATACCAATCAAGGAGACCAATAGACTGTTCTGGTTTCTCACCAATTCTATAGAATCCATACCACCCAGCACCACAACAATCATCTCTGCGACTGTGTCGTTCAATTCTCAAATGAATTTTCTGGTTTGGCGTATCGCCAACATGTATCAAAAATGATAGTTGTGAACTATTAAGTAGCAGTGCCCTTTGTTTTTCTTCTTCAGGAGTTGTATTAAACCATGAAAGTAGTGACAAGATGGTCTCATGCTCCGCTTCTGATTGCCCCCAACCCTTAAAGTTCATACCCTGGTTGCTGCGTCTATACATACGCTTAATGACATATGGTGAAAAAACTTTTTGACACTTAAAGTTATGAATCAACTCTCTACTCATTACAATTCTAATGAGCTCTCGTGAACCTCTTTGCTTTCCTATCACACCGATTTTCTCGTATCCATCGCCCCATTGATTTGGAAGACAATAAACTTTTGTTCCAGGAGAAAAATGTCGCGTCCCATGGACAATCGTATGGTCTTCTCCAAAAAGATGTTCGTCAATTACATTTCCAACCAGGCACCAAACCCATTCTGGGAGTTTATTTGTTTCTATGTAATCCCAGTAATCTCCTTCTGTGCTCGGAGTAGTTTTCTTTTCTCTACGTCCAAAGTTATAGTTTGGTCTAAACATCCTCCTGATATCATCCAATTTGAATAGGCATCTATCAAGAAGTGAACTTTCTGCTGCGGTATAGAGAAGTCCAACTCCTTTAGGATCTTCGGTAACGCATTTTGTAATGATTGCATAGATACACTCTTTGTTTAAAACGAGCTCGTTAATATTAGAAAGTGACTCGGCGTCATTTATAATGTCTACGCCGTATTTATCAAGAATTTTTTGATAGTTATAAGCATTTTCTTGTTCGCATATTTCAGACTTAAATAAACAAGCAAATTTTTCAAGCACTCCAGGAATTTGATAATGAGGTATATCAAACGGCGTGTCGAATAAGCTTACGTTATCGTCGATGTAGTCGCAAAAATCGTGTAGTTCAACAAAATGCCCAGACCAGGAATTAGTTGTTGTAAGGAACCAGCCAGCTAAATCCGTTAAGTTCTGTACATAATTAGGGATATCGAAAAACCCTGATTCGTTCCATAATCTTTTGTCCATTTAGACACCTCTTATCAGTCTTAGCAGAGTGGTTAAATGCTTTGCGATAAGTTGAGTGTAATAGGTAGTCTTATTTTTACTGTCCAATGTAGTACCCACCAAAATTAGTTTATAGTTTATTTCCTCGCTTTTTAAAAACTTTTTTATTGGAGTTTTCTAAGAGTAGGAACATAATGATTCAACAAGAAACAACTTGGTGTTCATTCGACAAGAAAGAAGGCAATACATGTCTAAACACCTTGAGGTTCTTTTGGTCTGCGGTTCTGGTGCAAGTAGTGGTTTTATGGCAGTAAATATGAAAAAAGCTGCTGCAGAACATAATCTTGATATTTCTATTACCGCAAGAAGTGAAGCTGAAATTGATAGCTATATTGACTCAATTGATGCTTTGATGATTGGCCCTCACCTAAAGTATCTTGTTGATGAGCTCAAAGAGAAATACGCCGACAAATCCGTTCAAATAATTCTTATGGATCCTGCATATTATTCAACGCTCAACGGCGAGAAAGCCCTCAAGCATCTTATTAAAACTATTCGAGAAGCAAATGCGCAGTAATCTGATGATGAACTGAACTATCTGTTAATCAAATTATTTATGCAAGATTTTGTTAGTAACACGTTGATAAGGAGATTAAAAGTATGAACAAGCTTATTGATTGGCTCCAAACGAGCTTCTCACCAACAGTCAACAAAATTGTTCAAAATCCTTGGATTCTTACCATTAAGAATTCTGTATTGCAGACACTGCCACTTATTTTTTTGGGTTCAATTTTTAGTCTGCTTACAATTCCTCAGAATTATTTTAAGTGGTGGCCAAACTTCTGGACACCTTATGGTTGGACCTTTGGCATCGTTGGCCTCATTGTTGCATTTTTGATTCCTTACAATCTGTTAACGCTTAAAAATCACAAACGCTCTGCGATTAATGCGGGTATTGCTGGTGTTATTTTGTTCTTGATTTCTTTAAATCCACAGTTTGTGGCTGATCAAGCAGCAATGATTGCAGCAGGTGAGTCAACCTGGTTCCGTATTTCTAATATTGGTGGCTTCGGTGCTGGCGGAATGTTCTTGGCCATTGTTGCCGGCCTTATATCTGCAGCAGTTCTCAATAAATTTGCCGACTTCTCATTCTTTAAAGAGGACTCTGTAATTCCTGATTTTGTAAAAGACTGGTTTAACTCTATGCTGCCAATTGGCATCGTAACAGTTTTTGGTTGGATTCTTACCGATCCAAAGTTCCTAAACCTCAATCTGTATCAGCTTGTTGTTAACTGCTTTATGCCTCTTCAGAGTATTGTTAATTCGCCAGTTGGCCTCGTAATTGCAATGTTCCTCTTCTGCTTCCTGTATTCTATGGGTATTTCTACTTGGGTGCTTACTCCAGTATTTACTCCAATTCTTCTTGCAAATGCTGAGGCAAACGGTGCTCTTGCAGCTGCAGGTAGTGCAACAGCTTCAAATCTGGCTGTATTTACCGATGCATTTGTTTATTCTGGTTATCTCTGGATTGGCGGTATTGGCTGCACATTATCCCTTGTGCTCTTGATGGCATTCTCCGCTAAATCAAACCAGCTAAAAGCACTTGGTCGAGCTTGTCTCGTTCCAGCAATTTTTAACATCAATGAGCCTTGTGTATTTGGTGTTGTTGCTTGGAACCCAATCATGATGATTCCAATGTGGCTTCAAGGTATTGTTCTTCCACTTATTGCGTATGTATTTACCAAGGTAATTCCATTAGGAGCTATCCCTTCAATGCTCTTTAACATGTGGTATTGCCCATTCCCAATTGCCACATTCCTTACCGGTGGAACTGCAGGAAGTATTGTTTTGATGCTTATCATCTTTGTGGTATCTGGTCTTATTTGGATGCCATTCTTTAAAACGTATGATAAGCAGCTTGTTCATTCTGAGACCACAGAGACTAAGTCTGATTCAGACGAAGACTGGTCATACTAAATTCAAAATCTGTGCCTGAGGTTGCTGTTTACCTTGTGACCTCAGGCAACCTCAAACACAAATCAGGGAGAGGGAGAGATTTAATATGGAAGAAGAGATTGATAAGACTACTCAGGATGCTATGACCATCCTTATTGCTGCTGGTGAAGCTCGCAATGAATGTAAGCTTGCTTACGAGGCAATTGCTGCCGGCAATATTGAGCTTGCAGAAGAAAAAATTGCTGCCGCAGATGCAAAGATTCTTGAAGCCCATCACGTTCAGACTGATCACATTCAGGGTGTTTTTCAAGGAGAAAAGCAGGAGTACAGTCTTTTGTTTTCTCATGCTCAAGATACGCTTATGGTCATTTATTCTGAAATCATTACCGCTAAACAGCTCGTTCAAGTTTTTAAGTCGTTTGATGACAGGATTAAAAAGTTGGAGGAGCGTTAATGGGAGTAACGCCTCAGGTAAGACATAGTTTTCCAAAAGATTTTCTTTGGGGCGGTGCTTTTGCAGCAAATCAAATGGAGGGCGCCTGGCAAGAAGGTGGCAAGGGTCCTTGCGTAAGTGACCTTAATGAGTACAAGCCAAATGTACCGCTTGATAAAAAATACAACGGAGAAGAGACTACTCAGAAAGTTACAGAAGCTCTTAAAGCAACCGATAGAATTTTTCCTAAACGTTGGGGTATTGATTTCTATCACAACTTTGAGGAAGATTTAAAGCTTCTTGCAGAGCTTGGCTTAAAGACGTTCCGAACTTCAATTAACTGGTCACGTATTTTTCCTCAGGGAGATGAAGCTAACCCTTCTGAAGAAGGGTTAGCTTTTTATGACAGGCTTATTGATGCAGTTATTGCTAACGGCATGGAGCCTATGATTACCTGCTCTCATTATGAGATGCCAGTTGCATTAACGCTTAACTACAAGGGTTGGGCCTCTCGTGAATTGATTGATCTTTTTGAACGCTACTGCAAGGTTTTATTTGACCGTTATCACAATAGGGTTAAGCTGTGGATTCTTATCAATCAAATTAACCTTGTGTCAGTTGAGTCTTTCAACCACCTTGGAATTTGCGCTGATAAGGTAGATAACCTTGCAGAAGCTAAATATCAAGGAGTTCACAATGAAATGGTAGCTTGCGCCCGCGCCACTCGTTACGCTCATGAAAATTATCCTGATCTTCAGATAGGTATGATGTTGTGTGGTGGACCAGACTATCCATCGTCAAGCAATCCTGAGGATGTTCTTGCCTGTTACAGACATAATCAGATGGAGTTTTATTACTCTGATGTGTTGCTCAGAGGTCAGTATCCAAGATATGCTTTGCGCTTCTTTGAAGAAAATGGGTTTGACATTCAAATTGGCAAGAATGACCTTGAGGATTTAACAAATACCGCGGACTTCATGAGTTTCTCGTATTACTATTCAAGCGTTTGTAGTGCTCAGAGCTTTGCGGATGGAGATAAAGACTTCTCTAACCCCAATCTTCCCGCAAATCCTTGGGGCTGGTCTATTGATCCTGTGGGACTGCGTTATGCCCTTAACGTCTTTTACGATCGCTATCAGTGTCCAATTTATATTACAGAAAATGGCATTGGAGCCTTTGATAAGCTTGAGGAAGATGGAACAATCCATGATCCATATCGCGTTGAATATTTCAGAGCACATATCAAACAGATGCTTGAAGCCATCAGTGATGGCGTAGATTTACGCGGCTATTATGCTTGGGCGCCGCTGGATATTGTGAGCTGCTCTTCTTCGGAGATGAGCAAGAGATACGGCTTTATCTACGTTGATCAGGATGATCTTGGAAACGGAACTGGTCGCCGTATTAAGAAGGATAGTTTCTCTTGGTATCAGCAGGTTATTAAAACCAACGGAGAAAAACTGTAATAAGGTTTTCAATAAGCTGTAAAAGCAATGAGCCTATAAAAGCAATGAGCCCGTTTGATAATTTGTATCAAATGGGTTCATTTTTTCTTGTTATCGGCATGAAACTGGTGTGTATGTGGGACACTAAATACCAGTGAATACTGACCAGCCAAGAAAGGAAGGCTCATGGCATACGAGTCTCGCGAAGAAATTGACAGCAAATATAAGTGGGATTTGTCCTCAATGTTCCCTAGTGATGAGGCATATGAGGCTGGACTTGAGGAGCTTAAGGCTTACTGCCCAAAGCTGCTTGCGTTCAAGGGAAAGATTTCCACCTCTGCTCAGGCCCTTCTGGAGTTCTTACAGCTTGAAGATCAGATGGATCTTTTGCTCTACAAGATTATCAATTATGCTGAGCGAAAAGGTGATGAGGATACTCGCGTAGCCAAGTACCAGGCATACGTTGCAAACGCTACCAGTGCATATACTCAGATTGGCGAGGCAACTTCTTGGTTTGCCGCAGAGCTTCTGGCAATTCCAGCAGAATCTGTCGAGAAGTTCTATGCAGAGGTTCCAGCTCTTGAGTTCTATCGTCGTAAGCTCAACAAGATCTTGAACCAGCGTGAGCACACCCTTTCTGCTGAAGAAGAAGCGCTGCTGGCACGCGCTGGAGAGCTTGCCGCTCAGCCAACCAACATCTTCTCCATGTTTGGTGATGCAGATCTTACCTTTGACGACGCGGTTGACTCTGAGGGTAAGACTCATAAGCTGACCAGCGGTTCATTTGTTCCTCTGCTGATGGATGCTGACCGTGTCCTGCGCGAGTCCGCATTCAAGCAGCTCTATAGCCGCTTGGGTGAGTTCCGTAACACTTCCGCTGCAATTCTGACCAGTCAGGTCAAGAACCTGCAGTTCTTCTCGTCATCTAGAAAGTATGCAAGCTCCCTTGAGGCTGCTCTTGCAGAGAACGAGATTCCTGTTGAGGTCTATAACAACCTCATTGACGCCGTTCACCAGAACTTCTCAGCGTTTTACAAATATGTTGACTTGCGTAAACGTGCTATGGGTCTGGACAAGCTGCACTTCTGGGACGTCTACACTCCTCTTGTCGACGACGTTGACATGAAGTTCACCTACGAGGAGGCTAGCGACCTTATTGTTAAGGCGCTGGCACCTATGGGGGAAGAGTACGTTGGCCTGGTCAAGAAAGGCCTGGAGAGCCGTTGGGTTGACGTGTACGAGACTCCAGGTAAGCGCTCCGGTGCTTATTCCGCAGGTGGCAAGGGTATGAACCCTGTCATGCTCCTTAACTTCCAGGGTGGCCTTGACGACGTTTACACCCTTATCCACGAGATGGGCCACTCCATGCACACGTATTTCTCCTCTCACAACCAGGAGATTACCTACTCTGAGTATTCCATCTTTGTTGCAGAGGTTGCATCTACCTGTAATGAGGCGCTGCTCTCGCACTACCTGCTTGAGCACGAGACCGATCCTGCTCGCCACGCATATATCCTTAACCACTTCCTTGAGGGCTTCCGTGGCACCATCTATCGTCAGTGCATGTTTGCCGAGTTTGAGCGTGACATCAGCCAGATGAACGCTGACGGCGTGGCTCTGAACGCCGAGGTTCTCTCTGAGCGCTACGGCAAGCTCTGCGCAGAGTACTTTGGACCTGGCATTGAGCTGGACGAAGAGATTAAGCTGGAGTGGTCCCGTATCCCTCACTTCTACTACAACTTCTACGTCTACCAGTACTGCATTGGTTTCTCGGCAGCTATTGCCCTGTCTCAGCGCATCCTTTCCGAGGGCGAGCCTGCGGTCAAGGACTACATTGGCTACCTCTCCGGCGGTTGCTCCAAGACCCCAATCGAGCTGCTTCGCGGCGCTGGCGTTGACATGGCAACTCCAGACCCCGTTAACGCTGCGCTCAAGTACTTTGGTCAGCTGGTTGACCAGCTTGAGCAGGAGCTCAACTAGCGCGCAAAAGGGCGCACTACCGAGCACAGCAACCGAGCGCACAACAAAGGAGGATGTATGCAGGCACGATTTGTTCACCGCTGCACTCATGTTTTGGATAGCGAGAAGACCGTCGAGTTTTATAAGAAGGCTCTGGGATTTCGCGTTGACCGCGTTAAGGGGCCAGAGGACGGTTCTTGGACCAATACGTTTTTGGTAAACGATTGGTCTCCCTTTGAGCTGGAGCTTACGTGGAACCGTGGTTGGGTAGAGCCTTACGATAACGGCGGAAAAGATACGCACATTGCCTTCCGCGTTGACGATTTTGACGCCTTCCATGCGCTTCACGAGGAAATGGGCTGCATCGTTAAAGAGAACCCAAAAATGGGCCTCTACTTTATTGCAGACCCTGATGGCTGCTGGATTGAGATTTTGCCAGAGAAGTAACCATGACAGACTACGGTTTACTTGCAAAACAGATTGTCTCGCTCGCTGAGGTTGATACCCACTGGCTGCCGGTGCTGTCCAACGCTGCCGCTCTTTTGTGGGACGCTCTAGACGACATTAACTGGGCAGGCTTCTACCTGGTAGATCATGCTACGGTGTCGGACGTGGAGCCGGACGCGGGTGCGGCTCCGGGCGCGGGCGTGGCTTCAAGCGCTCACGAGTCGAGTGCTCCCGAGTTGCGCCTAGGACCGTTCCAGGGCAAAGTTGCCTGCGTTCGCATTCCGTTTGGTCGAGGAGTGTGCGGAACAGCTGCGGCAACAAAGACAAGTCAGCTGGTAGAGGATGTGCATCAGTTCCCCGGACACATTGCGTGTGACTCTGCTTCTAACTCTGAGGTGGTTGTTCCTATTTTCAAGGATAACCAGGTAGTTGGCGTGCTGGACATTGATAGCCCGAGCGTAGCGCGATTTACCCGGGAAGACCTCGCAGGTCTTGAGCAGGTGGTAAAAGCGCTTGAAAGCTGTGCGAATTTCTCGGACTTCTGCTAAATACGACTACAGAACTAACATTTGGGTACACAAATCATGTACGGGCAGATTTGCTCGTGCATGATTTTATATTTACGTAGCACTCACGGAGAGGTCTGCTCATGAAGAAAATTGTGTTTATCATTGGTTCCGGCCGTAAAAATTCGTTCAACAAGAAGCTGAGCCAGGTTGCCGCTCAGGCACTTGAGGGCAAGGCGGAGGTTGAGGTAGTTGACGTCTTGGATGTTCCTCTGCTCAATCAGGATGAAGAATTCCCAGCTCCTGAAGGTGTTCAGAAAGTTAGGGACGCCGTTATGGCCGCTGATGGCGTGTGGCTCTTTACCCCTGAGTACAACTACAGCATCCCCGGCACCGTTAAGAATATCCTAGACTGGCTGAGCCGTCCGCTTACCTCCGATTACCAGAAGAAGTCCGAGACCGCCATTGCTGGCAAGGTTGTCACCGCAAGTGGCGTCGGCGGCCGAAACAAGACTGCAGGATCGCTTGCCGTGGTAAAGCAGCAGTTCTTAGCTCTGCGCACTAAGCCAGTTGAGCCGTTTAATGGCTTCTCGCTTCCTGTAACCGCTTGGACTGAGGGAACTTGGGAGCCAGAACCCGAGGTTCACCAGGCAATTGCTCAGCAAGCAGAGGATTTTCTCGCCGCACTGTAAGATGCATCTGGCGAGAAGCCCGCGCCCTCGCAGGACCACCGTACATGCACAAAAAAGCCCGGATGCCGCGCAATAGCATCCGGGCTTTGGTGTGTCTAGTCGGAGGAGAGGCCGTTGCTAGACAAGATGTGAATGGTACCTCGTTTGTGCGCAGCGCTTATTCTTGCAACACCGCTTGTTTACACGAGCTTTACTTACCAACAAACTGCGAGATGGTCTTGTACAAGTCGCTTGCTTGGAAGTCTTTGATAACCTTGGAATCTTTTCTCTGGTCACAGACTTCAAGCAGTGCTTTCAGGGAAGCCTTATCGGGGTCAGTCTGATAATCTGCCTTTGCCTGAATAAGCTGGTACTTGGCAATAACCATGTCCATCAGCTTTGCGTTGTTACCCTCGGCGTTTGCGTCGTCAAGACCATCAAATGCCAGTGTAGAAACAACACCGTAGCCACCGGTTAGGAAGTGATTGCCCACAAAGTCGTTAGGATCTACCTTGTTGTTAATGACAGGTGAGTTCTTAGTATTGGTGAGCAGCACCAAGCTGGTGTTGTTGTATACATCAATGACAGTGAGCGTTCCGGTCCAGCCAGTGTGTCCAACGGTTGCAGCGTTTGCAATTGGCGAGAAGGCCCACTGGTAGCCAATGTGACCCTTACGCCTCCAGCCCAAACCATAGGTAACGCTGGTGTCCTTTGGCTTGATGAACTGGTCATGAACGTCTTCGCTAAAGAGCATGGTATTGCCGTAGCCACCACGGTTCATAACAGTCTGGACAAGAACGGCCAGGTCAGAAGCACTTGCAAACAAACCAGCGTGACCAGAGATGCCGCCCATGGCGTAGTAGGCCTTCTCGTCATGGACGGTACCTTGAATGGTGTCGGTACGCATGTTGTCAAAGGTAATCAGGCCGTCACGAGTGTTTCCGTTAAGCTCAGTAGCTGCAATTCCATCAGCCTTAAAGCCGTTGTCCAGTGGGTTGAACGTAACGTTTTTGAGTCCCAAAGGCTCGTAGAGAGCTTCCTTAACGTACTGGTCAAGGCGCTTATTGGTGATCTTCTCGATGATAAAACCAAGAAGCATGTAGTCTACGTCTGAATAGGCGGTCTTAGTGCCTGGAACGTACTGCAGAGGAGTCTCAATAATCTTCTGCAGGATCTCGTCACGATTCTGGGAGTACAGCTTTTGGTTTGCATTTGGCTGTGGATCGTCTGGCTTCTCTGGGTTGTAGTTGCGGTTGTGGTACTGAGGATCTGGTGGGAATCCAGCCTGATGCTCAAGAATCTCACGAATGGTAAGGTCATTCTTGCCCAGGATTTTATCGCCCTCTTGGTCCTTGAAGTCTGGAATGTACTCCTGAACCTTTTTGGAAACGTCCAGTTGCCCGTCGGTGACCAGTTTTTCAATTGCCAGGTTAGTGGCATACATCTTTGTGTTAGAAGCCAGGTCATAGAGGGTGTTATCGTCAACAGCCTTGCCGTCTTTGATACGAGAGCCGTCTTTGTTATAAGAATTGACGTTGCCGTAGTTGGTTTTCTTGATGATTTTGCCGTACCTAGTAACAACCAGCTGTGCAGAGGTAAAGCCGTTGGCAATCTCAGCATTGATAATCTGGTCAATCAGCTTGAAGTTGTCATTGTTGGCGTAGTCTTTGGTACCGTCAATAAGGGTTGGGTAGCCAATCTTGACCTCAAAGGTAGCCTGAGTCTCTTTTACGGTGCTGACCTGCAGGCGGTTATCGCCATTAACGGTTACGTCAGAGATATCAATCTGGTTCCAGGAAGAACTGTCAAGCTTGTCAGTTGGTACTTGATGACCGTTTACAAAGAGGCCAAAGCTTTGAGGCTCTGAGCTCTTTACATAGACGGTGCCCTGACCAGCAAAGCAAACAAAGCTGTTAAGCTGGTTGGTGACAAGAGAGTCATCAAAGGCATCGTTATCATTCAGAACAGGGAAGACCTTATCGTACTGGAACGTGCCGTCTACAGAGTCAACCTTCTTTGCAGTTCCCTTAGCAGCAGTTGCGCCACCTTTTGTCTGGCAGGCAGTAAGGCCAAGACCTGCAAGAGCGGCTAGACCAAGAGCACTTCTGCTCAGAAATTGCCTTCTGGTCTGCCCAGCAAGGGAGCCTGCGTTAGATGAGTGCTCAGAATGAGCTGTTTGATTCTGGTGCAAATCTTCGTTGGTGCGCATATTGTCTCCTTCGGTTTTGCCTTAGGTAAAACACCTGCTATCTCAACTGACTGAGATAATTTGCGTTTATGATGACGCGCGTTTCATCAAAATTGCAGCTACTTTTTTAAGATGAAATAATGCGTACGTTAACGTACTGCGAGTGGTATCAAAAAAGCTGTCAATGGTATCTAAATTTGAATTTTTTAGGCAAAAATGAAATATTTTAATCAGGTTTTACGTGGTCAAATGTCCACTAGTTAGTAAAGATTTTTATGAAGTGATAAAAAAGTATCTCAAATAAAACACGCTTTTTATGACAATTGCCACTACATTACGCTGGGAAAATATAGGTATTTGCATACGCTACATGAGTCGAGTACACCCTCGAAGCAATACGTACTAATAACACTTACACTACCGCCTACTTTACAGATGAAATTTTTCTAGCAACGTGAAACAATGTAGTCAAACGTTTTAGTCAACCGGAGGTGATTGCGTGAGAGGTGTTCGTCTTCGCCTGGAAGAGTATCGCAAAAATGCTAGTTCGGCTGAACGAGACATTGTTGACTATATTCTGTCTGATCCACAGGCAGCAGTTGGTCAGTCAATTCATAAATTAGCTGCTCAAACGTATACGTCCGCATCAACGGTAGTAAGGCTTTGCAAGAAGCTTGGCTGCGGCGGTTATAAAGAGTTTCAACAGGCACTTATTTACGAGCTGGCCGTAAGTAACAAAAGTAACGATATTGCGGTTGGTGGCGTTATCGCAGGTGACACCACTGATGTAATCATTGAAAAAGTAACAGCAAAAAACATTTCTTCACTGGAGCTTACCAGTCAGTTACTTGACGCTCAGGTTGTTGACTCTGTTGTTTCGTGCATGATGCAGGCGCATGCTATTTGCCTTTTTGGCATGGGAGCTTCGCTTTTGGTTGCAAGAGATTTGCAGCTTAAACTTATGCGTCTCAACATTAGTTGCAATTTAAGTGATGATTACCACTCTCAGCTGCTTTATGCCAAAAACATGGGGCGAGAAGATCTTGCTATTGTTATCAGCTATTCTGGTCTTACCAGAGAAGCCATTGAGTGTGCTTGGATTGCAAAGGCAAACGGTGCAAAGGTGGTTTCTATTACCCGCGGTGGTACTGATTCGGAATTAATTCGTCGCTCCGATTACGTTTTGGGTATTGCAGAGACTGAGCACATCATGAGAAGTGGTGCCATGTCTTCAAGAATTGCTCAGCTCAACGTAGTAGACGCGCTTTTTGCAGCTTATGTAAACAGAAATTACGAGAAGAGCGTTAAGCGTTTCTCAACAAACTATATTGGCAAATTAGACTCAGCTGAGCATGCCAGCGCATCTTCTTCCAATGAAGATTTACCTGGTATAGATAGTGATGTTATTGCGTAAAAATCACAACACAGAAGGTGAAAACGTGATTGATTTAACAAAACTTGTCACCGAGACAAGAAACCCCAACACCATGGACCTGGATCAGATGACCCCACTGGAGCTGGTCAGTGTTATGAACCAGGAAGATCTGAACGTCGTATCGGGCGTAAAAGAGGTTCTTCCTCAGGTGGCACAGGCAATCGAGTGGGCAGTTTCCTCGCTTGAGGCTGGTGGCAGAATTGTGTACTTTGGCGCGGGAACCTCAGGGCGTTTGGGCGTTTTGGACGCCGTTGAGTGCCCACCAACTTTTGGCGTTTCTCCTGACGTGGTTGTTGGTCTTATCGCCGGTGGCGAGAAGGCCTTTGTACGTGCAGTTGAGGGCGCAGAAGATTCTCTTGAGCTGTGCGAAGATGAGCTCAAAAAGATTGGTTTGAACAAGAACGACATTGCCATTGGAATTGCTGCTAGTGGCCGTACTCCTTACGTTATTGGTGGCCTGCGCTATGCTCGCTCTTTGGGCTGCAAGACCGTTGCTATTGCCTGTAATAAGGGCTCTGAAGTTGGCAAAGAGGCAGAGCTTGCCATTGAGCCTTCTTGCGGACCTGAGGTTCTCACGGGTTCTACGCGTCTTAAGTCTGGTACCGCTCAAAAGATGATTTTGAACATGATTTCTACTGGGTCTATGGTTGGCGTAGGTAAGGCATATCAAAACCTTATGGTTGACGTGCAGCAAACCAACAAGAAACTGGTAGTTCGTGCACAGAACATCACTATGGCAGCAACAGGTTGTACTCGTGAAGAGGCAGCTCAGGCGCTTGAACAGGCTAATGGTAATGCAAAGCTTGCTATTGTCATGCTGCTTACTCAGATGCCGGTTGAAGAGGCAAAAGCTAAGCTTGATGCAGCCCACGGTCATGTCAGAGGAGCATTGCAGTAACTCTTGGCCAAAACTGCACTTTTGTTTCAGCCGCATCGGCCAGTGGTATTAGCGTAACAAGCAAGAGCAGGGCTAGTTTTTGAAACACGTTCAATTTACCTGCGGTAATAGAGCGTTTAGATTCTGTCAAAACATGAAACAA
The DNA here is from genome assembly GCA_022732885.1 of Atopobium sp. Classification (GTDB taxonomy): domain Bacteria; phylum Actinomycetota; class Coriobacteriia; order Coriobacteriales; family Atopobiaceae; genus Lancefieldella. Next base: position 86,863 of record JAIJTS010000003.1, on the reverse strand, counting down.
TGAACCACAGGTATGGATTGTTGTACCGCAATGTTCATTTTTTATGTATTCTTGAAAGGTATTTGTTGCAACATCGCAACGAGAGAAAGAAGGAAAGTATGGATTACACCAAGCTTTCAGAGCAGATTCTTGCTGCCGTCGGTGGCAAAGAAAATGTTCAGAGCAACATGGTCTGCATGACCAGGCTCCGCGTTAAGACCGCTGACCCTTCAAAGGTTGACTCCGAGGCTCTTAAGGCTATCGACGGCGTCTTGGGTCTGGTTGAGGATGCAGAGTACCTTGAGGTTGTTCTTGGTCCTGGCGTTGTCAACAAGGTTATTGTTGAGTTCTCCAAGCTTACCGGCGTTGCTGCAGGTGATGCATCTGAGGACGACGTTGTTGCCGCAGCTAAGGATAACAAGGCAGCTCAGAAGGCTAAGTATGAGAACAAGCCTGTTCAGCGCTTCCTCAAGAAGATTGCTAACATCTTTGTTCCACTGCTTCCTGGCATCATTGCTGCAGGTTTGATTAACGGTATTATCAACGTTATCAACTTCTCCACTGGTAAGGCTTTTGCTAACGAGTGGTGGTTTGCAGCTATCTGGACCATGGGTTGGGCACTTTTCGCTTACCTGCCAGTTCTTGCTGGCGAGAATGCTGCCAAGGAGTTTGGCGGTTCTCGCGTTCTTGGTGCTATGGCTGGTGCACTTTCCATTGCTAACGCTGGTATGCCTCTTCTTGCTTCTAAGACAGTTGATGGCACTGTAACCCGTCTGGTTCACCTTCCATTTAGCCTTCCAACTGTTGCTTTCCAGAAGGGCGCATTTATCGTTGCTTCCTCTGATCTGTTCAACGCAGCAGCAGGCGGCATGATTGGTGCAATCATCTGCGCAATCTTCTTTGCATTCCTCGAGAAGAACCTGCACAAGGTTATGCCAAGCGTTCTTGACACCTTCCTGACTCCACTTTGCACCGTTATTCTCGGTGTCATTGGTTCCGTTTTGGTTCTTCAGCCTGCAGGTGCATGGCTCACTCAGGCAATCTTCTTTGTCCTTCAGTTCTTCTATGACAAGCTTGGCGTCTTTGGTGCTTACCTGCTTGGTTCTACCTTCCTGCCACTGGTTTCTGTTGGTCTTCACCAGGCACTTACCCCAATCCACGTTATGCTTAACAACCCAGAGGGTCCAACTCAGGGTATCAACTACCTGCTTCCTCTGCTGATGATGGCAGGCGGCGGCCAGGTTGGTGCTGGTCTTGCACTTCTCTTCAAGACCAAGAACAAGCGCGTCAAGAAGTACCTCACCGAGTCCATTCCAGTTGGTATGCTCGGCATTGGCGAGCCTCTTATGTACGCAGTTACCCTGCCTCTTGGTAAGCCATTCATCACTGCATGCCTTGGCTCTGGTATTGGTTCCGTAGTTGCTTACATCTTCCACCTTGGTACTGTTTCCCAGGGCGTTTCTGGCTTCTTCGGCCTGCTGATTGTCCAGCCTGGCAATCAGGTCTTCTACCTGCTTGCAATGCTTCTTGCTTACGCTGCAGGTTTTGTACTTACTTGGTTCTTTGGCGTTGATGAGGATCGTATCAACGACGTCTTTGGCGAGTAAATACCACACGTTTTAGAAACGTTTATCCCTCTTCTTAGGTATCCTAGGAAGAGGGATTTTTCTTTTCGCCCGGCGTCCTGACTGGCTGTCCGTCGGTCTTCTCGACTAGCGAGAAACCCCGTCTTTTAGAAGCGTTTGCAATTTACTTGGAGGATTTATGCGCACCGGAATTTCACTGTATTTTGCCAGTGGATATGAGGCTAATGCTAAGGTCGTAGCAAAAGCGCGGGCAGCCGGATGTCACTATGCGTTTACTTCTCTACAAATCCCAGAAGAAGAGGGGATTGATTATCGTACTGAGGCTCGTAAGCTCTTGGAGCTTTGTAGAAAGGCGGAGATTAACCTCATTGCTGATGTTTCTCCTGCTACTCTTTCAAAGCTTGGCGTTCAGAAGTTTGACGAGCTTGCAGAGCTGGGCATTACGTATGTTCGTCTTGATTTTGGATTCGACGCGGCAGAGACTGTTGAGCTTTCTCGCAAGTTCCATGTGGTCTTTAATGCTTCAACCATCACTAAGGATGACATTTCCGCATGGCGAGCTGCTGGCGCCGACTTTACCCGCTTTGCCGCCTGCCACAATTACTATCCCAAGAGTTACACAGGCCTTTCGCTTGAGCGCGTGGCTCAGATTAATGCACACCTTTCTGCTCTTGGATTCCAGATTTTCTCGTTTGTGCCTGGTGAAGTCTTCCGCGGTCCTCTTTACGAGGGACTTCCAACCGTAGAGGAACATCGTGGACTTTCTGGTGATGCGCTTATTCAGGCAATGCTTGCTCTTTACGATGCAGATTCTGACGTAGTGCTTATTGGTGATCCAGATGTTACTGAGACTACGTGGAAGCGTGTTGGTCAGCTTGAGCGAAATTGTATTGAGTTAAAAGCCAAGTTAGAACCTGATTTTGAGTATTTATATGGCCGACGTCAGACAGATCGTCCTGATTCCAGTTCGTATATTATTCGCTCGCAAGAGTCTAGACTTTGGAAAGATGCTCCAGTATACGAGGCAAAACCTACTAACTGGGAGACGGTGGCTGATGGCGCTATCTTAGTGAGCAGCAAAGCGTATGGCCGCTATGCAGGAGAACTTTCAATTGCTCGAGGGCTTTTAGAGCTTGATGCTCGCGATAACATTGCTGGAATGATCTGCGAGGAAGATCGAGCATTCTTACCCTACATTCACTCTGGCCGCGGGTTTAGGTTTATTCGCAGGTAATCAAAGGTTTTCTCTGTTTAGGTTGGTCGTCTGCACCGTTTGTTTGAGCACACTATGCACGTCGTAGTTACACGGCGTGAGTAGTGTGTGTGGCGTGTCGAAGTACATCGGTTGCACACGGTTCACGGGGCGCTTAAAATACTCTAATATGCATAAAAACAGACAAATATGCATAAAAATTAATCAAGAAATTGATATGTCATTCAGAGGGTACTGTTTTGGGTAAAAAATCTGTTTAGTTGGAGATAATTTTTTGATTTTGCCATTTTGGCATTTACGTTTTAGCAGTTCAGAAATAATGTGAATGTACACGTAAAATTTGTCCAATTAAAAGTGCTGGTAAATCGCTTGCATAAAAATCTATCAATTCTGGATACTCCAACTAAACGCATTTTTTACCACTTTGCGTTGAAATAGGTTTCGTTGGACCAAAAAAGGCCAGTTGGCGTCAAAATGACGTGTGACCGAACTGTGTGCGACGGAGTTTCGCACGTGCAATAAGCTTCCTACAAAGCAAAGGCTTCTTCGCTCAAGAGGGAATTGCCTGCTAAATAGATTGCCCCCTATTTCCCAGGTAGTGGAAATAGGGGGCAGCTCACAAGTTAGTGTAATAGCGCTTTACAGCCTAACAATAACATCCTCAGCAGATTGACGATGCTTCTGGACAGGATCCATGTCACGATAGCCCAGGCTAAGCATACAGGAAACGCCAAAGTCGTTATACTGTCCGCCATCGAGAAGACCCTCTTCTTCCAAGATCTTATCGACAGCCTTGCGGTTAAAGCCCTCAATTGGGCAGCTATCAACGCCAATCATAGCGGCCATAGTAAGCATGTTTGAGAGTGCAATGTAGGTCTGCTTGCAAGCCCAATCGAAGGTTGCGCGCTCGTTGCCTGCCAGGTCAAACATGTTTTCCTGGAAGTTCTTAAAAGCAGCGGCGTAGGTTGGTTCAAAGTCTGCAGGAAGCTGCTTGATGTCGTGCATCATGTGCTTGACGTAAGCAGACTCTGCGTTGACGTTCTTGCGAGCAAGAAGAATAACCAGGTAATGAGCGCCATTGAGGGATGCACGAGCACCATAGCACGGCTCATAAAGTTTCTCTTTAAGGCGAAGAGACTGATCAGAGGCCTGATTCTCTCGCAAATTAACAACCAAGAAGCGCCAAGGCTCTAGACCATAGGAGCTTGGTGCGAGGCGAGCGGCCTCAAGAATTACCTCAAGATCCTCGTCAGAAACGTTTTTGGTTGGGTCATACTTTTTGGTTGCAAGTCTCCACTGGTAGGACGAGAGAACTTTGTTTGCAACGTGCTGTGCGGAGCAGGCCATGTGATGTCCTTTCTTGTAAGTGATGTGGCGTCGAGCTAGGTGCGCTGAGCTGAGAAGCGCGTTGGGTGCGCTAAGCCGGAAGCGCTACAAGCTGGGTGTTGCTCGGCGAGCGCTATTCGAAAACGATAAATTTACCAGGCTGTCCAAGTTCCCACGTACCCTTAAGGTCAGCGGCAAGTTCAAAGTGCAGCTTGGAAATACCCAGGTCATAGTCTTGAATAAGGTGGCGCTGGTTAGGTATAGAAGCACTTACCACGCCATCTGTCAGGTCAAATACAACAGGCAGCTTGTTGATAGCGGTTGGACATGCCAAAACCGCATCAATGCCACGGTTAAACCACTCGGGCATCTGCTCCGGCTCAGTTGGAGTGCCGTTTGCCGTCATAATCTGCGCAGGTTTCTTAGTACGCAGGCGGATTGCGGTACGAATGCCCTCCTGCTTGAGCGGAATCTTCTCTGGAGCGTATCCAATAGAGATAATAATGCCCAGGTTAAGACCGTTATACTCTTCGCGAGATAGAGTCTTTCTATCCATAGTCTCAGCAATCCAGCATGAGCCAATACCCAGCTGGGTGGCGAGAAGAACGATTTTCTCGCCATAATAACCAATGAGTTCACGGGAAATTGCGTCTTCACAATAACCTGCTACGTAGTGGTAAATGGGGCCGACAATAGATTTGTTTTTCATGTGGACAGAGGTGCCGTCTTCAAGATGAGGACCCTCGATAGTGAGAATTGCAGGGTGATCAGGTGCCACTTTTGCCATTTGAGCATTTGCAACATCAATGGCTTCTTGGAGCTGAGAAAGTTTTTCTTGTTCAATAGGCTTTTGATCGTAAGCGCGCATAGAAATACGCTGCTCCATAGCTTCTTGTAAGTCCATTGCAATCCTTTCCAAAACGAAAACATCAAGCATATACCCATGCTTTTAGTGCTTTAGTCTTATCTGATGGTTCAGATATAAAATGTGTCTGAAGACAAAACAGTTCCTTGCCTTTTACAAGGTATTATTTCAAGAAAGTTTATAGGTAGTGATAGGTGAATTTCATGGGCAAAGTGATTGTATTTGGAAGTCTCAACATGGATATTTCCATAGAGGCAGATAAGATGCCTCAACAGGGTGAGACTATTGGCGGAAAAAACCTTGTTACTAGTCCAGGTGGAAAGGGTGCCAACCAGGCGGTTGCTGCAGCTTTAATGGGTGCAGATGTTCACATGATTGGTGCGGTTGGCGCCGATGCGTTTGGGTGTGACTTGAAGGATTCGCTTACTGGTTATGGAGTCAATGCGGAGCAGGTAGATGAGCTGCCTGGTGTTTCTACTGGTGTTGCCGTGATTGTACGCGTGGGCGGCGATAACTGCATTATTTTGGACCACGGCGCTAATTATGCTCGCACGGCTGGCGACGTAAAAGCAGTGCTAGATGGCATCGCAGAGCCGGGTGATGTGTTCTTGACGCAGTTTGAGTGCGAGTTGTCGACCACGTTTGAGCTCATCAAGCATGCTCATGACCTGGGGCTCTATACGATGGTGAACCCATCGCCAGCGGCTCCCATGACCACCGGTCTTCTCGCCAGTGTGGACGTGCTCTGCCTGAACGAGATCGAGTTTGCGGACCTGTTTGGTGAGGGCAAGATTAGTCCGCTGGCAGACCCCGAGGCTGCGGTCCAGAAGGTGCTTGCAAGTGGCGTTTCAACTGCGGTGCTGACGCTGGGCTCCAAGGGCTCTATTGCTGCCGACGCGCACGGCGTGTACCAGCAGGGATGCTATCACGTGGATACTGTGGATACTACCTGCGCGGGAGATACGTTTATGGGCACACTTGCCGCGTTCCAGGCATTGGGACAGCTGGAGGGTCATGGCATCAAGCAGGCACTCGACGTAGCAGCAAAGGCTGCGGCTCTTGCCACTACCAAGGTTGGTGCGCAGCAATCAATTCCAACGTATCAGCAGGTAATTGAGTTTTAGGCTAAAATTACCGTGATTGTTGCTTCATAATTTGTAGCTTGCACACAGCAAAACGCAGCTTGCGCATAACAATACGCAGCTTGCACACAGCAAAACGCAGTCTATACGCAGCTCAAACGTAACATACACGCAGATCAAACGTACAAAGGAGACTTATGGCAACGCTTTCAACTAAGACGCGTGTCATCATCGACACAGATCCTGGCATTGACGACGCCATTGCGCTGGGATTTGCTCTTGCCGCAAAGGCACTGGATATCAAGCTTATTACCACCGTTAGCGGAAATGTTGGCATCGAGAACGTCACCAACAATACCCTCAAGCTGCTTAAATTCTGGAATCAGCACGTGCCTGTCGCGCGCGGCGCGGCTGAACCCCTGATCAGAAAGCCAATGGATGCAAGTGACGTCCACGGCGCTTCAGGCATGAGAGGCTACGAGTTTGACGGCATTCAGCTGGACTGCCTACTTGAAGAAACTGCACTTGAAGCACAGCATCGCGTCATTATGGAAGGTGCTTTAACTGGCGGGAAAACCACGCTCGTCACGCTTGGTCCTCTGACCAATATTGCCCTGCTGCTGAAAGCATACCCAGAGGTTAAAGAGCATATCGAGCGCATTGTTATGATGGGCGGTGCTCTGACCCGCGGTAACCTTGGCGTCATGTCCGAGTTCAACGTGGGCGTTGACCCTGAAGCAGCAAAGATTGTCTTTGCGTCTGGTGTTCATGTGGCCATGGTTGGCCTTGAGGTGGGTGACGCCGCTCGTGTTATGCCTGAGGACATCGAGAACATCCAGAACTCCGGCAAGAGTGGTGACATGCTGGTTAAGCTGCTGCTCAACTACCGCGTCCACTACAAGGCGGAGGGCTTTAGCATGTACGACCCAACGGCCGTGGCGTACCTGCTGGCGCCTCAGATGTTTGAGACCAAAGATGTATTTGTGGACGTCGAGTGTGCTGGTGGTCTGACCACCGGCTGCACCGTTGTTGACCTAGCCGGATATCTTGGCGAGAAACCCAACGCAACGGTATGCGTTGGCGTTGACCAAAAGGCATTCCGCACTTGGTTTGTCCACCAGATCCAAAAGTGTAACGTCCTCGACGGCTCCGCCTCTGCTGCTGAAGGCGTGCTGCTGGACTAACTCTGGCGTATTACAGCTCTTTATAGACTGGGAACCACTTGAGGGCGTCAACTGCTTCTTTTGCATTAGCAATTGGCTCTCGGTTCAAGCCCTGTTTGAGGGCTTCTTCTGCAACGCCAACGGCAATACGCTCGGAGAACTCGGTAATCTTGGAGACTGGAGGAAGAATTGCCGCGCCAGGCTTTGTGGTGTCAACGATTCCGCCAAGCGAGTGAGCTGCTAGGGAAATCATCTGATCTGTGAGCAGACGAGCCTTTGATGCAAGAACACCAAGACCAAGGCCAGGGTAGATAAGAGCGTTATTTGCCTGACCAATCTGGTAGGTTACGCCGTCTAGCTCCACGTCATCGGACGGAACACCGCAAGCAACAAGTGCGCGACCATCAGTCCAGGTCAGCAGGTCTTGGGCGGTTGCCTCTGCAAGCTTAGTTGGGTTGGACAGAGGGAAGACCATGGGGCGCTCACAGTGAGCTGCCATTTCGCGGATAATCTCCTCAGTAAAGGCGCCGTGAACGGTAGAGGTACCAACCATGATTGTTGGATGGACCGTTTTCACAACAGCCGCAAGGTTGGTGAGCTCATCAGCGTTTGGAAACTCAGAACGTTTGCGAGCAAATGGCTTCTGCTGTGGAGTGAGGTTATCCATGTCTTCGAATAGCAAGCCTTGGCGATCAACCAGGTAGAAGCACTTGCGAGCCTCTTCGCGATCCATTCCCTGGTCCACAAACTCCTGCAGCACACGCTCAGCAATGCCGCAACCAGCAGTTCCTGCACCAAAGCAGAGATATACCTGGTCGACGAGTTTCTCGCCAGAAATGTTGAGGCCACCGAGGATGCCTGCAAGCGTGACGATGCCGGTGCCCTCGACGTCGTCGTTGAAGACGGGATAGGTGTTCTTGTAGCGCTCCAGAATTGCCGCAGCGTGTGAGCGGCCGAAGTCTTCGAAGTGCAGGTAGAGGTTAGGGAAGAGCTTCTCGACGGTGGTTACAAAGCTGTCAATGAAGGCGTTATAGCGGTCCTCATCAATGCGCTTGTGGCGCTCGCCCAGGTACAGTGGGTCATTGAGCAGCTCCTGACGATTGGTACCGGCGTCAATGACAACAGGCATGATGCGGTTTGGATCAACGCCAGCTGCAGCGGTGTAAACCATGAGTTTGCCAACGGAAATCTCAACGCCGTTGGTGCCCCAGTCGCCGATGCCCAAAATTGCCTCTGCGTCCGTAACAACAATCAGGTCAATGTCTCTACCTGCTGCAGCGTTCTTCAGCGAGGTTTCGAGGTCCTCAGGGCGATCAACTGACAGGAAGCATGCGTACTGCGAGTCAACGTAGCGCCGGGAGTACTGCTCAATATCAGGCGCGATGGTTGGATCGTAGACGATAGGCATGAACTCTTCGATATGCTTTGAGAACAGGTTGTAAAACAGTGTGCGGTTCTCTGAGAAAAGCCTCATGAGATAGTGGCGCTTTGTCTCAAGATTGGGGTACTGCTGAAAAAGCACGTATGCCTGTTCCGCCTGCTCCTCGATGGTCTGAATATAAGGAGGGAGAAGGCCTACCAAGTCATATTTTTGACGCTCCTCTTGCGTAAAAGCGGTTCCCTTGTTGAGGAAGGGGTCATTTAGTAGTTCAAAACCTGTTTTCATAGCAACTCCCAAGCTAACTCCCAGGTGTATTTTATTTCTAGGTAGATTGACTGATGCAAACATGTTTTTTGCATGTCATGAATAGTACCTGTCCACCTTTTTAAGGATAACACTACTCATTTCACGTTATGTTTTCTTGGGAATTTGAGGAATTTACTTTTTGGCAAAGGCAAGACTGGCTGCAATTGTACGGCGCAGACGCACTGGGGCGGTATACGCACCGGGTCGGCATACGCACTGGAGCGATATAAATTGCAAGCCAATCTAGCACTGGAGCAGTATAAATTGCAAGCCAATCTAGCACTGGCTTAGCACAAATTTCAGACAACTGCGGTTTTGTTGATTGCTTGGGATGTAAGTGGTAAAAATTCCGTTTAGTTGGAGTATGCAGTAATAGTTGATTTTTATGCAAGCCATTTACCTGGGTTTTTGTGGTGGACAAAAATAGTAAAATCTGGACACTTTTTGCTACCTGCACAAACGTGAGACAAAAAATTCCGAGTTTGTGATTTGATCTCCAACTAAACGGGATTTTTACTCAAAAAAGTAGTCAAATTTTTGAGGCTCAAAATTTTGATACAAAATTCTGCATAAACAAGGTTAAATATGCAGTTTTTACGAGCAAGCAAAAGGATGGCGGTCAACTGGATAATGATCGAGCAAGCAACAGGATGGTAGTCAACAGGATTGTAGGCGTCGGTTGTCACGCAGTTAGATCATAGCGTGACTTTATTTCACTACAATTGCACCTTCGGGAAGTGCGATATCCGCGTCGGTTGCAATTAAGAGGTTGTTACCTGGGATTTTAGGAGTATCGGGCCACTCGGGCACGTACGCAACGTGCGCAAACTCGTGTGCAAAGGCGCCCGTAACCTGGGAGAGTAGCGCAGATCCACGGCCTTCGAGCGGACAGCGGACATCGGCCAGATACACTCCGCCAAACGCAAGCTTCTCTTTGACCGTTTGCGCGCCAGCCGTAGTCCCCAGAGGTCCAAGTGACTTGCGACCAGCAAATACCTCGTTTACCAGCACGTCAATGCTGCTGGCATCCGAATCCTGCAGGACCTTCCACGCATCGTCTTCGATAACATGCAATTCGCTTGAAGCTGCGCTCAGCGCTTCGTCCAAAAAGAAGTGCTCACGAGCAAGCAAGACAATCTTCGGATCAATCTCAATCGCGTCAATAACGGCGCCCTTCATGTGTGTGGCCAGGAATTTTGGCAGCGAGAAACCTCCTCCGCCCATAACTACAACATGACCTTGTGGGGCTATCTGCTGGATAACCTGCGCCATCATGCGGTGATAGTGGACGCAGAGTTCAAAGCGCAGATCAGGCGCAATATAACTTACAGACTGGAAGGTGCCGTTAACATTGAGCAACCTAATAGGTGTGTCGTCGGCATCTTCGGAATCAAAAATCATCGTGAGGCCAAATTTTGTACGAGTTACAAAAATGCCTCGAGCACGCAGAATTAATAGAAGTAGCTGGTAAACGCCAACAATAATAAGGCCCGCTACAGTCGACCATATAAAAAATGTCCAAAAATCATGTAAGACCATGTTAATTCCTTGTTAGTAAGGTTTCCCTCGGTTATACTAGCCGATACGGCGTTTTTTCTAAACGCTTTTACAGGAAAAGATTTTCTGGGGGTTTATATGATTTTAGGACTTGGTATTCCAGAGCTTCTGATTATTGTTGTCGTTGTTATGGTCATTTTTGGACCTAAGAACCTTCCAAAGCTCGGAAAAGCTGTTGGTCAGACTGTTAAGAGTGTTCGCGAGGGCATGGAGTCTGAGACTGAGGAGAAATCCAAGGAGCCAAAGGCTGAGATTGTCGAAGACGAGGACTCTAAGAAGTCTGAGTAACCCCAGCTCATACGTATAGACCTACTCGACCCATCAACAGAAAGAACACGATGGATACTACTAAAGAGATTGTACTTACCCCAGAAGGCCGTCAGAAGCTTGTCGATGAGCTGGCTTATCGTGAGGGCGAGAAGCACGATGAGATTGTTGAGCGCATCAAAGAGGCTCGCGGTTTTGGTGACCTTTCTGAGAACTCCGAGTATGACGCTGCAAAAGAAGAGCAGTCCCACAACGAGTCCCGCATCAATGAGATTCGCCAGATTCTCTCTGTCGCAAAGGTTGTCGAGGGCGGCAGCAAGCGCAATGTTACCGTTGCAATTGGTACAACCGTTGAGCTTGCTGATGCAAAAGGCAAGACAACTAAGTATGTAATTGTTGGTACTACTGAGACTAACTCCCTTGAGCACAAGATCTCTAATGAGTCCCCAGCTGGCGAGGCTCTTATTGGTCACAAGAAGGGCGACGAGGTTGAGTTCACCACGCCAAACGGCAAGGTGAAGAAGTACACCATTACCTCTATTACTCGCTAGACTGGCACAAAAGATTTTTGGTCGCCCCGTGTCCGTCTGGCGCGGGGCGTTTTTACGTGGAGGATACATGTCCGAAGTAGAGAACAACATCGCTGGTAGCTCAACCGATGCTGCAGCAGAGAACGCTGCTGCAACCGCTGCTGATGCAACCGAAGCTACCCCAGAGGCTTCCATCAACGACGAGCGCGCGCAGCGCAAGGCTCGTCGCCAGGCACTCATTGACGCTGGTGTTAACCCATACCCAATCAAGTCCACCGTCACCGCTCACGTCGCTGAGCTGGAGGAGCGCTACGCTGACCTCGAGGATGGCCAGACTGGCGAGGAAGTCTATTCCGTGGCTGGCCGCGTCCGCGCCATCCGCAACCAGGGCAAGATCGCGTTTGTCGTGATAGAAGACTATACCGGTCAGATTCAGCTCTTCTGCCGCATCAACAACCTTGACGAGAAGAACTGGGAGCTCCTTGGTCTTCTCGACCTTGGCGACATCATCGGCGCAACCGGCGCTATCATGCGTACGCGCCGCGGCCAGCTTTCCCTAGCAGTGACCTCGCTGGAGGTTCTCTCCAAGTCGCTACGTCCTCTGCCAGAGAAGTTCCACGGCCTTACCGACCGCGAGGTTCGTTATCGCCAGCGCTACGTTGACCTCATCATGAACCCCGAGGTCCGTGACGTATTCCGCAAGCGCTCTCAGATTATCTCCATCATCCGCCAGTTCATGGAGGCGGACGGCTACATGGAGGTTGAGACCCCTGTTCTCCAGGAGATTCTTGGTGGCGCAAACGCAAAGCCATTCATCACGCACTACAACGCTCTGAACACCGAGAATTACCTGCGTATTGCAACCGAGCTTCCGCTAAAGCGCCTGCTTGTTGGCGGTCTTGAGCGCGTCTACGAGCTTGGTCGTCAGTTCAGAAACGAGGGCACCGACCTCACGCATAACCCAGAGTTTACTTCCATGGAGGCATACGCCGCCTACTCTGACCTGGCCGGCATGCGTGAGCTTTCCCAGAAGCTCTTCCAGGAGATTGCCCGCAAGGCTTGCGGCTGTGAGGAGGGCCACGAGGTCATCACTTACCAGGGTACCGAGGTTGACCTCTCCGGCAACTGGCGCGTTGCATCCCTGGCAGAGATTGCGTCCGAGGTCACCGGCGAGGAGCTCTCCATTGACACTCCTGTCGAGAAACTCCGCGCAGTCCTGGACCGCTTTGAGATTGAGTGGAATCCAGAGTGGCAGGCTGGCAAGCTGCTGTTTGAGATCTACGATGAGCTTGGCGAGAAGAGCATCGTAAACCCAACCTTTGTCTGCGATTATCCTGCAGAGGTTTCTCCGCTCACCAAGCGCAAGGCAGACGATCCTCGCCTGACTGATCGCTTTGAGCTTATTATCTGTGGTGCCGAGTACGCAAACGCATACTCTGAGCTCAACGACCCTGTTGACCAGGAGGAGCGCTTTGCTGCTCAAATGGAGGCTAAGCGCCAGGGCGATGAAGAGGCTATGGAGTACGATTACGACTTCATCCGCGCACTTGAGTACGGTATGCCACCAGCGGGCGGCATTGGCTACGGCATCGACCGCATGATGATGCTCTTCTGCGATCAGCCTTCTATCCGCGACGTTCTTCTTTTCCCACAGCTCAAGCCCGAGAAGCGCTAAGAGCTTGGAAGCTTAGCTGCCCCAGCGCAATATACAAACGCATCAGCCTGGTATCCGCTCATTGCAGGTACCGGGCTTTTTGTGTGTGGAGGCGGTGTCGTGGAGCTTGCCGCGACGGCTGAGTCTCGGCGCTTGCGGCGACAGCGCGGTCTTCTCGGCAGCGCGGGTTTCTCGCCTGGCGTTTGTGTGGTTCATACGGAGGAGAAAAATCCAACGCGAGTCGTATGTTTGCAGAGCCTTCTGATGGGTATAAACCAAAAATATATAGAGTTTTGAGAGGTTTCAGCACATGTTTGATAAATTCACTGACAGAGCGCGTAAAGTCATGAGCCTGGCTCAGGACGAGGCTCGCGGTCTTGGCCAGATGTATGTTGGTACCGAGCACCTGCTACTTGCTCTCATCAAAGAGGGGGAGGGTATTGCTGCTCAGGCTCTGGCTAAGCTGGAGGTCTCGTATGATGAGGCCCTGGCAACTGTAAAAGAGCTCACCACGGGCGCAGGAGACCCTATTCCTGGCGGCCACATTCCGTTTACTCCTCGCGCAAAACGCGTGCTTGAGGACGCGTACAGAGAAACCATGACCCACGGTCAAAGCTATATTGCAACAGAACACTTGCTCTTAGGTATTGTGTCCGAGGGTAATGGTCGCGCAATGGATGCCCTGCGTACCATGGGTGTCTCGGGTGATGCCGTAAGAAACGCCGTTGATGAGCTTGTTGCCCAGACTCCAGACGATGCACCTGCTGGCCCTCGTATGGCAGAGCCTCGCATTGAGGGTGGCATCTTTGGCATGCCGGTAGGCGCTGGCCAGATGCGTCCTAACGCAAACGATGACGCTTCCATGCTGGAGCAGTTTGGTCGTAACCTTACCAAGCTTGCCGCAGATAAAAAGCTTGACCCCGTCATTGGCCGCGACCGCGAGATTGAGCGTGTCATGCAGGTTCTTGCACGTCGCCAGAAGAACAACCCACTTATCCTGGGCGATCCTGGCGTTGGCAAGACCGCTATTGTTGAGGGCCTGGCTCAGCTCATTGCATCCGGCAACGTTCCTGACATCCTCCGTGGAAAGCAGGTCTGGACGCTTGACCTGGCAAGCCTGGTAGCAGGATCTAAGTATCGCGGTGAGTTTGAGGACCGCATGAAGAAGGTTGTTGCTGAGCTGGAGAAATCCAAGAATGACATCCTCTTTATTGACGAGATTCACACCGTCATTGGCGCCGGTTCCGCAGAAGGCTCCATCGATGCCGCGTCTATCTTGAAGCCACCGCTGTCTCGTGGAGAAATCCAGGTTATCGGCGCAACTACGGCAGAAGAGTATCGTAAACATGTCGAGAAGGACGCTGCATTTGAGAGGCGTTTCCAGCCAGTCAACATCGGCGAGCCAAACAACGACGACACCATTTCTATCATCCACGGTCTTCAGGACCGCTATGAGAAGCACCACCACGTCCACTACACCGAGGCTGCTATTAAGGCTGCTGTTGCGCTTTCGAGCCGCTACATCCAGGACCGTTTCTTGCCAGACAAGGCCATTGATGTCCTCGATGAGGCTGGCGCTCGCGCACGCATTCACAAGATGAGCCTTCCTCCAGAGATTGCCCAGGTAGACGCAGATCTTCTCCGCGTTCGCACCCAGAAGTCTGAGGCGGCAAGCGCTCAGGAGTTTGAGCAGGCAGCTCGTCTGCGTGACCAGGAGAAATCCCTGGTAGCAGAGAGGGATCGCCTGGAGACTGAGTGGCGTGAGCAGCTGGACAAGAACATTGTTACCGTTGACGAGGACGATATTGCAAAGGTCGTTTCCGGCATTACCGGTGTTCCTGTTTCCAACCTCACCGAGACTGAGGCTTCAAGGCTGCTTCGTACAGAAGGCATCCTTCACCAGCGTGTTGTTGGTCAGGACGAGGCTGTTGTTAAGGTTGCAAAGGCAATCCGCAGAAGCCGCAGCCCTCTCAAAGACCCAAAGCGTCCTGGCGGCTCTTTCATCTTCCTAGGCCCTTCCGGTGTAGGTAAGACTGAGCTTGCAAAAACCCTGGCAGAGTTCCTGTTTGGCTCCGAAGATGCCTTGCTTTCATACGACATGTCTGAGTACATGGAGCGTCACACCGTAGCTAAGCTGGTTGGTGCTCCTCCAGGATACGTAGGCTATGATGAGGGCGGTGAGCTCACCAAGGCTGTCCGCCGTCGTCCATACTCTGTCCTGCTTTTTGATGAGATTGAGAAGGCACATCCAGACGTCTTCAACATCTTGTTGCAGATTCTTGACGAGGGCCGCTTGACTGACGGTCAAGGCCGTCACGTGGACTTCTCCAACACGGTTGTCATCATGACCTCTAACATTGGCGCTCGCGAGATTGCCCGCACCAATACCATGGGCTTCTCGTCAGAGGGTTCTAAGGGCCTTTCCGACAAAGAGATTACCAGCCGCGTTATGTCCGAGCTCAAGCGTGGATTCCGCCCAGAGTTCTTGAACCGTGTAGACGAGATTGTTGTCTTCAAGTCGCTCTCTACCGAGCAGCTTCGTGGCATTGTTGACCTTATGGTTCTTGAGCTGCGCGATCGCCTGATTGCAAATGGCATGTCCATCGAGCTCACCGAGGCTGCAAAGGACCTGATTGCCAAAGACGGAACCGATCCTGTCTACGGAGCTCGTCCACTGCGCCGTACCATTCAGTCGATGATTGAAGATCCACTGTCCGAGGAGCTTCTCTCTGGTCAGTGGAACGCAGGTGACATTGTTGCTGTTGATGTTGACGCTGAAGGCAAGAAGCTTGTGTTCACCAAGACCACAGGCGTTATTCCTGAGCCTCGCAAGAAAGAGACCATGGCGCAGCTTGACCAGATGGATGTCAGCATGGGTCCATCCTCGCTGCCACAGGGTAGCGCTGGCGGCTCGTCTGATTTGATGTCCTCCGCCGACTAAGTTAGTTCTGACCCGAGGTTCTGCCTCGGGTCTTTTTGTATCGCAGCTAAACGCGTAGTTCTCTTGGCGAGAAAACCTTGGCAAGAAGTCCGTGTCGAGTAGACTGCCCAGGCACCCGTTGAGAAATCCGTTGAGAAACCCGTCTTCTCAAAACCGTCACTACACGTACTGGCAACAAAACCGTATACTTGAAACGTTGAAACAAATTGAAACTGTAAACGTACAACAACGCAAAACGCAGCCTATAAGCTGCAAGTAATTAGGGGAGAGCCATGGAGCCAACGCAACTTGATCCAAACGCATTAGAAGACGGGGACCGTATTGCTTCAGCTCTGAAAATGACTGCTCCAGGAACAGCGCTCCGCGTTGCTCTGGATATGATTATTGCTGGTCGTCTTGGTGCCCTCATTTGTGTAGGGGATACAGAAAACGTTCTTGCTGCAGGTGGAGACGGTTTTAAACTTGATGTTTCCTTTACCGCAAACCGCCTGTTTGAGCTCTGCAAAATGGATGGCGCCGTGGTGGTAGATAAAGATCTCACCAGAATTTTACGTGCCAACTTCCACCTTAATCCTGACGCAACGCTTCCAACTGCAGAAACAGGCACTCGCCATCGTACTGCAGCTCGTATGAGCTTGCTCACCAAGTCAATTGTGATTGCAGTGTCTTCTCGCCGTTCGTTGATTACCGTCTACGTTGATGGTCACGTTATTCCGCTGAAGTCTGTACCAGCCATTATGTCTACCGTCAATCAGCTTTCGGTTGCTATGCAGAATACACGTCAGCAGCTTGATCGTGCGCTTCTGCGCCTGACCGCGCTTGAGCTTGATAACTACGTCACTCTGGGCGATGTAGCTGGTATTTTCTATCTCTTTGAGGTTCTGTTTAGTGCCGTTGATCAGCTGGATGCCTGCCTTTTGGAGTTGGGCAGCGAGGGTAAAACCACTGCTATGCAGCGCGAGGAATATTTGGGCGGCATCGACGAGGCCTATAACCTGATGATTCGCGATTACGCTGTAGATTCTTCTGCTGAGGAGGCACGCGCTATTCGCCGCCGCTTCCATGAGACAGCCAACACTGAGCTCCGTTCCGCAGAGAGTGTTGGCCAGATTCTTGGCTACTCCGATGGTCGCGGAGAAGATGCGTCCATGGAGCCTCTGGGCCTGCGCACGCTTTCTCGCGTTCACGTAGTCAACGATGAAATTGCAGCCAGAATTGTTGACGCCTACGATAACCTGCAGCAGCTGCTTCACGTTGCAGAAAACGATACGTCTAGCCTCAAATCCCTGGGTGTCGAGAACCCCGGTGCACTTGCTAACAGTCTCCGCAGAATGTGGGGTAAGTCAGAATAATGGCTGCAAGCAGCACTTGTGCAAAGGTTGTGTCAAAGCCACGTCCTTCTCGCCTTTCAACACATGGAGCAAAAGCCGATACCGTTGCCGTCATTGTGGCCGGCGGCATTGGCGAGCGCTTTGGATATCCTGACGGCAAGCAGTTTATTACTGTTTGCGGACTTCCGCTGATGAGCTGGTCAATCCTTGCGTTTGATCACGCGCCCAGCGTGGCTCACATTGTAATTGCTTGCTCTGACGAGAAACGCGCTGCAGTTCAAGAGGGTGTTTTGGGCAAGCTTGTACTCCACAAACCCGTTCACTTTGCAACATCTGGTGCTACCAGACAGGAATCGGTTTACAACGCGCTTCAGGTAGTGCCTGTCGGATATGATTTTGTTTCTGTTCATGATGCGGTTCGTCCGCTCATTGAGGTAGAAACCATTGAGCAGGTCATTGGTACGGTCCGCAACTCTCCTAAGATTGCGGGAGCAATTTTGGCTCACCGTGCAACTGATACGCTAAAGCGCGTAGACGGCACAACCATCGTAGATACACCTGATCGCTCTACTTTCTGGGCTGCCCAGACCCCTCAGGTGTTTAAGACGCGCACGCTGCTTGAAGCTCACGAAGTGGCTCGTCAGGAGGGCTATCAGGGAACCGATGATTCGTCGTTAGTTGAGCGACTGAGTCTTACGGTGCTGTGCGTTGAGTCGCAACGAGAAAACGTGAAGGTCACGTACCCGTCTGACCTTGCAATTGTTGAAGCCACGCTCAGCCGACGCTTGTTAGAAGGCGCAACCGGAAGTGGGGCTGTAGAGTGAGTATGCCAGAGCTTAAAATTGGCCACGGATACGATGTTCATCGCCTGGTAGAGGGCAGAGATCTTATCTTAGGTGGTATTAAAATTGAGCACACCAAAGGTCTTCTCGGCCATTCCGATGCTGACGTTTTGGCTCATGCACTCATGGACGCCCTACTAGGAGCTATGCGTGCCGGCGACATTGGCCAGCTTTTCCCTGATACAGACCCTGCTTATGAGGGCGCTGATTCTATGGTGCTTCTGTCCCATGTTATGCAGCTTGTTCGTAATGAGGGCTTTGAGCTTCTGGACTGTGACTGCACCGTTGCAGCTCAAGCACCTAAGCTGCTCCCTCATCGCGACGCTATGAGAAACCGCATGGCTGAGGTCATGGGCGTTACGTCAGACAAAGTTGGCGTAAAAGCAACTACCACCGAAGGCCTTGGTTTTGTGGGCACTCAAGAAGGCATTGCTGCCTGGGCAGTTGTTCTGCTGGGACGTAGCGCGCAATAAATTACAGCTCTACGATATGGTCGGCTGCTTCCACCACTTTAGGGTCATGAGATATGAGAAGTATGATGTGGTCCTGCTTGACCTTCTTGAGAAGATTAAGAAGGATATCAACACTTTTTTGATCTAATGCAGAAGTTGGCTCGTCAAGCAACATAACACTTGGATTCATAAGCATCATGCGGATAATTGCAATCTTTTGCTTTTCTCCACCAGAGATAGCAGAGCTTCGTTCACCCAGGCGAACGTCAAGATTTTGATCGTCTCCAAGCAGCAATTTTTCCAGATTGAACAGCTTGATATAGTTGATTATCTCTTCATCTGTTGGTTGCTTTTTGCAGAGTAGGGTCAGATTATTTCTTACTGTATCGTCAACAATGCTTGGCTCTTGTTCGGTAAATCCAAGAGTATTTTTTCGGAGTTCATACTGATTAATTTGAGCTAGTAAGTCCTCGTTAATAGTAATAGTGCCCGATAGGTGAGAAGACCACTCTCCGTTAATGAGTTTCAGAAATGTTGATTTGCCGGTACCGTTTCCACCGGTAATGGCGTATATATTTCCTTTTGCAAAACTGCAAGACAAGTTGTTCATCAGTACTTTATTTGTATGCGGATAAGAGAAAGATACATTTGTGCAGGTAATTTGATTGACGTTCTCTGATGGAATGATGTTACCAACGGACTCTTGAGGTAAATCAAGAATCTGCTCAATTCGATTAAGACTTACCGTAATACTCTGATAAGCCATGCCAAATTCCATAAGAAGCGTAATAGAACCTAAGAGCGATACAAAATAGCTTGAAATGGTTGCAATATAGCCAGGCTGGAGTGCTCCAAGGAAAATTTGATATGCACAGGTAATAAAGACAATGGCTTGGAATACGGCAATTACAGCATTGTTTAATTCCTGTACACCAAATTCCAGTTTGTACTGCTCATGAATGGCACTACGAAGTTTTTGATTGACGGCATAGTGCTGATTAAAGAAACGCTCAAAGAGAGAATGACGCCTGATAAAATCTACGTCTGTGAATTGGGAAAGCTCAATAGATCCATATTGAGATCTTAGTTCTTTGGATTCTCTGTATCTTTTATAGGCCGCAGCTTGGATTTGCTTATAGATAATAAAACTCACCAACAACAGAACAACTGTTACAAGAGCGGTTAATGGGTTCAGATATAAAATAATTGCCAGTGTGCCTAAGACAGAGACCATAGTTGTTACAAAGCTCATACATTGTGTAAGTATAAAAATCGAAACGTCATTAGCATCATTATTTACTGTCTGACGATAATGACCAGAATCATATGACGAGAAAAACGATGAATCTGCATGTTGAATCTTGTCAATCAGCTGTCGCTCAATAGTAAACGCAGAATCAACCTGTAACTGACAATACCGTGTTTTAGCAAGATAGGAGCAGCCGGCAATGAGGATTCCTAGTGCGGCAACTATGGCGCAATAGAAAAGTATCTCGCTCCAAGTTGTTCCTGAAATAAAAAGATTAATTACAAATCCAACAAGAAGCGGTTGGATCACCATAAGCGCTGTGACAAAGAATGACAGAAAGAGAAAAATCGCAAGACTGCCCTTATCCAGAATGGTAGATATACAGTAGCGGATAATGTTAAAAAACTTACTCATTCGAATCACCTTCATTATTATTAAGCACATAGGAAATCAACTCTAGTTTTTTGTTGAGATTATAAAAACTACTACAACACCCAAGTCTTCCCGTTTGGATGAATTGATTTGGGCAACCACCATTACACATGGGAAGGACTTTACAGTTAATACAATTTTTCTTATACGGATTGTATGTAAGCCATTTGCAAAGATTGGTATTTAGCTGTATGGAATCATAGATGGTTCCCACTTTCTCATCTATATTTCCTATTGAATCCCAACATTTATAAAGATCACCATGAGGGTCAATTACATAAGAGTTGTAGGAAATTGCTCCACAAATTTGCCTTTGACGCAATAGACTACCTACGACATCAAATCCTTTTTGTACCGCCTTTTTATAGAAGATGTACTCTTCATCAGCAAATTGGGAAGATGAAAAACATACTCCCAAATCATTATTCTTTTCAGTGTAATCAGTTACTGGCGATAAACTTATTGAAACGACATCTTTTAAACCAGCTTTTTCAAGGTCTTCCAATAACTCATCCGCATGCTTAACATTAGTCTTATCGGCATTGATTCTAATTGTAATGTTGAGCAAATTAGAACAAGACTGAATATTTTTAAGTATACGGTCAAAAGTTGGTGAGCCATTCGCTGGAATTCTGCGTAAATTATGATCATTTCTTGAACCGTCAATTGTGACTTGAGCGTTGTTAATACCTAGGTCAACAAGTTTGTGTGCAATTTGTTCATTTAGCAGATATCCATTCGTTACTATTGAAGCTGGTTGCAAGTAATAATCATTATTTATTAGCTTGCTGGTCAATAATGAAATTTTATCTAACTCGAGTAGTGGTTCTCCACCATACCAAACAATTTGAAGTGCCTTCAAATCAGGGAAGTTACTTTTAATAAATCGAGGTATTTGGGCAATCGTTTCTTCTGACATTGATGTTTGATTTCTAATATTTTCAAAACAGTAAGGACACCTAAAGTTACAATAAGTGGTAGGAGCAATTGTTAAAGTTAGATTATCTGTTGCAAATCGATGTATTTGGGATGAACAGATAAGTGCTTCTGTTTCGTCAATAGAGCTGTCTACTAGAATTCCGCCTGACAGTAGATTATCCGATGTTTCGTCGGATAACGCTTTAATCGAACTTGATAATTGATTGTCGAATTTTTTTGCTTTGAAATAATCTTTCAAAGTTTTGTCAACTTCTAACAATCCACCAGTGAATGAATTGTAGATATATAAATTATCATCATGTTCAACGAAGGAATTGTATTTTGAAAATTTAAAGGAGTTATATCTGTTAGCCATATCCATTCACCTGCGATTCTAGCTGCTGGAGAGAAAATCTCTCCAGCAGCAATTAGATTAAACGTTGAATCTTGCTCCACAAATGTTGATGAAAATAACACAGCCGGTAATTGTTGTAGCCTGCTTTGATGGTTTGATAATCCATTTCATAGCTGTCTCCTTACAAGTTGTTGTAATTTGTGCTAGCTAACACGTTGTGAATATTGTAGAAGCTTTAATAAGAGAAAAACCTTTTTTCGATGAATGGTAGTAGATAGAAAAGTAGATATTTTTAAACAACCAGTTAAATAGGTTATATTCTTATAATAAACATAAAATATTAAATTAAAAATATTATAATTCACCGAAAGTTCGATTTTTGAAATATTCGAGTGATATAATGAAAAATTGAGTGTGTGACAAAGCCCATACGACACAATTTATTTTTTCTGTGCTATGTATGGAACTAAAAGGTTTTCCACAAACCGTTTATACTTACACCAATACACAATGGTTGCGAGGAGTATGTATGCTTGTCTATAACACTCAGACGCATAAAAAAGAAGAGTTAAAGCCAATCGACGAGGGCAAAATCCGCATGTACGTGTGTGGTCCTACGGTTTACGATCAGATTCACATCGGAAACGCCCGTACCTTCCTCTCGTTTGACGTTATTCGACGTTATCTGATGCACAAAGGTTATGAGGTCACTTTTGCTCAGAACCTGACTGACGTTGACGACAAGATTATTCAGCGTGCCATTGAGCAGGGAAGGACTGCTCAAGAGGTTTCTGAAGAGTTTTCTCAAGCGTTTATCGAGCAGATGCACCGTTTCAATATACTGGACCCTGATATTCGTCCTCGCGCAACGCACGAGATTGAAGCCATGCTCCAGATGATTCAATCTTTGATTGAACAGGGTCACGCTTACGCGGTGCCTTCGGGCGACGTGTACTTCTCGGTTCGTTCTGACCACGGCTATGGCGTGCTTTCTGGCCGAGACCTTGATCAGCTCCGCGCAGGTGAGCGCGTTGAGGTTAATGACGAGAAACGCGATCCATTTGACTTTGCACTCTGGAAGGCGGCAAAGCCTGGTGAGCCTAGCTGGCCAAGCCCTTGGGGAGAAGGTCGTCCAGGTTGGCACAGTGAGTGCTGCGCCATGATTCATCGCTACCTGGGCACTCCAATTGACATTCACGGTGGTGGTTCTGACCTGGTATTCCCTCACCATGAGAACGAGACCGCGCAGGCATCTTGTGCTTGGCACGCTCCTCTCGCCAATTATTGGATGCATACTGGAATGCTTCGCGTTGATGGCGAGAAGATGTCCAAGTCTTTGGGCAACTTCTACACACTCAAGGAAGTTTTGGACAAGTACCCTGCAGATGCAGTAAGACTTTTGATGCTTCAGACGCACTATCGTGCACCACTTGATTTCTCATTTGAGCGTCTTGAAGGAACTGTTGGCACGCTTGAGCGTATGAAGACCTGCGTTGCAAATCTCCGCTGGGCTTACAAGCAGTCGTCTGCTCAGCATGAACTTTCCGATGCTGATCGTACGCTTGCTGAGGCAATTAACACAGCCCAGAGCGAGTTTGACGCTCAGATGGATGATGATTTCAATACTGCAGGAGCACTTGCTGCTATCTTTGCGCTGGTAACTGCTGCAAATACCTATCTTGCAGAGGTTGGCCAGAACGTTGGCGCAAGTCCTGTTCTCCGTGCATCAGATATGTTGTGTGAGCTCACAGGAGCTTTGGGAATCGATTTGACTCAGGCAGCGTCTACCTCTGATTTACCAGAGGAGCTTGTAACGCTTGCATCCCAGGTAGCAGGTTATGAGGGCACGTCAGCCGATGAGGCTGCAGAGGCTTTGCTTGCTGCTCGACAAGAGGCTCGTTCCCAGAAGAACTGGGCAGTTGCCGATCAAATTAGAGACGGCATTGCTGGGCTTGGACTTTTGATTGAAGATACCGCCGCTGGCGCTCGACTTAAGCGTAAGGCAGACTAACTATGGCAAGAAATCAGCGTTCTACCTCTAAAAACACTCGTTCCGAGGGTGCTGCTGGTCGTGGCGCTGCTGGCCGCGGTGGAGCTTCGGGTCGCGGTAGCTCCGCAGGTCGCGGAGGAGCTGCAGGTCGCAGCGGCGCAGGTCGCGGTGGCGCTGCAGGTCGTGGTGGCGCTGCTGGTCGCGGTGGCGCAGGTCGTGGCTCCAAGAAGACTGCCGACTGGGGCGGTTATTTTGGCGCCAAGAATGGCCAGGGCTCAAAGGGCGCACGCTCCACACAAGGCGCACGTGCAGCTCAGGGCACTCGCGGACAGAAAGGCGCTGGTGGACAGCGAGGTGCCGCCGCTGGACGTCCCGGCAATAAGAAGCCTGCAACTGATCTTATCGAGGGTCGTCGCGCAGTAGCTGAGGCGCTGACTGTTGGCATTCCTTTGAAGAATGCGCTGGTACAAGCCGCAAGCGGACAGAAGGACCAGGAGATTGAGGCGCTTGCACGCCAGCTTGAGCAGGAGGGTATTCCTGTCGAGCGTGTTGCAAAACCAGTACTTGACTCGCTTTCAAGCCACGGCGCTCACCAGGGCGTTATTGTCCGTACACAGCCTTTTGCCTACGCCGACCTCTCTGAAATTATTCAGCGCGCCGGTTCTGAAAACGCGCTGGTTGTGGTCTTGGATCATGTCACTGACGAGGGAAACTTTGGCGCAATCGTAAGAAGTGCTGAGGTAGTTGGCGCAGCCGGCGTCGTTATTGCAAACGCTCGCGCCGCTCGAGTTGGCGTTGGAGCATACAAGACTTCCGCAGGAGCCGTGCTTCACCTGCCAATTGCTCAGGTTTCTAATCTGCCACGCGCTCTTGAAGAGCTCAAAGCCGCAGGTTTTTGGACATGTGGCTCCACCGAGCACGCCACTCAGTCCGTGTGGGAGGCTCCTATGGGAGGCCGCCTTGCACTTGTTATGGGCTCTGAAGGTTCAGGAATTTCTCGCCTTATGCTCGAGAAGTGCGATTTTACGTGCAAGCTTCCTCAGTTTGGCCAGGTAGAGTCCCTGAACGTTGCTCAGGCAACAACGGTCATGTGCTATGAGTGGCTCCGCAGGACCCAGGACGCGTAAGCCCAGGAAGCGTAAGGTATGGCTCAGAAAAAATCGCTGCTTGTGGTCGATGGCTATAACGTCATGCTGGCAACCCCTCGCTATGAGGCGCTGCTGGATGAGCGTGGCTCTTCTGCGCAAGAAACCGCTGCTGAGAGGGCCTATCACCTCAATACCGATCCGTTTTATCGCGCCCGTTTAGCGCTCATCTCTGACGTTGCCACGTTTGCACAAAGCGCCTACGAGTCCGTTATTGTGTTCGATGGCAAGGGAAACGTAAACGACGAGCGCCCGGAGCGCAGCCATGCTGGTGTGCAACTGGTCTTTTCCGAGACGGGGGAGTCCGCAGATAGCGTCATCGAACGCCTGGTCACGGACGCACGAGAGGCTGGTCGCAAGGTATTTCTGGTTACGTCGGACCGAGACATTCGCGCCACGGCCGGCTTTGGCCCCGGCGAGGTCACGCGTATTGCAAGCGCGTCGCTTGTCCACGAGATTTCCCAGGCAGATAACGTTGTCGAAGAGATGCGTCGCGATCAGGTCAGTACACGCATGACGCTTGAAGACCGTATTTCTCCAGAACAGCGCGAGAAACTCTGGAAGCTTCTGGGTAGATAAACTGCAAGCGTAGCATGTTGGAAGTAAAATTCTCAAAAATTGATACTAGACCAAAACCATAAAAGTCTATAGAATATCCTCTGCACTTGATGCCGCTATAGCTCAGCTGGTAGAGCAACTGACTTGTAATCAGTAGGTCCCGGGTTCGAAGCCTGGTGGCGGCACCACTTGAATTTTCAGCCAGGCATTGCCTGGCTTTTTTCGTGCAAATTTTGGGGCATTCGTGACATATCGCGTATGGATCTCATAGGCAACTACAAAAGCCAGTATTCGTTTGGCGAGAAACCCGCTTGGAGTTGTGGCGAGAAAATCAGTTGGAATTGTGGAAAATATTTGATAAGATACGCCCGGTTGGGTGTATTACGTTGACAAGATTTTTATTCAATCGTAATATTTTCCCGCTTACGAGGTAATACGGAAGTTTAACTAGACCTTCTGCGTACGTTAAACTGCAAGGTAAACGGCGTACAAAATTGCTTCAAGAGTACTTGAAAACGGCATTTGGGGATATGGCACAGCGGCAACTGCGGCGGACTGTAAATCCGCTCCTTATTGGTTCCTTGGTTCGAGTCCAAGTATCCCCACCACGCCCGTGTAGCTCAGTAGGTAGAGCACTTCGTTGGTAACGAAGAGGTCACCGGTTCAAATCCGGTCGCGGGCTCCATTTTTCAAGCGGCATTTATGCCGGCGTAGCTCAGCTGGTTAGAGCACACGGCTCATACCCGTGACGTCACTGGTTCGAATCCAGTCGCCGGTACCAGACTCTTTGCGGCGTACATGTCTAAGACATTTGCGCCGTTGAGTATAAACAGACGTTTTTTCACCACGGTCTAGCCCGAGGGTTAGTTCCAGAAGGAGGATTGGCAATGGCCAAGGAAAAGTTTGACCGCACAAAGCCACATGTAAACATCGGTACTATTGGTCACGTCGACCACGGTAAGACTACCCTTACCGCAGCAATCACCAAGGTTCTCTCTGAGACCGAGGGCTGCAAGGCAGACTATACCGCCTTCGAGAACATCGATAAGGCTCCAGAGGAGCGTCAGCGTGGTATTACCATTTCCGTTGCTCACGTTGAGTACGAGACTTGGGAGCGCCACTATGCTCACGTCGACTGCCCTGGCCACGCAGACTACATCAAGAACATGATTTCTGGTGCAGCTCAGATGGACGGCGCAATCCTCGTTATTGCTGCAACCGACGGTCCTATGGCTCAGACTCGTGAGCACATTCTTCTTGCACGTCAGGTCGGCGTTCCTTACATCGTTGTCTTCCTGAACAAGTGCGATATGGTCGACGATGACGAGCTCATCGACCTCGTCGAGATGGAGACCCGTGACCTTCTCTCCGAGTACGACTTCCCAGGTGATGACCTTCCAATCATCCGTGGTTCCGCTCTCGGCGCTCTTAACGGCGAGGAGAAGTGGGTTGAGTCCATCCGTGAGCTCATGCACACTGTTGACTCCTACATCCCAACACCAGCTCGTGACAACGAGAAGCCATTCCTGATGGCAATCGAGGACGTCATGACCATTTCTGGTCGTGGTACCGTTGCTACCGGCCGTGTTGAGCGTGGTGAGCTCAAGCTCAACGATCCAGTCGAGATCGTTGGTATTAAGCCAACCCAGAGCTCTGTTGCTACCGGCATTGAGATGTTCCGTAAGACCATGGACTTCTGCGAGGCTGGCGACAACGTTGGTATTCTTCTTCGTGGCGTTAAGCGCGAGGACATCGAGCGCGGTCAGGTTCTCTGCAAGCCTGGTACCGTTACTCCACACAAGAAGTTCACCGGTGAGGTTTACGTTCTTACTAAGGAAGAGGGCGGCCGTCACACCCCATTCTTCTCTGGTTACCGTCCACAGTTCTACTTCCGTACAACTGACGTAACCGGCGACATCTACGAGCTCACCGATGCAAACGGTGGCAAGGTAGAGATGGCTATGCCTGGTGACCACATCACCGTTGGCTGCGAGCTCATTCACCCAATTGCTCTTGAGCAGGGTCTGAAGTTCGCTATCCGCGAGGGTGGCCACACTGTCGGCGATGGTCGTGTTTCCACCGTCATCGAGTAACTTCTTTTAAAGTTGCTAAGTTGCCCGGCGTGCTTTTTGCGCGCCGGGTTTTTTGTCAAAAAATATGTGAACGCCTAGAGTAATCAGAGAAAAGTATTGACATCTCTGGGTATTGGGTGCTAATCTAAGCAACCGCGTCACATTTCGAGAATACATCTCGTGACCGTGTTCAGGAGGATCAATGCGTACACTCGTTACTCTCGCCTGCACTGAGTGCAAGCGTCGTAATTACACTACGGACAAGAATAAGTCCAACAACCCAGATCGTATGGAGTTGAAAAAGTACTGCCCATGGTGCCACAAGCACACGGTACATCGCGAGACCCGCTAGGCTTGGTGGGTTCGTTCTAGGCCAGTAGCTCCAATGGTAGAGCGGCGGTCTCCAAAACCGTTTGTTGAGGGTTCGAGTCCTTCCTGGCCTGCCAGATAACTTCACCGGCCTTCCCATAAGGGTTGGCCGGTTTGTATGTAAGTATGACATCCAAGGGAGCGTAGGATGGCAAATAAGGAGCGCAATAAGAGGAGCGTACGTAAGGCTCGCGCAGAAGAGCGTGCCCAGCGTGAGGCCCTTCAGGCTGAAGCTACTCCTGAAACTTCTGCTAAGGCCGCTAAGGCTGAGGCAAAGAAGCAGGAGAAGTCCCTTCAGCGTAACGCTAACCCTGGCTTCTTTGGTCGCCTGGGTGCTTATTTTGCAGGCGTTCGTACAGAAATGCACCGCGTTGTGTGGCCTTCAAGCTCTGAGCTTGCTGGTTTCTCTGTGGCCGTAATTGCAACAATCATTTTCTTTGGCTTGGTAACTTGGCTGGTTGATACTGGCATTGTTGCTGGTCTCGTCGCCTTTACTGGACTGAGGGGATAATCAATGGCTAAGCGCTGGTATGTAGTTCACACCTATTCAGGTTATGAGAACAAGGTAAAAACTGACCTTGAGCACCGTATTGAGACCTATGGCCTTGAGCGTGCTGTTGTTGATATTCAGATTCCTACTGAGGAAGTTACTGAGGTCAAGGACGGCGGTAAGCGTGAGACCAAAGAGTCTAAGGTCTTCCCAGGTTATGTTCTTGTTCGCATGGAGCTGGATGATAATACCTGGGCTGTTGTTCGCAACACTCCAGGCGTAACTGGTTTTGTTGGCATTGACGGCAAGCCAGTTCCTCTGCGTCGCGATGAGTTCGATAAGATTATGCGTCGTGGCGGTATGAAGACGGGTAGCCCTGTACCTAAGCGTACAGCAACCAATATTGAGGTCGGTCAGGCAATTCACGTTCTTTCTGGTCCTCTCGCTGACTTTGACGGAACTGTTTCTGAGGTCAACGCAGAGTCCGGCAAGATCAAGGTCATGCTTACCATCTTTGGTCGCGAGACTCCGGTTGAGCTCACCATGGATCAGATTTCCCTGATAGACTAGTAACTAACGGCTTATCCCGCACTTCTCGTCCCTTGTGGATTGCTTCTCGGGAGTGCGCGAGAATAGACTTAAACGTATTCAAACAGGAGGCTTAACATGCCCGCTAAGAAGGTTGTTAACTTTATTAAGCTGCAGATTCCTGCAGGCCAGGCAAACCCAGCTCCTCCAGTAGGACCAGCTCTGGGTGCTGCACAGGTCAACATTATGCAGTTCTGCCAGGCATTCAACGCTGCAACTCAGGACAAGGCTGGCGATATCATCCCAGTCGAGATTTCTGTTTACGAGGATCGCTCCTTTGACTTCGTAACCAAGACTCCTCCAGCAGCTCAGCTCATTAAGAAGGAGCTTCACCTCAAGGGCGGTTCTGGTGTTCCTCAGCGCGATAAGGTTGGCCAGCTCTCTCAGGAGCAGCTCACCAAGATCGCTGAGATCAAGATGCCTGACCTCAACGCAAACGACATTGAGGCTGCAAAGAAGATCGTCGCTGGTACCGCTCGTTCCATGGGTGTAACCATCGCCGAGTAGTGTTTACTCCCGTCAGCCATTTGCGTGGCTGACGGTTGTTTTGTCAGAGCATCCGACGCTTGTGCACGTAGTTGGGTTTCTTGCCAAGAGGGCGTAACTATAGGCGGAAGATGCAGGAGTGGGAGGGCGGACGCCCGCTAACCACAGGAGGTACATAATGCCTAAGCACGGAAAGAACTACAAGAATGCAGTTGCCAAGGTAGATGGTGCAAATCTCTACAGCCCAAAAGAGGCAGTAACCCTTACTAAGGAGCTTGCAACTGCTAAGTTTGACGAGACTATTGAGGTAGCAATTCGCCTTGGTGTTGATACTCGTAAGGCTGACCAGAACGTTCGCGGTTCTATCTCTTTGCCTCACGGCACTGGTAAGTCCGTTCGCGTTGCAGTCTTTGCAGAGGGCGAGAAGGCCCGCGAGGCTGAGGCAGCTGGCGCTGACATCGTCGGTGGCGACGAGCTCATCGCTGAGGTCGAGAAGGGCATGCTTGACTTTGACGCAGCAATCGCAACCCCTCAGATGATGGGTAAGGTTGGCCGTCTTGGTCGCGTTCTTGGTCCTCGTGGTCTTATGCCTAACCCAAAGCTTGGCACCGTTACCATGGATGTTGCAAAGATGGTTAACGAGCTCAAGGCTGGTCGTGTTGAGTATCGTGCAGACCGTTTTGGTATCTGCCACGTTGCAATCGGCAAGGCTTCTTTTGAGGTCCAGCAGCTTGTTGAGAACTATGGCGCACTGATCTCCGAGATTATCCGCGTCAAGCCATCCAGCGCAAAGGGTAAGTACGTCAAGACCGTTGCTATTTCCTCTACTATGGGCCCTGGCATCAAGGTTGATCCAACCAAGGTTCGTAACCTCATGGAGGACTAAGCTAATCGCTTAGAAGTACCTAGCACGTTTAATCCGGTATCTGCTTGCAGGTAGCGGATTTTTCTTGCCGCGCTGATCTGCTTATGGTGCGCATGCGGCTTGCGGTGAACATTCGGCGCGCACGGCTTGTAGCGTGTACATAGCAGCACAGCCGCTCTTCTCGTCAAATTTTTGTGAAGAGAAAGAAATTGTGCGCTCAACCTTGACTTGAATAGTTTTTTGCTGCACAATATCCCACGCAAGACAGACGTCTTGCAGTTGCACGTTCGCTGCCAAAGACAGCCGGCGCCTTGAATCCAAGGCTTAATGGGAATTCCCGCCTGCCGAGGTGGTCTTGAGATTAGTACATCCAGACCCCGCTTTGGTTGCCAAAGTGGGGTCTTTTCATGTGAGGGCCGCACCTGTTGGCGCTCGTGCCTGAGACATGATAAAGGAGGTGTACTACATGCCAGCTCAGTCTAAAGTTGATTTGCTTGAGAAAGTTTCCGCTTCTCTCGACAACTCCAAGGGCCTGTTTGTTATCGACTATCGTGGTCTTTCCGTAAAGGAGACTCAGGAGCTTCGCCGCGCACTTACCGCAGCAGGCGCTCACATGAAGGTCTATAAGAACAACATCGTCAAGATTGCTCTTAAGAACGCTGGTATGCCAGAGATTGACGAGATGCTCGCCGGTACCTGCGCATACGTTTTCTATGAGAACGATCCTGTCGAGGCCGCTAAGGTCATCAAGGATGAGGCCAAGAAGCTCAAGAAAGTTGAGTTCATTGGTGGTATCGCTGATGGTCAGGCACTTACCGCTGACGAGGCAAAGGCTTACGCAGATCTTCCTTCTCGCGAGGAGCTCATTGCAAAGCTTGTCTTCGTTGTTGCAAGCCCACTTACCGGTATTGCACAGGTTTGCGCTGGTCCAGCTCGTGGACTCGCAACCGCTCTTTCTGCAGTCGCAGATCAGAAGAACGCTGCATAAGCAACGTTTTGTTGTACCCGCGCATTGGCGCAAACCGCGTGAGAGTGTAGATGCACTCAATCGTACTTATACAAGCCGGGCTTTTGCCCAGATGCAGTACAAAGGCTGCATCGTTTAAAAAGGAGAATTGACATGGCTGTCACTAAAGATGAGATCATTGAGGCCCTTAAAGAGATGCCAGCACTCGAGCTTTCTGAGCTCGTTCACGAGCTTGAGGACGTCTTCGGCGTTTCCGCTGCTGCTCCTGTAGCTGTTGCTGCTGCTCCTGTAGCTGGTGGCGCTGCTGAGGAGGCAGAGGAGAAGTCCAACTTTGACGTTATCCTCGAGGGCTTCGGCGACAACAAGATCGGCGTCATCAAGGTTGTCCGTGCTCTTACCAACCTTGGCCTCAAGGAGGCAAAGGAGGTCGTCGAGGGTGCTCCTAAGGCTGTCCTCGAGGGCGCAAAGAAGGAGGACGCTGAGGCTGCTAAGGCTCAGCTCGAGGAGGCTGGCGCTACCGTCACCCTTAAGTAAGTCCTTCCTAAATAGCTTACTGAAGAGGTCAGACTTTAGTCTGGCCTCTTTTTTGTTTGCCTGGCGAGAAAGGCTTTGTTGTAGCCTGAAAAGTACATCAAGTCTGAGCGATTTGCCGGATTTTCTCGCCATGTCTGAGTGATTTGCCTGTTTTTCTCGCCTTATCTGAGTACTTTTGCTCAGACTTGGTGTGCATTTCAGGCTCATAAATCCGGTGTGCTGCTCGTGAATTCAGGATGACTTGTCCTAGTTCTTCTCGCGCCTGATTTCTTAAAAGAATCGGTGGATTTTGCCTAAAAGTATCAAAGATTCTGTGGATTTGCCTGATTTTGTAAAAGATTCGGTGGCTCAAATACAGATTCTTTGCACTTTTTAGGCGCACGCAGCAAAAGGCTAGCGCGTGTGGCGAGAAACCCGCGCGCTCGCAGCTGCGCACGCAGGAAAAGGTTGGTGCGTGTGGCGAGAAACCCGTGCGCTCGCAGCCGCGCTCGTACCTGCACCTGGCGAGAAACCCGTGCGCTCGGAGCGCATGGAGCGCCGTGTAAAGCAAGACAGCAGGGGGAGAGCTGCTCACCGAAAGCGATTTCCGCCTTCATAGGACTTCTTCATAAAATCTTCACATATAAAAAAGACAAGCTATTTAAGGATTTACCTGCAGCATAACGTTTGTGCAGTTGAAAAACATAAACGCGATAATATAGTCAAAACGTCTTAAAAAATCAAGTGTTTTTATGTTGACGCAAATTAAAATCTTGACTAAATTACTAGGTTGCGACAATTGCCACCTTCCACCCTTTTGAAGGAGGACAACCTGGTGTCTACCGCTAAAAAGACTTCCCTCACCACGCCTCAGGCGCATACTGGACGCAGGACGTTCAGTAAGATTCCCGCAGCTATGGAGCTGCCAAATCTGATTTCTGTACAGAAGGAATCATTTGAGCGCTTTATGGGAGAGGGCCTTGCAGAGTCCTTCGCTGAGTTCTCGCCAATTGAGAACAGCGCTGGAACCATGCAGGTCACCTTTGGTGACCATCAGTTTGGCGACCCTGCCAATTCAATGGCTGAGTGTCGTGCAAAAGACATTTCATATCAAGCACCTCTTTTTGTTGACGTCCGTTTTGTCAATAAAGAGACTGGTGAGATGAAGGAGCAGCTTGTCTTCATGGGCGATTTCCCACTGATGACTGAGCGCGGCACCTTCATCATCAACGGTTCTGAGCGTGTTGTGGTTTCTCAGCTCGTTCGTTCACCTGGCGTGTACTTCTCGTCAGAGATGGACAACGGTGTTTTGGTCCACAAGTCTCAGTTCATTCCTGCACGTGGTGCATGGCTTGAGTTTGAGGTTGATAAGCGCGGCCATCTGGTCGTCTCTATTGACCGCAA
This sequence comes from Atopobium sp., assembly GCA_022732885.1. Lineage (GTDB taxonomy): Bacteria > Actinomycetota > Coriobacteriia > Coriobacteriales > Atopobiaceae > Lancefieldella. The sequence continues at coordinate 53,987 of JAIJTS010000003.1, read as the reverse complement.
GCGTCGCCAGAGCGCTACTGTCTTCCTCCGTGCACTTGGCATCGCTGTTACCGATGACGAGATTCTCTCGCTCCTTGGTGATTCCGATGTTGTTCGCAACACACTTGAGCGTGATGTTGCTACTACACGTGAGGATGCTCTTATCGAGATTTATCGTCGTCAGCGTCCAGGCGAGCCACCAACTGTTGACTCTGCCCGTTCTCTGCTTGACGGCCTCTTCTTCAATGAGCAGCGCTATGACCTTGCTCGCGTTGGTCGTTACAAGATTAACAAGAAGCTTGAGGAAGAGATTCCTGCAGACGTACGTGTCCTTACCAAAGAGGATATCGTCGCAGCTCTAAAGTATCTTCTTGCAGTGCACGCAGGTGATGAGTCTAAGCACCTTGATGACATTGACCACTTTGGCAACCGCCGCGTTCGTACCGTTGGTGAGCTGGTCCAGAACCAGTTCCGCATTGGTATGAGCCGTATGGAGCGTGTTGTCCGTGAGCGCATGGCATCTCAGGACGCAGACGACATCACTCCACAGTCTCTGATCAACATCCGTCCAATTGTTGCTGCAATCAAGGAGTTCTTCGGTTCTTCTCAGCTTTCACAGTTCATGGACCAGGCAAACCCACTTGCTGGTTTGACTCACAAGCGTCGTCTTTCTGCTCTGGGACCTGGCGGTCTTGCAGGACACAAGTCCGGCTCCAGCCGTCGTACCAACGTTCCTACCGCAGTCCGCGACGTTCACAACTCGCACTACTCCCGTATGTGCCCAATCGAGACTCCTGAGGGACCAAACATTGGTCTTATCGGCTCCTTGGCACTGTATGCTCACGTAAATGAGTACGGCTTTATTGAAGCTCCTTATCGTAAGGTTACAGGTGGCGTTGTTTCTGACGACATCGTTTGGATGACTGCAGACGAGGAGGAGAATCACATTATTGCTCCTGCTAATACCCCAATTGACCCTAAGTCTAAGAAGTTTGTTGAGGTTGACGCAGACGGCAAGGTTGTAAATGCAGACCGTGTTATTGCACGTACTCGCGACTTCGACGGTTCCTTCGGTGCACCTGCACAGGTTCCTGTTGAGGACGTTGACTACATGGATGTTTCTCCACGTCAGCTTCTCTCCGTCGCAGCTAACCTCATTCCATTCCTTGAGCACGACGATGCAAAGCGTACCCTCATGGGTGCAAACATGCAGCGTCAGGCAGTGCCTCTGATTCAGTCCCACGCTCCTTATGTTGGAACTGGCATGGAGGGCCGCGCAGCTCAGGACTCTGGCGAGCTTATTTGCGCAGAGTTTGCAGGCGAGGTCACCGAGGTAGACGCAGCTCACGTTGTCATCTACTCCGATGAGCACGGTTCTCAGCGCTACGATCTTCCTAAGTACGAGCGCTCTAACCAGTCTACCTGCATCAACCACCGTCCAATTGTTACTGTTGGACAGCAGGTTGAGAAGGGTCAGCCAATCGCAGATGGCCCATCTGTCGATCACTCTGAGCTGGCACTTGGTGCAAACCTTACCGTTGCTTACATGCCATGGGAAGGCTACAACTACGAGGACGGTATTATCGTCTCCGAGCGTGTTGTTCAGGAAGACCTTCTGACCTCCGTTAACATTTCTCGTCACGAGATTGATGCTCGTGACACCAAGCTTGGTGCTGAGGAGATTACCCGCGAGATTCCTAACCTTGGTGAGGACATGCTCGCAAACCTCGATGATGACGGTATCATCCGCATCGGCGCTGAGGTTGGCCCTGGCGATATTCTGGTTGGTAAGGTCACTCCTAAGGGTGAGACCGCTCTGACCGCAGAAGAGCGCCTGCTTCGCGCAATCTTTGGTGCTAAGGCACACGACGTTCGTGATACTTCCCTTAAGATGCCACACGGCTCCTATGGCCGCGTTGTTGACGTTGTCCGCTTCAGCCGTGAGGCTGGAGACGACCTGCCTCCAGGAGTAAATGACCTGGTCCGCGTCTTTGTTGCTCAGCGTAGAAAGATCCAGCAAGGCGATAAGATTGCTGGTCGTCACGGTAACAAGGGTGTTATTTGTAAGGTTCTCCCTGTTGAGGACATGCCTTACATGGCAGACGGTACCCCAGTAGACGTTATTCTCGACCCACTGGGCGTTCCTTCTCGTATGAACGTTGGTCAGCTGCTTGAGTGCCACCTTGGTTGGGGCGCTGCACATGGTTGGGATGACGATGACGCAGATTCTAAGCGTTACGTTGAAGGCCCAATTCCTGTTGCAACACCACTCTTTGACGGTGCTACTGATGAGTCCGTTGCAGAGATTGTTCGCCGCACCAATATCAACATGATCAACAAGGCTCTCAAAGAGTACGGCGAGGACATGCGTGAGGAGTTTGTTCCACAGCTCAACGAGCGTGGTAAGACTACCCTCTACGATGGTCGTACCGGCGAGGCATTCAAGAGCCCAATTACCGTTGGCGTCTCTTACATCCTGAAGCTCGGTCACATGGTTGACGATAAGATCCACGCACGTTCAACTGGTCCTTACTCTCTTGTTACCCAGCAGCCTCTGGGTGGTAAGGCACAGTTTGGTGGTCAGCGCTTTGGTGAGATGGAGGTTTGGGCACTGTATGCATACGGTGCTGCTAACGTCCTCCAGGAGATTCTCACCGTTAAGTCTGACGATACCAACGGCCGTGTTAAGACCTATGAGTCCATTGTTAAGGGCGAGAACATTCCTACTGCAGGAATTCCTGAGTCCTTCAAGGTTCTGGTCAAAGAGATTCGCTCCCTGGCACTTGACATTGAGCCAATCTCCTATCGTAAGCGTGCTAATACCGCAAAGGTCACAGATCCTGAGGAGAAGAACGCTGTTGAGATCCTCAACGACCTTGGCTTTACTGAGGTAACCGCTTCCGACCTGTCCCAAGACGCTGAGGGTGCATCCGCACTTGTAGGCGACGCGACCACCGATAAGGAGTAGCGACTGTGGCAGATTTCGATTCCACTGAATTTGACGCTATTAAAATTTCTCTAGCGTCTGCTGATGATATCCGCGGTTGGTCCTATGGCGAGGTAAAGAAGCCTGAGACCATCAACTACCGTACCCTTAAGCCAGAAAAGGACGGCCTTTTCTGCGAGAAGATCTTTGGACCTGTAAGGGACTGGGAGTGCGCCTGCGGTAAGTACAAAGGCATTCGCTTCAAGGGCATTACCTGCGAGCGCTGCGGTGTTGAAGTAACCACCGCAAAGGTTCGTCGTGACCGCATGGGCCACATCGAGCTTGCTGCTCCTGTAAGCCACATTTGGTACTTCAAGAGTCCAACCAGCTTCCCTCTGGCACGTCTTCTTGATATCAAGAGCAAGGACCTCGAGAAAGTCCTCTACTTTGCATCTTACGTAATCACCAGTGTTGACACTGAGGCACGTGAGGCTGACGTAGACGATCTTCGTGAGGAGCTTGCAGCAGACCTTGAAGAGCTCGATGCAGAGCGTGACGATCAGATCGCACGCCTTCGTGAGCAGGGCCAGCCACAAGATGACGAGTTTGGCGATTTTGAGCCTCTTTCTGAGGATGAGATTCGCGCAGGCGTTGCCGATCTTGAGGAAGAGTACGAGGAAGAGAAGACACTTCGTCGTGAGGCTTTCGAGAAGTTCATGCAGCTTGAGACTAGAGAGCTCATCTCCGATGAGGGTCTGTTCTCCGAGCTTAAGCGCTACTATGGCATCTACTTCAAGGGCGGCATGGGTGCAGAGGCTGTCCGCGACCTTCTCTCCAACATTGACCTTGAGAAAGAGGCCAAGGAGCTCCGCGCTATTATCGCCAATGAGGATGCTCAGAAGCAAAAGCGCGAGAAGGCTATTAAACGCCTTGAGATTGTTGACGCTTTCCTTAAGGGTGGCAACGATCCAGCTAACATGATTCTTGACGTTGTACCAGTTATTCCACCTGATCTTCGTCCTATGGTTCAGCTTGATGGTGGCCGTTTTGCAGCTTCCGACTTAAACGATTTGTATCGTCGTGTTATTAACCGCAACAATCGTCTTAAGCGCCTGCTTGACCTTGAGGCACCTTCTATCATTGTTAACAACGAGAAGCGCATGCTTCAGGAGTCCGTTGACGCTTTGTTTGACAATGGTCGCCGTGGTCGTCCCGTCACTGGTCGTGGTGGACGTCCTCTGAAGTCTCTTGCTGAGGCTCTTAAGGGTAAGCAAGGTCGTTTCCGTCAGAACCTTCTGGGTAAGCGTGTTGACTACTCTGGCCGTTCCGTTATTGTTGTTGACCCACACCTGAAGCTGCACCAGTGCGGTCTTCCATCTGCTATGGCACTTGAGCTCTTCAAGCCATTTGTCATGCGTCGTTTGGTTGAGCTCCGCAAGGTAGAAAATATCAAGGGCGCAAAGCGCGCTATTGACCGTGGTACCCCAGTTGTTTGGGACGTTCTGGATGAGGTTATTCAGGACCGCCTCGTTCTTCTCAACCGCGCACCTACCCTTCACCGTCTGTCTATCCAGGCATTTGAGCCAGTTCTTATCGAGGGTAAGGCTATCCACCTGCACCCACTGGTCTGCGCACCATTTAACGCAGACTTCGACGGCGACCAGATGTCTGTCCACGTGCCGCTTTCTACTCAGGCACAGACAGAGGCTCGCATTCTGATGCTTTCCAGCAACAACCTCAGAAGCCCTGCTTCTGGTAAGGTTTTGACCGTTCCTTCTCAGGATATGGTCTTTGGCGTCTACTACCTCACTTCCGAGAAGACCGGTGAAGACGCTAAGACTCTTACCTTTGCAAGCTTTGAGGATGCTCTTCTGGCTATTGAGGCCAACCGTGACCTTGATCTTCAGGCAAAGGTTGTTGTCCGCGTAAGCTCCAAGGATGCAAACGTTGCTGATAGCGATCGTGCTATCTTCCGCGTTATGACTGGCCGCGGTCAGTATGAGGATCTGGATGTTACTGAGGGTACCAAGCGTTTTGAGACCACTGTTGGTCGCATTATCTTCAACCGTCAGTGCCTGCCAGAGGATTACCCATACATTAACTACAAGATGGTTAAGTCTGACATTGGCGTTTTGGTCAACGATTGCTGCGACCGCTATCCAATGGCTGATGTTGAGCCAATTCTGGACAACATCAAAAAGACAGGTTTCCACTATGCAACCCTTGCTGGTCTGACCGTTTCTGTTTGGGACGCTGTCATTCCTCCACACAAGCCACAGCTGCTTCAGGAGGCACAGGACCGCGTTGATCAGATCAACGAGTACTACGAGGACGGCTTCCTCTCCGAGCGAGAGCGTCACGTTGAGGTTGTTAACGCATGGACCGAGTGCACCGATCTTCTCGGCTCTGAGATGCTTGCAGGCTTTGCAGAGAACAACCCAATTTACATGATGGCTGACTCTGGAGCTCGTGGTTCTAAGACACAGCTTCGCCAGCTTGCTGGTATGCGAGGCCTGATGGCGGATATGTCCGGTGAAACCATTGACCTTCCAATTAAGGCAAACTTCCGTGAGGGTCTTGAGCCTCTTGAGTACTTCATTTCTACCTATGGCGCTCGTAAGGGCCTGGTAGATACTGCATCCCACACTTCCGACTCTGGTTACCTGACTCGTCGTCTTGTCGACGTTGCACAGGACGTCATTGTTCGCGAGGAGGACTGCGGTACTGATGAGGCAGTCACCTATCCTCTGATCAAGCCTGGTCAGACTTCTGTTAATACTGACCTGATTGGCCGCTGCACCCTCGAGGATGTATGCGATCCAAACACCGGTGAGGTTCTTATCCCTGCTGGTGGCTATGTTGAGTCCAAGCAGGATCTTGAGCGTCTTGTTGAGCATGGCCTTGCTAAGGTTCAGCTCCGCGCGCTTCTGACCTGTAAGTCTAAGTACGGCGTCTGCCAGAAGTGCTACGGCTGGGATCTTTCCACCCGTCGTCCTGTCAACATTGGTACTGCAGTTGGTATTATCGCAGCTCAGTCCATTGGTGAGCCTGGTACTCAGTTAACCATGCGTACCATTCACTCTGGTGGTGTTGCAGGCGCAGACGATATTACGCAGGGTCTTCCTACCGTTGCTCGTATGTTTGATGTTGTTGGCAACGTCAACGAGAAGATTCTTGGTCGCGAGGCTGACCTGGCTCCTGTTTCTGGTGTTCTTCACATTACCCCAGAGACCACCGAGTACCTGCTGCGTATTGTTGATGCAGACGATGCTTCCCGTGTTATCGAGGAGTGGCGTGTACCTGCATCCGTCCGCTTCATGCCTGGCATTGAGGATGGCGTAGTTGTCCGTGCTGGCGACCAGATTACCCGCGGCTTTGTCAACTTCCGTATGCTCCGTCGACTCACCGACATTGAGTCCACTATGCACACCTTCGTTGAGTCCGTTAAGGACGTCTATACTTCCCAGGGTGTAGAACTCAACGATAAGCACATCGAGGTTATCGCACGTCAGATGCTTCGCCGCGTTCAGGTTACCAACCCAGGTGACTCTTCGTACCTGCTTGGTCAGTATGTGGACCGCTATGTATTCGCAGAGACTGTCCAGAACATTGCTCTTGCTGGTGGTACTCCACCAGAGGCAGAGCCAGCAATTCTTGGTACGCTAAAGGTTGCAAGCTCTATCGATTCTTGGCTCTCTAGCGCATCGTTCATCCGTACTGCAGGTGTTCTTACTTCTGCAGCTATCGAGGGCGATGTTGACCACCTGCTTGACCTCAAGTCCAACGTCATTGTTGGTAAGCAGATTCCTGCAGGTACTGGTCTTTCCGCATACAATGATGTTGAGCTTACGTATCACGGTACCAAGATTGATGGTCCAACCTCTTCTTTTGCTAAGTCTCTTCCAGACTGGGCACCAGTGGAGCTTAAGGACATTGAGGAGCAGCTTCCTAAGCAGCTTGATTGGGTCAACGAGGATTACAACGGTGGCGTTTACTCCAAGAATGGCCGTACGCTTTCAAGTGAGGATGCAAAGCTGTATCTCTTCGACGATCTTGGCGTGTCACAGCGTTGGACCAACAAGTTCAGCGAGGTTGGCATTGAGACCGTAGGCGATCTTATCGGTAAGACCGAGGAAGACCTGCTTCGCATCGATGGTATTGGTGCAAAGGCAATCGAGGAGCTCCGCGATGGTCTTGAGGCTCGTAACCTTCTCTACATTCTTGAGCCAGAAGAGGATGAGGCAGATTCTGAGGATCTTTCTCAGCTGCTCAACATGGTCTTCTCGCCAGAAGGCGATGGCGGACTGATGCTGGGCTCTGCAGCTCCATCCACTCACTCTGATTACACTGAGACACTCATCGGTTCTTCTTCCGACGAGGTTAGCCCAGATGTAATCAATGAGGACCTTGGCTCTTTGGATGACCTCCTTAACCAGGTTGTTCGCATGGACGCTGAGGCAGGGGACGACGAGTAAATAACCTCGCCCGCTCTATCAAATTCTTTCGGAGGTAATCTTCGATACACAAGAGGACTTCAGCCGTTAGCTGGAGTCCTCTTTAGTTGTGCTGATATAAGGAAGTATCGGTATATACTAATCATTAAAGATTAACTTTCGTTTAGTCATTTACTTCGTGCTTTTAAAAGGATTGGAATAGCAAATGGATAGTCACTCCAACGATTCTGAACAGGGCAATCACGCTCATTTTACCTGTGATTATGTTTCTGATCAGAAAATGAACGACTACCTGGTAAACGATGACATCATCTACGATGCAACTCAAATTTTTGATGCCCTGTCTGACTTTACGCGATTTCAGATTTTGGGTGCCTTAGTAAATGGCGAGAAAAGCGTAACAGAGTTGCAGGAAATGCTTTCCGTTTCTCAGTCAGCAACCTCTCATCAGTTGCGTCTTTTGCGTGATCGTGGTCTTGTAAATGCAAAAAGAGATGGAAGAAAAGTTATCTATTCACTTGCAGACGAGCACGTCACAACTTTGATTCGCGTAGGACTTGCACACGCCGCTCATCTTCAAGAACACTAATAGACATTTGAAGTCATTTGCAACTTTTTATGGCTATCTAAAATCGCACGATAAAGAAATTATAGATATCTGTGATGAGATTATTAGTATGTAGAACGGTGAAGTAAGAATGGAAAATAAACAGAAAAAACAATTCAAGAATGAAGCTCTTTATAGTTATTTAATTTTGGTTTTTATAATCAGTATTGCATCGTTAGTATATAAATACAATGCGAATTTGTTTGAAAATAGTTACATTAGTAAAGTAGCTTTTAGTATGGTCATTTCAATTTATCCTGTATATATAACCATAAAACATTACAGTAATACTATTGCTAAAAGTTTCAAGCCTTTTAGTATAGCCATTTTATTGTTCATTTCATTTATTCCTGTTCTTTTATCTCAAGAAAATTATATTGATAGAATTTACGCTTGGGTTCACTATTTATTTTTAGTGGCACTTCCTGAGGAATTTTTCTTCCGAGTTTATCTAACCGAACAATTTAATGAAGGTTTATTAAGATATTGGAAGATCACTAATGTATCAGCATATATTATAGGTTCATTATTCTCTAACGTATTGTGGGGGGTAACTCATATAATCTTTCCGCTTGTAAATAATGTTAATAATCTTGAACCTATTTGGTCTTATATTACCTTTGGTATTGGAAATGGTCTGTTATACACAGCTTTATTTTTAATATTTCGAAAGAATGTCTTGGCTCCTGTCCTCTTTCATGCAGTTGAAGATATGTGCATTAAACTCTTATAAAAATTTTAAGATTGTGAATACCGGATTTTCATTAAAGGTTTTTGATAGTTAGACAAGTTATTTTTATTCTACATTGTGTGCAGTTTATGAAGTATAGATACGCCCGGCACAGTGGCTTGTTGACATGTGGCTTTCATCAGCGTAAAGTACTTCCCTGCGTAATTCCAAGGGGACAGTGCTGTGTCGCCTTTCGAATATGTAAAACTGCAGGTAGATAGGTATAAGAAGGAGAAGATCTTGCCTACTATTAACCAGCTCGTACGTAAGGGCCGCGTGAGCGTCAAGTCAAAGTCTAAGAACGCCGCTCTTCAGCACAACCCACAGAAGCGTGGTGTTTGCACCCGCGTTTTCACCACTACGCCAAAGAAGCCTAACTCAGCACTCCGTAAGGTTGCTCGTGTTCGTCTTGTTAATGGCATTGAGGTAACCGCTTACATTCCTGGTGAGGGTCACAACCTCCAGGAGCACTCCATTGTTCTTGTTCGTGGCGGCCGTGTCCGTGACCTTCCTGGTGTTCGTTACAAGGTTGTTCGCGGTGCATTCGACTGCGCAGCAGTTCAGAATCGTGCTCAGGGCCGTTCCCGTTACGGCACTAAGCGTGCTAAGTAATCACGTCCACTACTCGAACTAGTTCTTAGGAGATTAATATGCCGCGTCGCGCAGCAGCAGTACGTCGTGAGGTTATGCCTGACGCCGTCTACAACAATCGTCTGGTAACCCAGCTTATTAACAAGGTCCTTCTCGACGGCAAGAAAGCAACCGCAGAGCGCATTGTCTACGGTGCATTTGATATCGTCGCAGAGAAGACTGGCGAGGATGCCCTCACTGTCTTCAAGAAGGCTATGGATAACATTCGCCCAACACTTGAGGTTAAGCCTAAGCGTGTTGGTGGCGCTACTTACCAGGTCCCAATGGAGGTTAACTCCCGTCGTGCAACTACTCTTGCTATCCGCTGGATGGTCACTTTCAGCCGTAGCCGTAAAGAGAAGACCATGGCAGAGCGTCTTGCAAACGAGATCATCGACGCAACTAACGGCGTAGGTGCATCCGTCAAGCGCCGTGAGGACCTGTACAAGATGGCTGAGGCCAACCGCGCCTTCTCCCACTACCGCTTCTAGTCGGAATTCAGGAGTAGCAAACAAATGGCTAAGACTAAGTACAATCTTAAAGACCTCCGCAACATCGGCATCATGGCTCACATCGATGCTGGTAAGACCACCACTACGGAGCGTATTCTTTACTACACCGGTAAGACCCACAAGATTGGTGAGGTCCACGACGGTGCAGCAACCATGGACTGGATGATTCAGGAGCAGGAGCGCGGCGTAACCATTACTTCCGCAGCTACCACTTGCTTCTGGAAAGACCACGTCATCCAGATTATCGACACCCCAGGTCACGTTGACTTTACCGCTGAGGTTGAGCGTTCTCTTCGTGTTCTGGACGGCGCAGTTGCAGTCTTTGACGCAGTTGCAGGCGTTCAGCCACAGTCAGAGACCGTTTGGCGTCAGGCAACCAAGTACGGCGTACCTCGTATTGCATTCATCAACAAGTTTGACCGTGTAGGCGCAGACTTCTTCCGTGCAATCCAGACCATGCGTGACCGCCTTGGCGCAAACGCAATTGCAGCTCAGGTCCCAATGGGCGCTGAGTCTAACTTCTGGGGTCTTATTGACCTTGTCACCAACACTGCATGGGACTTCAAAGAGGATGCTAAGGGCATGATTTACCCTCAGCCTCTCGATGAGATTCCAGCAGAGTTTGTAGAGATTGCAGCAGAGAAGCGTGAAGAGCTTCTTGAGGCAGCTTCTGACTTCTCTGAGGACGTCATGATGGCTGTTCTTGAGGGTGAAGAGGTTGACGTTGAGACCCTTAAGGGCGCTCTTCGTGCTGGTGTTCTTGCTGGTCAGATTAACCCTGTCTTTGTTGGTTCCGCTTACAAGAACAAGGGTATCCAGGAGCTTCTGGACGCAGTTATTGACTTCCTTCCAAGCCCTCTGGATGTTCCAGAGATTGATGGCCTCACTCCTAAGGGTGACGAGGCAGTTCGTCACGCAGACGTCAAGGAGCCATTCTCCGCTCTTGCATTCAAGATTATGACTGACCCATATGTTGGTAAGCTTACCTACATTCGTGTTTACTCTGGTCAGGCAGAGGCAGGTTCTTACGTCTACAACTCCGTCAAGGACAACCGTGAGCGCTTTGGCCGCATCCTTGAGATGAACGCAAACGACCGTGTTGACCGTGAAGAGTGCTCCGCTGGCGATATCGTCGCATGCGTTGGTCTGAAGAACACCACTACTGGTGACACCCTTTGTGACGAGAAGAACCCAATCATCCTTGAGTCCATCAGCTTCGCAGATCCTGTTATTGACGTTGCTGTTGAGCCTAAGACCAAGGCTGAGCAGGAGAAGATGTCCATCGGCCTTGCTAAACTGGCTGAGGAGGACCCAACCTTCCAGGTTCACACTGATCACGAGACCGGCCAGACCATCATTGCTGGTATGGGCGAGCTTCACCTTGAGATTATTGTTGACCGTCTCCGCCGTGAGTTTAAGGTTGACTGCAACGTTGGTAAGCCACAGGTTGCTTACCGCGAAACTGCTGGTAAGGCAGTAAGCCACGCTGAGGGCAAGTTTGTCCGTCAGTCCGGTGGTAAGGGTCAGTATGGCCACGCAGTCATTGACCTTGAGCCACAGGAAGAGGGCAAGGGTTACGAGTTTGTCAACGCTATCGTTGGTGGTGTCATTCCTAAGGAGTACATCCCATCTATTGATAAGGGCATCCGCGAGGCTCTTGAGAACGGTGTCATTGCTGGTTACCCAGTAGTCGACATCAAGGTTACCCTTGTTGATGGTTCTTACCACGAGGTCGACTCTTCCGAGGCAGCATTCAAGATTGCTGGTTCTATGGCAATTAAGGATGCTCTTAAGAAGTCCAACCCTGTCCTTCTTGAGCCAGTTGAGTCTGTTGAGGTTGAGACACCTGAGCAGTACATGGGCGATGTTATGGGCAACCTTTCTTCCCGTCGTGGCAAGATTGAGGGTATGGAGGATCGTCAGGACGCCAAGGTTATCCGCGCTAAGGTGCCTCTTGGTGAGATGTTCGGTTACGCAACCGACCTTCGTTCCCAGACCCAGGGCCGTGCAAGCTACACTATGCAGTTCGATTCTTACGAGCCCGTTCCTAACGCTGTACGCGAAGAGATTGTCGCCAAAAACGGCGGCTCCGCATCCTAGTAAACGACCACGAGCTCTAGCTCATTTATGGAGGTACCCAAAGTGTCAAGCCAGAAGATCAGGATTCGCCTCAAGGGCTATGATCACGAGGTCATTGATCAGTCCGCTAAGCTGATTGTTGACACCGCACAGAAGACAGGTGCGCGTGTTTCCGGTCCTATCCCTCTGCCAACTGAGCGCAACCTTTACACCGTTATCCGCTCACCACACAAGGATAAGGATTCCCGTGATCAGTTTGAGATGCGCACTCACAAGCGTCTCATCGATATTCTCGACCCAAGCGCTTCTACCGTTGATTCGCTTATGCGTCTCGACCTTCCAGCTGGTGTCGATATCGAGATCAAGCTCTAAGCATACGGCTTAATCCAACTTGCAAACCCTCCTGTGCTCTCTGCGCGGGAGGGTTTTTGCGTGGGCACACTTTCCTCTTGCACCGAACCCGCTTACGCCTGACCTGCTTATGCCGAACCCGCTCGCGCCTGACCTGCTTACGCCGAACCCGCTCGCGCCTGATTCTCTCGCCATGTCTGAACAATTTGCCGGAAAAGTGCACCATGTCTGAGTTATTTGCCGGTTTTTCTCGCCAAGTCTGAGTAAATTTACTCAGACTTGATACACTATTCAGGCTCCTAGTACAGGAGCATGTTGGTTAATAGCGCAGATGTCGTGCTTGGCGAGAAACCCGTAGAATTAGAAAGCGAATACTCGTACAAAGCGCAGGAGAAAAGATGAAACATAGCCAGCAGAACACAAGCAGACATCAGATTGCCGACCTTCCGGAGAACTTCCGCTTGACCAAGGTTCTTTTTGTGTGTCACGGAAATATCTGTAGGTCAACGATGGCACAATACGTCATGCAATACCTTGTCGAGAAAAACGGTCTTGCTGAATCATTTTTCATTGATTCAGCAGCAACTTCCACTGAAGAGATTGGCAATCCTGTTGACCCTCGTACGCGACGCAAGCTTCAGCAGGAGGGAATTCATTGTGGCAATCATTGCGCCAGGCAGCTCACACGCAAAGATTACGAGGACTTTGATTACCTCATTGGAATGGATCACAACAACTTGCGCAATATGTTGCGCATTCTTAAAGATGACCCGCTTGGAAAAATTTCACTACTCCTTGATTGGACAGAAAAGCCTCAAGACATTGCGGACCCATGGTACTCGGGCAACTTTGATTTGACGTATGAGGATGTCACAAAAGGTTGCGAAGCATTACTCAAGAAAATTTCTAGAAAATAATTTTTAAAATTCCTTGGGTTTCTCGCCAATAGATACGCCCGGCTCAGCGGTTTGACCTCGCAAAATAGGGAAGAAGAAAGATCTCGCAGCTAGAAGGTATCAAACGCTCTTCACAAAGCGTTCATTTTTTAGAGATTTTAGGCTTGTTTCTTGTCAAAAATGAGTGTAAAGTAGACGGGCTGCTCAAATAGGACAATTATGTCTAAAGGCAGTATGTACAGGACGTGGTCCGCTGGGGAAGAGTACCCGATGTGCTCTCAAGGTCCCATGACCACCGAAGGTTAGGAAAGAGCATGGTTAATACCATCCTCGGCCGCAAGCTGGGCATGACCCAGGTATGGGACGAGAACGACAACGTCGTTCCTGTTACCGTCGTTCTTGCTGGCCCCTGCACCGTTTCACAGGTAAAGACTGTTGAGACGGACGGCTACAATGCCGTACAGATTGGCTTCGGCGACATCTCTGAGAAGCATGTCAACAAGCCAATGGCTGGTCACTTCAAGGCACAGGGCGTTGAGCCAATGCGTTACCTCCGTGAGGTCCGCGTTGAAGATGCTTCTGAGCACAAGACCGGCGATGTTGTCACAGTTGCTGACTTCTCCGAGGTCACCGCTGTTGACGTAACAGGCACTTCTAAGGGTAAGGGTTTCCAGGGTACCGTTAAGCGCTGGAACTTCTCTCGCGGTCCAATGACTCACGGTTCTCGTAACCAGCGTCGTCCAGGTTCCATTGGTCAGTGCGCATACCCTGCACGCGTTCGTAAGGGCCTTCACATGTATGGTCACATGGGCGCAGAGCGCGTTACGGTCAAGAACCTTAAGCTTGTCCGCGTTGATGCTGAGCAGAACCTCATGCTTATCAAGGGTGCTGTTCCTGGCGGCAAGAATGCCCTCGTCCAGGTCCGCATGGCCTAAGGGCCTTTAGGCAAACACTTAGGCTAACAAGGAGACAACATGTCCAAGTATGAGATTAAGAACGTAGAGGGAAAGAAGGTCGGCGACGCCGAGCTCTCCTCTGACGTCTATGGCATTGAGCCAAACATCCCTGTTGTGCACCAGGTTGTAGTCTGCCAGGACGCATCCGCACGTCAGGGTACCCACTCTACAAAGAACCGTCACGAGGTATCCGGCGGTGGCGTTAAGCCTTACCGTCAGAAGGGTACTGGTCGTGCTCGCCAGGGTTCTATTCGTGCTGGTCAGTGGACTGGTGGTGGCGTCATTTTTGGACCTACCCCTCGTTCACACGCACGTCGTATTAACAACAAGATGGTCAAGCTTGCTATGAGGTCTGTCCTCTCCGGCAAGGTTGCAGATTCTGAGCTTGTCCTCGTTGACTCTCTTGAGTTTGCTCAGCCTTCCACCAAGCAGGCAAAGGCTGCACTTCAGAACCTCGGCATTGAGGGTAAGCGCGTTACCGTCATCGTCCCAGATGATGATGTCAACACTTACCTCTCTTTCCGTAACCTTCCTAAGGTTTCGGTCTTCGGTGTTTCTGAGGTTACTACTCGTTTCCTGATTGACAACGGCGCACTTGTTATGTCCGCTGATGTTGCTAAGCAGCTTGGGGAGGTGCTCGCATAATGAACTCTCCTTATGAGGTCATCATTCGTCCTATCGTTTCAGAGCGTGCTTTCGATCTGATGGAGCAGGGCAAGTACACTTTTGAGGTTGCTCGTAACGCAGGTAAAGAAGAGATTGCTGCAGCTGTAGAGAAGCTCTTCTCTGTACACGTCACCAAGGTAAACACACTTTCTGTTAAGCCAAAAAACAAGCGTGTACGTTATCAGCAGGCAGGTAAGACCCGCCAGTGGAAGAAGGCTATTGTTACCCTCGCTGCTGGTGAGACTATCGAGATCTTCGGTAATAACTCTGCTGAGTAAGGTTTTTCTCCCGTGCCTCTTTTGAGGTACGGGTTCGTATGCCGCGCATAGTAGATACGCGCGGTACCGTGGTAATCCGGTGTTAGCTCGACTTTCCCTTAAGCAAGCTAGCCAACGGAAAAGAAAGGGATACTGTTTATGGCAGTTAGGCATTTAAAGCCAACAAGCGCAGGCAGACGCTTCCAGACAATCTCAGACTTTGCTGAGATTACAACTGATAAGCCCGAGAAGTCCCTTCTCGAGCCTCTGCCAAAGAAGGCTGGCCGCAACAACAATGGCCGCATCACTACCCGTCACCAGGGTGGTGGCCACAAGCGCCAGTACCGTCGTATCGACTTCAAGCGTCGTAAGGATGACATCCCAGCTAAAGTCGCTACTGTTGAGTACGATCCTAACCGTTCCGCTCGTATTGCTCTTCTGCACTATGCAGACGGTGCAAAGGCATACATCCTTTGCCCAGAGGGCCTGAGCGTCGGTGACACTGTTCTTTCTGGTACCAAGGACGTCGACATCAAGCCTGGTAACTGCACCACTCTTGAGCAGATTCCAGTAGGTACTCTTGTTCACGCAGTTGAGTTCCAGCCTGGCAAGGGTGCTGCAATGGCACGTGCTGCTGGTACTTCTGTCCAGCTCATGGGTAAGGACAACGGCTATGCAGTTCTGCGTATGCCTTCCTCCGAGCTCCGTCGTGTTCTTCTGACCTGCCGTGCAACTATCGGTGAGGTTGGCAACGCTGAGCACTCCAACATTGTTGTTGGTAAGGCTGGTCGTTCTCGCTGGGCAGGCATCCGTCCTACCGTCCGTGGTACTGTCATGAACCCTGTTGACCACCCACACGGCGGTGGTGAAGGTAAGAACCACACTTCTGGTCGTCCTTCCGTTACCCCATGGGGTAAGCCAACCAAGGGTTATAAGACCCGCGACCCGAAGAAGGCTTCTAACCGCCTGATCATTCGCCGTCGTAAGTCCAAGTAAGACACGAGTAGGAGTAGATAAATGAGCAGAAGTCTCAAAAAAGGCCCCTTTGTGGAGACTCGCCTCCTTGCGCGTGTCGCTGCAATGAACGAGGCTGGCAAGAAGGACGTTATCAAGACTTGGTCACGTTCCTCAACCATCTTCCCTGAGATGGTCGGTCACACCATCGCTGTTCACGATGGTCGTAAACATGTGCCTGTGTACGTCACTGAGTCCATGGTTGGTCACAAGTTGGGCGAGTTCTCCCCATCCCGTACCTTCCGCGGTCACAAGACCAAGTAGGGGGAGTGTAGTAAATGGCTAAGAACACCGATTCTATTGAGGTTCGCGCAACAGCTAAGTATGTTCGCGTTGCTCCTCGTAAGGCTCGCGCAGTTGTCGCGCTTGTCCGCGGTAAGTCTGTCGAGAAGGCCCTTGAGGTTCTTCAGTTCTCGACTCGCGCTGCCGCTACTGATGTTGCTAAGGTTCTGCGCTCTGCAGTTGCTAACGCCGAGAACAACAATGGACTCCGCGCTAACAACCTGGTAGTCAAGACCGCTTTTGTTGACGAAGGCCCAACGCTTAAGCGTATTCGCCCTCGTGCAAAGGGTTCGGCTTCCCGCATTAACAAGCGTATGAGCCACATTACCGTTGTCGTTGCACCTCGAAAGGAGGCGTAGGAATGGGTCAGAAAGTACAGCCTACAGGCTTCCGTCTTGGTGTAACCGAGAGCTGGCGTTCTCGTTGGTACGCCGATAAGGACTACGCCGAGCAGCTCGGCAATGATCTTGCTATCCGCAAGTATCTCGAGAAGCGCCTTGATAAGGCAGCTGTTGCTCGTATTGATATCGAGCGCGCTGGCGATAAGGTCAAGGTAACTATTTTCTCCGCACGTCCTGGTATTGTCATCGGCAAGAAGGGCGCAGAGATTGACGGCCTCCGTGCAGATCTTGAGCGTGTTGCTAAGGTCGGCAAGGGTCAGGTCAACGTTGATGTCGTTGAGGTTAAGCGTCCTGAGCTTGACGCAAACCTCGTTGCTCAGTCCATCGCAGAGCAGCTTGAGCAGCGTGTCGCTTTCCGTCGCGCTATGCGTAAGGCTGTTCAGTCCGCTCGTAAGGCTGGCGCTAAGGGTATTCGTATCCAGTGCTCCGGTCGTCTGAACGGTGCTGAGATGGGCCGTCGTGAGTGGTACCGTGAGGGTCGCGTGCCTCTGCACACCCTTCGTGCTGCAATCGGCTATGGTACTGCAACAGGCCGCACCACCATGGGCGCTGTTGGTATCAAGGTTTGGATTTACTTCGGCGAGAAGATGCCTGGACAGCCAACTCCTAATCCAGCTCTTGAGGGCTCCGCTCGTCCTCGTCGTGCTCGCAATGAGAGGAGGGGCCGTTAATGCTTGCTCCAAAGCGTGTATTGCACCGTAAGGTACAGCGCGGTTCCATGAAGGGCCAGGCAAAGGGTAACACCCAGCTGCATTTTGGTACCTGGGGTATCCGTGCAGAGGAGGCTCACTGGATTACTAACCGCCAGATTGAGGCTGCTCGTATTGCTCTCACCCGTGAGATGAAGCGTGGCGGTAAGGTTTGGATTACTATCTTCCCAGATAAGCCAATCACCAAGAAGCCTGCAGAGACTCGCATGGGTTCCGGTAAGGGTAACCCAGAAGAGTGGGTAGCAGTTGTTAAGCCTGGTCGTATCATGTTTGAGATTGATGGCGTACCAGAGGAAGTTGCTCGTGAGGCTCTTCGTCTTGCTCAGCACAAGCTTCCAATTAAGACCAAGATTGTCTCCAAGGCCGATCAGGACGGTGAGAACTAATGAAGTACACCGAAATCAAGGCTATGAGCGATGCAGACCTCGCTAAGAAACTCGAGGAAGGCCGCGCAGAGCTCTTTAATCTTCGTTTCCAGATGGCAACCAGCCAGCTGGACAACACCGCTCGTGTCAAGGCTGTAAAGCGCGACATTGCTCGCGTTCAGACTGAGATGCGCACCCGTCAAATTGCTGCGGAAGCATCCGCAGAGCAGAACTAGATCGCAGGAGATAAGTTATGGCAGAGACCGAAAGCAGAAATGCGCGTAAGGTTCGTACCGGACTCGTCGTCTCCATCTCTGGCGAGAAGACGATTACGGTAGAGATTACTTACCGTAAGCACCACCCTAAGTATGGCAAGATGATGACCATCGGCAAGAAGCTTCACGTTCATGATGAGAACAATGAGGCTGGTCTGGGCGATACCGTCCGTGTCATGGAGACTCGTCCTCTTTCCAAGACCAAGCGTTGGCGTCTCGCAGAGATCGTCGAGCGCGCTAAGTAATTAGCACCTAGGAAACAGCTTTTAGCTCAACCTAGTTTTGTATCTATCATTATTTCTCATGTGCGCAAATACGCGCACCTCTGAGAAATTAGGTTCCGGAGGAACGTCACATGATTCAGATGGAGACCATTCTCAACGTCGCTGACAACAGCGGCGCAAGGCGCGTAAAGTGCGTCAAGGTCCTTGGTGGCTCCAAGCGTCGTTACGCCGGCCTTGCCGACGTTATCATTGGCGCTGTCCAGGAGGCTACTCCAGGTGGTTCGGTGAAGAAGGGCGACATTGTTCGCTGCGTCATCGTTCGTACCGCTAAGGACACCCGTCGCAAGGACGGTAGCTACATCCGCTTTGACCAGAACGCATGCGTTCTTGTTAACAAAGAGGGTGAGCCCAAGGGTACTCGTATCTTTGGACCAGTCGCTCGCGAGCTGCGCGACCACAAGTACATGAAGATTGTCTCACTTGCACCTGAGACCCTTTAAGGAGGAACGACATGCCTAAGATGAAGATCAAGAAGGGCGACAAGGTCGAGGTCCTCACTGGTAAGGACAAGGGTAAGCGCGGCGAGGTACTTCGCGTATATCCAGAGAAGAACAAGGTTGTCGTTGAGGGCGTTGCAATTGCAAAGCGCCATGTCAAGCCAAACGCAGCTAACCAGCAGGGTGGCATCGTTGAGGCAGAGGCAGCAATCGACGCTTCCAATGTTGCTCTTATCGACCCTAAGACCGACAAGCCAACCCGTGTTGGCTACCTGATTAAGGAGGACGGCACTAAGGTCCGCATCTCCAAGAAGTCAGGCGCTGAGCTCTAAGTTCACACGTGTTTCTCGCTTTGTAGAAACATCTCAGAGCTACTTCAAACCCCGTTATCATCCGATAACGGGGTTTTCTTTTGGGCAAGAAGAGTAATGTGGTGTGGAAGTCGTGTGTTGACATGAAAAAATCTCAGCTAGCTTGAAATTCTCGTCCCATTTTTGCTCAATAAGGTCTAATATTGTTCATTGCGTCTTTCTATGGGACACGTATGTCTCGAGGACGCAGATGGCTCCTAGTTTGCCAAACTAGGAGGTGCGAGGCGATCCCCGCACTTAAAACCCCAAGAGTTAAGGAGAAACCATGGCAGACGAGAAGTACACACCTCGCCTTAAAGAGCTTTACTACGCATCTGTGCGTGATGCTCTGAAGGAGAAATTTGGTTACACCAACGTTAACCAGATTCCTAAGTTTGAGAAGATCGTTGTCAACATGGGTGTTGGCGAGGCAGCTACAGACGCTAAGGCAATTGACGGCGCTGTAAACGACCTCCGTACCATTACTGGTCAGCAGCCACTTGTTACACACGCTCGCAAGTCTATCGCAACCTTTAAGCTTCGCCAGGGTATGCCAATCGGCGCTAAAGTTACCCTTCGTGGTGATCGTATGTGGGAGTTCCTGGATCGTCTGATCGCAGTTGCAATTCCTCGTATCCGCGACTTCCGTGGTATCTCTGCTAAGAGCTTCGACGGCCGTGGTAACTTCTCCATGGGCGTAACCGAGCAGCTCATCTTCCCAGAGATTGACTTTGACAAGATGGACCACACACGCGGTATGGACATCACCATTGTCACCACTGCTAAGACTAATGAGGAGGGTAAGGCACTTCTCGACGCCTTCCACTTCCCATTCAAGCAGGACTAACTTTTATCTGCGCTTTAAGTTAAGCGCATTCCTGTTGGCATCTTTGATGCCGGGTGACATAGTCACCAGCTCTATTGTTTGAAGTCATCTTGGCGTTCGCCAAGTTGCATTTTGAAGGAGGATTTGTGGCTAAGACTTCGATGATCGTCAAAGCCTCGCGTGAGCCGAAGTACTCTACGCGCACACAGAACCGTTGCCAGCGTTGTGGACGTCCCCACTCCGTTTACCGCAAGTTTGGTCTGTGCCGTGTGTGCTTCCGTGAGCTAGCGAGCAAGGGCGAGCTTCCTGGTGTCCGCAAGGCAAGCTGGTAGGACTCAGGGCTCTGGCGTCAAGGCATCTGCGCCATGGGTGTAGATGAACCAGACACGCAGTTTCATCATTAACGAAGGAGAAGGATCAAATGAAAATTACCGATCCCATTTCAGACATGCTGACGCGTATTCGTAACGCAAACTCAGCTGGCAAGGATTCCGTATCCATGCCATCGAGCAAGGTGCTCGTTGAGATTGCTCGCGTCATCACCGAAGAGGGTTATGTAGAGGGTTATACCGTTGAGGATACTAAGCCTCAGAAGACTCTTCACATTACCCTTAAGTATGGTAAGAAGCGCGCAAAGGTTATTCGCGGCATTCGTCGTATTTCCAAGCCTGGTCTGCGCATTTACTCCACCGCTGAGAAGCTTCCACGCGTTCTTGGTGGTCTTGGTACTGCAGTGGTTTCCACTTCTAAGGGCATGATGTGCGACCGCGACGCTCGCAAGGCTGGCGTTGGCGGCGAGGTCATCGCTTACGTTTGGTAAATCTGACAGGAATGAAAGGAGACAGCCGTGTCTCGTATTGGTAAGAAGCCTGTCCAGATTCCTGCTGGAGTCACTGTGACAGTTGATAACACCACCGTTACCGTTAAAGGTTCTAAGGGCGAGCTGACTCGTACTTTCTCTGAGCTTGTTGCTATTGCTCAGGAGGGCGAGGAGATTCTTGTTACTCGCGTTGACGACTCTTCTGAGTCTAACGCACATCAGGGTCTTGTCCGCACCCTTATCCACAATATGGTTCTTGGTGTTTCTGAGGGCTTCGAGAAGAAGCTTGAGCTTACTGGTGTTGGTTACCGTGTAGCACTTAAGGGCAAAGATCTTGATCTTTCTCTTGGTTATTCTCACCCAGTTCTTTATGTTGCACCTGAGGGCATTAGCTTTGAGGTACCTGATAACACTCATATTACTGTTAAGGGTATTTCTAAGGAGAAGGTCGGCCAGGTTGCAGCTGAGATTCGTATGAAGCGTCCACCAGAGCCTTATAAGGGCAAGGGCATTCACTACGAAGGTGAGCACATCCGCAGGAAGCTCGGTAAGGCTGCTAAGTAAAGCAACCCTACTTTTAGGCTAAAAGACCATCACCCCGTTAGGTGATGGCATGTCTCTAAGGAGAAGGAATGAACAAGCAGCAGGCGAAAAAGGCGGGTCTTGAACGCCGCAAGCGCCGCGTACGTGCCAAGGTTTTTGGTACATCTGAGCGTCCGCGTCTTGCAGTTCACCGCACAAACGCAAACATTTATGCACAGCTTATTGACGACGCTTCTGGAAGAACTCTCTGCTCTGCCTCTACGCTTGACCCAGAGTTCCGTTCTACTGGCAAAGTTGGCTCCAACAAGGAGGCAGCTGAGTTCGTAGGTGAGCTTATCGGTAAGCGCGCTGCCGAGAAGAACGTCACTGAGGTCACTTTTGACCGTGGTGGCCGTCTTTATCACGGCCGCGTCAAGGCTTTGGCAGATGGCGCCCGCAACGCGGGCCTGAAGTTCTAGGAGGATTCAATGGCACGTGATCGTAAGCGCCAGCAGGATACGGATCTTCAGGAGCGCGTCGTTTATATTCACCGCGTTTCCAAGACCGTCAAGGGTGGCCGCCGTATGTCACTCGTTGCTCTGGTAGTCGTTGGCGACGGTAAGGGTAACGTTGGTATTGGCCAGGGTCGTTCCGCTGAGGTACCTCTGGCAATTCAGAAGGGTGTCGAGGACGCAAAGAGGAACATGTTCAAGGTCCCACTGACCGAGACCGGTTCCGTACCACATGCAGTCACTGGTCACTATGGTGCAGGTTCTGTTCTTATTAAGCCTGCATTCGAGGGTACTGGTGTTATTGCTGGCGGTCCTATTCGTCCACTTTTTGAGCTTGCGGGTATCACCAACGTACTTTCTAAGTCCCTTGGTACCGACAACGCTCTTAACATGATTAAGGCAGCAGCTGAGGGCCTGAAGGAGCTTTCTAGCCCAGAAGAAGCAGCTGAGCGTCGTGGCCTAACCGTCGGCGATATGTTCGTCGGAAAGGAGAACTAACGATGGCTAAGAACCTTAGCATCAAGCTTGTCCGTGGCGCTGTTGCAGGCGTCAAGAAGGACCAGACTGCTACGGTGAAGGCCCTCGGCCTCCACAAGATCGGCGATACTGTCGAGCAGCCTGACAACCCAAGCATTCGTGGAATGATCTTCAAGGTTAAGCACCTTGTCGAGGTTGAAGAGAACTAGAGGTAGTAATAATGCAGCTCAATGATCTTCGCCCCGCAGTGGGTTCGCGCAAAAATCGTAAGCGCGTAGGTCGCGGTAATTCTTCAGGCAATGGTACTTTTGCCGGCCGCGGTATGAATGGTCAGCTCTCCCGCTCTGGTGGCGGTAAGGGCGCTGGCTTTGAGGGTGGACAGCAGCCACTGGCTATGCGTCTTCCTAAGCTTCCTGGTTTTACTAACCACAACCGTGTTGAGTACGCTCCAGTCAACGTTGCTCGTCTGAATGCACTCTTTGCAGACGGCGAGACCGTAGATGCAGAGGCTCTGGTTGCTAAGGGAGTAATTAAGTACAACTACATCCCAGTTAAGGTTCTGGGTGACGGCGAGCTTTCTAAGAAGCTTACTGTTAAGGTCGACAAGGTTTCCGCCTCCGCACAGGCTAAGATTGAGGCGGCCGGTGGAAAGGTTGAGGCCGAGTAGTGAGTAAAGGAATCGCCAACGCATTTCGCGTTCCGGAACTAAGGGGAAAGATTCTCCTTACGGTACTTATTCTTATTTTGTATCGTTTTGGTGCATACCTTCCTGTGCCCGGTGCTCCATTCCATGAGATGCTTTCTGTATATCAGAATGGTCTTGCTAAGAATGGCGCAATGGCCGTGCTTAACCTATTTTCGGGTGGCGCTCTTTCTCGCATGTCTGTTTTTAGTCTGGGTATCATGCCTTACATTACGGCTCAGATCATTCTCCAGATGATGCAGTCCGTTATTCCATCTCTTGGCGAGCTTGCTAAAGATGGCGAGAGTGGCCAGCGTAAGATTACGCAGTACACGCGTTATCTTACGGTTGGCTTAGCTCTGCTCAATGCAGTTGGTTACCTGTTCTTGTTCAAGAGCTATGGTGTATCTTTTGCATCTATGGAGGGCGTGCCTGAGGCACTTGAAAACTTCCTGGTAGTCTTTACCATGCTAGTTGGTGCCATCATTATTATGTGGCTTGGTGAGGTTATTACTCAGCAGGGTGTTGGTAACGGAATGAGTCTTATCATCTTTGCTAACATCATGGCTGGACTTCCAACAGCTCTTATTTCTTCAGTAACTACTCGTGGAAATATTGTTCTTACCGTTGTTACTGTTGTGGTTATGCTCGCCATTATTCCGCTCATTGTTTACATTGAGCGTGGTCAGCGCCGTATTCCTATCAACTATGCCAAACGTGTTGTTGGCCGTCGTATGATGGGTGGTCAGTCAACCTACCTTCCAATTAAGGTAAACACCGCAGGCGTTGTACCAATCATCTTTGCATCCGCAATTCTGTACCTTCCTGCTCAGGTTGCTGTGTTCTTCCCAGGAGTAGAGTGGATTCAAAATCTTGCAACTTCACTTTCTTCTGGATGGGTTAACTGGGTTCTCTCAGTTATGTTCATCGTCTTCTTTGCATATTTCTACACTTCAATGGTGTTCAATCCAGAGGAGACTGCTGACCAGCTTAAGAAGCAGGGTGGCTTTATTCCTGGTGTTCGTCCAGGTACAGCTACTTCAACGTATATCAAGACTGTTATTGACAGAGTCACCCTCCCTGGTGCTATCTTTATGGCAGTTCTTGCAATCGTCCCAACCATTATTTTCTGGTTCACAGGCGATTCGTTGATACAGGCGTTTGGTGGAACCTCCGTCCTGATTATGGTCGGTGTTGCAATAGATACACTCTCTTCCATTGAGTCCCACCTTAAGATGCACAACTATGAGGGCTTCTTTAAGTAGTTCTTAATACGTAACATAAAGGGGCCTGGAAACAGGCCTCTTTTATTATTTGTGAAAGGAAGGCGAAGCATGAACATTGTTCTTCTCGGCGCACCTGGCGCTGGCAAGGGTACTCAGGCTCAGAAGCTCGTTGCAGAGTATGGACTTGCTCACATCTCAACCGGAGACCTTCTTCGTGCTGCTGTTAAAGCTCAGTCTGAGCTTGGCATTAAGGCTAAAGAGTATATGGTTGCTGGTCAGCTTGTTCCAGATCAGCTTGTAATTGACTTGGTAAAAGAGCGCCTTTCTGCAGACGACGCAAAGGCCGGTTTTATTCTTGATGGCTTCCCACGCAATACTGCTCAGGCAGTAACTCTTGATTCTGAGCTTCAGAATATGGGTCTCAAGCTTGATGCAGCCCTGCTTGTTGCTGTTAAGCCAGAGGTTATTATTGAACGTCTTTCTTCTCGCCGTACGTGCAAAGTGTGTGGTTATACTGCACCTGCTGGTACAGAGACGTGCCCAAATTGCTCTGGCGAGATGTATCAGCGTGATGACGATAAGCCAGAAACTATTCGTAAGCGTCTTGATGTTTACAAGAATCAGACTTCTCCTTTGATCGAGTACTATAAGGGTCATGGAATTCTGAAGGAGGTCAACGGAGATCGTCCTATTGACGAGGTATTCGCCGACGTAAAGACACTCCTCGCACTATGATTACGATAAAAACACCTGAGCAAATCGAGGCAATGAAGGTATCGGGTGCCCTTTCTAAGGCAGCCCTTCGCCGCGCTGGATCAATGATTAGACCTGGTGTTTCAACGCTCGAGATTGACCGTGCCGTTGAAGCTTTTATTAGACTTCATGGCGGAACCCCTACTTTTAAAGGCTATGGTGGATTTCCTGGATCTGTTTGCTCTTCTATTAATGAGCAGATTGTTCACGGTATTCCATCAACTAATGTCATTTTGCAAGATGGCGATATTCTGACCATTGACACGGGAGCTACCGTTAACGGTTGGGCAGGAGATAACGCATGGACGTTCTACTGCGGAACAGTTGACGAGAAAACCCAGGCACTTTGTGAGGTTACACGCGATTGCCTTAAGGCAGGTATTGCAGCAGCTGTTCCTGGTGCTCGTCTCGGTGATGTTGGACATGCAGTACAGAAGCTTGCTGAAGATAACGGCTACGGCGTTATTCGCGATTTTGTTGGCCATGGTATCGGCCGCAATCTTCACGAGGACCCCGAGGTTAGAAACTATGGTCGTGCAGGTAACGGCATTGTTCTTCGTGAGGGAATGGTAATTGCAATTGAACCTATGATTGCCATGGGTACCTACGATTGCACTGTTCTTGAAAATGGCTGGACTGTTGTTACAGACGACGGCCTTCCATCAGCACATTATGAGAACACGGTTGCCATTACTGCCGATGGTCCCGTTATCGTCTCAGAAGATGAAGTCGGCCCATGGTGCGAGATGCAAGGCGGTCTTGAGTAACACGTATAGTGCCCTTCTCGCTATCTAATTGTGTTAAAAAAATAAGTAATAGACGAGAAGAGCATTTTTATGTATTATTGATAACCGCTGTCGATGTGTCGAGAGGATGAAAGTTGGCTAAACAAGACGCGATTGAGCTTGAAGGTAAGGTACTAGAACCCCTGCCAAACGCTATGTTTAACGTTGAGTTAGAGAACGGCAAGACCATCCTTTGCACCATCTCAGGCAAGATTCGAATGAATTACATTCGAATTCTCCCTGGTGATAAGGTTGTAGTAGAGATTTCTCCTTACGATCTTACTAGGGGACGTATTACTTACCGCTATAAGTAAGTAGTACTAAGCCTTGTGCCATGCATGAGGCTATCTGTGTCTTTGCACGCGTTGCAAGGGCATATGTACGTAAGTACAGTCGGTATTTCACGCCAGCGGCTGGGCGAGTATATAGTTCGTATCAGCAGAACCGAAAGGAAGACACATGAAGGTACGTCCTTCGGTAAAGAAGATGTGCGACAAGTGCAAAGTCATCCGTCGCCACGGTAAGGTTTACGTGATTTGCGAGAACCCGCGCCACAAGCAGCGTCAGGGCTAAGGAAGGAGCACCAAGTTGGCCCGTATTAACGGCGTCGACCTGCCACGCGATAAGCGTGTTGAGGTCGGACTCACCTATCTTTACGGCATTGGTCAGACTCGTGCAACTAAGATTTGCAACGAGACAGGTATCGATGTAAATACTCGCGTCAAGGACCTCACAGAGGAAGAAGTCACCAAGATTCGTGACTTTATTGACGCTCATTACACCACCGAGGGCGATCTTCGCCGCGAGGTGCGTCAAAATGTTGCCCGCCTGATGGAGATTGGCTGCTATCGCGGCCTCCGTCACCGTAAGGGCCTCCCTGTCCACGGTCAGCGTACCCACACTAACGCTCGTACTCGTAAGGGTAAGAAGCGTCAGGTGGGCGGCAAGAAGAAGTAGGCGAGGAGTAGCTAATGGCACAGAAAAAGAACGCTCGCACTACACGCGTCCGCCGCTCCGAGCGTAAAAACATTGCAGTGGGCCAGGCCCACATCAAGAGCACATTCAATAACACGATTGTCTCTATTTCCGATCCCCAGGGTAATGTAATTTCCTGGCAGTCCGGTGGTACCGTCGGCTTCAAGGGCTCTCGTAAGTCCACTCCTTTTGCTGCACAGCTTGCAGCAGAGGCAGCAGCAAAGGCAGCAATGGAGCACGGTCTCCACAAGGTAGCTGTTTTTGTTAAGGGCCCAGGCTCTGGTCGTGAGACCGCAATCCGTTCCCTTCAGGCAGCAGGCCTTGAGGTTTCGGGTATTCAGGATAAGACACCTATTGCACACAACGGCTGCCGTCCTAAAAAGCGCCGTCGCAACTAGCACGAAAGGACAAGCAAATGGCAATTGATAGGACCCCGGTCCTTAAAAGATGTCGTCAGCTTGGCATCGATCCCGTTGTGATGGGGATCAATAAGACTTCTAACCGTGAGCCACGTCGCCGTCGTCGCCAGGAGAGCGAGTACGGTATGCAGCTCCGTGAGAAGCAGAAGGCTAAGTTCATTTACGGCGTCCTTGAGAACCAGTTCCACGGCTACTATGAGATGGCTAAGAAGAACCCAGGCATTACTGGTGACAATCTGATGAGCATTCTTGAGACTCGTCTTGATAACGTCATTTTCCGCCTTGGCTTTGCTCGTACACGCAAAGAGGCTCGTCAGACTGTTCGTCACGGTCACATTACCGTTAACGGTCAGCGCGTTGACATTCCTTCTTATCGCGTAAAGAGCGGCGATGTTATCGCTGTTGCTTCCAAGGCAAAGGATCTTCTCCCCATCAAGGAAGCTCTTATTTCCTCCGAGCACATGGCAGTTCCTGCATGGCTTGAGGTTGACATTGAGAAGCTGCAGGGCACTGTTCTTCAGCTTCCAACCCGCGATCAGATTGACCTTGAGATTGACGCACAGCTGATCGTCGAGCTCTACTCCAAGTAAGCCCGACCCGTTTTGGAGGTAGCAATGTCCGAATTTATCCGACCAAACGTGTCGGTAGATGAAATCGGCGCAAACGTCGCTCGTGTGAGCGTAGAGCCGCTTGAGCGTGGCTATGGTGACACGCTTGGCAACTCCCTCCGCCGCGTACTGCTTTCCTCTCTTGAGGGAGCTGCGGTTGAGGCCATCCAGATTGATGGCGTTCAGCATGAGTTCACTACGGTTGAAGGCGTCTATGAGGACGTTACTGACATCGTTTTGAACGTTAAGGGGCTAGTTTTCCGCAACACCAACAACTCTGATGAGGCTGAGGCTTCTATCTCTGTTGATGGTCCTTGTACTGTAACTGGTGCTGATCTTGATGTTCCTATGGGCTATGAGCTGGTTAATCCAGCTCAGCACATTTGCACTCTTGCTGAGGGAGCTCATCTTTCCATGAGACTTCGTCTTGGTAATGGTCGCGGTTATGTATCTGGTGAGGACAACGAGCGCGAGAGTGATCCAATTGGATTCATTCACGTTGATTCTATCTTCTCGCCTGTTCGCCGCTGCGCTAAGGCTGTTGAGCCTTGCCGTGTTGGCCGTCACACCGACTATGATCGTCTGGTGCTTGAGGTTGAGACCAATGGTGCAATCAGCCCTCGTGAGGCTGTCGTTGAGGCTGCAAACATCATTAACCAGCACATGAGCGCATTCATGGGACTTACTGATTTTGATGAGACTCAGGAAGAGGCTTCGATTTTTGCTAAGGCAGATGTCGAGGATGATTCCGAGCTTGAGAAGCAGGTTGAGGATCTGGACCTTTCCGTCCGTTCTTACAACTGCCTCAAGCGTGCAGGAATTCATTCTGTCCGTCAGCTCGTTGATTTCTCTGAGAATGATCTTCTCAACATCAGAAACTTTGGTGTTAAGTCTATTGAAGAAGTCAAGGAAAAGCTCGAGAGCATGGGCCTGTCCCTTAAGGCTTAGTCGCGCCTTGTCACGCATAGGAGAATGTAAATTATGAGGCACAATAAGAAGAGGGGCATGAAGCTTGGTACTGATGCTAGCCACACCAAGGCCATCAAGAAGAGCCTGATCCAAGCCCTTTTCACTAACGATCGTATTAAGACTCTTGACGTCCGCGCTAAGGCAGTTCGCGGCGAGGTCGACAAGGTCATCACTTGGGCAAAGCGCGGCGACCTTCACGCTCGTCGTCTTGCTATGGCCAAGGTTGGTAACGCAGAGCTTGTCCGTGAGGTATTTGACAAGGCTGCTCAGGGTATGTGGGCTGACCGCAACGGCGGTTACACCCGCATCATGAAGCTTGGTCCTCGTAAGGGCGACGCTTCTGAGGTTGTTATCCTTGAGCTCGTTACCGAGCCTGTTCAGCCAAAGGCTTCTAACAAGAAGGCTAAGGCTACCAAGGTTGCTCCTGCTCCTGTAAAGGAAGAGGAGACCGAGGCTCCAGCAGAGGAGACTGAGCAGACCGAAGAGGCTGCAGAGTAACTTCTGTCAAAGTGAATCTGAAGAGGTCCTGGCTTTTTGCTGGGACCTCTTTTTCAAATGAAGGAGGGTTGTCATGATTGAGTTCAAAAGCGTTTCATTTGTGTATGGTACGCCAGCTGATGCACAATCTATGACTGACTCTGCTTCTGAAGATACCGCAGGAGCTACTGAGAGCCAATCTCCGCGCACAATGGAACTAACCCTTAATAACGTTTCATTTACCCTAAATCCTGGTTCTAGAACGGTTGTGCTTGGTCAGAATGGTTCAGGTAAGTCAACACTTGCAAATCTTTGCAATGCATCACTTTTTCCTTTATCTGGAGAGGTTTTAATAGACGGCTTTTCAACTGCTGAAGTGCCTTCTACTCAGATTTCTTCTGTTGTAGGAATGGTTCGCCAAGATCCAACGGCTCAGCTTGTTTGCGCAACAGTGTTTGACGAAGTTGCCTTTGGACCTGCTAATCTTGGTTTGCCTAAAGAAGAGATTGTTTCTCGCGTTACTCAAACACTTAAGCTCTGTGGTATTGCTGATTTGATTAATGCGCCTACACATACGCTTTCTGGAGGCCAACAGCAGCTTGTTTCTATTGCAGCAGCACTTTCATTGCGTCCGTGCTATTTGGTGCTTGATGAGGCGTTTGCTCAGCTTGATACGCGATTCAGAAATCACCTTTCAAAGCTAGTGAATGACCTTGTTGCTAACGGTATAGGTGTGCTTGAGATTTCCCATTCATTTGAGTCATTACCTGGAGCTAACCAAGTACTTGTTTTGGAAAAAGGTAATCTGGTTTGGGCGGGAACTCCCACAGAGTTTCTCTCAGATGAACATGCAATCGCAAGCGCTGGTTTTGACGATTCACTCACTGCAACCGCTCATTTAGCAGCACAGGCTGGCTTCAACTTTGATACGGCTTTTAATACATCAGAGTTTGTTGAGTTTCTTGTACAGAATGACCTTGCGTTTGACGCTCTGGACACACTTGTCTACCAACGCGCCCTTGAGGTAGTGCGAGCAGCCAAGTATGACGGAGCTCAGGCGCTTGGAGAAGAGCATGAGCTATCGGTTTGTGGCGTATCTCATGCGTTTGATAAACCTGTCCTGCATGATGTATCGCTTTCTTTTACAGGAGAGCTTATTGTCTTAGTAGGCGCTTCTGGCTCTGGAAAAACAACCTGTGCTCGAATAGCCGCTGGCCTTATAGAGGCCAATACTGGTCATGCAACCATTGATGCTCGACTGGTGCGTCCTGGAGACGTCGGCATGTGTTTTCAGCGGCCACAAGAACAACTTTTTGCCAACAGTGTTGCTGAAGATATTGCGTTTGGCCCAACTAACAAGGGTTTCTCGCCAGATGATGTTGAGGCGCTTGTTGTGTATGCAGCAGAACGTGTTGGTTTGGATCAGCAGGTCTTGGGCGCGTCTCCACTGACGCTTTCTGGCGGTCAAGCTCGTCGCGCTGCACTTGCAGGAACGCTTGCCTGTGCAACGTATGCGCTGGTGTTTGATGAGGCAACGTCTGGGCTTGACGGCAAGGCGCGGTCTCAGGTTCTGCACCTTGGTCGTGAGTTGGCAAATGAGGGTAAGGCGGTTCTTGCAATCACTCACGATGTAAGCGAATGGCTTCCTTTTGCTGACCGAGTGGTATTTCTTCAGAAGGGCCGTGTTGTTGCAGACGTTAACGTACAAGAAGCACAGACAAATCCAGAGGTCTATAAAGCCGCGCAACTTGATTGTCCTTTGTTTGTAAGTGTATTGCATGAGCTTTTGGAGGCTTGTCATGTTTAGAAGCTCCCAAGCTCAGCTTAAACGCATTCCGCTTACCTTATTGGCAGCTCAGACAAAAATTGTTGCCACTCTTGTGGGCATTGTTATTCTTTTTTATATACAGGAGCCTCTTGCGTTTATTGCATTTACTTTGATTTGCGTGAGTCTTTTGTGGAGCGCTCGTGTAAGCTTGTTGGAGTTTATGCGTGTGGTAAAGCCCGCAGCTTTTATTTTGCTTATATCATTTGTGGCTAATACGCTGGTATTTATTGGACATCCCGATATTATTTTTTCTGAATCAGTCGGATTATCTGTAGCAGGTTTTTACAGAAGTACTGTTGCTATTGCTCGTGTGCTCCTTGCTTTGGCGTTGGTTTTGTCGGTAGCATCAACAACAACGCCCACACAGCTAGCGGATGGCTTTTGTGTATTGTTGTTGCCTCTGCGCTTTATTCGTATTGATGTTGATGGCGTAAGTATTGTGCTTTCAATTGCGCTGAGGTCAATTCCTCTTACCTTAGAAGAGCTTGACAGAATCAGACAAGCTCAGAGGGCGCGCGGGTTTAATTTTGAATCGGGCAGTATTGTTGAACGAATCAAAAAATGGTTTACGCTTTTGGTACCGCTGACCATATCGTTATTTCAGCGTGCTGATCAAATGGCGCAAACAATGACAGATCGCTGTCTTGGTGCAGCAAAACGTACGCGTATCTCCGCAAAAATGCGGCTTGTAGATTGGGTAATCTTGCTTCTGTGGATTGCTTTGTGTGCCTGTCTTGTAATGCTATAAATCTACGATCTTGCTCCTGTATGGAGTGCACCTACCTTGAGCCTACGATACAATCAGAGCTAATACGTCATAAGTTTTGGGAGCTTCATGAACTCAGTCATATCACAGAACAATGCATTAAACTGCAGCGTTGATGCATTCAATACGTCTTTTGCTGAGCTCTCAGCTTCTGAGACGTTATCTGAGTCTGAAGCTACGCTTGTTATCAAGCTGGGCTATCGCGGTGCCGCTTTTTGCGGCTTTGCCGAGCAGCCCACGCAGCGAACCGTGGCCGGAGACCTTCGCCGTGCTCTTGAGACAGTTTTGCGCAGAGAGGTTGAGCTTACCTGCGCGGGCAGAACCGACGCTGGCGTGCACGCTCAGGCACAGTACGTGAGCCTTCCTGTGTACGGCGCTGAGCTGACGCTGTCTGGCGAGAAACTCATTCGCTCGCTTACCGCTCTGACCGATGACGACATCTCTATCCGACAACTCTTCCGCGCCCCACAGGGTTTCTCGGCACGTTTTGATGCCCTGGCACGTTCGTATTGCTATCGTATCTGTGCGGGTAGCGCTCGTCCTGTTCTGGGTTGGAATCATGTGTGGTGGTATAACGGCCACTTAGATGCAGACCTTATGGATAAGGCGGCGCAGGCTCTGGTGGGAGAGCATGACTTTAAGAGCTTCTGTAAGGCAATTTCTGCTGAAGGAAAGCAAACGCACCGGTTTGTTGAGCGTCTTACGGTTGAAGAAATTGAAGAGGCTGGCGAGAAACTCATTGCAGTTGATATCACAGGCAATGCCTTTCTGCACAATATGGTACGTACTATTGTGGGTACATTAGTTGAGATTGGTCGAGGTCACAGGCCTGTTGCATGGATTGATGAAGTTTTAGCTGCTCAGAATAGAATTGCTGCTGGAAGTTGTGCGCCTGCTCAAGGTCTCACGTTTGTGGATGTACGTTATCCAGAAGGTATATTGCACGCTTGGTAGCGCATAGAGCTCTTCAAGCCCAAGTTGTTTACGCTTATTTATCCTATTGATTTTGCGCCGTTTACGAAGTCTTTTCTACCATTTATATCGTGCGCAGTAGTTTTCCTAGCAAAGAAATAGCATCATATAAAAAAGTGTTTTCTATAAGCTTTTGCAGAGCTGGTGTTCAGTGAAACAGGGGCCAAGATGTTTAGGAAAAGAGAAAGATTTGAGCGCAATGATGTCCCACGCGAAAATCCTTATACCAATGTGATTGGTTTTGCTGTAATAGTAATTGTTGCTGTACTTGTGGGTATTGTTGTGATGACTATTTGGGAGCGTGTGCAGCTCGAATCTCACTTGGGCGATCATGGACTCAATAAGGCTGTAAAAAGTCAAAGTATCTCGGGTAATCCAGATGGCACCACACCGTCTAAAGATGATTTTCTTACGTATGCCGTTATCAGTACAAATTCACTTAATGCAGGGGAGTCAACGCTTCAGTCTGTACAGCTTTTGATTATTAATCGTACGCAGGGCACTGGTCATTTAGTTTCAATTCCCACTGATGTATATGTGGAATCAAATTCAGAAGCTAAGGCATTGTCTGATAGTTACAAAAATGATGGACAGAGTGCTTTTGTCAGCGCATTGGCTTCAGCTACAAACATTAAGATTACGCACATTATCATAGCTACTGATGATGTTTGGGATAAAATTTCCACACTACATGGTTCGGGAGCTCGCTCGCTGGTAAGTAATGCCTCTGGCCTTTTGTCATCTATGATTACCGACATGAAGCCTAATCAGCTTCTTGAGCTTGCTGAGATAGTGCAGCCAATTGGTATTTCAAATCTTGCACACGATGACGCTCCTGTTGTTGAAGGTACGAATGGTACCACCGTTGACGCTACGGCTTTAGGAAAACTAGTTGGCATGCTTGTCTAGTTGTTTTGGCTGTTTAATGAAGAAAGATGGTATATAGATTAAGCCATATATCTATATAACAGCAGATGATTAAATGAGTTATGTGGAAAGACTTTGATGAAATAAAAGTGTCTTTTTCAATTCACTTTTTATAGGTAAACTGGTATCAAAAAATTAGAACCAGTTTAGGGATGTGGAATGCACGAACGCTCATACAATCCACAAATGATTTCAGTTCTTATGGCTACGGATAATGATGCCGATGCTATCAGAACGGTAATCAAGCAACTTCAAGAGCAAACATATCCACATTGGGAGCTCATTATTGTTGATAATAGCTCTGATCCTCACATTGCACGTATGTTGGATAATCTTGCTAATCAAGAACCTCGTTTAGACGTGTTATGCCAATCTGGTATTAGTCATTTCGTTGCGCTTGAAATTGCTCAAGGACGAGCTCGTGGTGCTTATACGCTTACAACTGAACCTTCTTATAGATTTAATCCCCATGTTTTGCAGGAGCTTTATACAGCAGCTACGGCGCTTGGTCCCGTTGGATCATCTAAAGAAGCTGATATTGTTATTGCTCATATGAAAACCCCTCATTCACTTAAGGAATGCAAAAGGGTCTTTGGTGTAAAAACCTCTTTGTTGTCGCAGGCTTTTGATGAGTCGCAGCTTCCTTATTTGACTTCTATGAGCGGAAAGCTTTGCTCAACGCGTCTTTTGGCTGATATCAAACATGAGCCAGAAACTGATGGTGAATTTAATTTTGTAAGTTATTGTTTTGAGATTGCAAAAAACACTACGTATGCTTCAGAAGCTATTTTTGTAGATATACCAGAGGTTTCTTCTAAGACAATTGAAGAAGACAGTACTGTTTCTATGGAAAAACTTGCCCAAGAACGTCAGGCGCTTATGGCTCTTGCAAAGTACCTTGGTTTTGCAGACTCAAAGAAGATTAATAGGTCAATCAGTCGTTATTTGATTGGTAAGCTTCTTAAAAGAATGAACGCTGTTTTTAACAAAGAGACTCAGTTGAGCCCTGAAGAAAAGGAAGCTCTTATTTTTAAGATTCTTTCTAATCCTGTGGCGCACCTTATAGTTACCGAAGCTACTTCTTCAAAATTAGTTGCTCACGCTTTGCTTGGCGCAATTTTTTCCACTACAACTCAGGTACGCTATGCCTGTGCGCGTAGAGCTGTATGGTATGCACGTTTTATGCGCATACCGCTTGTGTAAGTAATGTCAAAACTTGCATACTAACTTCAGACTCGTTTTAGTGTCTGTGCCATAACGATTTAAAGGTTTGTGTTATGCCGTCATTTTTGAGACGGAAGAACCCCTCTTTGGTTAGATATGCATAGCGAGCAAACGTATCATCTTTTGGCAAAGCAATACCTCGTACCTGTGCAAAAAATGCTTTTCCAGAGCTTGAGATTGCGGGGTTGTCAAACACACGCTTTACATCCATACGTTCAAAGCTCTTGGCGAGAAGCTCAAGTACTTCTGAGTCAATCTCACCTGCAGCATCATGTTTTTCTCGCCAGGTAAGAGCGTCTTTTGTAAGCAACGCGTAGTTGATACCGCGCAGAGTGAGTGCGTTTAGCACCACCCTTGAGGTGATAGTGCGCGCATCTACGATATCCATCATGTCGTTCCAGCGCTCAAGTGGAATTTTAGGCTGACGCTGTGTAAAAGCAGCTGCTTCCGCATAGCCATTCTCGCGATAGTTGTAGAGTGCAGAGTCTGTGTACACCAAGCGGGCTCCACAACAATGCGAAGCAATGAGGAAGGGATTGTCTACCCAGCCTGCACCGGGGACTTCTGTGAAGCCGATGTTGTTCTGGGTCAAGAATTCCTTACGATAGAGTGCCGTCCAAATGGCGGGATGGTGCAACAGAAGCTGTGCCATCTGATCAATAGAACAAGGCTGCTGCTTGGGTTTGACGCGACCTTTATAAGCGCAGGGAATTCTGTACTCAAGTGAGGTGGTACCAGTTTTTACCGCTGTCTTTGCTCCCGCTCGCCCGTTTTTCTGATTGCCAAATACGCGCCAATACGCAGAGCGTGCAATGTCTACTTGGTTTTCTCCACCATTTGCCTGGATAAGATCAACAAGCTCTTGAACCATAGTTGGCTCAAGGTAATCATCAGGCTCAACAATACCTATCCATGTACCGTGAGCTGCAGCAATGCCTCGATTACATGTTTTTCCGTAGCCCTCATTTTCTTTATTAATGATACTAATGCGGCCATCACGTGTGGCATGTGCTTCTAAAAGAGACAAAGACGAGTCAGTTGAACCATCGTTTAAGCAGATAATTTCCAAGTTTGTATAGCTTTGTGCCTGAATACTTGCCAGGCATTGCTCAAGATAGTCTGCAACATTGTAGATTGGCACTACAAGAGAAACCAAAGGTTGTTGGTTTTGAGCGTGACTCATCTAAACTCCTTTTGTTTGCTGCTTTATACTATAAGGCACTAACCCACTCACCAAGTCACATTTTGGGGAAATATGAAGCGTACTGCCCTTGTCATAGTCACGTTCAAACGCCAGGAACTTCTCTCTAACCTGCTAAATTCCATTACGCAGCTGAATCAGGCTCCATGGCGCATTATTGTTGTGGACAATGAAAACTCTTCTGAAACAGCCTCGCTTGTATCTGAGTTTTCCGAGAAGGTCAAAACCTTGTGGGGAGAAACCACTGCAGATCCTGACGTTCACGGTGGTATTAATCGCGTGCGCTATGTACCTATGGAGCAAAATACTGGAGGCTCCGGCGGCTTCTCTGAGGGCGTACGGGTAGGCTATGAGCTGGGCGCTGAGTGGTTCTGGGTTATGGACGATGACGTAGCTGTGCTGCCTGACGGCCTTGATAAGCTTGATGCTTGGTCAGATAAGGCCGAGGTTATCCAGGGTCAGCGCTACGACTTTGACGGTGGTCCTTTCTTCTGGCAGTATCGCTTTAGTACCTCTTTGGGCATTTACAATCCTCTGGCAAAGGCTGGCTTTGACGGCGTGTCTTATCGCAAGTGCAACGTTATGTGTTTTGAGGGCGCCTGCTTTAAGCGTTCTGTAGTGCAGAAGATTGGTCTGCCTGATGCGCGCTTTTTTATCTACTGGGATGATGCTTTGTATGGCTATTTAGCCAGTAAGGTTACGCAGCCAATTTTGATTCCAGATTTTGTTCTTTCAAGATGTCGAGAAGTTCCTGGTCAAAGTATTGGCTCTGTGCGTCAGCTTAATTCAACCTCTGATATGACGCGCTATTACATCACACGTAATCGAGGCTATATTGCCCGTTACTTCCAGGTTCATGGTGATTACAATTCCGTGCTCTTTGGCGTTGGCACTGCGCTTACCTTTGCAAAAGAGATTATTCGACTCATCTTGGTTGATAGAGCGCACTTCTCGTCTGGTCTTTCTCGCCTTATAAAGGGTTGGAAGGATGCACGCCTTATTTATAAAGATGCAACCTGGCGGCCACAGCCTCCACTAGACTAGCAATCAAAGCCGACATGTTGTGTCGGCTTTTTGTTATCTCAATGCTTAACAAAAGTGAGCACTGAGAGGCGAATTGTGGCGCATTTGTGAAAGGCGACGAATGCCTACATACAAAAATTTGAATTATTTTTTGACTATTAAAAAATTTTGTAATTAGTGAAGTTTCTAGCTAATTTTCTACCTGCAGAGATATTGATTGCTAAAACGTGTCAATACA
Organism: Atopobium sp.; assembly: GCA_022732885.1. Taxonomy (GTDB): domain Bacteria; phylum Actinomycetota; class Coriobacteriia; order Coriobacteriales; family Atopobiaceae; genus Lancefieldella. Next base: position 16,596 of record JAIJTS010000003.1, on the reverse strand, counting down.
TAATTTTTATTCATGTGGAAATTTCACAATATATTGTTATAGTTCTCGAACTCAAACACTATAAGTTGTGGCATAGTAGTTCCCGTCACACAAGCGGGTTCCCAATCACTTCGCTTAGGCAAAAGCTTAGGAACCGCAGTGATAATCCAATTAAACACGCATGAAAGCGTCGCTTTCACCAACGTTTGTTCAAGGAGTTTGCACATGAAGATTATCAAGCGCAATGGCTCAGAGGTTACCTTCGAGGTTGAGAAGATTGTTAACGCAATCGCTAAGGCTAACGCAGAGGTCCCTGAGGATCAGCGCCTGACTGAGCGTGAGATTCAGTTTGCTTCCCTCAACGTTACTGATGAGTGTGAGAAGGCTGGACACACCGTCACCGTCGAAGAGATCCAGGACCTTGTCGAGGATCAGCTTATGGCTCTTGACCGCTTTGAGGTTGCTCGTAAGTACATCATTTATCGTTACCTTCAGAATCAGAAGCGTCACAAGAACACCACTGATGACAAGATTCTGTCTCTGATTGAGTGCAACAACGAGGAAGTCAAGCAGGAAAACTCCAACAAGAACCCTACCGTTGTTTCTGTTCAGCGTGACTACATGGCTGGTGAGGTTTCTAAGGACCTTGTTCAGCGTGAGCTTCTTGCAGCGGATATTGTTGCTGCTCACAATGAGGGACTCATTCACTTCCACGATTCCGATTACTTTGCGCAGCACATGCACAACTGCGACCTCATCAACCTTGATGACATGCTGCAGAATGGCACGGTTATCTCCGGTACTCTGATTGAGCGTCCACACAGCTTCTCTACCGCATGCAACATTGCAACTCAGATTATTGCTCAGGTAGCATCCTGCCAGTACGGTGGTCAGTCCATCTCCCTGGCTCATCTTGCTCCATTTGTTGATGTTTCTCGTAAGAAGATTCGCAAGACCGTTATGGAAGAGATGAATTCCGTTGGTGTTGAGCTTTCTGCTGAGCAGCTCAACGAGATGGTTGAGAAGCGTCTTCGTGACGAGGTTTCTCGTGGCGTTCAGACCATTCAGTACCAGGTTGTCACTTTGATGACTACCAATGGTCAGGCTCCTTTCATTACCGTCTTTATGTACCTCAACGAGGCAAAGAGTGAGCAGGAGAAGAAAGACCTTGCTCTCATCATTGAGGAGATGCTCCGCCAGCGTTACCAGGGCGTAAAGAACGAGGAAGGTGTCTGGATCACCCCTGCATTCCCTAAGCTTATCTACGTTCTTGAAGAGGACAATGTTTACGAGGATTCCAAGTACTTCTACCTCACTCAGATGGCTGCAAAGTGCACCGCTCGCCGTCTTGTTCCTGACTACATCTCTGAGAAGAAGATGAAGGAGTACAAGCTTTCTAAGGGCGAGAAGGAAGGTGAGGGCGATACCTTCACTTGCATGGGCTGCCGTTCCTTCCTGACTCCAGACCGTTCTGGCAATGGCTTCAACAACGTTGCTCGCGCAAAGAACTATGAGCCAAACAAGCCTAAGTATTATGGCCGCTTCAACCAGGGTGTTGTAACCATCAACCTTCCTGACGTTGCTCTTTCTGCTGGTCGCGATATGGACAAGTTCTGGAAGATCTTTGACGAGCGTCTTGAGCTTTGCCACCGCGCACTTCGTGCACGTCACGATCGCCTGAAGGGCACCCTGTCTGATGCTGCTCCTATCCTTTGGCAGTACGGCGCACTTGCTCGTCTTGACAAAGGTGAGGTTATCGATCCACTGCTTTACGGCGGATACTCCACTATCTCCCTTGGTTATGCAGGCCTGTATGAGTGCGTTAAGGCTATGACTGGTCACAGCCACACCGATAAAGAGGCAACTCCATTTGCTCTCCAGGTTATGCAGCACATGAACGATAAGTGCACCGAGTGGAAAGATGCAGAGGATATCGATTACTCCCTCTATGGAACTCCTCTTGAGTCCACCACCTACAAGTTTGCTAAGGCACTTCAGCGTCGCTTCGGTGTTATCCCTGGCATCACCGATAAGGGCTACATCACCAACAGCTACCACGTTCACGTTGCAGAAGAGATTGACGCATTCCAGAAGCTTCAGTTTGAGTCTGAGTTCCAGCGTCTTTCCCCAGGTGGAGCAATCTCTTACGTTGAGGTTCCTAACATGCAGGACAACATCGAGGCTGTTCTTAGTGTCATGCAGTTCATCTATGACCACATCATGTATGCAGAGCTCAATACCAAGTCTGACTTCTGCCAGGAGTGTGGTTATGACGGTGAGATTCAGATTGTTGAAGAGGATGGCAAGCTGGTTTGGGAGTGCCCACACTGCGGCAACCGTGACCAGACCAAGATGAACGTTGCTCGTCGTACCTGCGGCTACATTGGTACCCAGTTCTGGAACCAGGGCCGTACTCAGGAGATTAAGGACCGCGTCCTTCACCTCTAAGTTTTATGTACTAGACAAGCGAGCAGAAGAGCACCTAAGCCCTTCTGCTCGTTTTTATTATCTATATCAGGTAACATCCAAAATATGCGGAGGTTACCCATCAAAGGTTATGTATGAACTATTCAAATATTAAGTTTTCAGATATTGCAAACGGCGTTGGCGTAAGAACAACTCTGTTTGTCTCAGGCTGTCGTCTGCACTGTGAAGGCTGCTTTAATTACGAGGCATGGGACTTTAAGAGCGGCGGAGAGTTTACTCCAGAAGTTGAGCAAGAGATTATTGACTCCTTAGCACCTGTCTATATCAACGGCCTTTCTATTCTTGGTGGAGAGCCTTTTGAGCCAGAAAACCAAGAAGGTCTTGTTGAGTTTGTCGAGAAGGTCAGGGCTACCTATCCACAAAAGAGCATCTGGATGTATTCGGGTCACACCTGGGACCAGTTGACTCAGGGAAAGTGGCACACAGAGTACACTGATCGTATTCTGTCTTGTATAGACGTTCTGGTAGACGGACCATGGGTTCAGAGTCTCCATGATATTACCTTGCGTTTTAGAGGCTCCTCTAACCAGCGTCTTATTGATGTACCAAAAACGTTGACTTCAGGAGAGATTACCCTTTGGTCTGACGGACCAATGATGAGCTCTCGTGAGATGTAGAAGTTATGAGCATGTGAAAAAAGCCCGCATCTGCGGGCTTTTTGCTTAGTTACGCTTTGTGAGAGAGTTTTAGTTTTCTGAAGCAGTTTGGGGTTCTGCGGGTTTCTCGCCCAGCTCACTAATAAAGATTGCTACAAAGATAACAATGAAACCAAGAAAAATTGTAGGGGTAATGATTTCGGCCAGAAAGATGACGCCAAAAACTGCTGCAAAAATACTGTCCAGAGAGATAATCAGTGAAGCTTGAACGGGTGCAACTGACTTTTGAGAACGGTTTTGTAAAACGCCTGTTAGCGCTGTTGCAATAATAGTGATGTAGGCGAGTGCTGTCCAAGCATTTATAGGTAGTGCTAAGAAGTTAGGCATTGTTTCAAAACAAAGTGCGTAAATAATACAGGGGAGAGCACTTACGCCTAGCTGTATCACTGTGAGCGTAATAATGTCATATTTATGGGCTAGCTCAGCTATCAGTACAAAGTCAAAGGCAAAAATAATGGCTGAGAGTAAGGTCATCTGCTCTCCTAAACCAAATGAAAACGAGAGGTCAGATCCTAGCGAGATAAGGCCAACGCCAGCTACGCATAAGAAGGCCGCAAAAATGCTAGTTCCATGGGGTTTCTTCTTTGCAATAAGCCAGTTTACAAATGGAATCATTGCACAATAAATTGAAGCGATAAAAGCAACTTTACCAGCTGTTGTATAGGCAAGTGCCATGTTTTGGAACAAATATCCTAAACCGTTGAGAACCCCTAAGAGCACGCCGTATTTAAGATGAGTCGCATCCAAGTGCTCTTTGAGATTTTTTCTAAAGATGATGGCTACAATAACTACTGCAATAAGAAAACGTAAAGTCATGAGCCAAGCTGCTGAGATGTAATTAATTGCATCTTTGATAACAACAAAAGACCCTCCCCAGATAAGGGCGCAAACAAGAAGGGCAAATTTCCATATAAGTGCAGATGAAGTATTAAGGGTGAGTTTGGGAGAGCTTTTAGAAGAAAGATCTAATGGTGCCACGCGCTATCCGTTTCTGTCGAAAGTAAAAGCAAAGTTATACATAGTATTTTAAGAAAATCAAACGCGTGCAAGTATACGTGATTTTGCATCTGAAGCGTTCCACAAGCAGCATAAAAATGGGATAAGAAGTATACTCACTTTTGCACCAAAAAATAAGTTTGTACGGTTGTTTTTAAGTTAGAAGATATTTCAAGGAGACATGTATGTCCAATTACGTTCTGACCTGTTGTTCTACGGCCGATGTAAGTGAGAAGTACCTTCAGTCACGTGATGTGAAGTACGTGTATTTTAACTATGAGCTTGATAATGTTCAGTGTAAGGATGACTTTGGCCGCACTAATGCGCCAGCTGACCTTTATAGAAAAATGCTCGCAGGAGCTGAGTGTCGCACTTCACAGGTATCAATTGGTGAGTATATGGCCTTCTGGCGTCCTTTCCTCGAGGAGGGTAAAGACGTTATTCATGTTACGTTGAGTTCGGGCGTTTCTGGAACATATGAGTCTGCTTGTCAGGCAAAGGCAGAGATTGAGCAGGAGTTTCCAAACAGAAAGATTGAAGTTGTAGATTCTCTTCAGGCATCTTCTGGATATGGACTACTGGTAGACGGTCTTGCTGACCAGCGCGATAAGGGCCTTTCTTTTGAAGAAGCCGTTGCGTGGGCTAAAGATGCTCGTCATCGTGTGTATGGATGGTTCTTCTCAACAGATTTGACCTTCTTTGTACGCGGTGGCCGTATTTCCAAGACTGCTGGTTTGCTTGGTGGCATGCTTAATATTTGTCCAGTTATGGATGTTGAGGCCGATGGCACTTTAGCGGTTAAAGAGAAGGCACGTGGTAAGAAGAAAGCAATAACTCGCATTGTTGAGGTTATGTCTCAGACTGCTGAGCACAAAAGCGCATACACACGTAAGGTATTTATTTCTAACTCCGAGTGTGCCTCTGATGCTGAGGTTGTTAAAGAGCTAATTCAAGAAAAACTTCCTCAGGTAGGAGATATTGATATCTTCACTATTGGTGCAACTATTGGTGTTCATACTGGTCCTGGAACTGTTGCAACATTCTGGTGGGGAGAAGAACCTCGCGCTTAAATGCAGATCGAGTAGGTAAGAAAGGTCTTTCGTAATGGTTAATTTTGAGTATGTCGTACCTACTCAGGTGGTTTTTGGAAAAGACACTCATCTTCGCGCAGCAGAACTTGTCTCTGCTCATGGGGGCACTAAGGTTCTCGTACATTTTGGCGGAAACCATGTAGTAAAGAGTGGTTTGCTTGCCCAGATCCATCAGCTTTTAAGCGATGCAGGAATTGCTTTTGTTGACTGTGGAGGCGTTGTTCCTAACCCTCGCTTAGAGCTTGCAGAAGAAGCTGTAGAGCTGGGCAAACGCGAAGGCGTTGACTTTATTTTGGCAATCGGCGGCGGCTCTGTCATGGATTCTGCTAAAGCAATTGCATACGGCTTAGCCAACGATGTTTCTCTTGAAGATCTGTATTTACATAAGGTCAGCGTTTCAAAGGCAGTTCCTATAGGTGTCATTTCAACTATCGCTGGAACTGGCTCTGAGACCTCAGACTCTTCTGTTATGAACATTACGCTTGCTGATGGTCGCGTTCTTAAACGTTCTTATCATCATCAGAGTGGTAGGCCTTGCTTTGCCATTATGAACCCAGAGCTTACCTATTCTGTAAGTGCTTATCAGACGGCATCCACAGGCGCAGACATCATGATGCACACCATGGAGCGCTACTTTACGCTCGAGAAGGACGTGGCGCTCACTGATGAGCTTGCTGAGGGACTTTTACGTACGGTAAAAGAAGCTGTTTTGATAGCAGTTAAAGAGCCAGAGAACTACGCTGCCCGCGCAGATTTACTTTGGGCATCGTCGCTTTCTCATTGTGGACTTACCGGCACTGGTCGTGTAAGTGATTTTGCCTCTCATGCTATTGAACATGAGCTTAGTGCAAAGTATGACGTGGCTCATGGTGCTGGTCTTACAGCTATTTGGGCAAGTTGGGCTCGGTATGTTATGGGTCAAGATCCAGAGCGCTTTGCTCAGTTTGCGGTAAATGTCTTTGGAGTCCAAAATAACTTTCATAATCCAACCGCTACGGGTCTTGCAGGAATTGAAGCTTGGAATCAATGGTGTCATGCAATTGGAATGCCAACTTCCCTTGCTGAACTTGGAATTGCTCCAACAGAAGAAGATATCCTTCAGATGGCTCAAGGCACAATTGACGCACGTGGTGGACATCATGCAGGCAATTTTATGCAACTAAAGACAGCAGACGTTCAAAAGATTCTTACCATGGCTTTAAACTAGAGTTTCTCAAGGTGAAATTTGTATAATTGCGGGTATCATTACTACATACAAAGGTACTGAGCCCCAAAGGTTCAAAAATATGGAAGGAAGTTTCATGAGCGGTTTTGTTAAAGCAGATAACGTTTTTGTTAACCAGAACGCAGCGAGCCGTGATGAAGTCCTGCGTTTTCTTGCTGAAAAGGCTCAGGAGGCTGGCATAACTGAAAATGCAGATGCTGTTTATAATGCTTTCTTAGTTCGTGAAGCTATGGGTGAGACTGGCATGACTGATGGTTTTGCAGTTCCTCACGCAAAAGATGCAGCCATTAAAGATGCAACTGTCCTTGTCTTCAAGAATAACACCCCACTTGAGTGGCCTTCCTTTGATGAAAAGCCTGTTGATATTGCTATTGCTCTGCTTGTTCCAGATGGAGAGGCTGGCACTACTCACATCAGACTTCTTTCTAAAACCGCTGTTCTTCTGATGAGAGATGAGTTTAAGTCTCTACTTCGTAGCTCTAATGATCAGGAAGTCATTGCTCAGGCTATTAACGAGGGAATTAGCGAGGAGTAGGTTTTCTCGCCAGATTACAAAAAGGTTGTAGAATTACTTTCTACAACAGTCTAACTGGGTAAATTTTTGGACACTCAAGCACAAACTTGAGTGTCCTTTTTTGTGTGAAAAGGCGTACACTTGTACTAGTTTTAGTCGAGAAGGGAGTCAGATGTTTACACCATGTACTGACAAGCGCGTTGCTGTCTTTTTTGCCGATGGTTGTGAAGAGATTGAAGGACTAAGCGTTGTCGACGTCCTGTATCGTGCAGGTATTCCCTGTGACAAAGTGTCTATCTCTGATTCTTTGAGTGTAACTTCTTCTCACCAGGTTACGTTTTTAACGGACAAGCTGCTCAGTCAGGTCTCGTTTGATGACTACAGCATGTTGGTGCTTCCTGGCGGTCTTCCTGGAACTACCAATCTTGAGGCGTGTAAGCCGCTTATGCAGGCGGTTGATGCATTTGCTTCAGATGGTCGTCCGCTTGCTGCAATTTGTGCAGCTCCTTCAATTTATGCTAAGCGCGGATTGCTTGTGGGTAAGGTGGCTACTTCCAATCCTGGTTTCCAGCACTTTCTTTCAGAGAATGGAGCCAATCTTTCTCAAGACGCGGTTTGTGTTGATGGTTCTTTCATTACCAGCCAGGGTGCAGGAACAGCGCTCAAGTTTGGCTTGGAGATTGTCCGTTATCTTGTAGGCAATAGCGTGGCAGAAAAAGTTTCTAAAGGTATTGTGCTTATCTAGGCTATGGCACCTTCTCAAAAACAGTACCTGGTTATTGATTTAAAGAGTTTCTACGCATCAGTTGAATGCGTTGAGCGAGGCCTTGATCCCATGAAGGCCAAGCTTGTTGTGGCTGATCTTACCAGGACAGAAAAGACAATCTGTTTGGCAGTTTCACCTGCGCTTCGAGCGCTGGGTGTTCCTGGACGTTGTCGCGTTTTTGAGATTCCCAAAAATCTTACGTATGAGGTAGCTCCTCCTCGTATGGCCTTGTATGTGGAGCGATCTGCAGATGTTTATTCGGTGTATCTCAAATACATTGCACCAGAAGACATTCACGTATATTCCATTGACGAGGCGTTTATTGATGTAACACCGTACTTATCGCTTTACGGATGCTCGGCAAGAGAGTTGGGCGAGAAGATCCGTGCAGATGTAGCAAAAACTACTGGTATTCCTGCTACCTGTGGTTTAGGTCCTAATCTATATTTGGCAAAAATTGCGCTTGATATTACTGCTAAACATAGTCCTAACTTTTTTGGTGAGCTTGATGAAGAATCGTACAAGCTTAAACTTTGGAATCATAAGCCTTTAACTGATTTTTGGCACATCGGTGCAGGTATTCAACAACGTCTTGAAAAAATGAATATCCATACTATGGGACAACTTGCAATGGCGCCTACAGAACCTTTGTATAAAGAATTTGGTGTTGATGCAGAAATTCTTATTGATCATGCATGGGGTATTGAGCCAACTACTATTTCAGATATTAAGGCGTACAAGTCTCAAAGCCACTCTGTTTCAACCGCGCAGGTTTTTGACCATAACAGAGATACAGCGGGCGCGCGTCTTATCTTTAAAGAAATGGTTGAAATGTTGTCGCTAGAGCTTGTAACGCAAAAGCTGGTTTGCTCATCTATTGGTATCTATATTGGTTACTCGGCAACAGAGAGTCAGATGGAAGAGCTAAGACAAACGGGAGACTATAGAAGTTGGAGAAGACATATTCCTTCTAGCAGTGGAACTAAAAAGCTGTCTTATCCTACTAACTCTAGAGATGAACTTATGGCAGAAGTTTTGTCTTTCTTTGATGAGCGCGTGCTTTCTTCAGAGAGCGTTCACAGAGTAGGGCTTACGTTTGGAAATACGCAAGAAGAAACAGGTTCGGGTATTCAAACATCGCTTTTTCAAGATACACATGAGCTAGAAAAAGAACGTCAGCGCCAAGACACAATCAATGCCATAAAAAAGAAGTTTGGTAAAAATTCTTTGCTTAAGGCAATGGACTTGCTCCCCGAAGCAACTGCACGTCAGAGAAATGCTCAGATTGGAGGACACCGTAGTGGAGAAGAAACCAATGAGGCCTAAACAGGGTTTCTTGCCAGCAGAAGCTAGCGCAAAAGAGGATGCGTTTGCAGCGCAGATGCACTACGGACATCCTCGCATGTCACGGGCAAATAGGGCAAAAATATTTATGCCTTTTGATGCATTAAAGGGCTTGAGAGAAGCGCTTGCAGAAAGAGAAAAAGAGGCTCAAGACCAGATAAAAGACTTTCATGACTTACCATATTGGTCATAGATTTATACGATAAAATAGATAAGTCGTACAAAGAAATCGAGGAGGTTTTATGAACCCTAAGGCAAAAGTTGCCATCCCAGCAATTGCAGCACTCGTTTTTATCGTCATTGATTTTGTTGCACCAGTTCAGTATCTCAGCTATTTCCACACGGTATTTAACTTTGCAACACGCCAGACAAATCCTGTCTCTTTGATGCTTGCACGCGTTACCTACATTGTTTTCTTGTGCTACCTGTTTGCTGCAGTTTCAGGTCTTTTGAGGGGATTGCGTCCTCGTCTTAGGTGGGGTCTTTCTATTCTCTCTGTAGTCGGCACAACTTCAGCGCTTACTACACTCTCTCTCATGATTTCTACCAGCCGGGCTGTCAATTTTACTACCTTGATTCTTAACATTATGATTGTGCTTTTCCTCCTTCTTGCAGCTCTTCTCGCACTTCTTATTTGGGTTCGTGCTAAGAAAGAGTTTGACCAGCGTCAGGCTGATCTTGAGGAGGAAGAGGTTGTGGTTTCTCCAATGCCTCTTGCTACCGAGGGCGCAGAGGTTTCTCCTGTTATTCCTATAGCTGCAGAGACTGTAGCTGCACCTGAGGCAACAGCAGCTCCAGCAGTATCTGAGGCTCCTGAAGCTCCCCAGGCACCACAGGAGTAGTCCTTCACATATTCTCTTCTTATTTAAGAGAATTATTTTTCTCCATGGAAGAAGAAGGACTTTGTGTAATTGTTTGTCCGTTAGGTACTGAAAAACAACTGTCTTAAATATGCCCGGAGGTATGGATACCTGTACCTCCGGGTTTATTTATTTAGATGGAAAAGAAATTGGCGGGCTTTCAGAAAAAGAAAGAACACTCTATCGTCGCCATGCGGCCAAAGCTAAAAAATATTGATATGGTGGAGAGCTTGAAGAGCGTTGAGTAGCTGTTTTTGCACGCCCAAGAAGGGCATAATTTAGATAAGATAGAAGATAGTTGAGATTGCTATTTATAAGGAGTTGGTATGCCTAAGGTTTCTTTTGTCATTCCTGCATACAACATTGAATCGTATATTGGGCGTTGTATTCAAAGTGTAAAGAATCAAACGTTTGGTGATTTTGAAGCCATCATTGTTGATGATGCCTCAACTGATTCCACTCCAGAGAAAATTGTTACTGCAGTAGGGGATGATAAAAGGTTCAAAGTTGTTACTCATGCAACTAATCAGGGCCTTCACCTTGCACGTAAAACAGCAGCAGCTCATACAAAAGGCGAGTGGGTTTTTTGTTTAGACGGTGATGATGAGGTTACTCCTGATTTTCTTGAGCAGGTGGTTGCTCGTATTGAGCAGAATCCTGTTGATATTCTTCACCTTGGTATTACCGTTATTCCAGAAAATGGCGTTGATCCAGCTGATGCACAGTCTTTTGAAAGCTACATTAACCAGCAATCAGACTTTACTCAAGGCGATGATATCCTGCGTATTATTTACGATGAAGGCTATGGTCAGAAGCTTGATTGGCGTGCTACCCAGAGATTATATCGAGGAGAGCTTTTCCGTTCTGCTTTTGCAGAAATGACTTCTGAGCGCCTTGTTCGAGCAGAAGATGCCTATGAGGTATTTATTTTGGCAGACAAAGCCCAGACTGCCGATGGTTTTGAGTCTTGTAGAGGCTTTTTATACCACTACGGTATTGGAGTAACTGGTGCTTCTCGCATTTCTATGGATCAGTTTGGGCAGTTCTGTTATCAGTTCTTGGACAATATTGATCAAACAGAACTCTATATTGGCCAGACGGATAACATTGCTCACCTCAGTTCTTTCCGGGGTATGAAGAATAGATTGTTGGAGCTCTTGAGTGCTGAGTGGAAATTCCGCCTTGCTCCTGAAGATCAAGAGGCTGCACTTGAGCCGTTTGCTATTTTATTTGGACCATCTGCAGCTGTTCGAGAGCTTTATCGCTTTGTAAGGGATGACGCTTACGAGGCTATTGCAACTGGTACTGAACTTCCAGAAGATAGCGATGCTTATCGCTATAGAGCGTATGCAAAGAAATATGCTGCTCTCATGCATCAGGATGAGGGACTGTCGTTTGATAGGGCTGTTCGTATGAAACAGATTGCCGATGAGCATATGGAATATTTAGAAAGAAAACACATGATAAAGCTGTTTGAGCAGCAGCCTATTCGCATTCTCATTACTTCTCATAAAGATGTTGACGTTCCCGCAAGTAATTATCTTCAGCCCATCCAGGTAGGACCAGGTCAGAAGAATAATCGCTTTACGTATATGCTTCATGATGATGAGGGCGATACTATTACCGAGAAAAACCCAATGTATTGTGAGATGACTACACAGTATTGGGCATGGAAGAACATCACCAATGCTCGCTATGTTGGCTTTGGCCATTATCGTCGCTACTTCAACTTTACCGATACGGTTTATCCAGAAAATCCGTTTGGTGAGGTTATGGATGACTTTATTGATGAAGATGCTATTAAAAAATATGGCTTTGATGATCAGACTATAGCTCAGTGTATTGAGGGATATGACCTTATTACTACTGGAGTCAAAGATATTCGCAAATTCCCTGGAGGCGCTAATACACCTCTTGAGCAATACCATGCTGCTCCACTGCTTCATCCAAAGGATTTGGATACCATGGCTGCGCTTATTATTGAGCGTTACCCAGAGTATGCAGAGGATGTAAATGCTTTTCTTAACGGTCATCAACAGTGCTTCTGCAACATGTATATCATGCGCAAAGAAATTTTTGACCGCTATGCTGCATGGGTGTTCCCACTTGTTGATGAGTGGACTGCGCGCACCGATATGTCTACTTACAGTAAAGAGGCCCTCAGAACTCCAGGTCATCTGACGGAGCGTCTCTTTAATATCTGGCGCATGCACATGCTACGCACAGAGGGTAAAAACTGGAAGGTAAAAGAGCTGCAATGCATTCACTTTACCAACCCAGAGCCTCGTCAAAAGTTTATTCCTCTCTTTGAAGAGCAGCCTGAGATTGCAAGCCAGAATGTTGTTCCTGTTGTCTTTGCAGCAGATAACAACTATGTTCCAATTCTTACCTGTGCTATGGGCTCAATGCTTGAAAACGCTGATCCTAACCGTTTCTACGACGTAGTTGTTCTCAACACTAATATTGGCGGTTCAAAGCAAGAGCTGGTCAAGAAGTACTTCTCGCACTATAAGAATGCTCGTATTACGTTCTATAACGTGTGGCGCATGGTAAAAGACTACAAGCTAGACACTAATAATGCTCACATTAGCGTTGAGACGTACTTCCGTTTCTTAGCACAAGATATTCTTTCTGCTTACGATAAGGTTGTTTATCTTGACTCTGACCTTGTGGTTAACGGTAATGTTGCTGAACTGTATGACGTTAAAATGGGCAGCAACCTTATTGCCGCAACGCTTGATATTGACTATCTGGCAAACCTCAATGTTCGCGGTGGAGACCGCATGAAATACAGTCTTGACGTGCTTAACCTCAAGAATCCTTATGCCTATTTCCAGGCGGGAGTTATGGTCTTCAATACTGCTGAGCTGCGCCGTCATCACACTGTTCCAGAGTGGTTGCGTATTGCATCAAATCCAATCTTTATCTACAACGATCAAGATATTCTGAACAGCGAGTGCCAGGGTCGAGTTGTCTATCTACCAGCTGACTGGAATGTTACGCACAACATTTTTGGTCGTGCCGAGAAACTCTATCCAATGGCTCCAAACAGCGTTTTTGATGACTACCAGGCAGCGCGTAGAGCTCCAAAGATTGTTCACTTTGCTGGCGCTATTAAGCCTTGGCAGAACGCCAGCTGTGACATGGCTTCGTACTTCTGGAAGTACGCCCGCAATACCCCGTTCTACGAGGTTATTATTCAGGACATGGTGCCAGGCGCCAGAAACGACTCAGACGTCACAGAGTTCCATGAGCGTGCACTTTCTGATGCAAGCCCTCTGCGCAAGATTATTGACCCTATTGCACCATATGGTAGCGTAAGGCGAGAAGCCCTTAAGGCCCTTGGTAGAACCTTAAGAGGACGCAAATAAATATCTGGTAGGTGCAAGATTTCTTGCACCTACGTTTTTATGTTTGGAGTAGTCATGGCAGCACTTTCGCCAAAAGATGCCGCTCGTGCAGCGGAGCTTAATAGAATCTTAAACCATGCGGCATACGCCTATTATGCCCTTGATAATCCAGAGCTTACTGATGCTGAGTTTGACCGCCTTCTTATTGAGCTTCAGCAGCTTGAGGCAGCATATCCAGAGCTTGTAACTGAGGATAGCTATACCCAGCGCGTAGGTGGCTACGTTTCTGAGCAGTTTGAGCCTGTCCAGCATGCCGCTCGTATGTATTCCATGGACGATGCCATGAACTTAGAAGAGTTGGATGCATGGCTTTCCAGAACTGATGAGGCTCTTGGAGCATCATCTACAAATCCTGTGGCATATACCTGCGAGCTTAAGATTGACGGCTTAGGTGTTGCGCTCACGTATCGAGACGGTCAGTTTGTACGCGCTGCTACACGTGGTGACGGCAGCACGGGAGAAAACGTTACAGCAAACGTTTTGACTATTTCTGACGTACCACGAGAGCTTGCGCTTGCAGGTCTTGAGCAGGTTGAAAATAGGGGCCTTAACCAGAGCATTGAGGTGCGCGGTGAGGTCTATATGCCCAAGCACTCCTTTATTCGTTTGAATGAAGATGCAGATGCTGCTGGTAAACAGCCTTTTGCTAACCCAAGAAATGCAGCTGCTGGATCTTTGCGTCAGAAGGATCCAAAGATTACCGCTCATCGAGATCTTGAGACCTTTATTTACGCAGTGGCTGATGAAGGTCCACTTGATGTTCACAGTCAGTGGGAGTTCTTAAACTGGCTTCGTAGCTGTGGCTTTAATGTTAATCCTCATGCTCGTCGTTGCCTGAGTGCTCAGGAGGTTCACGATTTCTGTGCGCAGGCTCTTGAGCAGCGAGGAGACCTTAACTACGACATTGATGGCGTGGTGGTAAAGGTTGACTCTTTTGCCAGCCAAGAGGCTCTAGGATTTACTTCTCGCGCTCCTCGTTGGGCTATTGCATTTAAGTTCCCGCCGGAGGAAAAGCAGACCGTTTTGCGAGAAATTCGTATTCAGGTTGGTCGAACGGGCGTACTCACACCTGTTGCTGAGTTTGATCCCGTCACGGTTGCGGGTTCTACCATTGCGCGTGCAACCCTTCACAACCTTGACGAGATTCGTCGTAAAAATGTACGCGAGGGTGACACCATCATTGTTCACAAGGCAGGAGATGTTATTCCAGAGGTTGTAGGACCAGTTTTGAGCCTTCGACCTGCAGATGCGGTTGAGTTCCAGATGCCAACTACCTGTCCAAGCTGTGGCAGTCCTGTTATTCAGGAAGATGGAGAAGTGGCTTTCCGCTGCGTCTCTATTGATTGTCCTGCTCAGGCAGTTGAACGCCTGATTCACTGGGGCAGTCGTAAGGCTATGGACATTGACGGTCTTGGTGACGAGCTGATTAACCGCATGGTTGAAGAGGGCGTTCTCTCTGATGTAGCCGACTTCTATGATAAGCTTACTGAAGAAACACTGGCCAGCATGCCTACGGGTCGTGTGTACGACACCGATACTGCAGACCACCTTTCTGGCGATAGCATTCCCGTGGGTCATACTATTGCCAAGAAAGTTATGGCAAAGGTTGAGGAATCAAAGACAAGAGGCCTTGCTCGCGTGCTCTTTGGTATTGGCATGAGGCATGTTGGTGCTAACGTTGCAGAGCTTCTTTCCCAGGAGTTTGGCTCTATCCAGGCGCTTGCTACAGCTCCTGTCGAGAAAATCGCTGAAATCCCAGGTATTGGCCCTAAGATTGCAGAGTCTGTACACGAGTTCTTCTCGATATCAGAAAATGTTGCCGTTATTGAGCGTCTTCGTCAGGCGGGTGTAATGCTCGAGGAAGAGAAGCCAGAAAACGAGCTTCCTCAGACGCTTGCTGGACTTACCTTTGTTTTAACGGGAACCCTTGAGCACTTCACACGCGATGAGGCTGGCGCCCAGCTTAAAGCCATGGGAGCAAAGGTTTCCGGCTCTGTATCTAAAAAGACAAGCTTTGTAGTGGCAGGAGAAGCTGCGGGATCTAAGCTCACAAAGGCTGAGAGCTTGGGTGTTCCCGTACTTGATGAGGCTGCGCTTCAGCAAATTCTTGAAACAGGACAGGTACCTGCATAAATGTGCATGTTCAGTAACAAAGTGGTGATTTATAATGCTTTGTTACTATCAGTAAAAAGGAGACGACCAAATGAAACTTGTAAAAAACAAGTATGTTTCTCTTGGAATGATGTTTTTGATTTTAGCAATCATCCTGAGTGTGGCGTCAAACGTTAATGATCTATTTGTTGGCATGCTCTATGGCATATCCCTAGGAATATTGATTTTAGGATTGCTTTCTACTCAAAATAGTTTGCGTTTATGCAATCGATAATCTATCCAAGAGGAAACAGTCATGGTAGATAAAAACATTTTGGTTCTTTGTTATTCTCGCTGCACTACGTGTAAGAGAGCCCTCAAATGGCTTGATGAGCATGGTGTTTCTTATACTTTGCGTGATATTAAAGAAGAGAATCCAACTGCTGAAGAGCTTGCTGAATGGCACAAACTGAGCGGTCTTTCTATCAGAAAGTTCTTCAACACTTCAGGCATGATATATCGCGATAATAACATCAAGGAGCAGCTTGATGCAGGTATGAGCGATAGCGATGCCTATAATTTGCTTGCCACTACGGGTATGCTGGTCAAGCGCCCATTGGTTGTTGCAGGCAATACCATTCTTCTTGGATTTAAAGAGCCTGCATGGGAAGAAACACTTCTGTAAAACCAGCTTCTTCAGCATGCATCAGTTTGTAGATAAGCGTTAGTAAAAAAGCGGCTATTCATGAACTGCCTCCCATTTCTTATGTCCAAGAAATGGGAGGCAGTTCATATGCGGGTGATTATGATTCTGCAGCATGTTAGCATCGACTTTTAGGCCTGGCGCACAAAATAGCTCAGCTTTCTTGTGTTCTGCTGAAGAATCGACATGTTCCTAATCAAGATAGCTAGGCAGCTAGGCGGTCGCACTACCTGATATGCATCTTTATGCATAAACTTCATCTAATATGCTTGAACATGAATAGAGAAATATAAGAAATTTAACTATCGATAAATTCTGTATCTACGGAACACACCTAAGTCGGATATTCTGCTCAATTGCGGGTATTTTACACACAGTGTATTGTATTATATCTTTGAGCACGATAACCCTATTGATGACGGTCAAACGATTGCAGGCTTAGAAAATGGAGATATGAATCCAGATATCAAATGG
>JAIJTS010000020.1 GCA_022732885.1 Atopobium sp. | reverse complement strand
CCAGCCCATCTGTTGACTATCACGTCTATAAGACCGACGGAACTATGATTGAGATTACCAGTCCTCAAGATCTTCCAGAGGTCACCAAGATTGACCGCATTGATGAACCGTACCTCAAAGCAAAGATTATTGTGCCGCCTGAGTTTGTTGGTACGGTTATGCAGCTTGTTGTTGATCATCGCGGTGTATCTGAAGACATGGTGTATCTATCCGATAAGTCCGTCGAGATGATCTTTAGTATTCCTCTGGCTGAGCTTATCTTGGACTTCTTTGATCAGCTCAAGAGTAGAACTAAAGGTTACGCTTCTCTTGACTATGAGTTTGATTCCTATCGTACCTCTGATCTTGTGAAGCTTGATATTTTGCTTGCTGGAGACGTTGTTGATGCGCTTTCGTTTATTGTTCACAAGGACAAAGCATATGATCTTGCACGTGGTCTTTGTGACAAGCTAAAAGGCATCATTCCACAGCAGCTTTTTGAGGTTCCTATTCAGGGTGCGATTGGCAATAAAATCATTTCTCGTTCTACCGTTCGCGCACGTAGAAAAGACGTCTTGGCTAAATGCTACGGCGGCGACATTTCCAGAAAGCGCAAACTGCTTGAAAAGCAAAAAGAGGGTAAGAAGCGCATGAAGCAGATTGGCTCAGTCGAAGTGCCTCAAGAGGCGTTCTTGGCTGTTCTCAAGGTTGACGACGAGTAGAAGGTATTTGTGGAATCGCTTCAAACTATCATTGCAACCAATGCACCAAAAGCAGGTCTTTCTTCTCGCATTATTCCTTTTGCAGCAGGCACTTCACTTAAAGAGCGCCTATCTGCCAATCCTGTGCTTATGGCTCCCATGGCTGGCGTCAGTGATGGCGCTTATCGCACTATGGCTCGAGCTGGTGGAGCAGGCCTTGCGTACTCAGAAATGGTTTCTGTTGCAGGAATTCATTTTGGGGGCGAGAAAACCTGGGAGCTTGTAGAGCCTCTTTCAACAGAGCCTGATATTGCTGTTCAACTCTTTGGTTCAAAGCCAGATCAGTTTAAAGAAGCAGCAGCTCAAATTAGTGAGCGTTTAGGAGATAAGCTCGCCCTTATCGATATTAATATGGCCTGTCCTGTTCCTAAGGTTGTGAAAAAGGGGGAGGGTTCAGCTCTTCTGGACACACCAGAGCTTGCTGCAGATTTGGTTAAAGCCTGCCTATCTGAGGTTAGCGTACCCGTTACAGTAAAGATTAGGCGCGGTAGACGTCAGGATGAGGAAGTAGCTCCTGAGTTTGCTCGCGCTATGGAGGCTGCTGGAGCATCTGCTGTTGCTATTCACGGCCGCTTTGCTACTCAGATGTATCGAGGACAGGCAGAGTGGGAGACGGTTAATAGGGTTTGTGACGCCGTTTCTATTCCTGTTATAGGATCTGGTGACATGCTCTCTGCCGAAGCAGCAGCTCATGCCCTTACAGAGACGGGCGTGACGGCGGTAATGATTGCTCGTGGAACCTATGGCAATCCTTGGATTTTTAGGAACACTCAAGCTTTAGTTGAGGGTCAACCTGCGCTTGTCCCAACCCTTGATCAAATGCTTGCATCTTTTATGATGCACGTAAGGTTGCTCGACGCTGCCCACATTCATATTGCACGTGCTAGAAGCCTCTCTACCTGGTATTTTAGGGGTATTCCAAACGCTGCCTATTGGCGCGGAAAGTCAGTGAAGTGCGTTACGGCTCAGGATTTCATTGATCTTGCATTAGAGATTAAAGAAACTGTCAAGCAGCTTGAGGGTGAGCTGGATTCTCCTGAGCACAATCGATCCATTAGTTAGTGGTCTGTTGTGGATTCCTGGCAGTCTAAATACAACCAAACGGCTTCCTCTGCTCTTTACCTGCATATTCCGTTTTGTGCACAAAAATGCTTCTATTGCGATTTTTCTTCTTGGTCCACAAGACAAGACGACAATCGCATGAAAGATTATGTAAAAGCCCTCAAACATCAGCTAGATGAAGTTGCTCAGTTTGGTTTATTAGCAGCTACTAAAACGGTCTATATGGGAGGCGGAACTCCCAGTTTGCTCGGTCAAGCTGCGGCTGATTTGGCGCAGCACGTCTTGACTCTTACGCAGCCTAGTGAGTTCAGTATGGAAGCAAATCCAGATTCACTATCTGATGATCTTCTCGCTAATCTTTCTAAAGGCGGAGTGACGAGAATTTCTTTGGGAGTTCAAAGTTTTAACGATAACGAGCTTAAGAGGCTGGGCAGAATTCATTCGGCAGATCTTGCGTATGACAGGGTTTTAGTTGCAAAAGAGCATGGTTTCGACGTGTCTGTTGATCTCATGTGTGCAATTCCTGAACAAACAGTGAGTTCCTGGGAGTCTTCGCTCTCAAGGTTTATCTCGCTTGAAGTGGATCACGTGAGTGTCTATCCACTTACCATTGAAGACGGCACAGCGCTGGCTAAGCAAACCAAAGATAAAGACACTCCTTGGAATGCCTACGACGTGCAGGCAGATCGAATGCAAGCTGCTTCAAAGATGCTTCAAGCAGCGGGATTTGAACGCTACGAGGTGGCAAGCTATGCTCGTAACCAGAAAAGCTGCAAGCACAATAAAATGTACTGGACGGGGGAATCGTACCTTGGTCTAGGTACCAGTGCTGCAAGTATGTTGACTGCGTGTGAGTATGATATGCTCGCGGATCAGAACACTTCTTTACCTGCGCGTCCACAAGATGCCGCTCGCGCACGACTAGTGGTCCTAGATTCTCCAAGAAAAATTGCTGAAGGTGCTTCGTTTTTCTCGACAGAGTTTGATGTTGAATTTTTGACTCATAGAGAAGCTGTGGCAGAAGATTTGATGCTGCATGCTCGTCTGATGGAGCCGCTTTCGCTTGCGCTTTTGGCTGAGTCCGAGCTGGTATTTGGTGCGTCGCGTCTACAAGATATGTTTGATACGTGCTTGCAAGACGGGTTGTTGGACTGCATTGAAGCAGATGTTTCAAAAGGTGCAAAAACCTATAGACCTACCGAGAAGGGCTGGCTGCTTGGAAACGAGCTCTATGGACGTCTTTGGGATTTACGTTTGTAGTGTGTTTGTGCTGCATTAACTTCAAAACAAGTGGGTACACTTTCAAACGTTCTCATGATGCAGATTTAGTTATGGATTGAATCGGAGAGATTTCATGGCTGCTATGAACGAAAAGGACTATTATGCCATCTTGGGTGTTTCTGAGTCCGCGACAGCTGAAGAAATTAGAAAAGCTTTTCAAACTAAAGCTCGTAAGCTTCATCCAGACGTCAATAAAGAGCCCGATGCTGAAGAGCGTTTTAAAGAGGTTTCTGAGGCATATGCTGTTTTATCAGATGCCGAGAAACGCCGTCGTTATGACGCAATGAGAAGCGGCTCTTTCTACGGTGGTGGTTATGGCCCCTCTGGTTATCCTGGTGGATCTACGTATGGGGGTTCTCCTTTTGAGGGAGGCTTCCCGTTTGGTGATATTAACTTTAATAGTTGGACTACTGGATCTCAAAAGCGTTCTCGTGCATACAAGCCCCAGACAGGCGCAGATATTGTCTACGACTTAACCTTGAGCGACGCTGACGCTAAAAATGGCGTTAAGAAAGGTATCACGTACCAGCGTTTTGTTACTTGTGATGCTTGCGCGGGTAAGGGATCGCAGCATAAGGGCGAGGCAACTACCTGTCCAACCTGTCAAGGAACGGGTCATATTGACATTGATCTTTCTTCCATTTTTGGGGTAGGAAAGTTTAGAGTTGACTGTCCAGAGTGTGATGGCGCAGGACACGTTGTACAAGATCCATGCGACGTTTGTGGTGGTTCTGGACGTGTTTTATCTGCAAGCGAAATTATGGTTGATGTACCTGCCAACTCTCATAATGGCGATCAGATTAGAGTACCTGGAATGGGAAATGCAGGAACAAATGGTTCTGCAACCGGTGATTTTATTGTAAATATCAAGGTTCCTTCAGAGCAGCTGACGTTCCGTCAGCGTGCGGGAGCTCGTGTCACAGGTATTACCGCAATGCTTCTAGTGTTTGTGGCGCTCAATTTAAGGTCACCATTATTTGCCATTGTGTTGATTCCACTTTTGATTTTTGGCATGAGAAATGTTCTTGCAGATGGCGTAAAGATGAATGCTGGCTGGTGGAGAAGCTTTGCAAATGCCTTTGTTTCGGGAATCATCAATGGTGCCTTCTACTCAATTATTATTATGACTTTGTATGCTTGTACGGCCGGTTTGGGCCATGTTGGCTATATGGGAATTTAAGTTTTAGGTTTTACAAGGGGAGAGTTAGTAAGCGTGGCAGAGAAGAAAGACTTCTACGAGCTCTTAGGTGTTGCTCGTGATGCAGACCAAAAAACTATCAAGCGAGCTTTTTTAAAGCTTGCAAGAAAACTGCACCCTGATGTTTCTGATGACCCTCATGCAGAAGAGAAGTTCAAAGAGGTAAACGAAGCTTATTCTGTACTTTCAGATGAGCAAAAACGCGCTAACTATGACCGTTATGGAGACCCTAATGGTCCTTCCGGTTTTGGTGGCAGCTATGTAGATATGTCAGATATCTTTGGTGGTGGCTTCGGCGGCTTTGGAGATATCTTTGATACTTTCTTTGGCGGCGGTCATGGAGGTCGAGGCGCTGCTCAGCGTACTCGTGGAAGTGATATGGGTATTAGGCTGTCCATCACGCTGGAAGAAGCAGCAGCCGGAGTTACTAAAACTATCTCATATAACAGACTTTCTACCTGCGATGATTGCAATGGTACCGGTCTTGGTGAGGGTGGAAAAATTGAGGACTGCCCACGCTGTCACGGAACGGGCACGGTAGTTCAGGTTCAAAATACCGTCTTTGGTCAAATGCAGTCTCAGACAGTTTGTCCAGAGTGCCAAGGAACAGGCAAGAAGGTTGAGCATGCCTGTGAGACCTGTGGAGGTCAGGGAAGAACTCCTGATCATGAGCGTGTTTCTGTTGAAATTCCGGCAGGTGTTCATTCAGGTCAATCAATTTCTATTACTGGTAAAGGCGAAGCAGGTGTTAGAGGCGAAACCTCTGGCGACCTTATCGTAACCATTGAAGTTGCTCAACATAAAGACTTTGAGCGTAGGGGCGATGACCTTTTTACTTCAGTTAGCGTAGATTCTCTTGAGGCAATTGTTGGTACTACCGTTACTATTGACGGCATTATCAAAGATGAATCTATTGAAATTTCTATCCCTGCAGGTTGTAAGTATGGTCAGCAGCTGAGTGTAGCTGGTAAGGGTATGCCTCGTTTGCATTCTAAGGCTCGTGGAAACCTTTACGTTCTGGTTCACATTGAGACTTCAACTGGACTGACTAAAGAGCAGTTAGAGACGATTACCTCCATAATTGATGAGCGTAAACAAAACAGTGCTCAAGATACTCAAGATACGCAGCAATCCAGTCAATCTGCAGCAACAGATTCCGTAATGCATAAAGCCAAAAAGGCTTCTAAGAAGAGGCGCTAATGGCTCATGGAATTGCGCTCATAAATCTTGGATGCAGAGTAAATCGCGTTGAGCTTGATTTAATGGCAGATTCTCTGCTCCGCATGGGATGTCGTATTGTTGAAGAAAATGAGGCTCAGGCTATCGTCATCAACACCTGTGCTGTCACTGCAGAAGCCGAGGCTAAGACGAGAAAAGCTGTGCGTAAAGCAGCACTTATGCCGGGAGCTCCTCTTGTAGTTGCAACGGGTTGTGTTGCAAGTCTTTTTGCTGATGAACTTGCCTCTCTTGCTCCTAATGTTGTGGTAGAAGCCGAGAAGGACAAAGTTGCGGATAGAGTTCTTGAAGAGCTAGGCTTTGCCCCAGAATCCGTAAGCGATGACGGGCTTGTCATTTCTAAGCCAACTCCAACAGGTCGCACACGCCCTGGTATCAAGATTCAAGACGGTTGTGATAACCGTTGCACCTTCTGCATTGTCTGGAAGGCGCGCGGTGCGGGAAAATCCCTCGATCCTCGCGAAGTTGTTTCGCAGGTAAAAGATGCTATGAGCAGAGGAGCTCAAGAGGTTGTCCTTACAGGAATTAATCTTGGCAGCTATAAGGCTCAACTTGAGAATGAGGGTGGAAGAATTTTACGACTTCCTGATCTTCTCGAGTATGTACTTGAAAAAACCGAGGTTGGTCGCTTGAGACTTTCTTCTCTTGAGCCGCCTGATGTAAATGCTCGTTTGGTAGAGGTAATTGCCGCTTCCAACGGAAGAATTGCGCCTTTTTTGCACATCTGTCTTCAATCTGGATGTGATGCTACGCTCTCACGTATGGGCAGGGTGTACAGAACAGAACTTTACCGCAATGCTGTCGAGGAAGCTCGTTCAGTGATGCCAACTATCGCTTTGGGAACGGACCTTATTGTTGGCTTTCCTGGAGAAACTGATAAAGAATTTGAAGAGTCGTATGAGTTTTGTCGTCAGATGGGCTTTTCAAAGATGCATGTATTTAGGTATTCCAAGCGCCCTGGAACCCCTGCGGCAACCGCTCCAAATCAGGTAGATCCAAAGGCGATGGCTGAGCGTGCAAAGAAAATGCGCGATTTGGGTACTGCCATGCGTCTTGACGCAGCTAAGAAGCTTGTTGGTACCTGCGACAATGTGGTGGTACAGTATCCAGGTAGGGGAATTTCTGGCGGCCTTTTTGATGTCCAGGTTGATCCTACTATTGAACTTGATGAGCTTATTGCTATGCGCTTTGATGAAGTTTTACCTAATGGAACGCTAAAAGCTACTCGTTTGTAAATTGGGGGAACATGGAGCCAACACAAATTCGCTTAACTATTCCTGATTCGGTTGATCCTCTGTATCTGACAGGTCCAGCTGATAGTTTGCTCAGAGAAATTGAAGCGTCATGTGCGGCTCTTATTTCAATCAGAGGAAAAGCAATCTTTTTGTCTGGTACTTCTCAAGAGATTGAGCTGTTAACGCTCATTTTTTCTCGCCTTATTCAAATGGTCGAATCAGGCTCAAGGCCTACACTTGAAGACGTAAAGTTTCTGCTTGACAACACAAAAAGAAATGCCAACTTAAAGCAGGCGGGAACACGTACGCTGTTTGTCACACATAAGGGCAAAGCAATTCAACCTAAAACACAAGGTCAAATTGCTTATACCAAGGCAATAGCAAATAACTCTATAACCTTTGGTATTGGTCCTGCGGGTACCGGAAAAACCTATTTGGCAGTTGCTATGGCGCTTGCCGCGTTGACTTCTCAGCAAATCAGCAGAATTGTGCTGGTAAGACCTGTTGTAGAAGCAGGAGAGTCTCTAGGTTTTCTTCCAGGAACACTTCAAGAAAAGCTTGATCCCTATATTAGGCCACTCTATGACGCCCTTTTTGATATGACCTCTATGGAGTACGCAAATAACCTCATTGAACAGGGAATTGTTGAAATTGCTCCGCTTGCATTTATGCGTGGCCGTACCATGAATGATGCATTTGTCATTTTGGATGAGGCACAAAATACCACACCTGAGCAGATGAAAATGTTTTTGACCCGCCTGGGTTTCTCGTCAAAGTTTGTAATAACTGGTGATGCAACACAGCGAGACCTTGTGGGAAAAAGTGGTTTGGACGTTGCTCGACAGGTGTTGGGCAATCTGGAAGACGTTGCTTTTGTTGATTTAGATAGAAATGATATTGTTCGTCACACGTTGGTTGGTAAGATAGTTGATGCATATACTGCCTATGAGAAAAAACAGCTAGGGGAGTAACGTGGTTAACGAGTACGATATTGTGATTGAAGAGGACGTAGAGTGCCCAATTTCTGTGGAAGAGATTGAAGCCGATTGCAACCTCGTACTCTCTGAAGAAGGCGTGGAGCGCCCTTGTACAGTCTCTATTTCTATTGTTAGCGATGAAGAGATTCAGCAGGTAAACCTTGAGTGGCGAGAAAAAAATGCACCCACAGACGTTATTTCACTTGAGGTAGAGCGTCCTGATGACCCAGATTTGGCTCCTGGCGAGATGTGTGAGCTGGGCGATATTATTCTGGCCCCTAACTTTATTGCACGTCAAGCAAAAGAATATGGCACTACTGAGGCGGACGAGTTTAGGCTTATGCTTGTTCATGCCATGCTTCACCTGCTTGGATATGACCACATTGAAGATGATGAAGCAGAGGTTATGGAGGCTCGCGAAGACGCCCTTGCTGCTCTGCTTTCAACTGATAAGACCATTGAGCCAGTTGTATTGACTCGCCACCGCGAGGGGATTGACGAGTAATGATTCCGGGATCTAAGGGCAGACATCCAAGCTTTAAGCGCGGTCTTCTTTTTGCACTACAGGGTGCACGTCAAGCGTTTGCTCAAGAGGCAAATCTTCGCCGTATGTCAGTTGCTGCCGTATTGACTGTAGTTGCGGGATTGTTTGTTGGTTTGGATGCCGTAAGCTGGGCACTTGTCTTTGCGTGTATTGGTGCTGTTTTAACTACAGAGCTTATTAACACGGCAATAGAAACTGTGGTGGACCTGGTTTCTCCAGAGTTTCATCCTATGGCCGGTAAAGCTAAAGATATTGCTGCGGCGGCTTCATGCTGTATTAGTTTTACGGCAGCCCTTATAGGACTTTTGATTTTCTCGCGAGCGATTTTTCATTGGTAAGTTGGAGGACGTATGACCGCCAATTCAGTTTCTGAAAACACTTCATCTGAGACCACTCCATTTAGGAGCGGTTTTGTTGCATTAGTTGGTCGTCCAAGCGTTGGCAAGTCTACACTTTTAAACGCTTGTATGGGTCAGAAAGTTGCTATCGCAAGCCCTGTTGCCCAGACAACACGACGTCGTTTTAGGGCAGTAGTAAACGGAGAGAACTCCCAGCTGGTCATTGTAGATACTCCAGGTCTTCACAAACCTAAAGATGCTCTTGGAAAAGAGCTTAACAAGGCAGCGCTTGGAGAGCTCAATGACGCAGATGTAATTGCTTTTTTGATTGACGCCACTAAGCCCGTTGGTCGTGGTGATGAGTGGGTTGCAAATCATGTTGAGCAGGCACACGCTGCCTTTAAGCTGCTGGTTATTACAAAGGCAGATATTGCATCTCCAGAGCAGGTGGCTGAGCAGCTTGAGGCTGCACAGGCTCTTGCTCACTTTGATGATGTGCTTGTCGTTTCTGCTTCAGAAGACTTTAATATTCAGGCATTTATTGCTCTTGTTTCCGAACATCTTCCTGAGGGTCCCATGTGGTTCCCAGAGGATATGGAGACTGACGCCCTGCCAGAAGACCTGGTAGCAGAGTTTGTCCGCGAAAAGCTGTTGCTTAACCTTCGTCAGGAAGTTCCACATTCTGTTGCTGTTGTCTGCGATTCCTATGAGGTTGCAACAGATGGCCATTTATCTATCTCTGCAACTATTATGGTGGAGCGAGAAGGTCAAAAGGGCATTGTGGTTGGCCAGGGCGGTTCCATGATTAAGCGCGTTGGCGTTGAGGCTAGAAAAGACCTGGAGAAATTGTTTGGCCGCAAGGTTTACCTTGATCTGCAGGTGCGCGTACAGCCTCTCTGGAGGTGTGATGCCAATGAGATTAAACGCCTGGGTTACTCAACTGAGGATTAGTTGTGCCTGGTAGAAAGACCACTCGTCTTAAAGCAATTGTGCTTGATAGAACTAAACTTGCCGAGCAAGACCTCATCTTAACCATGCTCTCCGATTCGGGAGAAGAACGACGAGCTGTTGCAAAGGGCGCCAGAAAGCCTGGCGGTCGATTTGCTGCTCGTGTCGAACTGTTTTGCGAGCTAGACGTGCTGCTGGCAGAAGGTCGCTCGCTTGACATCTTGTCCGAGGCAACCTTGCTTGAGCCGCATGCATCACTTCGAGGAGATCTTTCTAAGGTAGCAGCCGCATCTGCTATCTGCGAAGTTGCACGCCTTTCATGTATTGACGGCATCGAGGACGCGTTTCTCTATCCACTACTTTCTCGCACCCTCAGAGCTTGCGAAGAAGTAGATGATGAGAAACACTTAGATCTTGTTGTTGCTGCCTATGTGTTTAAAGTTTTGGCACACGAAGGCTGGCGACCAGAGCTGGAATCATGCATTGCCTGTGGAGATGAAGCTCTTACGTACTTCTCGCCAGCTGCTGGTGGTGCATTGTGTGGAAGTTGTGCGCATGAGATTGAGGGAGCCATTGAGGTAACTTCGCTTGAGCTCTCGTGGTTATCTTCACTTCTAAAACTTACTTTTGACCAGCTTATTGTTGCCGAGATTGCTCCAGAAACTGCACTCTTTTTGCTCACCAACGCGCATATTTGGGCAGCCACACATCTTGAAGCGCGCCTCAAAGCATTTGAATTTCTGCTGAGTATCTAGCTGAAGTGGATTTTTACTAGCAATGTTCACCAGTAACTGGTATCCTTTTAAAGGTTATTTCCTTGTTCTTAGGGGCTAGTCACTGCCGGCTACCTTCTCAGTACAAGGAGTATTCAACGCGAAAGGCGGTTTATTATGGCAGTAACTAAGGATCGTAAGGCTGAGCTCATCAAGCAGTACGGCAAGGACGAGAAGGACTCCGGTTCCGCGCAGGTTCAGGTTGCTCTTCTTACTGAGCGTATTCGTCAGCTCACCGATCACATGAAGTCCCACCAGAAGGACTTCCACACTCGTCGTGGTCTTCTGATGCTCGTTGGTAAGCGTCGTCGTCTTCTTTCTTACATCAAGTCGAACGACATTGAAGAGTACCGTACTCTTATTGCTTCTCTGGGTATCCGCGACAACATCCAGTAAGTTGGCTTTTTAGGGCGCCGTCTGGCGCCCTTTATGTTTGAGGCCCGTTTGCAATGGGGCAAACGGAGATAGAAGAGGAAAGAAATGACTAAAGTAACTCACGAATTTGACCTCTATGGTAAGCACTACACCCTTGAGGCTGGTGAGCTCGCAAAGCAGGCAACTGGTGCCTGTATCGTTAAGTGCGGCGATTCCACCGTACTTCTCACTGCAGTGGTTTCCAAGGAGCGTAAGGATTACGACTTCTTCCCACTGACTGTTGATTTTATTGAGAAAATGTACGCAGTTGGTCGCGTTCCTGGTGGATATCTCAAGCGTGAGGCTCGTCCATCTGAGAAGGCAACCCTTACTGCTCGTATGATTGACCGTCCTCTGCGCCCATCCTTCCCAGATGGCTTCCGCAATGAGGTTCAGATTGTTGCAACTTCTCTTGTTGCTGATCAGGTAAACGCTGTTGATACCATCTCTGTCATGGGCGCATCTGCTGCTCTGGCTGTTGGTGGCGTTCCTTTTGAGGGACCACTTGCTTGCGTCCGCATTGGTCGCAACGCTGATACTGGTGAGTTCCTAGTTAACCCAACCTATGAAGAGCGCGATCACTCTGACCTTGACCTTGAGCTTGGCGGTTCTTCAACCTTCATTTCCATGCTTGAGGCTGGTGCAGATGAGATTTCCGAAGAGGACATGCTCTCTGCTATGGCATTTGGCCAGGAGGCAATTGCAGCATTTTGCGAGGAGCAGAAGAAGTTCATTGCTAAGTGGGAAGAGGTTAACGGTCCTATCGTTAAGCGCGAGTACATCCTTGACGAGCCAATCGCTGAGGTTCACGACCGCATCTTTGCTTACTATGACCAGATGAGCGCTGCTCTTAAGGATGCTGATAAGCAGTCCCGTATGCAGAAGGTTGCTGACTTGATGGACGAGATTAAGGCTCAGTTTACCGAGGAGGAGCAGGAGCTTTGGAGCCGCGCTATTGCCGTTGAGCTCAAGGGTCTTGAGAAGCATGCTATGCGCGTTATGGTTGTTGAGACCGGTGAGCGTGTTGACGGCCGTGTGGCTAACGAGATTCGTCCAATCATGGTCAAGCCTGACTACCTGCCTCTTGTTCACGGTTCTGGTCTTTTCCAGCGTGGTCAGACCCAGGTTCTTTCCATTTGTACACTTGGCATGCTCAACGAGTGGCAGCGTCTTGACACTATTGAGCCAATGGATGGCAAGCGCTACATTCACCACTACAACTTCCCACCATTCTGCACCGGTGAGACTGGCCGTATGGGCAGTCCAAAGCGTCGTGAGATTGGTCACGGAGCTCTTGCAGAGCGCGCGCTTCTGCCTGTTATCCCTTCTGAGGAAGAGTTCCCTTACACCATCCGCGTAGTCTCTGAGGTAATGGAGTCCAATGGTTCTTCTTCCATGGCTTCTACCTGCGGTTCCACACTTTCCCTTATGGACGCAGGCGTTCCTCTGAAGCGTCCTGTTTCTGGTGTTGCAATGGGTCTTATCCAGGAGAACGGCAAGACCGTTGTTCTTACTGATATCCAGGGTCTTGAGGACTTCCTCGGCGACATGGACTTCAAGGTCTGCGGTACCACCAAAGGTATTACTGCAATGCAGATGGACAACAAGGCTACTGGCCTTACTCCAGAGATTCTGCGCAGCGCACTTCTCCAGGCTCAAGAGGGCCGTATGTTCATTCTGAACAAGATGCTTGAGCAGATTCCTGCACCTCGTACTGAGACTAAGGAGACCGCTCCACAGATCATCTCACTTTCTATTCCAACCGATAAGATTCGCGACGTCATTGGCTCTGGTGGCAAGGTTATCCGCGGAATCCAGGAGGATACGGGTGCAACCGTTGACATTCAGGAGGACGGTACCGTCTTTATCGCTGGTACCAACGGTTCTGCTGAGGCTGCTGCAGAGCGCATCAAGGCTATCGTCAAGGTTCCAGAGGTAGGCGAGGAGTATACAGGACGCGTTGTTGGTCTTCAGCCATTCGGCGCCTTCGTTGAGCTTCTTCCTGGTAAAGACGGTCTGCTTCACATTTCCCGCGTTGCACAGGGACGTGTCGAGAAGGTCGAGGATGTCCTGGCTGTTGGCGATGAGGTTAAGGTCAAGGTCCTTGAGGTAGACGAGAAGGGCAAGATTTCTCTTGACCGTCTTGATAAGCCAGAGGCACCACAGGGTGCTCCAAAGAAGGATCATGAGGAGCATCGCCCACGTCGCCAGAACGACAACGCTAACTCTGAGCGTAGGCAGCCACGCCGTCATCACGACGCATAAGGCACGCTTACACTCAAAGGGTTTCTCGCCATACGAGACCTTACTCACATGAAGTAATGAAGAGAGCTTCGATGTATATCGGAGCTCTCTTGTTATTCTGTTGAGATTTTGATTCTTTTGGAATATATAGCGTAATACGTGCTGATTTTTTATATAATCAAACAACATGTAGATTTTGCAAAAAGTCTTGTAGACGGCCCTTTGGGTAGCGTCTGTTATAGAAAGTTTTTGAAAGGAAAACGTTTTAATGCCTAAGAAAGACCCAGCTCTTAAAGTCATTCCTATGGGCGGACTTGATGGCATTGGCAAGAACATGACCGTTTTTGAATACGGTAATGATATGGTGCTTGTTGATGCCGGTTTGATGTTCCCAGATGACGAACAGCCTGGTATTGACCTAGTTTTACCAGACTACACGTATGTACTAGAAAATGAAGATAAGCTTCGCGGTATTTTGATTACCCACGGTCATGAAGATCATATTGGTGCTCTTCCGTATCTGCTTATGGATCTTACTCGTAAGGTTCCAATCTATTCCAGCAAGCTCTCGCTTGGCTTTATTGAAGGCAAGCTTGCTGAGCACAAGATTGTGGGCACTAAGCTTCGCGAGGTTACTGATGGTTCAAAGGTCCAGCTTGGCGCCTTTGACATCACGTTCTTCTCGATGACTCACTCTATTCCTGCAGCTTTTGGCATTCACATGAAGACTCCTGCAGGAACGCTTATTCACTCCGGAGACTTTAAGCTTGATCAGACTCCTATTGATGGCGTGCGTCCTAATTATGCTGCTATTACCAAGTTTGGCTCCGAGGGCCTTGACCTGCTGCTTTCTGACTCCACAAACGCCAACCGCCCAGGCATGACCCCATCTGAGGCTTCTGTTGGTGCAGCGCTTCGTCACATCATCAAAAATGCCACCGGTCGCGTCTTTGTGGCGTCGTTCTCAAGCCACATTCACCGTCTTCAACAGGTGTGCGATGCCTCTGTCGCAGTAAAGCGTAAGGTTGTTGTTACTGGCCGCTCTATGATTACCAATACTAAGGTTGCGCGTGAGCTTGGTTACCTCAACATTGCGGACAAAGACATTATCGATGCTTACGATGTTGATAAACTTGCTGATGACCGCATTGTTGTGCTGTGTACTGGTTCTCAGGGAGAGCCTCTGAGTGCTTTGGCTCGCATGGCAAACGGAGAGCACAAGTCGCTTTCTATCCGTCCTCAGGACACCGTAATCATCTCTGCAACTCCTGTTCCAGGTAACGAGAAGAGCGTTCAGTCCATCATCAACGCACTTTCTAAGATTGGTTGCGAGATTTATGATAAGTCAAAGGCGCTAGTTCACGTTTCTGGCCATGGTAGCCAGGAAGAGCTCAAGCTCATGCTTGGTATGGCTCGTCCAAAGAACTTCATGCCTGTCCACGGTGAGGCTGTTCACCTGCGTGCCCATGCAGAACTTGCCCAGCAAATGGGTGTTCCTGCTAACCGTATTTTTATTCTAGACAATGGCGACACACTTGAAATGAGAAACGGCAAGGTCACGCGTGGTAAGACAGTTGAGTCTGGCGTAGTGTACGTTGATGGCCTTTCTGTCACTGATGCTAACCCTGTTGTTCTTCGTGACCGTCAGCGTCTTTCTCAGGATGGTATTGTCACAGCTGTGGTAACCCTTGTTGGTCGTAACCTCAAGCCAGGTGTTGTTGAGATTTCTGGCCGTGGTGTTTCATTTGCTGATGACGATGAGCTTATGAATGACGCTCAAAATCTTGTGAGAAATTCAATTGAGAAGGCCTCTAAGTCTGAAGGCGCAAATATTGAAGCCATGAGAAAGAGCGTTCGTAATGCCCTTTCTAACTTCCTTTGGAGCAAAACTCGTACTCGACCAATGGTTATTCCGGTCATTATGGAGGTATAAGCCCAATGCCCTCTAAACGCACTTCAAACGCAGCAAAAAGAAATTCTAGAAACGCCGCTTCCGCCCAGGCAGTAGGCTTGAGCCCGCTGCAAAACGACATCATTGGTGTTGTTCTTGCGGTGGTTGCTATTGCCATGTTTTTGTCCATTATTGTCCCTTCTAATGCTGTCATTACCAGCGCGATGGGCCATGGACTCAAACTGTGCTTTGGTACGGGAGCGCTGCTTTTTCCCATTGCAGTATTTGTCTTTGCTATGACTTTCTTTATGCGTGATGATCAGGGAATCTCTACGCGTATTGCTATTGGTCTAACACTGGATGTTCTGGCTGCTCTTGCTCTAATCTCACTTAACTTCCCAGGCGCTGAGGCTGCTCCAGATATGCTTCTGGGCACAAAAGTCTTAGAGGCCGCTGGTGGTTATGTGGGCGGTGGTATTGCTTGGGTTTTGCTGCGCTTTGTTGGTCGCGTGGTGGGCAATGTTCTTTTAGTTGGTTTTATTATTGCTGGCGTTGTTATCTGCGGATTTTCTATTTCTGACATGGTTGAGCGTGTAAGTTTCCGCTTAGATGAAGCGCGTGAGAATCATCGTTACCGTAAAGAAGAGCGTGCTCTTGCAAAAGAAGAGGCTCTCTACGCAGCAAATGCTCCACTACCTGCAAAGAAGCAGGGTAGACGTGGTTCCAACAGCCAGTCTTCTCTCTTTGATGAGACTGGTGAAGGGGAGACCACCTATCTGGGTAATCGTAAAACTTCTGTCATCAAGCGTGACGCCCGTCTTTATGAGGAAGAAGAGGCGCAAGAGGACGCAGGAGACGCTCCTACTACGCTCATTGATAAAGCCAAGAACAAGCTGCGCTCTAAAAAGAATGACCAGCCAGATGATGCAGTTGTCGAGAAAAACGATGCCGCTGTAGCTGAGGTTGCTCCTACAACAAAACAGGCTAAACCTAAGAGCAAAGCTAAAACGACACCTGATTTTCTCGCCACACCTGACCAGCTCAAAAGGCCCGGCGATGACGATGAATCGTATGAGTTGCCTCCATTTACCATTTTGAAGACAAACAAGAACTCGGCCACTTCTGCTGTCAGCGATGATGAGCTTGAGGCTACCGCACAGAGGCTCCAGGCCACGCTTGAGGAGTTTGGTCTTTCGAGCCAGGTAGTTGGTTGGACTGCGGGTCCTTCTGTTACTACGTTTAAGATTTCGATGGGCGAGGGCGAGCGCGTCAACAAGATCACTAATCTTGAGGACGATATTGCGCTTTCACTTGCGGCAAAATCTGTTCGTATTTTTGCTCCAATTCCTGGAACTTCTTTGGTTGGTATTGAGATTCCTAACGAGAAAGCCCAGGCAGTCAACTTAGCTGACGTTCTTCCGTTTGCAAAAGGCGGACCTCTTGAGTGCGCCTTTGGTCGTGATTCTGAGGGCAAGCCAATTGTTGTTGATCTTGCCAGCCTTCCTCACTTGCTGGTAGCAGGTACTACCGGTTCTGGTAAGTCTGTCCTGCTCAACGCCATTGTCATGTCTATGCTCATGCGCGCAACTCCTGAGCAAGTCCGTCTTATTATGGTTGACCCAAAGCGCGTCGAGTTTACAGGCTACGCTGGCCTTCCTCACCTGTACGTGCCAGTTGTTACTGAGCCAAGGCAAGCAGCAAGCGCTCTTCAGTGGGGCGTCACTGAGATGGAGCGCCGCCTAAAGGTATTTGAGCACTATAAGGTGCGTGACATTAAGACGTACAACAGAAATGTTGATGGCGATAAGTACGCTGACATGGAGAATCCTCCAAAGCACATGCCGTACTTTGTCATTGTCATCGACGAGCTTGCTGACCTTATGATGGTTGCTGGCAAAGACGTTGAGTCTTCCATTGTTCGTATTGCTCAGCTTGGTCGTGCTGCAGGTATTCACCTGATTGTTGCAACGCAGCGTCCTTCTGCTGACGTTGTAACTGGTCTGATTCGCGCAAACATTGATAACCGTGTTGCACTCTCAGTTGATAACTCTTTGAACTCCCGCATTATTCTGGATCAAAAGGGCGCTGAGCAGCTGTTAGGCAAAGGTGACATGCTTGTTAAGCTTCGTGGTAAGAAGCCTAACCGCGCTCAGGGTTGTTGGGTCTCTGACGAGGAAATCGAGGAAACCGTTAAGTACATTCGTACTCAGCGTGTGGCCGAATATCACGACAATATTTTGACCGTTGCAACTCCAACACAGGCTGATGGCGTTGGTGGAGTTGGCGGTATGGCACAGGCAGACGATCCTCTGATTTGGGAGGCTGCCCGCATCATTGTGGATTCTCAGTTAGGTTCAACATCTAGTTTGCAAAGAGCACTCTCTGTTGGGTA
The DNA here is from genome assembly GCA_022732885.1 of Atopobium sp. Lineage (GTDB taxonomy): Bacteria > Actinomycetota > Coriobacteriia > Coriobacteriales > Atopobiaceae > Lancefieldella. Next base: position 7,559 of record JAIJTS010000020.1, on the reverse strand, counting down.
TGCTCGTGCTGGTAGAATTATGGATATGCTTGAGGCAAAAGGTGTTGTTGGCCCAGCTAACGGATCAAAGCCTCGAGAAGTTCTTATTGATAAAGAAGCTCTTGAAGAACTCAAAGTTCAAGACGCAGCCTATAGGGAGGTAGAGTAAGCATGCCACGCCCTCGTTTTAGTGAGATGCTCGTAGAACGTAGACGTCAGCTTGGACTTTCTATTACTCAAGCATCAAAGATTCTCCGCCTTAAAGAGCAGGCACTTATTGCTTTCGAAGAAGGCGATTTTAAAAATATGCCTCAGAGCGGTTACGCTCAGGGAATGCTTTCTTCATATGCTCGTTACCTAGGGCTTAATCCGCGTGAGATTGTAGATCTTTTCCAAGAAGAGAGTTACGAATTTGAGAACGGCACCTATTCACATGAATTGCGTCGTCGTACGCGTGATACCCAGTCTGGCCGAGGCATGGCTGGCTATGACGTGGTAAACGAGACCGATAGTAGACCAAAGGCATATGTACAGTACCACGGTCTTCTCCCTACATCGGGAGGTCCAGCTGGTGATATGGGCGCATTTGCAACTACTTCTGGTGTTCGTTCTAGGCAGACTGGCGTGCCTTTAGGCGCTCAGGCTTCTGAAGAAGATGCTGGCGGTTACTCATATTCTCGCTATGCCACAGGTCATGCTTACAATGCTGGTATTGAAGAGGCTTCTCGTCAGAAAACCATGGCAAGTCGTACACGCGGTGGTGTTCAGCGTAGGCGTGTAGGCATTGCAGGTGTTAGTATTCCAGCTTACAAAGATGATGTAACCAGAAGAACCGTTGCTCCAAGCGATTACACTGATGATCTTCGTTATGACAATGTAACTGCCCCTTATGAGCGTGCATCAACTATTTCTGGTCGTCGTGGCTCAAGAAATATAGCTCAGGTAGACAGGCCTAATGTTCGACGTCGTCAGCCATCAGGTGCTGCCGCTCAGCAACGTCGTGCTCCTCAAAGACCAGGTATTATGGGAGCACTTCAGAATTACTTCTCTGATACAGGACGTACCATTGCTACAGTGTTTGCTCTTGTTGTTGTGATTATTACTGCAGTGTTGCTGTTTAGTGTTCGCTCTTGTATGTCAGCCCGCACGACGCCTGCTGCAACAAAAACAGTAAGTGTTAATAATTCAACAACTGATTCTTCAAAGAGTTCAACAACCACAAATAGCAACACGGATACTTCTAAGAAGGATTCTGCCGATGCTTCTAAGAGCGCAACAACAGAGCAGAAGAAGGACGAAACTCCTAAGCAGACTACCGTAGTAGTTACTGTTGCTGATGGTCAAACCAGTTGGGTTGAGATTACTGTTGACGGTAAGAGCGTTGAGGCTGATGCAATTACTGGTCCATGGTCTCAGACATACACCGTCACTGATTCCATGAGCGTTCTTGCAGGTACTCCTGGCGCAGTTTCGGTTACCGTTAATGGTACTGCTAAGCCATTTGATGCAAATGCTTCTGGCATTGGTACCTTAACTATTCAAGGTACAAAGCCTGCCGATAGCAATGGAGCAAATGCCTCTGGAGCTCAAACAAACAGCACGTCAACAAGTACAACTAGCGGAACTTCTGGTACAACTAACAACCAGAATTCCAACAGCAATTCAAATAACTAAACGCCATAGGGCAAGAGGATCTTCTCGCCCAGGTAATACGGAGGGGAAATGGCTAAAGAATCAAGCTTTGACGTTGTGTCTGAAGTAGACATGATGGAAGTTGATAATGCATTTCAGCAGGCAGCTCGTGAGCTAACTCAGCGCTATGATCTTAAGGATTCTGGGGCAACTCTTGAGCTCTCTAAAAAAGAGGGCAAGTTTACTATTGAAGCTCCTGCAGATTTTGTTGCATCTCAGGTTAGGGATGTTCTTGGATCCAAGCTGGTAAAGCGCGGTATTGACCTTACTGCTATTCGTTGGGGAGACCCAATTCCCGCGGCAGGTTCTACCGTGCGTCAGATTGGCTCTATTGTTTCTGGTATTGACCAAGAGACAGCTAAGAAGATTGCTAAAGATATTCGTGATATGAAAGTTAAGGCTAAGGCAACCGTTGAGGGCGATAAGCTGCGTGTTTCTAGCGCTTCTCGTGATGTTCTTCAGTCTGTGATTGCAAGCCTTAAGGAGAAAGACTATGGCCAGCCCCTCCAGTTCAACAACTATCGATAGGGGCTATAACGTCCTTTACATTACGCTTGGATGCGCCAAAAATGAGGTTGATACAGACCGCATGCGTGCGCGTCTTTTGGCCTCAGGTTTTGGTGAAGTAGCAGATCCAGAGTCAGCAGATGTTGCAATTATCAACACTTGTTCGTTTTTGGCTTCTGCAACAGAGGAGTCTATTGAGGCAACACTTGAGATAGCTGAAGGCGCTTCCGAAGGAGTACGTAAGCTTCCTATTATTATGTGTGGCTGCGTTCCTTCCAGGTACGGCGCAGAGCTTAACGAGCAGCTTCCCGAGGTTGCAGCCTTTGTTCCTGCAGATCAAGAGGATGGCATTGTGAGCGTTGTTGCAGACGTCTTGGATATCCCTGTGCCAACACAGTCCATTGTTGCCGCTCATGGAATGCTGCGCACCATTGACGGTGCAAGTGCATTTGTAAAGATCTCTGAGGGCTGTGACAGATTCTGCGCTTTCTGTGCCATTCCGTATATTCGTGGTCACTATCACTCAAGATCCGCTGAAGAGATACTTCAAGAGGTAAAAGAGCTTATGGAAGGCGGTGTTCGTGAGGTCATTTTGATTGGCCAGGACACCGGCATTTGGGGCTCGGATATGCCTGATACAGAAGACGGTCAGACTCCAACGCTAGCCAAGCTTATGCAGCAGGTAGCTGAGGTAGTTCGTCCTTATAAAGGCTGGATTCGCGTTTTGTATCTACAACCAGAAGGTATGACCGATGAGCTCATCGGTACCATTCGTGATACACCTGAGGTTCTACCTTACATTGACATTCCAATTCAGCACTGCAACGAGCGTATTCTTAAGCGTATGGGCCGTTCTGGTTCTACACAAGAGCTTCGTGAGCTTTTTGATCGCCTCAGAACAGAGATTCCTGGCATGGTTTTGCGTACCACCGGAATGTGTGGCTTCCCAGGTGAGACAGACGAAGAATCAGATGAGCTCTATGACTTTATCCAGGAGCAGGAGTTTGATTACACGTCCGTCTTTACCTATTCACCAGAAGAGGGAACTCTGGGTGCAAAGATGTCTGATCAGGTTCCCGATGAGGTAAAGATTGAGCGAACTCAGCGTCTACTTGACCTGGTTGAGCAGCTTGGTTTTGCAGCAACCGCCCGTCATGTTGGTGAGCGCTGTGAGGTCATTATTGACGGAATTGAAGAATCTGACGAGGGAACTGAACTTATCGGACATACTTGGTTCCAGGCTCCAGACTGCGATGGCGCCGTCCACATTGCAGAAGGAGATGCCGCGGTTGGAGACATTGTCCTTTGTGACCTGGTAGATTCCTTCTGTTATGAAATGATTGGCGAGATTGTAGACACTACAGATACTACAGACACTACAGACACTACAGACACTCAGTCTGTCGAGAAAACCGTTTAGTTGGGGATACAACATGTCATCAAAGACAATTTGGACACCTGCAAATATTGTTACCTGCGCTCGAGTAGTTCTGGTGCCTTTTTGGCTTCTCCTCGCACAGCTTTTAGGCGTCTCTCTGGCTGATTCTCTGGCAACACCTGGTTTTAACCTCGGAGCTTTTTTTGTCTTTATCGGCTACGTTGTCATTTCTTTGACGGATAAGCTTGATGGTTATCTTGCACGCAGCAGAAACGAAGTTACTACTTTTGGTAAGTTCTTAGATCCAATTGCCGATAAACTCGCTGTTGTTGTAGCTCTTTTTGTACTTCTGGAGTGGCATATGGTTTCTCCATGGGTACTCTTAGTGATTGTTGCTCGAGAGTTTTTAGTATCGGGCCTTAGGATGGTTGTTGCTTCAAAGGGAGTTGTTATTGCAGCCTCTGATTTGGGCAAATGGAAAACTGCAACAACTATGGTTGCTATTTGTGGACTACTTTTCTTGCCAAGCATCCCTGGCGGAATGATTCAGGACGTTTTGCTCTTTATCTTTAACGCATTTATGTGGAATGCTGTAGTTCTTACGGCTTGGTCAGGAATTGACTACTTTGTAAAGTCTTGGCAATACATTGCTGAGGTTTAACAAGTGTGGCGTCTCCTTGAGGCGCCATTCGTATATACGATAGGTATGTTTTCATACCAAACATTTGCATGCGGACCGAAAAGTTGTGATTCATATGTTTTCATCTGAAGTTCTTACAGAAGCTCAACAAGTTGTTTCAGAGGCACTTGAGGCTGGTCTTACGGTTGCTTCTGCCGAGTCTTGTACGGGAGGACTTGTTGCAGGAGCTCTTACAGCCATATCTGGATCATCAAGCGTGCTTAAAGGCTCTGTTGTGAGCTATACCATTGAGATTAAGCAGAAGGTATTGGGTGTCTCAAAGGATATTTTTGAAGAACCGTCCCTTGGTGCTGTTTCTGAACCCTGTGCTGCTCAGATGGCTTCGGGTGTTAGAGAAGTTATTGGCTCAGACATTGCAGTTTCCGTTACCGGAATAGCTGGTCCAACAGGAGAAGAGCCTGGTAAACCAGTTGGAACGGTTTGGTTTGGTATTAACAGCAATAACTTTACCCATACGGTCTGTAAACATTTTTCTGGCAATAGAGAACAGGTGCGAGAAGCTGCAGTTTTACAAGCCTTACAATTAATTCATGAAGCAATTGTGAAGGCTTAAAATCCTATTTTAATGGGGGGAGCTCAAAACTAGTTTGTTTTGAGCTTCTTATTTTTTGCGACTATGCAGGACTTATACAGTCAAATTTGTAATTCATAAGAAACTTGCTGTTCAAGAGTAGAAAAATAGAGGTAAATATTACGACAAATTCCCTCTATAGAGTATATGTTTGACGTTGACATAGAACGTCTGTTCTTATATTATTCTAGTAACAAAAAGAGCAAGGAGTATCCATGGCTAAAAAGTCAGTTTCAAAAGAGATTAAAGCTCGTACTACGGGTGATGAGAGAGATGAGGTTATCTCTTCAACTACCGCAGAGATTGAGAAGAAATTTGGCGCAGGCGCAATTATGCGTTTAGGTGAGGGTGGTCCTGCCTTTGATATTCAGGCTATTCCAACTGGCTCACTTGCTCTTGATGCAGCACTGGGTATTGGTGGCGTTCCTCGCGGTCGTATCGTAGAGATTTATGGTCCAGAGTCTTCTGGTAAGACAACTCTTTCACTAGAAATTCTCGCAGAAGCTCAGGCATTGGGTGGCGTTGTAGCTTTTATTGATGCAGAGCATGCACTTGATCCAGGTTATGCAGCTCGTATTGGTGTTGATATTGATGATGTTTTAATTTCTCAGCCAGATACTGGTGAGCAGGCTCTAGAGATCTGCGACATGCTTGTTCGCTCTGGCGCCATTGATGTTGTAGTTGTAGACTCCGTTGCTGCTCTTGTTCCTCGTGCAGAGATTGAGGGAGAAATCGGCGATTCTAGCGTTGGTCTTCAAGCTCGTCTTATGAGTCAAGCACTCCGTAAATTAGCTGGTTCTCTTTCTAAATCTAATACGCTCTGTATTTTCATTAACCAACTAAGAGAGAAGATTGGCGTTATGTTTGGTAGCCCAGAGACCACTTCCGGTGGTAGGGCTCTCAAGTTCTTCTCCTCTGTTCGTATGGATATTCGCCGCGTTGATAGTATTAAAGTTAATGGAGAAAACGTTGGTAACCGCGTTCGCGTTAAGGTTGTAAAGAATAAGGTTGCTCCTCCTTTTAAGGTTGCTGAGTTTGACATTATGTACGGCCAGGGCATTTCTAAAGAAGGCTCCATTCTTGATATGGCTGTTGATTTTGAAATTGTTAACAAGTCTGGAGCTTGGTTCACCTATGAGGGTGAACGTCTTGGTCAGGGTAGAGAAGCAGCTAAATCTTTCCTTACTGCTAATCCAGATCTCATGGAAGAGATTGATCATAAGGTACGAGTTGCTTGTGGCCTTGTTTTTGATGAAGATTCTGAAGTTGGCGCTCCAGTTGCAACGGAAGATTCAGCTGAATAATGTCAGAGATTTCTTGGATAATTGAGCTTCCAAAAAAGAAACAAGCAGCTCTAGGCCAGGCAAAACCTAAGGCAAAGATAATTTTAGAAACTGAAGTTGGAGGGACGGAGGAATTCTTTGTCCCTCCAACAGTAGCTCGTGCTCTTCAGAGCAAAGAGAAAGATGGTGTTTTTACACCTTCTTCTCGAAATGAGTTTTTGTATGAGTTAAAAAAGATTTCAACGCAATGCATTAAGGCTCGCATTGAGGCTTTGGTTGTAAAAAGAGATTACTCTACAGCTGAGCTTCAGAAAAAGCTCATGCTTGATGGATATCAGAAGAATGTAAGAGATTCTGCAGTACAGAGAGCTGTTGAAGTTGGCTTAGTTAATGACAGTCGTTTTGCAGACGTTTATATACGTTCTAAAATCTCGCAAGGCTGGGGTCCTCTTAAAATTAAAACTGAGATTTCTAAAAAGGGAATTGAAGTTGAAACACTTCATGCATGGCCTGATGCATATTTTTCTGATGTAGATGAATTTGAGGTTGCGTATTCTTTGGCTCAGAAAAAACATCTATCAGGAAAAAATGATTATGAGAAGCTTGTTAGGTTTCTTGCCACAAAGGGATATTCATTTTCCATTGCTTCATCCGTTGCTAAAAAGATTTTGGATGAAAACGTTACGTCCGAGTAATTACATTTGCATAGCTTATAAGTCTGTTGTATTGGTGTGTTTTACTTTTCCTACCTGCAATTTATTGACAAAACTTACAATGCTCTATACGATAAATATGCCGTGAATAGGCTCATTTCCGCTGGGCAACCAGCGTCACGTATACAGTAGGTATCTCATACACTTGATCTATCTCTGCATGTGGTATGACCAGCCAATGTACTCTGCTCATGGCGGGTTCTTTAGATTCTGTTGTGTCTAAAGTCTCCTGAACACTTTTGTAATCGCCATTTGAGGAGTAGGTATGGAATTTGTAGCAGTAGGCATTGTATGCCTTCTTGTGGGAGTAGGCCTTGCATACGGCGTGCTTTCTAACATTAGTAATTCAAAAATTAAAACTGCTGAACAGCAGTTAAAAGATGCTCAGACCAATGCAGATCGCATCGCTTCTGAAGCAGCTCGCCAGGCAGAAACAGTTAAAAAAGAAGCCGTACTTGAGGCTAAAGAAGAAGTTCTTCAGCTTAAGCAGGCAGCAGAGGCAGATGAGAAAAAGCGCAAGAGTGAGCTTCGTAGCATGGAGAATCGTATTCTTCAGCGTGAAGAGTCTCTTGATCATCGTACTGACGCTCTAGAGAAGCGTGAGCACCAGCTTTCTAGCCTTCAGGGTCAGCTTGATCGTCGTAAAAATGACTTGGATTCTCTTGTTTCTCAGCAGTCTCAAGAGCTTGAGCGCATTGCAGCTCTTACAAAAGATGAGGCTCATGATGAGCTTCTG